>NZ_DASPLO010000202.1:0-2399 GCF_035627495.1 Methylocaldum sp.
CATCCGGATGCGAAGCAACAGCGCCTGCTGCTCTCGGTCCCCCGCCGCAAACGCGCCTGGTTCTCAGGGCTTTGGGCCCACGCCGCCGCTCCGCCCGTGATTCCAGGGCTCGCCACCGGCTAATGGACAATTTGGGTTAAACATTATTGTCATTTTCGAGAGCGTGCGCCGCCGTTGAATTGCGGGGTGATCTTTCGCTTGCCCCTTTGCTGGCTTGTTTATCAGAAGTTCCGGTCGGTCCGTTCGCCTGGTTTCATGATTACTGGGACAGGAAGACATATTCGCGACAACTCGTTGGCACAGGGCACGATACGAATTCCTACGTATTTTCCGCGGGACGCCAGGGCGGTTAAATATACTCACTCGAACGGCAGCCTAAACAGGCTGGCAAAAACCTCCGAAGGAGGGAGTCGAGTTCGGAACCGGGACGTTCCAACAAGGAGTGAATCCAGCAATGGACCATAGGGATGTTGCCAAAGAACAGGATGTTCTGAACGGATCTGGGACGTTCCGTAGGAGATTGGGACTATTCTTGATCCAACCGGGATGGTTGTAATGGACTTGAAATGATCCGTATGTGACTGGACTGATCCGAGTTCGGCTGGGACGCGATTTGGAACAAGGAGGTTCTCGTTTTTGTCGGTCTAAAGGAAAAATAAATTACAAAGGGAAGAAAGGTAGGAGGTACTCTTAATATGGCTAGGAAAGCGCTGAAAGCCGTAGATGACATGTCGGACGAGTCGACGCTGGATTCTTCGAGCAGCTTGGTTCCATTTCAGGAAGACAGAATAAATCAACAAATCGCCGAAGCTGCTTATTATCGTGCTGAAAGGCGCGGCTTTGCCCCGGGTTACGAAGTTGAAGATTGGTTAGAGGCTGAGAGGGAAATTAAATCGGGCTCTCTTGCTTAAACAGATTTTTAAATTTAGATAGGCTTCCCCAGAAGGCAGAATATCCCCCACCCCCCACATATATTGTTTCTGCCTTCTTTTTTTACAGATTGATTCAATTCCGCGAGGGTTAAAGTAATACTCTCGTTTATTCGTCCAAAATCCTCGCATTTACCGAACTTATCCTTTATCCGTCCAGTTTTGCGGTCATAACGGCCTGCCTTTCCCCAAGTTCCCACGGCCATAGCTCCGAAGAAAATTAACAGCGCTTCGTGCCAAATCGTCCGATTGGCCAAAATTGGCGGTGCCGGCGATTGCCGAATTCAGTAGTATTTCTGGATTCAATCCTATTGCGAGACGACCGAAATGCACGATAAAGAATTACGTCAGAAACTTGCGGCGGAAACGGGACAAATAGCTTGGCAGGAGCTGGAGCGCCATTTCGCCCGAGGTGTCGTGGTTGTCGTTACACCGGAATTGGACTTGGTCGAAGCCGCGGCTAGAGTTGCCGAGGACGATAAAAGGGCTTTAGAGGAATGGATGAACAGGGGGCAGATCGTGCGGGCTACCGATGACCATGCCAGGCGGTGGACGGACTCGGAATGTACCTTGTGGGCCGTGGTTGTTGCGCCGTGGGTATTGGTGCAGGGGAGCCGGTCACTCAGCGTGCACTAGCCTGCCTGGCGGTTGCTAATACCACTCTTTGCCAGGGTGAGTTCTCGATATTTCGCGATGTTTTTGAGGATATGGTCTTAAATTTTTACTCCAATGTTTTGTAGACCTAAGATGCAATAACACGGCGGGAAGAAAAACTGTCCTAGTTTACAGGTCTTCGGGATCGATTGGAGTTGAAGTTATGAGTACCAGAGCGAAATGCCTGATCACGCTGATCGCCTTGATGACACTGGATATCCTCCCGTTGCCGGTAGTCGGGTCAATTGGGCTATATGTCGTCATCAAGCGCCCGCGATGGTTCAGGGATTTGGTCAACCGCCTATATGACGAAGAACACCGAACAACTATTAGCGCCGGAAAGAAGATCTAAAGTCTGTTATGAACTTTTCGCTGGGGAGGTGTGACCGAACTCAAGCGCCGTTCATATCCCGATAATGTGTCCGACGAGGAATGGCCTCTTGTAGCTCAGTAGCTCACGCTTGTTCGAGAGGATGCCCCGCAACATGAGCATGACCAGCGCGAGATCTTCAATGTCTTGACTGGTCCGCGATTACGAGTGCCTATCCGTCCCTTGATTGTTCTTCACTTCCTGCCCCTGGCTGCTCATGCCGCCGAAAGCTATTCCGCTCCTCGCCTCGAGTTCATCACAGGCTCTAGGAAGGAGCATAGGAAGCGTAGCGGCAGCGGAGTGGAGTGGAGTTATGCTCGAAAGTTGTGGATGAGGGGCTGAGGTAGGCGGCGTATTCTGGATGGTCTTCGAGGTCATCCATTCCTGTTGAGAGGAGCGAATACGCCATGAGTGAAGATAAGGTCATTCGGTTGAAGAGTCCAGGG
>NZ_DASPLO010000203.1:0-1515 GCF_035627495.1 Methylocaldum sp.
TGCGTCAACGTATAGTTGATCTGGGTCACCAGCAAGTATTGGCAGTAATCCAGACGTGTGATGGGCTTCTTTTCCATCCCGCTCTGACGCGCTCCGCTCCAACAAGTGCCCTCCCAATCCCAGTTTTTGCGTAAGTCCTAGGAAAGTGGATATTCTCATCAACAATGCCGGGCGCTTTGTGATCGGTCCCGTTGCCCCTGCCATGCTGGATTCCCCCTCCTTCTATTTTGAGCAACTTCAACTGGCGACAGAAACCCTGTATTCGGGGCACGCCCGCGTCACCAATGCGGTCCTGCCGCTGATGCCTACCGAAGGCTATGCACGTCTCCTTTTTACCGTGTCCAGCGCGGCTTATCTGGTCAGCGGAACCGACCCGCTTACTCCTTGGGTACAGGGGTACATTTCGGCGAAAAGGGCCTTACTGGCATACGTCAACAGCCTGCGCTTCGCTTTGCGCGAAGCATCAAGCAATATCGTGATCTCGACCGTAAATCCGTACATCATTGGGACGACGGGCGCGGATCATCCGAATCCGATCTATACACAGCCCGTATCTGACAATGGTTTTACGGATGATCCGCCCTCCGCCCCATTCAATCAGATTCTTTCGCTAATCCGGGAGATCCAATCGAGGGGGCTATCTCCTTCGTTTGTAGGCAATGCCTATGCTCAATTGCTTGAAACCGTGGAACCGCCAGCCAATATCGTAGTCGGCTCGACCCAGGAACCCTATGCAACGCAGGGCGGCACCGCATTCCTCAAGTCGCTGCTCCTGGCCGAAAATACCGAGTCGGCCATACGATTTGGATGCAGCTAAGAGATGGTGTTTGGCTTGCGCTCCTTGGACCCGATGAAATATGAGTCATTCATCGAGGACCAGAGTATGGGAAAAAAGAGCGAACTGCCCGCCGAGACGCGGGTTGACGTGGTTTTGGCATTGCTGCGCAGGGAGGAGTTGGTGGCACAGCTTCAGAGGTGTCATGGCATCGACGAGCAGACGTTGTACCACTGGCGGGAAGGCTTCGTGTCGCCGACGGCAAAACCTAGTTGGCAGGGCAAGAAGGCTGCCCGTCGGCACTCGCCAAGGAGCCAAGGATGAGTAAGCTGCAGCGCGAGATCGAGACGCGCGAACAGGTGATTTGAGTGCTGACCATGGCCAATTGCCTGTAAAAAAACACTCGGGCCCGTTTGTCTGACCGCGGCGGTACGGGCCATGATCGAAGCGGTGAACATAGGAGTCCGCTTTGATTGCGGAGCAGTCATACCCCGGCTCTAGGTGAAGGGCAGCTTGGGATCGCGTCCGGAATTTTGATTTCCCAGAGCTTTGGCAGGTCGAGTGACCGGAATCTCCTTGAACTTGCCCGTCGACCCAATAGGGCGCCTCGAAAAACCTGTCTGCTGAGATAATGGCTACCTCTCAACCCATGCAAGAAGCCCCGCCATGAAGATCAAAGAGAGCCTGTTTGCTGCTGAGGAACGAGAAGCCAAGCTCGACCGACTCGGAGATGTGTTGCA
>NZ_DASPLO010000204.1:0-3520 GCF_035627495.1 Methylocaldum sp.
TGCGTCAACGTATAGTTGATCTGGGTCACCAGCAAGTATTGGCAGTAATCCAGACGTGTGATGGGCTTCTTTTCCATCCCGCTCTGACGCGCTCCGCTCCAACAAGTGCCCTCCCAATCCCAGTTTTTGCGTAAGTCCTAAGGAAAAAATAATAAAACCAGATATATGTATGAATTTACTTCATATCGGATACGCCTGTAAACGCTGTCTTTGCGGCACAACCACGCGTAATTCAAAGTGCGGAAAAGTTTTTGCTTATTCATTCGTCAACCCTTCCTTTATATAATGCATGGCTGTTTTGACTGGGGGCTTCGTGCTGCTTGACGGCAGTTGCGTAGAAGTTTTTTAAAAACATCGAAGAGGGCTTAGCTTTGTTACGCGCACTCGTTTCACTCTCGCTGCTATTTCTTTTGCCCGGCTTGGCGTCGGCCGAGGAATCGGACGTCTTGGGGCTGACCGGCACGCATCGGGGCCTTTACTGTGTCTTGGTCTTCATTATTGCCTACGCATTTGTGATGACCGAAGAATTTACCCATTTGCGAAAATCGAAACCGGTTATCCTCGCCGCCGGCATCATTTGGGCGCATGTGGCTTACCTAGCTGCCAGCAACAGTGTTCCGCCCGAGCAGGTGCACAAGGCTTTCGAGCACGACCTGCGCGAGTACGCCGAGTTGTTCCTATTTTTGCTAGTGGCCATGACGTACATCAATGCCATGGCCGAGCGAAACGTGTTCGAGGCCCTTCGCTCCTGGCTGGTGAGCCGCAAATTCGGTTATCGCAAGCTTTTTTGGATCACTGGCGTGATCACGTTTTTCCTGTCCTCGGTGGCCGACAATCTAACTTCCGCTCTTTTGGTGGGAGCTGTGGTGATGGCTGTCGGTGCCAACAGTCCGCGCTTCGTGGCTTTGGGCTTTATCAATCTGGTCAGTGCGGCCAATGCGGGTGGCGCCTTCAGCCCTTTCGGCGATATCACCACATTAATGGTCTGGCAGGCCGGTAAGGCGGAGTTCTTCGACTTTTTCGCTCTTTTCGTTCCGTCGGTGGTGAACTTCGTGGTTCCGGCCGCGATCATGCACTTCGCAATCCCGGACGAAGCGCCGAGCTTCCCCGAGGAAGAGCAGGTCAAGATGAAGGACGGCGCACTGGTCATTTGCGGCTTGTTCGCTCTCACCATTACGACCGCCGTTAGCTTCAAGCAATTTTTGCATCTTCCGCCGTTCCTGGGCATGATGGTGGGTCTCTCCTTCCTGATGTTCTACGGCTACCGTTTGAAGCTGCTATTCAGCGCCGACAATGGGAAGTTCGACGTATTCGCCAATGTCCGCGATGCGGAATGGGACACTTTGCTGTTCTTCTTCGGCGTGGTCTTCGCGGTTGGCGGTTTAGGTTACATCGGTTACTTGGAATTGGCTTCCGTGGCTATGTACGACGGGCTCGGGGCGACGACGGCCAACATCCTGATCGGTGTGCTGTCGGCTATCGTCGATAACATCCCGGTCATGTTTGCGGTACTGAGCATGAATCCCGACATGGACATTTACCAGTGGATGCTTGTGACCTTGACCGCCGGCGTGGGTGGGACCATGTTGTCCATCGGTTCGGCTGCGGGTGTGGCCCTCATGGGAACTTCCCGTGGCATGTATACCTTTTTCAGCCATCTACGCTGGACGCCGGCTATCATTGCCGGGTATGCCGCGAGCATTTTGACCCACTATTGGATCAACGGCTAACGCCGGTTTCAATCCCTTTAAAAAGGCGTAGTCGTCATGTGCGGCTACGCCTTTTTTTGTGGTCCGGCGCGCGCTTCTCCCAGGCATCGAGCAAGATCGCCACCAGCATATCGGCGAGCACGTTCACGCCGGACCGCAGTCGTGCGAGGATCCAGTCGACCGGTGCGATCAAAGGTATGGCAGCCGCCACTACAGTCTCGGGTAAGCCCGAAGCACTCAGCACCAGCGGGAGGATGATTAATCCTGCTTCTGGAATTCCGGCGACGCCGACGCCGGCCATAAGCGCCGAGAGCACGATTATGGCCTGTTGCCCGGCTCCAAGCGCGTAACCCAAGGCCTGTGCCAGGAACAGCGCTGCCATGGCCTCGTATAAAGTGATGCCATCGTTATTAAGGTTTGTGCCGGCGCAAACAGCGATACGCGCGGACGAGTCCGAGACGCCGATGTTTCGCAGACAACGCAAGGTAACAGGCATGGCCGCCAAGCTACTGTTCGCCGATAAGCCGGTCAAAATGGCGTCGGCGCTTTGCTTCAGGTAGATGTGCGGCGATGTTCCACCTGCAAGCCACGCTGCTAAGGGATAATAAAGTAGACCTTGAAGACACAGCCCGAGGGCTATGACTCCGAGAAACCCGCCTAAATCGGCAAAAATTTCCAGGCCGGTTTTCCCTACGACCTGGGCTACCAGGCCGAACACGGCGAGCGGGACGGCTTCGACGACCCAGCCAAGCGCCTTGGCTAAAACCTGGTAGGCCGACGATACAAATCCTTCCAACGGACGGATGTCCGCAATATCGCTCTCACCTTGGCGATCTTTAAGCCAGCGCAGGGCGGCGCCGAATAGCAGGGCGAGAAGAACTACCGAGATCACGTTGTTGCCAGCGAGCGGCTCGATCAGGCTTTGAGGGATGTAGACGCCGAGGTTCTGCAATGGGTTGAGAGAGGCGGTCGGCACCGATTTCAAGCTGCCGGAAGCGGGGTTTCCGGAAACTTGGGCGGTGAGTTGCTCGATCCGGTCCCGCCACGCCAGCCCCGGCTCGATCACGTTCATCAAGAACAATCCGATGGCACAGGCCACCGAGACATTGATCAGGCAAATCGTCACGAGCCGTCCTCCGCTTTTTGCGGATATATGGGTTCGCGTAAATGCATCGAGAATAGCGAAAAGAATGAGCGGTACGGCAAGTGCCTTCAGCAGTCGGATCACGAGCATTCCGAGTTGGCCGAGATGGTCGTTTCGAAGACCCCAAAGATAAGGTTCATCGCCTCCGACGACGCCGAGTAATGCACCCAAGGCGACGCCTATCAGTACACGCATGGATAAGGGCCATCGTTTGTTTTTCATGTTTTAAGCTTTTTCAATCGAAAGAATCGGTACCGGCGTCTCGTTCAAAGCCAAGACGGCTGGGCTAGCTTAAGACGATGCCCCGGACAGTCCAAGGGGGAGCGGGCGAAGTGCTTATTAGGCTTGATCCAGCGCTTGGGTGCGGCTCCGCTCTGCCGCCTGCGCTAGGGGTTTGTCCCGATTGACGGCGCTTTTGGTTATTGCTTACATGAATTTGATGTCAAGACGCTGTGGAAGGTTTTCTCGGATTTGCCGCACTCGGCTCTGGCAGCTGCCAGGATGGCGGGCGACGAAGCTTCGGTGGCTAGGTTCTGTTGACATTTCAACGCAACCAGATGAGTGCTGAGACGAAGCGAAGAAAGCCCATGAAGTTACGCTGCAATTTTTCGAAGCGGGCAAAGATTCTTCGGAAGTGTTTGATTTTGCCAAAGAAGCATTTGATCAA
>NZ_DASPLO010000205.1:0-2286 GCF_035627495.1 Methylocaldum sp.
GCGTCAACGTATAGTTGATCTGGGTCACCAGCAAGTATTGGCAGTAATCCAGACGTGTGATGGGCTTCTTTTCCATCCCGCTCTGACGCGCTCCGCTCCAACAAGTGCCCTCCCAATCCCAGTTTTTGCGTAAGTCCTAACAGATCTAACGCCGGTAACGATGATGAGGCCGGGGGTGTCGGAAGGGCTCACCAAAGCGATGGGGCCGTTTATCCCAGTGATGGAAAGGCTTACCAAAACGATGAGGCTGTCTATCCCAGTGACGGAGAGGCTCACGGAAACGATGAGGCTGTCTATCCCAATAGGGGCGATGATAACGATCGAACCCATATAAATGTCGGTTATACCGATAGGGCTGCCGATACTTGTAAGGGTAAGTATTGAATCCGTGGAAATAACCATACGGATAATAATTGTACCCGTAGTAAGGACTCGGATATCCCGCGGCAACACCCACGCGGTAATGAACTCCCGCGCCACAGCCGCTCACCAGCGCGCTGAAAAAGGCAAACAGCAGGATTCGAAAAAATCGGCGGGGTTCTTTGAGGCGGAAATTCATAAACAGCGCCGGCATATAACCGGTTAGAGTCGTAGTTTTGATATCGCTTTAGACCTCGTAGCTGCCGAAAAATCATCGGTACAAGGACTATTTCCTTCACGATTTGGTCACATTAGATGCCAGGATTGAAAGGCGTTGGCATAGCAGGTGCATTAAAAACCTGATTTACAATGATCTTCAGCCACAACAAACACAGCCGGCATAACGGAAAACCGAGGCCATTACCGTTGACTGGAGAAGCCGGTATCATTGTTATTTATTCTGGACCTCGATCCCCAAGAAATCAGTGTGCCGCCCGAAAAATTCGGAACACTCGCTGAACGTCTAAGTTTTCACATACCTTCCTTAAGAGCTAACCGATGACTTTTCAATCTACTTCAACAGGCAAAGCTGCTTTGGCTTTATGCTGGATTTTTCTTGGGTTCTTTCCGGTTCTGGCCAGTGCGGAAACCCTGCTTCCGCCCCAACAGGTCATTCAGGAGACCTCCGATGCGGTGAAACAGGCCTTGCGGGAAAACGACTACAAGCTTGATATTCCCAAGGCGACGCGGATCGTCAGGGAGATCCTGGAACCCCACGTCGATGTCGATCGCGCAGCGCTGCTCATTCTCGGCAAGCACTGGCGAACCGCCACCCCTCAGCAGCGGGAGCGTTTCAAGAATGAATTCCGCATGCTGCTCATTCGCACTTACACTGCGGCATTTACCGAATATAGAGACTGGAACATCCGCTATCTGCCGCTTCAGAGTCCGCTCGAGGACAAAAAAGCCATGGTCAGAACCGAGATTCTCCAGCCCGGCGCCAAGCCGGCCGCTGTGGACTACCGCATGGTCGTCGATGCCAACGGCGCGTGGAAGGTCTATGACGTGCTGATTGAAGGCATCAGCTTGGTGCAAAACTATCGCACGACCTTCAGCGACGATATTGCCCGGACCGGCTCGTTGGACAGCGTCATCCAAGAGTTGGCTAGGCGCAATGCAACGGGATCAAAAGCTTCGATAAATGGTGCAGCCCACTCGCCAGCCACTTAAAGCGTATTTACAAAGTCTGAGTCCGTGCAGTGTCGTCAACGAGGGACGTCTAATCCAGACTCGAAGCGCTGGATTGCGGAACGGGGTTTCGCTAGGCTGATCTTTCATGATTGCGTCGCCATTTTTTGCGGGATCTTTCGGGACTTCCGAATCACCAGAAGGGGTAAATTGTGGTGACGCGTTATGGCCTTCGACGCCCCGAATGTCTGCGTTCGACCAGTCCCAACCCAAGGGGATCGGGACCTAGCTCCACAATGATTTGACGACCGGGCGTGATGCCTCGCGGGTCGCTTATTCCAGCCCCCCGGCGCTCGAACTTCCGGGGACTACTCGATCCGCTCGCTCGCTTCCTGTCTCGCAACGACGACGTTTCTCCGACGAGGATGAACATCATCCCCCTCAAACCATGCTCTGCGTCATCAACCCTGATGCTCGGACGCCTGTACCCTTTGTAAGTATCCTCTTAGGTTCTGTTGACATTTCAACGCAACCAGATGAGTGCTGAGACGAAGCGAAGAAAGCCCATGAAGTTACGCTGCAATTTTTCGAAGCGGACAAAGATTCTTCGGAAGTGTTTGATTTTGCCAAAGAAGCATTCGATCAAATGGCGCTCCTTATAAACAAACCAATCGCACTGCCGCTTCTCGGTCCGATGATTGCGCGGGGGAATGACGGCCTTGATCGCCTTTTCATGAA
>NZ_DASPLO010000206.1:0-8159 GCF_035627495.1 Methylocaldum sp.
CCACCTGATCGAGAATTTTTTCTGCAAACTCAAGCAATTCCGCGCCATCGCTACCCGCTATGACAAAACCGATTGCAACTTTCTGGCCGCCATTTTTCTCACTGCAGCCGTTATCTGGCTCAATTGAGGACACGCCCTAGGTGCTGAAAAGTGGGAGCAGGGAAGTTCGGGGCGGAAACTATTTGCTGTGGAATGACTTTCGGGACGTTCTGGAAGGAAGCAGCCGGCAAATGGCGCGCGACAGCCAATTGCGTTTGGCAAGGCGATTTTCGCGCGAGCGTTCGAACTCGGCATTGAAGAAGGCTTTGGTGAGTTGTCCCGGGGTCGGCGTGTAACCGTGGCGTGCCAGCCAGGCGTCTCGGGCTTCCGCCTGAAGCCGATAAAAAGCAATATCGTAAGCCGTATTGGCTTCATAGCTGAGCGGCTCGTCGTCGAAATGGATTTTCAGCTCATCCAGCCGCTGGCGGAACCAGGCAGTCAACTCGTTCAGAACGTACTCGTCGGATGCCGTCATTTTGGTAAGCCCATCTCATCTGTCGCCTTAATTGTTAAGATTTCCTTATCGCCGATGAAGTTCAGCAAGTCGAGTACCCTACGTATCACGCCCGAGGCGGCATTTTGCCGCGGCCGGACCGACAAGCTTCGATCCGCCTTCCAATAATCACGCCGGAAAGTCCCTATCCGCTGCCCTTCGAGCCCATCCGTGCGAAGGCGACGATCCTGCCACCCGTTCCCCTACCCGGGGATCGCGGCCGAGCGTTTCGATGAATTTCGCGGATAGTCGGGTTCACTTTTATCGGACCTCCGCCAATAATCTCCTACTCCAAGTTTTGTGAGTTGGCCCGATTATGAACACAGAAGAGATATTCAAGCGATTGCGGATTGGCTTATCGCTGGTGGTTGGATTTTTTACCGGCAAGTTTCTGGCAACCACCATGCAGCATCACGCTTCGGAATTCTTTATCGGCGGTTTCGGGGTGGGTTTCGTTTTGACTCAGTTGGTCTATTGGAGCATTGAGTCTCTTTCGGGAAGCAAGCGCTCCGAGTGATTCGGTTTGAGCACGAAAACTTGACATTGCATCGCCGTGGAATCGCTCTATTGGTTGTCTAATGTAAGGTGACGGGCCTTTAGCGAAGCGGTTTCATTAGAGGAGACGCATGCCATGTATCTCAAACGGAAAAAAGACGGACATTTGATCGAGGTCCTCGGTCTCAACGATCTGGTCAATCCGACACACAAAAACGTGGTCGGACGCTTGCATTGGGGCGAGGAGATGCAGGACCCGGAAAAATTCCCCAAAACTGAACTGCTGTTTCCGTCCGGCGAAGAGCTTCCGGTGTGCTGGAAGGACGTTCATTATCGGGACAAGGAACTCCCCGCGAGTAAACCATGAGAACATCGGAGCAGCCGCGCACTCCGAGTTTTCATCCCGAAGCGAGGCGGTGCGCATGCCGCGTCGTTTCGGGCACGCGGTAACGGACCGTGCAGCGCATCACCCATTCGACGGCCGTTTCCAAAGCAATGCGGTGGCCGGGCGATACGTAAACCGGTTTGACGCCCTGTCGCGTCCTTAACACGGCGCCGATCCTCTCCCCCTTGTCCGAAAGCGGAACCCAAGCGCCGCGTTGGTTCGGGACATCTTCATGAGTCCCCAAAAGCCGCGTCTTGCCGACGCCAATTGTTGGGATATCGGTCAGCACACCCAAATGACAGGCTATGCCTAGCCGGCGAGGATGCGCGTAGCCTTGACCGTCGACCAGAATCAAGTCCGGCAGAGCCCGCAGAGCTTTCAAGGCATCCAAAATCGCCGGGATTTCCCGAAAAGATAAAAGGCCGGGAACATAAGGAAAGGAGGTGGGCCGCCGCGCTATAAGGCTGTCGATCAGAACCAACTCGGGGAAACTCAATATCGCCACAGCAGCCCGCGTGACGGTGCCGCCCTCTTCGAAACCGACGTCCACGCCGGCTACGCAGTGGACCTTCTCCGGCAAATCGTCCCGCAAGCTGACCAGGTGTCGGAGCCGGTCCTGGATGGCGATCGCCTCTCGCGGTGTTACGTCCCAGGCATGTTCGTGTCGTAGTTTCAATTTCAACGCCGATTTGGTGGGTTACGCCTTGACGCTGCGCTTCAGGGCTAACCCACCCCACACACTTTTCTCTCTGAAGGGTGTCGCAAAAACCCTGAACTGTAAGGCCGGGATAAGCCTGTCCTGAGCCCCGTCGAAGGGGCGATAGCCGTTCCCGGCCGGCGCGAAATACAGGGAACGCTGACGCTTATCCCGGCCTACAGACTCCGTTTAGCCTCATCCCACAAGGCATCCAATTCCGCCAGGGTGGATTCGGCCAGGGTCTTTCCCCGAGCCGCCAATTGCGTTTCGATATGACGAAAACGGCGAATGAACTTCCGGTTGCCGTCCCGAAGCGCCGTTTCGGCATCGACCTTGAGGTGGCGCGCGAGATTGACAACCACGAACAATAAATCGCCGATCTCCTCGTGGATATGGCCTTGGTCACTCGCGGCATAGGCGGCTTGCAGCTCGTCCAATTCTTCCCTGACCTTGTCGAAAACCGGCTCTATTTCCGTCCAATCGAAGCCATGCCGGGCTGCCCGCTTCTGCAATTTCTGCGCGGCCATGAGCGCCGGTAAATTCACCGCGATTCCGCTTAATGCGCTGTCGTCGTTCGCTGTTTTGCCTTTTTCCCGGCGCTCGGCGACTTTGGACGATTCCCAATATTCATGCCTTTCGATATCGGTTTCGAATACGGTTTCACCGAAAACATGGGGATGGCGACGTATTAGCTTTTCGCTGATGGCATCGGCTACGTCTTCGAAAGTAAACAAGCCGCGCTCCTCGGCGATCCGCGAATGAAAAACGACCTGCAAAAGCAGGTCGCCCAATTCTTCTCGCAAATCCTCGGCATCGCCGCGTTCCGCCGCATCGGCGACTTCATACGCTTCTTCCAGCGTGTGAGGAATAAGACTCGCGAAGTCCTGCTGCAAGTCCCAGGGACACCCTGTCTCGGGATGGCGCAAGCGCGCCATGATGTCCAATAGCCGCCGGGTGTTCTTCATGTAAATCAGAGCTCGGAGCCGAAGCTTTCCCGATAGCGCTCCTTGAACGCATGCAGGGTGAAACTGTGATTTTGGGTGCCGTTGGTTTCGACCTTGATAGCCCCCATCAGCGAGGCGATGCGGCCGATGGTGGGCCAGTCGAATTCTTCCAAAAGGCCATAGATCAGCCCGGCCCGGTAGGCGTCGCCGCAACCAGTCGGATCGAGCACCGCACTCGGCTTTGCCGGCGGTATTTCATGACTGGTTCCGTTGGTGTAGATCAACGAACCCTGTGCGCCCTTGGTAATGATCAACGCCTCGACACGCCGCGCGAGTTCTTCGGGCGCAAGACCGGTGCGGTCCTGCATGAGCTGGGCTTCGTAATCGTTCAAGGTCACCCAGGTCGCCAGTTCGACGAAATGGAGGAGTTCCTGTCCATCGAACATCGGCATGCCCTGGCCGGGATCGAAGATGAACGGGATGCCGGCTTCCGCGAACTCCACGGCATGTTGAACCATGCCGTCCTTGCCGTCCGGCGCCACGATGCCGATGCGGATGTCGCGATCCGTGGGCACCCGGTTCAGGTGGGAAAATGACATCGCGCCCGGATGGAAAGCCGTGATCTGGTTGTCGTCCATGTCCGTGGTGATATAAGCCTGGGCCGTGTAGCTATCGTCCAGGACCTTGATGAAGTCCTGGTTGATGCCGCAATACCCCATCCACTGCGCGTAAGGCATGAAATCCTTGCCGACCGTGGCCATGGGCAAGGGATCGGCGCCCAAAAGCTTGAGGTTGTAGGCGATATTGCCGGCGCAGCCGCCGTACTCGCGGCGGAGTTCCGGAACGAGGAACGAAACGTTCAGGATGTGAACCTGCTCGGGCAGGATGTGATGCTTGAACCGATCCTGAAACACCATGATGGTGTCGTAGGCCATGGAGCCGCAGATTAACGCTGTCATTCTTTTCTTACCTTTTTATCGAACCAAAACCAGTAACCAGACCGCGCCGGCGAGAACTAGCGAGAAAAACACGGCCGCCGACCCGATATCCTTGGCGCGCCCGGACAGTTCGTGCCGTTCGAAACCGATGCGGTCGACGGTCGCTTCGACGGCACTGTTCAACAATTCGACGATCAGGACATTCAACAACACGCCGACGAGAAGCGCGCGCTCGATGCCGTCCTGACCGATCCAGAGGCCTAAGGGAACGCCGGCGAGGACCAGCAGACATTCCTGCCGAAACGCTTCCTCGTTCAGCCAGGCCGCGCGGATGCCGGCGATCGAATTGGTAAATGCCGCATAAAAACGGGTGATACCCGTGAGGGTTTGTCCAGCCATGTGGGTTGTTATCGGGATTTGTAGGCGAGATCGGGATTTCGCGCCGCCCGGACTTCGTCCAAACGGCGTACCGGCAGCGAATGGGGCGCGCTCTTGAGCAGATTCGGGTCAGCTTCCGCTTCTTTCAGAATCGCGGCCATGGCCCGGACAAACGCATCCAAAGTTTCCTTGCTTTCCGTCTCGGTCGGCTCGATGAGCAAACATTCGGGAATCAGCAGCGGAAAGTAAACCGTCGGCGCATGGAAGCCATAATCCAACAGGCGCTTGGCGAAGTCCAGCGCCGTGACATGATGCTCCTTGGCCAGCCGTTTCAGGGTAATGATGAATTCATGAGCGGCTCGGCGCTGCGGAAAGGCCGGCTCGAATCCCTCCTCGCTTAGTTTTTTGAGCAGGTAGTTGGCGTTCAGCGTCGAAAACTCCGCCACCCGCTTCAGTCCCTCGTATCCGAGCATTCGGGCGTATACATAAGCGCGCAACAAAACACCGACATTGCCCGCGAACGTGACCAAGTGCCCGATGCTGTGGGGCCGCTCGGTTTTGGTCAGCATGCGATAGCGGTGTTCGTCCTTGGTTACGACGGGCAACGGCAGGAACGGCAGAAGCTTGTCGTTCACGCCCACGGGGCCTGCCCCCGGCCCGCCGCCGCCATGCGGGGTCGAGAAAGTCTTGTGGAGATTGAGATGAATGACGTCGAAGCCCATATCTCCGGGACGCACTTTGCCGGCGATGGCGTTCAGATTGGCGCCGTCGTAGTAGAGCAAGCCCCCGGCTTGATGAACGATGTCGGCAATTGCCCGGATGTGCTGGTCGAATACTCCCAGAGTCGAGGGATTGGTGAGCATGATGCCGGCGGTCTGCGGACCGACGGCCTGTTCGAGGGCTGCCACGTCCACGTTGCCGTCGGAATCGGTGGCGACTTCCCGCACCCGAAAACCGCCCATGGATGCCGAAGCGGGATTAGTGCCGTGCGCGGCGTCGGGCACCAGCATTTCGGTCCGCGCCGAATCGTCCCGCAGCCTGTGGTAAGCACGAATCATGGCGACACCCGCGAATTCGCCCTGAGCGCCCGCCGCGCAAGCCAGCGAGACCCCGGCCATGCCGGTAATTTCCCCGAGTATTTCTTGCAGTTCGTACAAACACGCCAAGATTCCTTGCCCGGCTCGCTCCAGCGCAAGCGGATGGGTATTCAGAAACCCGGGTAAACTCGCCAGGTCATGGCAAACCTTGGGGTTGTACTTCATGGTGCAGGAGCCCAAGGGATAAAACTGGGTGTCGATGGAAAAATTGTGTTGGGATAGACGCGTGTAATGGCGGACGGCGTCCAGCTCGGACACTTCGGGCAGCCCGGGGTGGGTCTTGCGCAACAAGTGATTGGGGATAACCGGAGATTCCGCGGTCTCCGGAAGCAACTGGGCATGAGCGGCGCGTCCGGGACGCGAACGGTCGAAAATCAGCATTTTGTCGGCTCCAATCTCGGCTTCTTCAGCCTTGAGATTGTGAAAAAATCTCCGTGTCCAACTAGCGACGCCAGTTCCCGTGCGTATGATTCGATATCCTCCTGGGTACGCGTCTCCGTTACGCACACCAGAATGGCCTCGCCTAATTCAGGGTAATCCCGCTTAAGCTCGTAGCCTCCGAGAATTCCCCGTTCGGCCAAGCCGTCCGTTATCTCCTGAGCGGGCCTGGGCGTGCGGAAAACCGCTTCATGGAAAAAAGGCTCCGAGAAAACCCGCTCGACTCCGTCGATAGCGGCCAAGCCATTCATCAGGCTCAGCGTATTTTGATGGGATTGCAGCGCCACCCGTCTTAATCCCTCCGGCCCGAGCAGCGCCATGTAAATCGTCGCCGCCGTGACCATCAATCCCTGGTTGGTGCAGATATTGGAAGTCGCCCGGCCGCGGCGGATGTGTTGCTCTCGCGCCTGAAGCGTAAGTGTGAAACCGGGCTTGCCGTCCAAATCCACCGTACGGCCCACCAAACGTCCGGGCATCTGGTGTATGTGCTCCTTGCGACAGCACATAAACCCGAAATACGGTCCGCCGCCGGACAAAGGTATACCCAGAGGCTGGCCGTCCCCGCAAACGATATCGACACCCTCTTGCCCCCATTCGCCCGGCGGTTTGAGCAGAGCGAGCGCTATGGGATCGACCAGCGCGATGGCGATGGCGCCGTTGGATTTGGCCCAATCGGTCAGTTCGTCGACGGCCTCGAGCACACCGAAGAAATTGGTTTGGGGAATGACCAAGGCGGCGATGTCCGTTCCCGAATGGATTTCCAGAGAGGCAGGATCGATGCGCCCGGCCTTAACGTCATAAGGTAATTCGATCAGCTCTAGCGCCTGGCTGCCGACGATCGTCTCCACCACCCGACGATAAAAAGGATGCACGGTCTTCGGCATCAGAATGCGGCGCGAGTGCGATTTTCGGTTCGCCCGCACCGCCATCAATACGGCCTCCGCAAGGCTTGTAGCCCCGTCGTAGAGCGAAGCGTTCGATATATCCATGGCTGTGAGACTCGCCATCATGCTCTGGTATTCGTAGAGCACCTGCAGCGTGCCTTGGCTCGCTTCCGCCTGGTAAGGGGTATAAGCGCTGTAGAACTCGCCCCGGCTGGCCACGGCCCAGACCGCGGCGGGAATGTGGTGCTCATAAGCACCGGCGCCGGCAAAGCATAGAAGCGGACGATCTTGATGAGCCCGCGCCTTCATCAGGCGTGCAATTTCCATCTCCTTCAAGGCGGGCGGAAGATCCAGCACGCCGCAACGTAACTCCGCCGGTATCTCGTCGAAAAGCCCGTCTATCGACGCTACACCGAGCGCCGTAAGCATATCGCGGATATCTTCTTCGGTGTGAGGGATAAATGGCATGGGCTAAGGCATCGCTTGCTAATTATTCCTGCTTCTGCCGGAAGGCAATGCGGTTGAATTAGATTGTAGGCCGGAATAAGCCTGTCCTGAGCCCGATCGAAGGGGGTCAGCGCTTCAGGCACATTGGCTACAACACGCCTAAACCACCAGCGTTGCCGCCGGAAGGAGAGCTAAGATTGGAGACAAATTAGTAAGCCGCTCAATCGGCTCCAGCGTCTGCTTTATAAGCTTCGGCATCCAGAAGGGCATTTAGTTCGGAAAGATCGTCCGCCTTGACGCAGTACAACCAAGCGGCATAGGAATCTTGGTTAATCGCTTCCGGAGCATCTGACAAGGATGTATTGACCTCGACGATTTCCCCGGATACCGGGCTATAGATATCCGAAGCCGCTTTCACCGATTCGACCACGGCGCACGCTTCGCCCGCCTCAACTCGCCGGCCGACTTCCGGCAGCTCTACGTAAACCACGTCGCCCAATTGCTCCTGGGCATGATCGGAAATGCCCACACGCACATTCCCGTTTTCCTCCAGTTTCGCCCATTCATGGGTTTTCGCATATCTCAAATCGTCCGGCAGTCTGCTCATCGTCCTACCCTATTCCTATTCGTCAAAAAGACCGACAACTACGGTCAAATTACGGGAAAACAAAGCGACGGTAAAGAGCGGTATATACATAGCGATTGAGACCAATACCTGCGATTGCCGGCAATATCAAGATTGGTACGGGGAGTTCGGCCGTCGGCGCTTTTCTAAAACTACACAGACAGGACTTACGCAAGACGCATTTCTAGCGAAGGATTTTTAAGTTGTCGAATAAGGTAGTCATCCAGTAAGCCGTGCTTGAGTTGATAGACCGTTCGACCGGTTTGAGCCGCCAAGGACTTGAGCCGGACCCAGACCAG
>NZ_DASPLO010000207.1:0-57997 GCF_035627495.1 Methylocaldum sp.
GCTGGTGCAGATTCGGATTGAACAGGCGCTTCGTCTTATTGTTAGCGTGCGAGACGTTATTGCCTACAATACGGCGCTTGCCCGTCACCTGGCATACTCTGGACATGGTTGACCTCTAACTCGCCTAGCTGGAACGGAAACCAGGCTTTATATATGATTCAAGGTTTTTAAGTCAAGCCGCGCTTGTTTTATTACGGAAAAAACGCTATGAGTCTAAAGCTCGGGATCGTCATGGATCCCATCGGCAAAATCAAAATCCACAAGGACACCAGCTTCGCCATGCTGCTGGAGGCCCAAACCCGGGGTTACGAGCTCTTTTACATGGAGCTCAACGATCTTTATTTGCGGGACGGGCGCACCTACGCGCGGATGCGCCGTCTGAGCGTCGAGCGCAACGAACTCTCCTGGTTCAGCTTTCTAGGTGAGACGGACGCGCCGCTGGACTCGATGGACGTGGTGTTGATGCGCAAAGACCCGCCTTTCGACCAGGAATACATCTACGCCACCTATCTCCTGGAATGCGCGGAAAACCAAGGACTTTACGTAGTCAACAAGCCCCGCTCCCTGCGCGACGCCAACGAGAAGCTTTTTACCGCCTGGTTTCCGCAATGTTGCCCGCCGACCCTCGTGGCCAGGGAAGGGCACAAGATCCGCGAATTCCTGCACGAACAGGGTGAAATCATCCTGAAACCCTTGGACGGCATGGGCGGCGCCTCGATTTTCCGCGTCGCGGAAAAAGACCCGAACCTCAGCGTCATCCTGGAAACCATGACCCGGCACAACTCGCGCTTCGTCATGGCGCAGCGCTATCTGCCGGAGATCGTCGACGGCGACAAGCGCATCCTGGTGGTGAACGGCGTGGCGGTTCCCTATGCGCTGGCGCGCATCCCGGCCCAGGGCGAGAGCCGCGGGAATTTGGCGGCCGGCGGACGCGCCGAAGGACGCGAGCTGACGCCGAGGGATCACTGGATCGTGGACCAAGTGGGTCCTACCCTCCGGGAACGAGGGCTGATATTTACCGGACTGGACGTGATCGGAAACTATCTGACCGAGGTGAACGTTACCAGCCCGACTTGCGTGCAGGAATTGGATACGCTGTTCGGGTTGAATATCAGCGCCTTGCTGATGAATCATATCGAGTCCGTCGTACGCGTTAAGTAAAGTAGCTGCATGAGTACCGATAGGGTGTTTTCCGACCGCTTCCTTCTGGCCCTAGTTCTTGCCGGCATCGCCCATGCCATTCTGATTCTGGGCGTCAGCTTCGAGATGCCCAAGCTCCCGGAAATCAAGAAATCCTTGACCATCGCTCTGGTGCGAAATCCCTCCCAGAAGGCACCGGAAAAGGCTGATTTTCTCGCTCCGGACAACCAGATAGGCAGCGGCACCCACACCGAAAAGGCGATTCCCCGGAGCGAACCCACACCGCAAGAAGGACAGGGCCAGCAAGCCGAAAACGCGCCCGATCGCGCCCACGTTCAAGAAGCCAAGCTCAAACGCGTCCTGAAACAGGATAAATCCGACAAGAAGGTCACCGCGGATGAAGGCGAGGAGAAACAGCCGGAACTTCAGCCTGCGAAACTCACGGCTGCGGCTCTCAGCCAGCAGATTGCCCAGTTGAGCGCCGAGATAAACAAATCCCGGGAAAACTATGCCCGCCATCCCCGACTCGTATACATCAACTCGGTCAACGCCCATAAATACAAGGCGGCCGCTTACGAGAAAGCCTGGCAGGAAAAAGTCGAACGCATCGGCAACCTCAACTATCCCGACGAGGCCCGCCGCCGGAATCTTTCCGGAAGCCTGCTCCTGAGCGTCGGCATCAACCCGGACGGAACCGTGTACAGCGTAAAGGTCCGGCATTCTTCCGGCCATCAAGTTTTGGATGACGCCGCAACGAACATCGTACAACTTGCCGGTCCCTTCGCACCCTTTCCCCAAGAACTGAGACAAGAAGCGGATGTTTTGATCATTACGCGTACGTGGAGGTTCGAAAACAATCACCGCCTGGAAACCGGCCCCTGACTTTGTTTTCCCGCAAGCTCGACCTCACTCCATAAGGAAGCTCTGATTAAGTCCTTCGACAGGCTCAGGACGAACGGTAACGTATTGATTCCGTTCGTGGTGAGCTTTTCGAACCATGAACGGAATCGACTTGTTCAGAGTTTCCATAACGTCCGTACGGCGCACAGGGCAGCCGGCTGCTGCCTAGCCTTCTGAAGAAAACGGACTATTCTTGATCCTGTATCGGGCCGGTACACCGCGGTCCGCTGACTAATCTTCACCAAGCCATAGGTCCGCCAACTCCGTAGCGCTCCGTTGGCCTCATCCAATTAATTGTTCTAGCCGTTTCTTCCAAGAGCATTGATGGCCGACCATCTTTCTCAAAATCAGCGACCGGCCTTGTCGCAATGCGTCGAGGCGGAGTACGGCATCGAGCAGGAAAATTTTGCCGAACCGGCTTTCCTGATCGAGGGTTCCCCGGCGCTAAACCCGCCATGCCCCGGCATGAAAAACGAAGTCGCGGATTATTTGGCCCATTCCGTCGCGGCCGCTCCCGACAACTTGCTGCGACACACCCAGCGGATATTCCACCACTATGGCCAAAACGACCACGACGGCCTGTACGCCGCGTTGTTGGATCTCTTCATTGCCTCGGAAGACAAGGGATACGCCCTCCGCAGGCGGCTGCTGACCGGTGCGCGGAATCGGCTGAGGAAGGATTGCTATGCCCGGCTGGACCGGTGGCTCGGTTCCGGACGCGCGCCCGACTGGGCCGACTTGCCCCAGGCCCCGCAATCGGTGCTGGCGCCCGGAATTACCGGTTCGCTAAGCTTGGTCCAGGTGTCGAACGGCACCCCGGGCGAAGAGAGGGACCCGCTTTTGGAGGCGCGGGAACATATCGAGTACAGCCAACTCGATCAAGCGCGAGCGGTATTGGAAGATGCGCTGCCCCGGCAACCGGGTCGGGCCGATCTGCATGCGGAACTGCTGCTGCTGTACCGGGCGACCGGCGATCTCGACAATTTCTTGCGCGCTCGCGAGAAGCTTGAACAGGTCGTCGACACCCTGCCGGCGATTTGGGACGACTGCGAGCGATATCTGCGAAAGGAACATACCCCATGACCGATTTAACCATGACGCCATTGCGGCTGGCGGTTCTAGGCATGGACGAGCGAACCGCGAAACTGTTCAAAATGTTTCTGCAAGGCCCTTGCCGAAGGCAGGCCGTCATCGTCGAGGATGGAGAAGAGGCGGAAGCCTGTATGATCGACATGGACGCACGGAGGGCGACCGAGCTGTTCGATCGGGAACGGCAAACCCATCCGGAACGGGTGCTCGTCCTCCTTTCCTTAAACGACTGTGCGTCTTCGCCCGAAGCGGTCTTCGTAAAAAAACCCGTTCAAGCCCAAGGCATGCTGCATGCGATCGGGCGTGCCCGGCAAATCCTGGAAGGCCGCAAATCCCGAAAAACCGAAAAGGCGGATGCGGAAACCCAGCCGGCCTCGCTGCGGACTGTCGCCGTGCCTGAGAAATCGGATGGTTCGGTGTCCAAGGTGGCTGCGTTATTAGACGAGCAGAGCTTCATGAGCTATCTGGGCGTCCGGGACGATATCGATCCCGCCGATCCCAAACAGGCCGCGGCCGCCCACTACAACCCCAAGGATTTCCTGCAGGGCCGCTTCCAATCGGCCTGCGCGCTCGCGCTATCGCGGCAGCAAGCGCTGCGGGTGGAAACGCCGTGGAAGCCGCTCGTCGTCTTTCCGCAAACCCGCCGGATATGGATCAATGCCGATGAGGCGCAACTGCGCGCCGCCTGCGCGATTCCCATGACCAACCTCGCACACATGGACATCGGCGGGTCGCGTGCGGCCACGGACCTGAAAGCAATGGCCATCGACGCCGCCGAAGAGCAGCTCGATCCGGACCGGCTGATCCCGCTGGATGCGTTCTTATGGAAAATGGCGATTTGGACGTCGAAAGGCAAGCTTCCCGCAGACGTATCGTTGGAACACGAGGTGACCCTCAAATACTGGCCCAACCTGACCCGCTTCCTGCTCATTCCCCACACCATGCGGATCGCCGCACTGCTGCATCACAGTCCCCATACCGCATGCGAGGCGGCCCGGATTCTGGGCATTCGGCAGCAGTACGTTTTTGCGTTTATCAGCGCCACCCATGCGCTGGGGCTGATCGAGCAGCAGCCAAAGCAGCAGATTGCCCGAGCGGAATTTCAGCCGTCGGCCAAACCGGAGCCGGAGCGTACATCCTTTCTCGGGAAGATTTTGAAACACTTGAAAATGTCTTGACGGGAGCGGGGCCGAATCGTGATTCAGTACAACAAAATCATTTTCACCGGACCCGTAGGCGCCGGGAAAACGACCGCCATCACCTCGCTCAGCGATGTTCCGCCGGTCAAAACCGACGAAACGGCCAGCGATATGACCAAGAGCCGAAAAGCCTCGACCACGGTCGCGCTCGACTACGGGATGATGACTTTGCCCGGCGGCGACAAGATCCATTTGTACGGAACGCCGGGCCAGGAGCGGTTCGATTTCATGTGGGATATCCTGACCACCGGCGGAATCGGCCTGGTGCTGCTGCTGGACAATACCCGCGCCGACCCTTTCCAGGATCTGCGCTTTTTCCTGAACAAATTCGCCGGCTTCATCGAGGCGACCAGTCTAGTCATAGGCGTCACGCAGACCGATATCCGCGCGACGCCGCTCTTGTCGGAATACCACCGCCAGTTGCAAGGAACCGGTCTGAATCCGCCGATCTTCGAGGTGGACGCCCGGCGCAGAAAGGATGTCTCGCTGCTGGTGCAGGCTCTGCTTTACACCATCGCTCCGGGGCTGGAAGGTTGATGAAGGAGTATGCGCTCGCGGAGCATCTCTATCTCCACCCAACTCCGGGTGGGGCCTACCATGCGGTCGCGACCAAGGCGCACACCCCAGCCAAACAACTCATCAGAACCTTGCTGCAGATGGAGTCGAGCCCCGCGCTCACTTTGGCGGGCCTGAAGGATTGGTCGACTTTCGAGGACACCGAAAAGGCCTATGCGGTACTCCACCACGCACAAGAAGCCAAATGGCTGCAAGGGCTGATGGCACCGCTGAAATGCCCGAATCAGCCCCTTTCCGAAATCCTGCCCGAACTCCTGGGCCGGCTGAGCAGCCAAGCCAAGGTTCTGTTGGCCGACAGCCAAGGGTTTTATCTTGCGAGCCACGGTTTTCCCCACGAGGTGGCCGAGGAACTCTCGGCGCTCAGTGCCGACCTGGCCAATTTGCACGAGCGCCGCTCCGGGCTGCTGCTCCACAACCTGGGGCTCAACTCGAGCGCCTGGTCCGTAGTGGACGCGGCGGGCAACAGCAAGATGGGATTTTGGCCGCTATACCTGGGCGAAGAGCGGTTCGTGCTGGCCGCCACAGGAATGCCGCGGTTCAACTGTCCGGAATTCGCCACGCTGATCTGGATATTGAGCCGACGCTACGCCGGCGTTGGCACCTGATGCAGATGACACTAACTTTCCCGAATCATTCCGAGACTGCTACCGAGGTTCAGTTATGCGCGCAGAAATGTTGACTTCCATCCTCAGCGAGTTGAACGGCACGTCGGCCGATATTGAAGCCTCCGGCATCATTTCGACCGACGGCTTGATGATGGCGGCGGTATTGCCCCAGAACCTGGACGAGGATCGGGTGGGCGCCATGAGCGCCGCCATGCTGTCCCTGGGCGATCGGACCGCCCAGGAGCTGTCGCGGGGCACTCTCGAGCAGGTGCTGATCAAAGGCGACAGGGGCTACGTGCTGATGACCTATGCCGGCAAGGAAGCGGTGCTGACCGTGATGGCCAAGCCCAATGCCAAACTGGGTCTGATCTTTCTCGACGTAAAACGCGCGGCCGAAAGCATAGCCGGCCTGATCTGACCCGCGCCCAGCCCACTAAACCGCTCTTCCAGGAGGCCGCCATGCAAGACATGAAGCCCGAAGACATCGTCGGAACCTATCGCGAACACACCCTTACCTACTTCGACGGGACTCGCCGGAAAGTTCTGGTGACCGATATCGAGTCGCCCTATCCGGACGGGCGCTTGATCGTGTCGCGCACCGATCCGGCCGGCATCATCACCCACGTCAACCAATCCTTCGTCGAGATGTCGGGTTATTCCAGAGATGAACTGATCGGCACGCCGCACTTCATTCTGCGCCACCCCGATATGCCGCCGGCAGCTTTCAAGGATCTTTGGGACACCGTGCGGCGCGGCGAGAAATGGCAGGGCTACGTCAAGAATCTGCGCAAGGACGGCGGTTTCTACTGGGTCAAGGCCACCGTTATCCCGAACATCCGGAACGACCGGGTCATCGGCTACACCTCGGTTCGGCGCAAACCGTCACGGCAGAGAATCGCCGAATGCATGCGACTCTATCCCACGCTGTTTTAGGCGTCTCGATCCTGCGAGGACTACCGACATGACCCATACCTTCACCGTGAGCCCGGATTTCACGCCCGAACACCTGTCCGGCTGGTTCATTTTCAATACTTGGCTGCAAAAGGCCCTGGACGAACCTTTCCATTTGCAACTTTACGACGACTTCCACAGTCAGCGGGAGGCCATCAAGTCCGACCGGATCGACCTGATCTACGCCAACCCTTACGACGCCGCCATGCTGGTTCGCGAAAAAGGCTTCAAACCCCTGGTCAAACCCGAAGGCAAGGCGGACGAGGCGATTATCGCGGTGAGCGCCGAACGCCCCTTTCTTCGGGTGGAAGATTTGCCGAGCTCGATCAAGCTGGCGACCACCGACGATCCCGACGTACACATGATGGGCATGATCATGCTGGAACCGGCCGATCTCGATGCCTCGTCCGTCGCGATAAAAACCTGCGATTCCTACGTGCTGGTTGCCAAGGAATTGCTTAAAGGCAACTGCGATGCCGGCGTTTTTCTCGCGGAGGCATTCAACGACCTTTCCTCGGTCATACGCAAACAGCTTCGAGCATTGGTCAGCAGCCAGATCCAGGTCGTCCATCACGCGCTGATGATAAGCCCGAGACTCGCGGATCGCCGCGACCGGCTGCTCGATGCGCTGTTGGCCATGTCCGAAAACGACAAGGGCAGAAGCGCTCTCGCAGCGCTAAAAATCTCCCGGTGGGAAAAAGTCGAGGACGAAGAAATGGAATTTATGATCGATCTCATGGATACCTTTGTTACGTGATCGCTTTGACATCCAACCGGAAGAGCGGGTTCCCGGCGCGGTCGGCTCTCGGCTCGACCGCCTAGAAGCTGTTTAGATTTTTGAACAGCGCCGCTTCCTCCCTATCGCTCAAGGTGCTCATCCGCGTTTTGCCACCCTTAATCCGCGAACCTCGATAAATTTCGCCGCTTCCGTGAACCGACTTGCAGCCCCGCCGGTCTATCCGGATACTATGGCCATGATTGAAGCGATCGCGAACCTCACCAACAATTTTCTGATCGCCATGCCCGGGATGGCGGACCCTTTCTTCGCCCGCACCGTCACTTACCTGTGTCAGCACAGCCCGGAAGGCGCATTAGGCATCATCGTCAACCGCCCGTCCGAACTAACCTTGGGCGATGTCATGCAGCAAATGGAAATCCACGTCCGCGAATCCGCTATCGGCCAACTTCCGGTTTACTTCGGCGGTCCGGTGCAAGCCGAGCGGGGCTTCGTTCTCCACGAACCGGGCCGCGACTGGAATTCCACCTTGCGCGTGTCGGACTCCATCTCCCTGACGACGTCCCGCGACATCTTGGAAGCCCTGAGCATTGGCGAAGGGCCTCAGAAGGTTTTGGTGGCGCTTGGCTATGCCGGCTGGGGAAAAGGGCAGCTGGAGCGTGAAATCGTCGAAAATTCCTGGTTGAGCGCCCCGGCCGACGACTCCATCCTGTTCGATCACGCGCCGGCCCATCGCTGGAAGGCTGCCGCCGAACTGATGGGCGTGGATATTTCACTTCTGACCTCTCAAGCAGGGCACGGCTAATTCATGGATGTCGACTCAGTGCGGCGCGAGACGAATAAGCCCACTTATCTCGGCTTCGATTTCGGGGAGAGAAACATCGGGGTGGCCGTCGGGCAGCGCGTCACCGGTACGGCAACGGCTCTCGAAACGATACGCGTGACCAGTCGGGAAGCCCTGTGGGATGCCGTATCGCGTTTGGTTCAGACTTGGCAGCCGTCGGCGTTCGTCGTAGGTTTTCCTTATCATCCTGAGGGTGAAGAAAATCCCATCGTCCAGCCCATTTTGCGCTTCTGCCGTCAATTGGAAGGCCGTTATCATCTGCCGGTCCATACGATGGACGAAACCTTGTCGACCAGCGAATCCCGCGAGATCTTTTATCGCAAGCGCTCTAAACGATCAACGCACTTCGCCGATGTCAAAGATCAACTCGCCGCTAAACTGATTCTGCAAACCTGGCTGGCGCATACGACGGAGCGGGATATCTGGAATGCCTGACACCGTTTTGCAAGTGGACCAACTGCTCGACCGCCTGGAAGCCGCTTTGCGCGAGGAAATGGCGCGGCGCGAGTTATCGGAGCCGGCGATGATCGGCATTCATACGGGCGGGGCTTGGATCGCCGAGCGGCTGCATGCCAGGCTTGGTCTGACGGAGCCTTTGGGCCTGCTGAATATTTCGTTTTACCGAGACGACTTTTCACAGACCGGCATTCACCCCCAGGTTAAACCGAGCATGCTGCCCTTTCGCGTCGAGGGCCGAAACATACTGCTGATCGATGACGTGTTCTATACCGGCCGGACGATCCGCGCGGCACTGAACGAGATCTTCGACTACGGCCGTCCCGCCCAGGTTTTGTTGGGCGTGCTGATCGAGCGAAACGGCCGGCAAATTCCCATTCGACCGGATTGCATAGGGAGCAAAATGACGCTCGCCGCCGATCAGCGCATCACGCTTAGCGGGCCGAGCCCGTTAAAGCTGAGCATCCATTCGGTCTCGCCGCAATCATGAATCCAACCCAGGCCTACAATCTTCAACTAGACCCTGCTGGGCAGCTGAAGCACTTCTTGACGGTCGAGGGATTGAGCCGCGACTTGCTGGTAAAGATCATGGACACGGCGGAATCCTTCGCCAGCGTGACCGAGCAAACCGTCAAGAAAGTGCCCTTACTGCGGGGCAAGACCGTGGTCAACCTGTTCTTCGAGAACAGCACCCGCACGCGCACAACCTTTGAACTAGCCGCCAAAAGGCTGTCCGCCGACGTACTCAATATCAATATCGCCACCTCCGCGACGTCCAAGGGAGAAAGCCTGCTGGATACCATCCGCAACCTGGAAGCCATGCACGTGGACATGTTCGTCGTGCGGCACGCGGAAAGCGGCGCGGCTCACTTCATCGCCCGCCACGTGGCGCCGCATATCAGCGTGATCAACGGCGGAGACGGCCGGCATGCCCATCCGACCCAGGCGATGCTGGATGTGTTCACCATCCGCAAACACAAAGGCGATTTCGGAAACCTAAAAGTGGCGATTGTAGGCGACATCCTGCATTCCCGCGTCGCCCGCTCCGAGATTCACGCCCTGAATACCCTGGGCGCCGCCGAAGTGCGCGTCATCGGTCCCAAGACCCTCTTGCCGGCCGCCGTCAAAACCCTCGGCGTCACCACATTCCATGATCTGGAAGAGGGGCTCGAGAACGTTGATGTGGTCATCATGCTGCGCTTGCAGAAGGAGCGCATGAGCGGGGCTTTCATTCCGAGCGAGCACGAATATTTCGCTTGCTTCGGACTGACCGAAAAACGACTGGCCCGCGCCAAGCCAGATGTCATCGTGATGCATCCGGGACCCATTAACCGGGGTGTTGAAATCGACTCCCAAGTGGCCGACGGGTCGCATTCCGTGATACTTCAGCAGGTTAACCACGGGATCGCCGTTCGCATGGCCATCATGTCCATGACCATGCGCCCCGATCTCGAAAGTTCGCCCGGAGACAAGGCACTATGAGCGAACGCATCGCCATCCGTGGTGGACACGTCATTGACCCCTCGAATGGAATCGAGGGAAGGCACGACCTCTACCTGGCCGAAGGGCGCGTGGTGTCGCTGGGAACAGCGCCCGACGGTTTCACGGCAGATCGAGTGATTTCCGCGGAAGGGCAGATCGTGTGTCCGGGCTTCGTCGATCTTTGTGCGCGTTTGCGCGAACCCGGTTACGAGCATAAGGCGGCCATCGCCGGCGAAAGCGAAGCCGCCGCCACCGGAGGCATCACCACCCTTTGCTGTCCGCCCGATACCGATCCGGTCATCGATACGCCCGCCGTAGTCAACCTGATTCGGGAAAGGGCCCAGCAGGTCGGCAAAACGAAGGTCTTGCCGGTAGGCGCTTTGACGCGCGGTCTGAAGGGGAAGGATTTGAGCCAAATGAGCGCGTTGAAGCGCGCCGGCTGTGTCGCGGTCAGCAATGCCCATGCGCCGATGGCGAATACGTTGGTGTTGCGCCGGGCGCTGGAATACGCCGCCAGTCATGATCTCCTAGTCGTGATCCGCCCCGAAGATCCCTGGCTCGCCGACCAAGGCTGCGTCCACGAGGGGACGACCGGTACCCGGCTGGGCTTGCCGGGCATACCGGATGCGGCCGAAACGGTGGCTGTCGCCCAAGTTTTGGCGCTGATCGAACACACCGAAACCCGGGTCCACTTCGCGCAGTTGAGCTGCGCACGTACCGCTCGGATGATTGCCAGGGCCCAGGAAAAAGGCGCGCTCGTAAGCGCCGATGTGGCTGCTCATCAGTTGCATCTGACCGAAATGGACATCGACGGGTTTAACGCCATGTGCCACGTCAGACCCCCGTTACGCAGTTCTGCCGACCGGGACGCCCTGCGCACGGCGCTCAAGAACGGCGTGATAACGGCCATTTGTTCGGACCACCAACCCCACGAACCCGACGCCAAGCTGGACGCCTTTCCGTCCACCGAACCCGGCATGGCTTCGTTGGAAATGCTGCTTCCCTTGACCCTGAAGCTGGTCGACGAAGACGTGCTTTCCCTAAGACAAGCCATCGCTCTGCTGACCCAAGGCCCGGCTGCGGTCATGGGCATCGAAACAGGCACGCTCAGTGCCGGCGTACCGGCCGATATCTGTATCTTTGACCCCGAGTCCACGTGGATGGTCGACGGGTCGACCTGGCAAAGCAGCGGCCGGAATACACCGTACTGGGGACAAACCGTCAAAGGCCGAGTGACCCGCACGCTTTTGGACGGCCGGGTGGTTTTCGAACTCCAACCAAACCGGCGATAAGGCGCTGAGCTTCTTTTTGAAGCCGGTGACCGAACCTCTTACTTCGCCACACCGCACGCGATGCGGGCGCCGCCCGGCTTATCGGCATAATTATCGTTCTCCGCGTGAATCATCAATGAATGTCCCCGCAAATCGGCCACGCGCAAACGCTTGGCGATGACCGCTTCCTTAGCCGTACCGTCGGGAGCCACACTCAATACCGGCAGATCCCCGACGTGGCCGTCGCCGGCAGGACCTGCATGCTTTCCGGTATTCTTCGGATCGAAATGGTTGCCCGCCGCCAATCCCGCCACGGGTTTTCCGTCTTTCTCCTTGGCGCCGCAGTCGGGAAATTCATGAACGTGAAAGCCGTGCGGTCCGGGCGGCAAGCCTTTAAGATCCGGTGTCAGCGTCAATCCGGCAGCCGTTTCCGCCGCGACGATGACGCCGACGGGCTCCGCGATTCCGGTTTCGTTGATTTTGTTGATCTCCACCCTGATCTCTTCGGCATGAACCGAGAACCCAAAGAGCATCGCCGCACCTGCGGCCACCAATCCGAATCTGTGCATCACAACCTCCCGTATTTATTCCAGCGCTTAAAACTTTTTCGCCCGGCAGATTTTAAGCCGAAGCTTGCCAGTGGCGTAACCCCGTTGCCGGAATTTAACATAATCCGAAGCGATATCTCCCGGCCTTTGCCAATCCCGGACCGAAAGCGGTACTCTCCATACGGATCGACTGGTGTAAGCTGATTACAGGACGCATTTTGAGCCATGCACGACACGTTGCCCTTGCTGCTCGATACCGATTTCCCGCGTATTACCCGGAAACAGCTGGAGACTCTACAAGTCAATTTGGGCTATCGCTGCAATCAGCAGTGCTTCCACTGCCATGTCAACGCGAGTCCGAAGCGCAAGGAGATAATGGACCTCGAGACGGCGGAGCTGGTTGTCGAATTCGTCCGTGCCTCCGGAGTAAGCACTCTCGATCTAACCGGCGGGGCACCCGAGATGAATCCGCACTTCCGGTATTTGGTGGAATCCGCCAGCAACCTTGGCGTAAAAATAATCGACCGTTGTAACCTGACGATCTTGGAAGAGCCGGGTTATGAAGACCTGGCCCAATTCCTTGCGGCACATCGAGCCGAAATTGTTGCTTCGCTGCCTTGTTACCTCGAGGAGAACGTGGACGCTCAGCGCGGCGAGGGGGTATTCGACACGAGCCTTAAGGCTTTGCACAGACTGAATCGTCTCGGATACGGCTGCCCCGATTCCGGACTGATTCTAAATCTGGTCTACAATCCTCAAGGGGCGACTCTGCCGCCGCCGCAAGTCGAGCTGGAAAATGCCTATAAGCTTGAGCTGAAAAGCCGTTACGGCATCATGTTCAACCGACTGTATACGCTTGCCAACATGCCCATCCGGCGTTTCGGCAGCACACTCATCACGCAGGGGAGGTTCGACGGGTACATGACTTTATTGAGGAACAGCCACAATTCGAAAAACCTTGAAGAGGTCATGTGCCGTAGTTTGATCAGTGTCGATTGGCAAGGTTATGTGTATGACTGCGATTTCAACCAGATGCTCGGTTTGTCGCTGGGCGCAGGCGTGAGGCTGCGCATCCACTTGCGCGAAGCCCTGCTCCTTTCCTGGAAGGGGCAACCCATTACCGTGGCCGACCATTGCTATGGTTGCACCGCCGGGGCCGGCAGCAGTTGCGGCGGAGCGTTGCGATCTTGAGCAGCGACATTATCTGTCCTTTCCGCGATTTGGTTTCCCCGTCTTAATCCGTCTGTTTTCGCATGCTGCAGTTTATCAACGTCAGCAAACGCTATTCAGATAGCGGAGAAGTCCTATCGGACATCTGCTTTCGCCTGGAAAAGGGTGAGATGGCTTTCCTGACCGGCCACTCGGGGGCCGGTAAGAGCACCTTGCTCAAGCTGATTCCGGTTATCGAACGGCCGAACCGGGGGCAGATTCTCTTCGACGGCAGACCTATAAACCGGATCTCCAAGCGGGAGGTGCCGTATCTGCGCCGCAAGTTAGGACTGATTTTCCAGGATTATCGGTTGCTGCACGATCGTACCGTATTCGACAACGTAGCCCTGCCCTTGCTCATCGCGGGCTATAGCGAGCAAGAAATGGCGAGGCGGGTTAGAGCGGCCTTGGATAAAGTCGGTCTGCTGCGCAAGGAAAAGCGATATCCCCTTGCATTGTCCGGGGGCGAACAGCAGCGGGTCGGCATCGCCCGAGCTATCGTGCATAAACCCCCCATGATTTTGGCCGACGAGCCGACCGGCAATTTGGACCCTGGCTTGTCGGCGGAGATTATGGATTTGTTCAAGGAATTCAATCAGGTCGGGGTGACGTTATTGATTGCGAGTCACGATCTCGACCTGATTTCGCGGCTTGGCCGTCGAACGCTCAGGTTACAGCAAGGCAAATTGATCGAAGGCGGCTGAAACGTGCCGATTTCAAGATTAAAACGAAAACCCGAACGCAGACGCGAAACTAACGCCTTTCATACTCGGCGTACCATCAGGCCTGCAAGCCGACTGCAACCCTATGTCGACCTGCACGTCGGAACGCTTAAATCCAGTTTTATTCGCCTTCGTCGGACTCCTCTCGCCAGCATCATGACGGTGCTGGTGATTGCCATTGCGCTGACCATACCGGCGAGCTTCCATGTTTTTATCAAGAATGCCCGGCAAGCCAGTTCAACCCTCGAGGCGACGAACCAAGTTTCTCTCTTCCTGAAACCCGAATTGGCCAACGAAACCGGCGGCAAAGTCGCGGAAAGACTCAAGAAACATCCGCAAATCGCCGCGGCCGAGCTGATTACCAAAGAAGCCGGATTACAGGAACTCAGAACCTTCAGCGGTTTCGGCGACGCGCTAAGGGCTCTGGATTTCAATCCCCTGCCGGCGGTCGTCAGCATCAAACCCAAGGATTCGCTCACCCATCCGGATGATGTGGAAAAGCTGCTTGCCGAACTCCGGGCTCTGCCGGAAACCGATTTCGTTCAGCTCGACACCCAATGGATGCACAAGCTGCACTCCATTCTGACCATCGCTCAACGCAGCGTGGTCGTGTTCAGCGTGCTATTGAGCCTTGGCGTACTGTTCATCGTCGGCAATACCATCCGCCTCGAGCTGCAGAATCGACGGGAGGAAATCGTCGTGGCCAAACTGATTGGCGCCACCGACCGCTTTATCCGCCGTCCGTTCCTGTACGCCGGCTTTTGGTACGGCTTCTTAGGTGGATCTCTCGCCTGGCTGTTGGTCAGCTTCTTCCTGTTATTTCTCCGGAGCCCTTCCCGGCAGTTGGCGGAACTGTATGGCAGCCCTTATACGCTTTCGTTTCTCAGCCTGTCGGAAACCGAACTCCTAATTGGGGCGTCGGTCCTATTAGGCATAGTCGGAGCCTGGATAGTGGTCTCCTATCATTTACGGGAACTCGATCCCACTTGATTGCCGGATTCTTCCCGACATACTATTAGCACTCGTTATCTGAGAGTGCTAACATTAAGCCGGGTATTAAAACTGAGGACACCTATGAGCAACGCATTAACTCTGCCGGTTAATCTCTCGCTCGGCTCCATTGAAGAATATGTCTCCGCTGTAAACGCGATGCCACGTTATAGCGCCGATCAGGAACGCGCATTGGCAGTGCGCTTTCGGGAACATAACGACCTGGAAGCGGCACGGCAGTTAGTGCTCGGCAATTTGCGCTTCGTCATCCACATTGCCCGGGGATATATGGGCTATGGTTTGCCGCTGCCCGATTTGATCCAAGAAGGAAATATCGGCCTGATGAAAGCCGTAAAGCGTTACGACCCTGCCGTGGGCGTGCGGCTGGTTTCCTTTGCCGTCCATTGGATCAGGGCGGAAATCCACGAATTCATCATTCAGAATTGGCGCATCGTTAAAGTCGCCACCACTAAAGCACAGCGAAAACTGTTCTTCAATTTACGCAAGTTCAAGAATCACTTGGGATGGCTGAGTCGCGACGAGGCTCATATCCTAGCCAGTGAATTGGGCGTGGACGTCGCAACCGTCTATGAAATGGAGAACCGCCTGAACAGTCAGGATATCGCCTTCGAACCCAGCGATAGCGACGGGGACGAGAGAGAGACGTCGGCACCGGTCTATTACCTCCAGCAAGAAAACGCCGATCCCGCCGATTTGCTGGAAGATAACGACTGGGGACAGCATAAGCAGCAGCGGCTAGTAGCCGCTATCGAGCAACTGGACGAGCGTAGCCGGGACATCGTTACCAGCCGATGGCTGAGCGAGGAAAAACTCACCTTGCACGATCTGGCCACACGGTATCACGTGTCTGCCGAGCGCATTCGCCAGTTGGAGAATACCGCTATGAAAAAGCTGAGGAACTCCCTCGCCGAAGCTTGAGCCCAGGCCAGTTTCAACAGTCTTGAAGCAACTAAAAAAGGTGACTTTCGGTCACCTTTTTTATGTCCCTGCTCTTTCCACCGAAGCAGGTGATTTTTGCACGCTATTGCAGCATCAAGTCGAGATCCTTCCGAAGATGCAACATGGTAAACATACCGAGCGGCGGTAAGGTATGCCGCTTCACCTCACGCAAGGACGTATTTCCCAGGATCTCCTGAACGGGCATGTCGGGACGCCAGCCCAGTTTGTTGGACAGCGGCGCCAACAATTTTTCGACGTCCCGTCTAACGCCTTTTTCTGCCGCAAAGTGATTCACGATAATCACGTCGCCGCCGGGCTTGCAGACCCGTTCGATTTCCCGGATAACCTTTTCCGGATCGGGAACCACCGACATCACGTACGCCGCAACCACGGAATCGAAGGTATCGTCGGAAAATTCCAGCTCGCGGGCATCCATGATGCGGAGGCTGGAAACATGAGTAAGCTTCCCTCTCGATACACGCTGCTGGGCTCTCTCCAGCATGTCGGGAGAAATATCGATACCGTGTACCTCGTGCTCCTTGCGGTAATAGGAAAGACTTATACCCGTGCCGACCCCGACTTCCAGTACCTTGCCCGGCCGCTTGTTGGTTACGCCGGCCGCCATCGAGCGGCCGCGGAAGCTCAGCATCCAACCAAAAGTCTGATCGTAAACCGGCGCATAGCGTGCATACGATTTCAGGATGTATTCCAATTGCATTGTGTTGTCCTCTCCTCCCGTCCGATAGCATTATTGACGAGACTTCTTATTGTTTTTCTAGAAAAGTTTCCGCTTGGCATTCCGCCCGGCTAACACCGGGTTGAAACTTGGGCGTCACGTTCCGCGTCCGTGTTGATAATAAAGGTTAACCAAGGACATGGGAATCCGATCAACTTCGAATGCAATCAATCGACACTTTCCGTCGAGGCTGCCGTGTCAGGCCTATCGAGTTCGTTTAATATAGCTTCATAAAATTTCATTGCGGCTTTAGGCAATCCAATCATGAGCAAATTAGTACAGGTTAAGCTAAGCCTATCGGCAGACGAAATAGTGGCCAAGGCAAAAGAAGCGGCGCGCGACAAGGGCGTCCATTTTGTCGGCGATGAGGAAAAGGGGCGCTTTGCCGGTAATGGGATCGAGGGCCATTACCAGATTAGCGGCGATACCCTTTGTATCCAGATTTCCAAAAAGCCGTTTATTGTTCCGTGGAACCTGATCGAAGCCGCTGTGCGTAATTATTTCGCTTAGCGGCGAGATTTTTACGAAGGGGAAAGCGGAACTTGAAAACGAAGACTTAGACCAGGCACTGAAAGCCCGGAGATCACATGGGTGCGGTGCCTAACCGGTCGCCGCTGTCGTTACCCGACTGATCGATTGTTAAAATAAATATCGAGGCTTTGTTTAAATTTTTGGGGCAATACCGGCAAAGACGAATGCGGCACCAGAAAAGTCGAAAGAATAAACAAATCCCTGAAGATTCTTTTCTCTTCCATCATTTCCCGAACATAATCATGGGTAATGCTGCCTCCGGCCCCGACTTTATTTCCCAGCATGCGTTGTTCAAATAACGTTCGGTTGATGCGCCAACCGATCAATTGGTCGTCAACGTCCATTAATCGTTTGAGAACACGAAAAGGAACTTGCAGGATAGGCTCATCCCGATAAAGGAGGATAAACAGGGCCGATAGGACGGCTGCTCGGCGGAGCTGGAACAATCCGTCGTCCCGCAGCACCTCGAATTCATCCGGCTTAAACAAGGCATCGAATCGGTAACGGGCATTTTCCAGCTTGCTGAGCTGGCTTTGACGTTCCCAAGCGGATAGCCGACGGTTCTGTACCAGCTGATAATCCCTCTGCAGCATGTCATGAACTATGCGGCGATAACTCGGCCAAAACTCAACCTCCTCTAAACTCCGGAAAGGCATATTTACCAGCCAGTCATCAACCGCCTCGAATAAGCTCTTTTCCTCGGAAGCTTTCCGCAGAACTTCACGTTCTTCGGGCCGAAAGCGATTGAACGATTCCGGAGGAACCTGCATCGCCAAGCCAAGGCGAAGCTCTATCTCGCGGAACTGGCTGCTTTGGAATACCGAGTCGGAAAACAGATAATCGCGGAAATCGAGAAAATCGAGCGGAGAGATCGTTTCAAGGACATCGATTTGGCGATTAATAATTTTCTGGATCGCAACGAGACGACCGAGACGGGTGGCGATTAGGCCGATTTTCCGTTCATCCGAAGGACAGGATGAGAATAATTCAAGTACCGACTTCAGCTCGTGCAAGATTTCCTTGAACCATAGTTCGTGAACCTGATGAGCGATAATGAACAAGGTCTCGTCGTGAACCTCTCGATCGTCCCGCCCACTTTCGGGAAACTGGGCATTAAGAAGCATGTCGAGCCTCAAATAGTCCGAATAATGCAATCCTTCCCTAGATTCTCTCATCGTGAAACCCTCGAATCTGATTGGAAGCAACTAACTTATGCCGGGGCTGCAGGTCCGTGCATGCCGATAGAATCGGCGACGCGCTTAGTAAACCGGCCATCGACTGAATAGATACGCCTGTTTCGGAGCTTAGAGACACCGGAGTGCGCAATTGAAGCCACATCTCAGTGTCATCCCCGAAAAATTCCCGGTCTATGCGTGAAAATACGACTGTCGCCTACCCGACAGCAAAAAGAACAAAAGCGGAGGCAAAAAAGCCAGCTTCGTCCCTATCCACTACGACTAAGGTTTATCAACCATTAAAGGTAACAGCACTACTTGACCTTGGAAGTCATAGTTACCCGGATAGCTGTAGATCGCTTGACCATATGCGGGGCTCACGTACTCCACGTTGAAAGCCGTTACCGTATCGGGTCCGACTCTGGGATAGCTGTACACGGATTGGCCATAAGCTTTATTTACATAAATGATTTGCGGATTTCTTGCTTCGACGACAACGCTTTCCAGACTTAAATAACTATGGATCGCGTTGTTGAAAGCTTTGTCCATGTAAATAAGCCCAGGACCGGATCCTTGGTGGGAATCGATGTCGTACCGACCGGCTTCAGCCCACACGGCGCTGCCGATAAGCAGGCTAAAAACGACAAAAACCCATGTACCTAGCTTTTTGAAGGTCATGGCACACCTCCTCGTCGTTATTCTGATCAGTTATTGACTATCGGCGTACCTTTTGACCGTTGATGTCGAGAGAATGTTTCAGATCCGCTCAAATCTCTCAACTAGCTCATAACACATCGATCGCGTCCCGTTTTTTTGGCCTCGTAAAGGCCTTTATCCGCCCGTTCGAAGAGAGATTCCGGCGTATCGCCGTTCCGCACTTGGCTCACCCCGCACGACACGGTAACTTGAACCGGCCGGCCTTGCGAATTGAAACCGCAGCGACTGATTCTCTGCCGAATTTGATCAGCAATCCGGCGCGCCGCATCCACGTCGGCGCCGCACAGGATCATCGCGAATTCCTCGCCGCCGAGACGAGCTACAAAATCCGTCTGCCGTATGGATTTGTCCAATTCCTGGGCAACGGTCACCAATACTTTATCCCCGGCCGAATGTCCGAAACGATCGTTGATACTCTTGAAATGATCGATATCCCATAGCAACAGCGACATGGGCTGCTGAAAACGCTGGGATCGCGTAATCTCCTGGGTGATTCGATCCTCGTAAGCCATGCGATTGGGCAAGCTCGTCAGGGAATCCCGTAGTGCCATGTCATGCGCCAGCCTCAATTTGGAACGCAAATCATTGGCTTCAAGCTCCAATTCCTGAAGTCTACGGGCCAACTCACCCAATCGCCCGGTCGAGTCCCGCAACTGGTTCAATTCCTTGTTCCGACTGGTGTGCAACCGTTCCAGCAAGCCGTTCAATCCGCTGTTCACCAGCAATTTGAGCTGATCCACATCGGTGACCACCTCCATCCTCGATCGCAAGTCCTCAAACTGGTCCGCGAAGGAAGAGTCTTCCGCTACGCGATTGCGAGCGAAGCTCTGAGCGTTGGCGTCCATTCCAACCGCATCATGCTCCAATTCGTTCAGCCTGCCGGTCAAACCCGCCAAAAAGTACTCAATTTCCAGCTGTTCTTTTTGAATAAAAGACTTCACATCGCTCAGGAAATCGATAGCCTCGTTAAGCAAAGCCTGCAGTTCTTCCGCATCGGCCTCCGATTTCAACCGGCTTTTGATGCCTTCCGCCTGCTGGCTGAAATTCAAGGGAAGCTCGATGACATCCAGCAAGAGAAGCAGCCGGTCACGGACAGGGCCCATTTCAACCTTCTCTTCTACCGGCCTTTTATTTGTCTGAAGCAATCTGCCAAAGAATCCGGGTTTCGGTGCTTCCGTTTCCAAGGAGGCTGAAAACAACGTGTGACAGCGCAAAATCTCCTGTAATTCCGAAAACAGCCATTTCCAATCCGCGATTTCGCCTCGGTCGACTCTTTGCTCGAGTAACGCTATCGCTTTTCTTTCCTCGTCGTTTGTTGCGAGTTGCTTTACAAAGCGAAATAGCATCCCTCCGTCCCGCTTGAGGGACTTGTTGTTTCCGTCCTTACCTTTCACCTCGCGTAATAAGGTTTCCGATACGGCATTCAACTCCGTGCGGAGCTTTTCGCTGGAAACCCCTTTCCTTAGCAGGTCACGAATATGGATAAGATGAGGATCGATCGCAGGATCCAGCCCGTTGGTTGCCAGCGTCAGGCGAATAATGGTCCGGCAGAGCAATTTCTCCCGCTCATCCGTCTTTTCCTTACTTTCCTTTAGTTCATCGGCAAGTGTCGCGTATTTCGCTTTCCAATACTGCGGATCATCTAACTTAGGGTTGTTCATAGCTGTGTTTGTAGCGGATTTGGAACCCGCCCCCTATAGAGTGAAACGGCTAACTAACATGGGCGATTAACAAAGTTTAGCTTGGGTCGGGAGCACATTCGCAACAAGAGTATCCTGGACGGATACTACAGGTTGCCGATTTACTACGAATGAACCGCGCTTACTGTAAATAGAAAAGAATTTCTTTTTAAGTTAGTAACAAGCTAGGTGCATTTGTTGAAATAACACATGTTTGATTTAAAAAACAACCGCCTAACGGATTATTCGCTGTGGATAAAGATTACCGCCCGCACGGGTAAAGACTGTGGATAATTGCCCTTTCCCCGGAGTTCAATCGATTTGGTCCAGTTTGCCCACAGGCTTTTTGCTGTGTTCTGCACAGGCGGTGCAAGCGAGCACAAGGTCTCCGATGAGTTCTCACAAAAGCCCGGCATCGTTCAAATCAGCGTGCGCCCGCTAGCGCGACCGTTCGACGGCGGTGGGACGTGAAGCTTTTCCAACCGGGAAACGGAAAATACAATGATTCCTTTACTTGAACCGTTTTCAGCCGATCTAGCCCAAAAAAGTCCAGCCGAATCTTTGAGCGCCGGTACAATAACCGGCCTTACCATTGTCCGAATCTTCATTTCATGAAATACCGCGATCTCCGCGAATTCATCGCCCATTTGGAGGCGGTCGATGAGCTCAAACGCATAGGCGTCGAAATCGATCCGAATCTCGAGATGACCGAAATCTGCGACCGGACACTTAAAGCCGGCGGTCCCGCGCTGTTGTTCGAACGGCCGACCGGTTCGGATATCCGGGTGCTCGCCAACCTGTTCGGAACGCCCCGCCGTGTCGCGCTGGGCATGGGCCAAGAATCGGTTGAAGCGCTTCGGGAGGTTGGAAAACTCCTGGCCTTCCTCAAGGAGCCGGAACCGCCGAAGGGCATGCGCGACATGTTCGACAAGCTGCCGCTGTTCAAGCAGGTTCTGAACATGCCGGCCAAGGAAGTGAAGAATGCCCCGTGCCAGGAGATTATTTATGCCGGGTCGGATATCGATCTCGGCCGTTATCCCATTCAAACGTGCTGGCCGGGCGATGCCGGGCCCTTGATCACGTGGGCGCTAGTCGTCACTCGCGGCCCGCGCAAGGAACGGCAGAATTTGGGAATTTACCGCCAGCAGGTGATCGGCAAGAACAAGGTCATCATGCGCTGGCTGGCGCATCGGGGCGGAGCGCTGGATTTCAAGGACTGGCAGGAAGCTCGTCCCGGCCAGCCTTTCCCAGTCGCCGTCGCTTTGGGAGCCGATCCCGCCACCATTCTCGGAGCCGTGACGCCGGTGCCGGATACGCTCTCGGAGTATGCCTTCGCGGGGCTCTTGCGCGGCGCCAAGACGGAAGTCGCCAATTGTCTTTTGAGCGATCTGCAAGTGCCGGCCAGTGCCGAAATCGTGCTGGAAGGCTTCATCCATCCCGGCGAAACGGCGCCGGAGGGCCCGTTCGGCGACCATACCGGCTATTACAACGAGGTGGAGGAATTTCCCGTTTTCACCATCGAGCGCATCACGCAGCGGGAAAATCCCATCTACCACAGCACCTATACCGGGCGGCCGCCGGATGAGCCCGCAATTCTGGGCGTAGCCCTCAACGAGGTCTTCGTGCCTATCCTGCAGAGACAGTTTCCGGAAATCGTCGACTTTTATCTGCCGCCGGAAGGCTGTTCTTACCGCCTCGCCGTGGTAAGCATGAAGAAACAATACCCAGGGCATGCGAAACGGGTGATGTTCGGGGTTTGGTCGTTCCTGCGGCAGTTCATGTACACGAAGTTCGTTATCGTGGTGGATGAGGACGTAGACGCCCGCAATTGGCAGGACGTGATCTGGGCGATCACGACTCGCATGGATCCGGCACGCGATATCGCGCTCATTGAAAACACGCCGATCGACTACCTGGATTTCGCCTCCCCCGTTTCGGGCCTCGGCTCGAAAGTAGGCTTCGACGCAACCAATAAATGGGCCGGCGAGACGGCTCGGGAATGGGGTCAACCCATTAAGATGACCGAAGCCGTGCGGCTGAAGATCGATCGGCTTTGGGACAGCTTGGGGATTTAGGCGAACCCTCTGCGGACAGTAAATCGACAATCGGCGCCGCCGTTATCTCTCGACGTTTCACGATGATTAAAAATCTTTCCGGTTACGGTTTCATACCGCGTTTTCTTGGACCGGTTACGCTCCTTATGGTGCTGCTATTCCAATTCGGGATCACCCAGTCGGCCGACCTCGGACAGCCGCGCTCATTGGATGTGTTGGTAAAGGATTGGCAAAAAACCCTGGACGGGGCCGAAAAGGAGTTGGCCAAGCCCGACATCACGGATCGCCGGCTTGCGGCTCTGCGCGACGAATTGACGAATATTCAGCTCGAGGCTCGCACGGCGGCGGACGAGGCTCTGCCCGAAGTACAAGTGATTCGGGACGAGCTCGCCGCGTTGGGGCCGCCGCCGGCCGAAGGCGCGCCGCCCGAAGCGCCGACCGTAGCGGCCAAGCGCAAGGCCATGAACGAACGACTGGCCGCCGCGGAAGGCGCGATCAAAGAGGCCGAACTCATTATGGCTCGCGCCGGCCGGCTCGCGAGCGACGTCAAGACATTGCGGCGCACCCGTTTCACCGAACGTATCTTGACGCGGGGCGTGTCGCCGCTTTCGCCGACGGTTTGGCGAAAAGCCTGGTCCGAGTTGAGCACCGGATTTACGGTGATCGCGCAAAATCTTCAACTGTGGCGGTCCAGCGATACTTTTGCGCAAGATGCTCGGGCTGTTGGTTGGCGTTTGGCTTTGGGCATAGGCGCGGCGATTCTGTTGGCGTTTCCGTTTCGAAGGAAATTAATCCGAAGATTCGGTTATATCGAAGTCGAGGCCGAGCCTACTTACGGCCAACGTCTGAGGACAGCGTTGTTCACCGGATTTATCCGGGCTCTGTTGCCATCTACGGCCGTATTGGCGCTATACCTAAGCTTGGTTTATGCCGAATTGCTGACAGAGCCGTTGCTCGCGGTTGCGCGAACGGCCCTGGTGTCGCTGATTTTTGTCTTTCTTGTGGCGGGTTTTTCCCGAGCCGCTTTGGCGCCGTTCGAGCCCGAGTGGCGGTTGGTTCGGATCCACGACGAGGGTGCGCGGGCCATCAGCCGTACCGTGAACGGGCTAGCCGTGGTATTTGCCTTGGATCGGGTGTTGAGCGAGTTGGGGGTGCAGTTCAATGCCTCGGTCGAGTCGACGCTTCTGCAAAAGTTCATGTTCGGCTTGCTCATTGCCGCTTTATTGCTGAGCTTGTTGCGTCCCAAGATATGGTTTTCGGAGGATGGGATACCGCTGAGCCCGAGCTGGCGGCGTTTGCGTTACTTTCTGGCGATCTTGGTCTATGCGATTCCTCTATCCGGATTGCTCGGCTACGTGGTGTTATCGCGCTTGCTGGCGACGCAACTGGTTCTGACCGCGGGACTTTATGTATGCGTGGTATTGCTGCGCAAAATCAGCGCCGAGTTCATCGAAGACGCTCTGAGCAAAACCTCCCCAATGGGCATGAGGCTCCGAGCCAGCCTGGCCCTGAGCGATGATGGCGCCGATATGCTCAAGTTTTGGCTCAGTGGAACCGTGGGCCTGCTCATCCTGTCGATTGGCTTGGTCGTGTTGTTGACATTGTGGGGCGCCGCAGGGAAAGACCTCACCGCCTGGCTTCACAGCATATTTTTCGGTTTCAAGGTCGGCAACATCACCTTATCCCTGGCCGATGTACTGCTGGCGCTGGTGCTTTTCGCGGGATTGCTCGCAGCCACCCGGATGATTCAGAAGGCGCTGGATCACCGTATCTTCCCGAAGACGCGACTGGACGTCGGCATCCGGCATTCGGTCCGTTCGGCAACCGGCTACGTGGGATTTACGATCGCGGCAATGCTCGCGATCTCCACCTTGGGCATAGACCTGTCCAACTTGGCCATCATTGCCGGCGCCTTATCCGTGGGTATCGGTTTCGGCTTGCAGAACATCGTCAACAATTTCGTATCCGGGCTGATTCTGTTGATCGAACGTCCGATCAAGACCGGTGACTGGGTCGTGGTGGGCGATCATCAAGGTTATGTCAAGAAGATCAGCGTGCGCGCGACGGAAATTACGACCTTCGATCGCGCCTCCGTATTCATTCCGAATTCCACTCTGATTTCCGGTGCGCTGACGAACCGAACCTATGCCGACAAGGTGGTGGGGCGTGTCGTACTGCCGCTTGGCTTATCTCACGATACGGATGCCAAGCGGGTGCGGGATCTTCTGTTGAAAATCGCACTCGACCATCCGGAAATCCGCCACAACCCGTCGCCTGTCGTATTATTCAAGGGGTTTGCCGAAAGTACGCTGAACTTCGAACTGACCGCGTTCCTTCATGATGCGGATAAAGTCGGTTCCGTGACCAGCGATCTCTGTTTTGAAATCGATGAGCTATTCCGCAAGGAGGGAATCCCCATTCCGTTCCCGCATCGGGATTTGAACCTCAACCTTAACGGCGATCAGTTGCAGCAGATCCTGGCGGCGGCGCGGTCTGAGAAAACGCCGCCGCAACCTCTCTGAGATTCTTTACTCGGACTGCTCGCTTCCCGAACTGTCCGAATAGCGGAGCGCCTCGGTTAAGTGGGGCTCGATGACGCTTGCCATGACTTGATGTAGCTTGGGATTCGCCGTCAGCACGTTTCCGGACTCGAAGTATTTGTCTTTTCCTTCCAAATCGGTAACGATGCCGCCCGCTTCCTGAATCATGAGCAGACCCGCGGCCATATCCCACTTTTTCAAGCCGATTTCCCAAAAGCCGTCCAACCGCCCCGCTGCCACATAGGCGAGGTCAAGGGCAGCCGATCCCGCGCGGCGGATCCCGGCCGTGTCTTTCATAAGATCGCGCATCATGCCGAGATAGGCATCGACGTGACGCTGATCCTTGAACGGGAAACCGGTACCCAACAACGCCCCCTTCAGGCCGTTTTGCTTGCTCACCCGGAGCCGCCGGTTGTTGAGCGATGCTCCGGCGCCTCGGCCGGCCGTGAACAGCTCCTGGCGCAACGGATCGTAGATCACGCCCTTTTCGATTCGCCCGCGGTAGAGCAGGGCGATGGATACGCAGAATTGAGGAAACCCGTGCAGAAAATTAGTGGTTCCGTCCAAAGGATCGATGACCCAGATGAAATCGGTCTTGGCCGGGCCTTGCCGACCGCTTTCTTCTCCCAGAAAAGCATGGGTGGGATAAGCTTTCTGCAAGGTGTAAATAATTTCCCGTTCCGCCTGGCGATCCACTTCGCTGACGAAGTCGTTGCGTCCCTTGGGCGTGATCGTGAGAAGGTTCACCCGGTCCATCGAGCGAACGATGATATCGCCCGCCGTCCGAGCCGCGCGAACCGCAATAGTGAGCATGGGATCCATATTTGAATCGGCGCTGGTTAAAAAGCGGTTTAGGGTATCAAATTTCTGATAGTATTTTACCTTTTTTGGTTATAGCCCTCGCTGACGCATGAATCGCTTGTCCCATGTCAGGATCGTGCTCGTCGGAACCACGCATCCGGGCAACATCGGTGCGGCGGCGCGCGCCATGAAGAACATGGGGCTGCGCGACTTGGTCCTGGTCACGCCCAAGGTCTTCCCCAGTGAAGAAGCGACCGCAAGGGCATCCGGCGCCGACGATATTCTGGCCGAGGCACGGATTTGCCCTGACTTGCAGGAAGCCATCCGCGATTGTGCCTTGGTTATCGGAGCCAGCGCACGGCTCCGCACGATTTCCTGGCCGCAGCTCGATCCCCGGGAATGCGCGAGACAAGTCACCGCAGGCAACGCGAAGACTGCGATTTTATTCGGCCGCGAACATTCCGGTCTTACCAATGAGGAGTTGGAGCGGTGCCATTATTTACTGCATATTCCCTGCGATCCCGAATTCAGCTCGCTGAACATAGCCGCCGCGGTTCAAGTCGTGGCGTATGAGCTTTTCCTCGTCGCTCAGCAACAGCCTCACGATGACGCCAACCGCCCATTGCTGGCAACGGCCGGCGAAATGGAATCCTTTTACGGGCACTTGGAAAAGACTTTGTACGACCTCCGATTTCTCCACGAACGAAAGCTGGGACCATCGGTGATGCGCCGGCTTAGGCGAATCTTTAACCGCTCCGTGCTGGAGAAAAAGGAAATCCATCTTCTGCGCGGCATACTGACCGCCGTTCAGCTCCGGATACGACCCCAGGCATGAACCTTATGTGGCAACGATTGAAAGAAGAATTCGGCTGCATTTTCGACCGGGATCCGGCGGCGCAGTCTTATTTCGAAATCTTTACCACCTACCCGGGCGTGCACGCCGTGCTGGTTCACCGATTGAGCCATCGGCTGTGGAATTATGGGTTGAAGTGGCCGGCTCGCGCCATCGCGACCTTGGCTCGCTGGTGGACGGGTATTGAGATCCACCCGGGGGCTCAGATTGGACGGCGTTTTTTCATCGACCACGGCATGGGCGTCGTGATAGGCGAAACGGCGGTGATCGGAGACGATTGCACGCTATATCACGGCGTGACGCTGGGGGGGACGTCGTGGAAAAAGGGCAAAAGGCACCCGACGCTGGGTAACGGCGTGGTGATCGGCGCCGGAGCGAAAATACTCGGTCCGATCACGGTAGCCGACGGCGCCCGTATCGGCTCCAATTCAGTGGTGCTGAAGAATGTCCCGGCCGGTGCCACCGTGGTTGGAATTCCGGGTCATGTGGTGAGCACCGATCGCCAGGCTCAAGAAGCACGCCGGCAGGCGATCGCCAGTAAGCTGCGTTTCGACGCTTATGGCATGACGCCCGACATGCCCGATCCGGTTGCTCACGCGATCAATCATATGCTCGATCACATACAAGCGCTGGACGAGCAGATCGAAGCGTTAAAGCGAGCGCTCAAACAGCAGGGTATAAACGTTTCGGAAGCGCCGCTGCCCGAACTGGAGCATTGCGAGCTGAAACAGGGGGAGGAGAAATAAACGGAACTCAATCCTGTTACCCGCATTGAGGCCGGCCTTGGGGCATCAAAACCGCTAGTTTTCCAAGACCCGGCAAATCTTGTTCGCCCAACTGACACTCTCGAGATGAATCTTGCCTATTTCAGGTAAGCTAAGATTTTCGAATTTCACCGCATCCAGGTTCCAGCATTCGTAATTGATGGCGCAATTCAAGGCTTCTCCAGCCAATCCCGCGCGGGACACTAATGCGTTTTTCACTTCGCGCGACAGCGGCAAGCTGGCGACCACATCATCCAAGGCGATTTCCAGCAGTTGGTCGATGGTAGACATGAGGCCCACAAGGAAGAATTGCTCGGTGCCCGGCAACTTAAGGTACGCGGCGAGTGATTCACACATTCTCGCCCGAATCAAAGCGATTTTGACGATCTCTTTCGGTTGATCGGGGAAACTCGCCAGGCTGATCAATGACGTCCAGCGTTGAATTTCCCGGATGCCCAAATAGGTAATGGCGAAATTTAGCGAATCGATTTGTTTCGGCAGCGCAAAGAAGGCCGAGTTGATATAGCGGAGAAGCTTGTAGCTGAGTCCCACGTCCATCGACACAGTGCGCGCCAGGTCGGGTATCGAGACTTTCGGCTGGTTGATTTTCGCCAACAACTGCAAAACCGCATGTTGGCTGGTTTCCAGCCGTTTTCCCCGCACTACGTTGGGTTTGCTGAACAGGAATCCTTGGAAGTAATCGCAGCCAAGTGCCCGATATTCGCGGTACTGCTCCTGCGTTTCCACCTTTTCGGCCAAGAAGCGGACGGGGAGTTCCTTCAGTCTCTCCATAACCCATCCGCTGGCGGCCGGTGTGACCTTTTGGATGTCGAACTTAATGAGATGAGCCATCTCGATCAAAGGCAGCCAACGCTCGTCGAACACAAAATCATCGAGCGCAATCCTATAACCTTTTTGTACCAGGTCTTGCAGGGCTTGAATCAAAGCCTCGTCGATATGGACGTCTTCCAGTACCTCGATAACCACCTTGTCTTTGGGAAGCAGAAAAGGGGTTTCGGAGAGCAAGTTTTCCCGAGTGAAATTAACAAAAGCCAACTGCGTTCCGACGACTTGATCCAGGCCGTATTCAAGCAAGCTGTCCACGATGATTTGATTGCTGGCGGCCGTCGGCCCGAATGTTTCTGCCGCATTTCCGTTTATGTCGCGGAATAACAATTCATAGGCAAAAACGCGTAAATCGCGATCGAAGATTTGTTGCCGTCCAATGAGAAAATCTTTCGTCACGATGAACGGTCCTTGTATCTAAAGTTTGGGGCGCTTTGGGATATCACGCGGCGGAGACTGGTTATTTTGTTGCGATTACGAATCTACGCCCGACTTACCGGCAATGCCGTCAGACAAGCAACTCGTACGTCCGGAGTATTAGAAGTTTAGCGAAAACTGAGAAAGACGCTCGGCAATTCGGGCGATTTACCCAATGGCAATGGAGATTTGATACTCTTCCCCATCACTTCACGCATTCCGACCGCAACAACCATGTCCGAGACTTTCCGTGATTTTGATACCGATGTTCTTCATCGCAGCCACACAACACCCGTTCTGGTAGATTTCTGGGCGCCTTGGTGCGCACCCTGCCGCGCGTTAGGTCCGATCTTGGAGCGGCTCGCTCAAAGAAACCCGGAGCGCTTCGTGCTGGTTAAGATCAATACCGAGGAATTGCCGGAAGTCAGCGCTCGCTATCAGGTGCGCAGTATTCCCGCCGTTAAGCTCTTCGTCGACGGACAGGTCATCGATGAATTCACCGGCGCGCTGCCGGAGGCCGTTATTCAGGATTGGTTGAACCGTATCCTGCCGAGTCCGTTGCGGGACCGAATCAAGCAGGCGGAAACCGAAGCCATCGGCGGCCATTTCGACAAGGCTGCTGCGATATTGGAAGAAGTGCTTGCCGTGGAACCGGATAACGCGCAAGCCGCTGTCATGCTGGCTCGCTTGCTTCTAGCTTCGGACTACAAGAGGGCTATGGCAGTCGTCGAACGAATCGGCCCGGATTCGGATTCATATCCGCTGGCCGAAAGTATCCGTACGTTTTCACGATTGTTCGCCTATGCCGAAAAGCCCGAGACTTTACCAGAAGCCTCGATCAAGCCTATCTACTTATCGGCTATCGGGCATTTGAAAAACGCCGACTTCGAAAAGGCTTTATCGGCCTTTATCGAGGTGGTTAAAGGTACGCGTCATTATGACGACGACGGTGCCAGGAAAGCCTGTCTAGCCATCTTCAAATTTCTCGGCGACGATCACGAGCTAACCCGAGAGTATCGCGGACGTCTCGCCAGCGCGCTATACGTTTGATCCGGCGGCAGAAGCTTAGGAGCTGTTAAAAAACTGCTGTGCCCGTCCATGACGGCGTTGCTCAAGGCCTCAAAATCCTCATCTACGCCGTGTACACTCCGGTTGCTACTCGCCCCAGCCTTGCGGCTGTTCCCTCCGCGGGTCCCGCGCTTCGGGTCGGCCTTTCGCGCCTTGTCCTGAACGGGCTCGCGACGTTTTTAAATAGCTTCTTATTTGCGGATTTTGATCCGGAAATATTCCGGATTGGAGTCATCGGTCAAATCCACCTTCGACGAGAAAGAGCGGACCTCGCCTCGTTCCAGCATGTCTAAATTCGGGGTGCCGTCTTGATGAAATCCTATCTGCGACAAACCGACCTGAATGCCGACGCGGTCGAAGAAGAGGATATCCACCTCCGGATGGATAAGCGACAGGCCTGAGTTGTGCGTGACGATCTTATACTCGTAATGCTTATCCGAGTCTTTGCCGGCGACTGTGAAAACGATGTTTTTCACATAGTCCAGATCGAGCGGAATCACTTTGTCGAATTCAAGTTTGGTTAAGTTCGGCAGCCGGGAAACGGTTAATGCCGCGATGTCAGCCCGCAATTTTTCGACTTCGGGTTTTAGTGCCTGGAGTTCCTGAGCTTGTTTCTTCTCTGCGACAGTCAAATCCAGGTTTTCCTGTTCGTTCACGGTTAGCTGGATAAATAAGATCAGGAGCACCGCCGTTTCGATGACCAATGCAATGGACAGGAAAAAAATTAGCCTCGTTCGGGACGAGTGACGATGCTTGCCTCGGCGCGAATAATATTTGTATTGCGCATCATCCGCTTCATCCTCGGACCCGTTATTTTGCAGCCGGTACATTTTTTCCCCTTAGGCGACCGCCCTATTAGTATTAGCTAACGTATTTACGCTTCGATCAAACGCCCGGCGCACATTCCGTGCTGCTGGCAATCAGCCTACTTCTCGTGGTTTCGGTAATTTTATAGCGCTTATAGTCGTTATTCTCACGCGCTTTGAATCGCTCACGCCGCGCTCGTCTCCGCTGACGACGCCATGTTCCGGTAATTCTTCTTCCAAGTCATCAATTTCCACATAGGTCTCCCGAATCCATTCGGCCGGAAATGTTGGAACTTGTTTTTGAAAAACCTTGCTAAAGCCTGTGGATAGGGTGTGTTGAACCAATGCGAAAAAACCGGAAGCAAAATTATCCACAACTCCGCCACAGGCGTACACGGTTTTTAGCACACCTTTACATGCTTCATATATGTTTGTTTTAAAAACAAAAAGCAAGAGTGTTAACAAGGTTGATGGGTCGTTATAACTAAACTAAAAAATTCTTTTAATCTATTTACAATTGATAGGCAGCCTACGTGGCCGAAACTCGACGTTAACGGCTAAGCTTTAAGCGATTTCAAAATCATGGCCGTGACTGATTTACGTAAAAAAAGAAATCAATAGGGGGGAAGAAATGTCCGCGTTTGGCGTTTTCGTATTGTTTTTGTTGGTACTGTCCATCATTTTGGTTGTATTGAGCGTCAAGTTCGTTCCTCAAGGCTCGGAATTCACGGTGCAGCGGTTCGGAAAGTACACCACGACGCTCACGCCGGGTCTTAATGTCATCATGCCGGTCATCGACCAGATCGGGGCACGGATCAATATGATGGAACAGGTGTTCGACGTGCCGTCGCAGGAGGTCATCACTAAGGACAACGCTATGGTCCGAGTGGATGGCGTGGTGTTTTATCAGGTCGCCGACGCCGCCAAAGCAGCGTACGAGGTCAGCAACTTGCAGCTTGCCATCATGCAGCTCACCATGACCAACATCCGTACCGTCATGGGTTCCATGGACCTTGACGAGTTGTTGTCGAAGCGGGACGAGATCAACGCCCGCCTGCTCTCGGTGGTGGACGATGCCACCACGCCTTGGGGTGTCAAGGTGACGCGCATCGAAATCAAGGACATCACGCCTCCGCAGGATCTGGTGGATTCCATGGCGCGGCAGATGAAGGCGGAACGGGATAAACGCGCCGCCGTCCTGGAGGCTGAAGGTTTAAAACAGGCAGCGATTTTGCGTGCCGACGGCGAAAAGCAAGCGGCGATTCTTGAAGCCGAGGGCCGCAAGGAAGCCGCATTTCGTGAAGCCGAAGCTAGGGAGCGTCTGGCCCAGGCGGAGGCGCGAGCCACCCTGATGGTGTCCGAAGCCATCGGCAAGGGCGATGTTCAGGCGATCAACTACTTCGTCGCGCAAAAGTACGTCGAAGCCCTGCAAAACCTTGCGGCGGCCGAGAACAGCAAGGTCATTCTCATGCCTTTGGAGGCATCGAGCGTTATCGGCGCGCTGAGCGGCATCGGCGAAATCACCAAAGAGGCGTTTTCCAAAAGGGCAAGCTAAATGGGATTCGAAATCGTTTTTTGGCACTGGTGGGCCTTCGGCGTATTTCTCCTCATCGTCGAACTCCTCGCACCGGGGATGTTTTTCCTGTGGATGGCCGAGTCGGCTTTTGTGGTCGGCTTGATCAAGCTGATCGTGCCGACGCTCGGCTGGGAGTATCAGTTGATACTCTTTTCGGTGCTGTCGATCGTCAGCATCGCCGTGTTCCGGCTATTTCTCAAAAAACACCCCATCGAGACCGATCGACCCTTGTTGAACCAGCGGGCCGCGCAGTACGTGGGACGGATGTTCACCCTGGAATATCCGATTATTAACGGCCAGGGACGGATACGCGTGGATGATTCCACGTGGAAGGTGCAAGGAGAGGACTGCGAGCCGGGAAAAAAAGTTCGGGTCGTGGCCGCCGAAGGGGTGATTCTCAAGGTGGAAAAAGCCGGGTGAACCGTTTGAGCGCGTTTTAAATCCTACTGCGCGGCCCGATTGGGGAATTGCGCGTTGCTCAGACTCCTCATGTACTCTGTGTACACTCCGGTTTAGATTCTGAACGACTTCACCATCTGCCGGAGTTGGTCGAGATCGAGCGGATCCGCTTGCCGCCCGTAACGGATTCGCAAGAACAGCGTGGTAATGGCGCCGATGGCTTCTTTCGCCTCTGGCCGTTCGGACGCGGCGCGTACAGCGAAATCTCTGGGTCCTTCGCCCGTCCGTTTGGTCAGTCCGCCTCTTGCCAATTTTTTAAGGAACCGGTCGTAAGCCGCCACGGCGGGATCGGACTTCGGCTTCCGGCGAGGCAGCAGCCAAAGTCCGACGAGTAGTCCGCAGAGGGCGAGCAGTGCTGCCAGCCAAGAGATCACCCCTCGCCAATCGACGATCCCCAGAGCTTCCCAGAACCGTTTTTGATTTTCCGGGTTATAGCTCAGGACCCATTGATTCCAGGCATGATCGACACTGGCCCAGACGAGACGCGCCCGGTCGTACCAATCTCGGAAATCGAAAGCGGCATCGGCCAATGCCCGTTCCACCGGGTTGAAACTGACCTCGCCGTCGGTTACTTGCTGATCCAGGTTGATTCCCTGCTCGATTCGGTGCGGCGCCACGGCGGCGGTCGGGTCGACCCGTGTCCAACCTTGCCCGGCTAGCCACACTTCGGCCCAGGCATGGGCATCGGCCTGCCGCACTTCCAGAAATTTTCCGACCGGATTCCATTGTCCTCCCTGATAACCCGTCACCACCCTCGCCGGAATCGCCGCCACACGCATTAGATAAACGAAGGCCGTGGCGTAATGCTCGCAAAAGCCCTTGCGGGTTTCGAAAAGAAAGGTATCCACCAATTTATCGCGGATCGGCGGCGGGTTGAGCGTGTATACGAAAGGCTCCTCTTGGAAATGGAGGAGCGCCTTGTTCACGATGTCTCGCGGGTCAGGCGACGATAGCTGCCAACGCTCGACCAGCCGGAGCACGCGCGTCGACGGCTTTTCGGGCAGTTGTAGACCTTGTTCGAGCTCGGTGGGGCTTAGTCCGCCGGTTCGGTAGTTTGGATAAGACGTGATCGTGTACTGTCGGCGCTCATTGATGCTTTGTTGCGTCAGCAACAGGTATTCGGGAGTTTGAACGAGGTCGCCCGGAAAAGCCTTGGGCAGATCCAGCGCGAAAACCCATTTTTTTTGGTGCGGCTCCAGGGTCACCGTATAGCGGTAAGCCGATCCGGAGAATTCCGGCATCTGCGCATCATTCCGCCTTTGTTCTGATGGCAAGCTCCAACGTTTGCCGTCGGTGCGCCAGAACACGGGGCCTCTCCAGTAGCGCTCGGCGGGCGGCGGGGGCTCGCCTTCGAAATCCGCTCGAAAAGCTGGCTCGGCGGATAAGGCTAGACGGCTGACGCTGCCCGGCTCGATCGTGTCGCTGAGACCTGTCTTCCCACTGATGGGATCGTCCGGAAGCTTCCACAAAGGCCCCGCGATGCGCGGGAAGAAAACAAAGAGGACCACCATGACCGGCAGGGCCTGCGCCACCAATGACGCCGCCATCTTGAACTGGGTCTTGAGCGACAAGACCGGGCCGGCGTTCAGCCCGATCAATACGGAAATCAGCAAGCCGACGGCAGCCAGCGTATAGATGGCCAGAGGAATGCTTTGGGAGAACAGGTACTGGGTCAGAGCCACGAAGAATGTGAGATAGACCACGAGATAGACGTCGCGCCGATTCCGCATCTCCATCAATTTCAACCCCAAGCCGACGAGAAAAAGACTGGCTCCGGCTTCGCGTCCGTAAAAGCGGTGGTAATCGACATAGACCAGCGCCGCGCCGGATAAGGTCAGAAGAAACAGCAACAAACGGCCGGGCTGTAGGGCGGGCCGATATCCTAAAGCGAGCCGCCAAGCCGCCAGCAGGGAAAAATAAAGGACGATTCCCTCGCCTAGATTGAGGATATGCGGTGCGGCGATAAAGAAAACGCTGAACAAAAGCAGGTTCTCCTGCGTTCTGTCCGGCATAAACGAAGTGGCGGGAGTCTTCATAGGTCGAAAAGCGCCAGCGACTTGAGGCACTTTCGGCAGTGCGAGGCGCCGTGATCCTGGGCTATGGCGGTTCCGGGCAAGCTGAGGGAATAACGCATCCCGGCCTGTTCGGCATCCAAGACCCAGCGGCAGAGCCGGCTCAAACGCGCTTCCGTATCCGTTCCCGGCGTGTCCGCCCAGTTCAAATGAAGCACCTCCGTTTCCCCGCTTGCATACTGCTTGATCTGCGGGTCACGCCCTTTGGCCAGGCTTTTCCAATGAATATGCTTGAACGGATCGCCGGACTGATAGGCCCGAAAGCCTTGGAAATCGTCGGAGGAAATACGCGGCCGATTGTTTGCGTGATCCCCTTCGGAGAGCGGGAAGGGCGGTCGATCCTTGGCAGGTCTCGGGTAGACCAGAACCCGGTGTTTCAGGTTGATCGGCGACCAGGCGTAGAAGAGCCCCAAGGGAAACGCGGTGCTGACGGTTACCGTATCGAGATCGAGCCAGCCGCGCTTTTCGGTTTTGACGCGAAGGAGGGCCGGTACGTTTCCCTCGGCGGGTATATCCAGTCGTACCGGCTGGGCGTCTTTGAGCTTCAGCCCAATGGCGTAGCGCGGCAAAGCTGCCGAATTGCTCAGCCGCAGTTCGAAACAAGCCTGATCGCCGGCGAAGACGGGGTTCGTTTTTCCGGCGCCGACGCTCAACCCGGAAAGGTTCCGGTAGCTATACAACATCGAGGACATGGCCGCGGCGGCCAACAGGAAGGTGAGGATGAACGCCAGGTTGTTGCCATAGTTGATGGCGGTCAGCCACTGGATCAGTAGCAGCAGCGCAAGGGCGAAGCCGGGCCGGCTGGGCACGATAAAGATCCGCCGATGGGATAAAACGATTGAGCTATCGGTCGCTTTTTCGCCGCGGAAGAAGCGCCGGGGATCCAGCCGTTCCCGGAGCGTGAGCGCGGCCATGTCAAACCGCCGGAACCTGTTCCAGCATCGGGGCCACGATCACGTCGGCGTTCGTGGCGCTGCTCGAAAGGGGGCGTAGCCGGTGCCCGCAAACCGAAGCCAACACGGCTTGCACATCCTCGGGCAGGACGGCTTCGCGCCCTTCGATGAAGGTCCAGGCGCGGGCGGCATTCAACAGGGCGAGACCGGCGCGGGGCGACAATCCGCTTTCGTAGTGGCCCGATTCGCGGCTGAAACGGATCAGCGCTTGAAGGTAATCGAAGAGCGCGTCGGAAACATGGACGTTCTTGGCTTCTTTTTGCAAGGCCTGCAACGCGTCGGCCTGCAGGCAGACCGGGAGTTTTTCGAGCAGAGCGTAGCGGTCTTCGCCTTTGAGCAAGGCGCGTTCGGAACGGCTGTCCGGATAACCCAAGGTAATTCGCATCAGGAAACGATCCAGCTGGGATTCGGGTAAAGGGAACGTCCCGATTTGGCAAACGGGATTTTGGGTGGCGATGACGAAAAACGGCTCCGGCAGCGCGCGGGTTTCCCCCTCGACCGTGACCTGGTGTTCTTCCATCGCTTCCAGGAGCGCGCTCTGCGCTTTGGGCGTCGAGCGGTTGATCTCGTCCGCGAGAATCATTTGGTGAAAGATCGGTCCCGGTTGGAAGTGAAAGGTATGGGTTTTTCCGTCGAAGATGGAGGAACCCACGATATCGGCCGGCAAAAGATCGCTGGTGAACTGGATGCGCTGGTATTTAAAGCCCAGCAGATTGGCCAGGGTGTGCGCCAAAGTCGTTTTACCGACGCCGGGCACGTCCTCGATGAGCAAATGCCCGCGCGCCAGCAGGCAACAAATCGCCAGGCGGATTTGGCGCGGTTTGCCGAGTATCACGGTATTGGCCGTCCGGAGGAGGGCGTTTAGGGAGTCGCGCATGAAGAGCCTGAGAAGTTGTTATCGCAACGAAGTATAGCCTCGGGAAAACGAGACGCGGTTGGACGGCAAACACCGTTTTACCCTGCACTTCTTGGACGGCTTGAATAAATGAAGATTACCGGTACGGCTGCTCTATGAAGCGTTTTCCGAATTCATCCTCCGGCAGAGGAGGCGATATGTAATAACCCTGGATTTCGTGACAGCCATAGAACTTTAAAAGTTCCAGTTGTTCCCGCGTTTCCACGCCTTCGGCCACGACCTTCAAATTGAGGATTTGCCCTAAAGTCACGATGGTCTTGATCAGCGCCGCTTGTTCCGAGGTCATGTCGCCGGCATAGGCGTGGATGAAGGAACGGTCGATCTTGATGGTTTGGACGGGCAGTTTTTGCAGATAGGACAAGGACGAGTAGCCGGTGCCGAAGTCGTCCATGGCGATATGGATACCGCGGTCCCGGATTCGACTCAGCCGCTCGGTCGCTTTTTCGATGTCGTGCATCACCAGGCTTTCGGTGATCTCCAATTCGATGAGCTGGGGATCGGTCTGGGTTTCGGCCAGTATGCGGTCCAGGAAATCGATGAAATTGTCCGCCAGGAGTTGCTTGGCCGAAAGATTGATCGCGATCCGGAAGTCCGGAAGCCTGTCCCCCCAAGCCTTGGCTTGTAAACAGGCTGTCCTGAGGATCCATTGGCCGAGCGGAATGATCAAGGCGGTTTCTTCCGCGATGGGAATGAACTGATTGGGTGATACGATGCCGCGCTCGGGATGTCGCCAACGGATCAGCGCTTCGGCGCCGGTGATCCGATTCGAAACACAGTTAACCTTGGGCTGATAATGGAGTACGAACTGTTCCTGCTCGATCGCTTGCCGCAACTGGGTTTCCATCAGAATACGCTGGCGCGGCTCCTCCTTCATGTGAGCCTCGAAATACTGGAACGTCCGGCGCCCCTTTGCCTTGGAGACGTACATGGCGGCGTCGGCATGTTTGGTCAGGGTCGTGAAGTCCCGGCCGTCGTCGGGGAACAGCGCGATGCCGATGCTAGCGCCTACGAAAATCTGATGATTTTGAATATGGATCGGGTTTCCCACCACGTCGATAAGCTTCTGCGCAATATCGGCAGGTTCGGCGGGCTCGGCGATGTTCGACAGGATGACGATGAATTCGTCCCCGCCGAACCGCGCCACGGTATCGGTTTTGCGCAGACAGTTCTGGATGCGCAATGCGACTTCCTTCAGCAGGTAATCGCCGGCCCAGTGTCCCAAGGTGTCATTGACGTCCTTGAAGTTATCGAGATCGATGAAACATACGGCCAGCTTGCTTCCGTCGCGTTGCGCCAGAACGCTTTCGTGTTTGAACCGCTCCTTGAACAGAAAACGGTTGGGCAAACCCGTCAGCGAATCGTAATACGCCATTTGTTCGAGTTGCTTTTCGGCGTGCTTCAAGCTGCTGATATCCCGGGCGATCGCGACGTAATGGGTCGGCCTGTTTTTCTCGTCGGTGACGGTATTGATGGTCAGCAACATCGGGAAGTATTCGCCGTTCTTCCGGCGATCCCAGATTTCCCCTTCCCAGTAACCCTCGGTCAAAAGGGTCTTCCACATCCGGGCGTAAAACGCCTGCTCTTGCAGCCCCGATTTGAGCAGACGGGTGTTTTGACCCACCACCTCCGATCGCCGATAGCCGCTGATCGCACAGAATGCCTCATTGACATCCAAAATCGTTCCCGCGAGATCCGTGATGAAGATCGCTTCGCTGGTGTTCTGGAACACTTTGGCATTTAGCCGCAGCTGGGTTTCCCTCTCTTTCATGTCGCTGATATCGGTCGCCGTGACGACCGCGCCTTCCAGTTTTCCCTGCTCCGAGTGCAACAGGTTTCCCTTCAGCCAGTAAATCGAGCCGGGATTCTCCCGAAGCGGAGCAGAAAAACGGTGTTCGCCGCTATAGGATTTGTGCAAACGGATGGTCTCCAACAACACCGATTTCAACGGCCATGGCAAAGGCGGCAATTGCGCGGCGAGGGATAGCCTGTCCTCGGGAGACAGCAGTTCGTCGGCCGGAGAGCCGGACCACGTGTCTTCGGAAAGCCCGAGCTGGCGTTCCGCCGCCCTGTTGATCTGACGGATGCGACCCTCCGCATCGATGACGATCAAAACATCGTCCATGGTATCCAGCACGCGATGGATGAAGCGACCGAGCGCCTGCTGGCGGCCCATGGTTTCCTTGAGTTTCGCCTTTTGCTGCTCGGACTCTTTGAGCATGGTGTCCATGCTTTGGGTGATGGCCAGGATACGTTTTTCCTGTTTCAGATTGGCCAACCGCAGTTTTTCGGCTTCTTCCCGCATCTGCCGCAGGGCTTCGGAATCTTCGTCCCCGCGATTCGGCTCGTATTGATTATCACAAATCCAATAGGGACCGTTCTCCGACAGGGGAATCTTGAATCTGCCATTGTCCACCTCGACCTTTAGCGCAGCCATGTTCAATTCGATTCGCCGGCCGTGGACCGGACAAACCAGCTGGCCGCCGTCGAACAAGGGGCAATCCGTCAAATCATGGCCTTCATGCGGACAGTGGGCGGGGAGTGCCCAGAATTCGCCCTCATTGCTGAAAATCAGGATGTCCGTAAAACGGCGTTCGCCCGGAAAAAGCATGCGTCCCGTCCACCGAGGCGGACAAGCCGTTTCGACGAGTGTCACCGACTCGACGGTGATATAACGGGTGGGCGGGTTTAAAGGCTTCACACCGGGAGAAGGCTTTGGATCGCGCGGATCGCTTTTTCGACGGCCCGCTCCGATTTGTCGGATAAGCCCGGCGAAAAAGGCTTGATAGCTTCTTTTTCGACTTCGGCCCCCACGATGACAATGTCCGGCGGCGATTCGCGGACAACCTCGAGGGCCTTCAACAAGTACGGAATACCCAGGCCGTGACCGACGGGTGTTTCCCACCGGCCGGCCGAATCATCGGGTTTGAATACGCAAACAGCGCCGGCATTTCCGGTATCGGCCAATGCGTCAACCAGAATCGCCTGACGGCAATCCACCAGGAATTCCAGGGCGTTGAGTCCGGCTATGCCCGCATTGAACAGCTTGACGTCGTTCGGCCAGGTCAGTCGGCGAAGCTGCTCGTACACGCGGATGCCGAACCCGTCATCGCCGTGCAATTCGTTGCCGAAGCAAACGATGTGGCGGGCGCTCATGGCTAAGGCCAGACCGTCATCCGCTTGCCCGTATCCAGCAGGTGTACGGTGCAAACCAGGCAAGGATCGTGAGAGCGGATGATATGGCCGATTTCCATCGGGTCATCCGGATCGTCAACGGTCAATCCGATCAAACTGCTCTCCCAATGCCCGTGCCGACCTTCGCTGTCCTTGGGGGATGCGTTCCAGGCGGTCGGCGTGATGACCTGATAACGGGAAATGACGCCGTCGGTGACTTGCACCCAATGGCCCAAGGCGCCGCGTGCCGCCGTCACCAGCCCAAAGCCTTCCCCATCGGGGATTTCGTCCTCGGCAGGCGAAATAAAATGCGGATCGTCCAAATGAGCGGCCAGCTCTTGCAGGGTTTCACGCATCTTTTGCAGCAGCAAAGCCGTGCGGCGCAGGCGGGCGAACTGGCGCAGCCAGGCGTTTCCGCCCTCCGCCCGGTACAACGAGCCGATCAGCGGGTCGCCATCGATCAGCAATTCGGCCATGGGACCCGTTTGCACCACCTTGTTCCGATAGCGGGGCGCCTTGCACCAGGTATAACGATCGGAATGAGGCTGATAGTCCGGAACGGTTTGTCCCCGGAACGGGTGGCGGCCGCCTTCGTATGGTTCGAACCAGGAATAGCGCACGTGTTCGGCGATTTCGGTGTGATCGAAAGGCTCGATCTCCCCCGTGTCGCCATTGAGGAACCCTGATCTGAACAAGTGCTCGGGATTTTGGGAAAGAGGCTGTCCGCCGGTCGGATCGCAGTAAGCGCCATAGCTCAGCATATGTGGGGTCCCGAAACCTAAGCGGTGCAGGCCGATGTCGCGGCTCATCCGTGTGAGCAGGCCAATGGCGCAATTCGCGTGACCATCCTTGGCTTCGAGCCAGGTAAAGAATTCGTCGCTGGATTCGAGTGTCAGCCAGGAATCCAGATCCGTTCCGATGACCGCCTGCTCAAACCAGCGTGTCAGATTGTTGAGGATGGACAAGCTGTCGAGAATCCTCCGGCTGGTGGGCGGCGCCGTCACGCCACCCGGCACCATATAGGACGAATGCGGCCATTGGCCTCCGAAAATGGCAACGATTCCGGGAACGTGGCGCGAATGTTCGAGAGTGCCGCGATGAGCCCGGCCCTTGAAGGGCAGGAAGGCGTCGCGTGCTTTATCGTAAAGCGGCCGGTCGGCGTATTTGGGGTGGCAAAAATCGGCGGTAAAGAACAGAAAGGATTGCCGCAGATCGCTTTGTACCGTCTCGGCCATCAGACACAGATTGCGGATGCGGATAGCATTGGGCGGCACGGAAATCCCGCCGATTTGCTCCAGGGCCAGAACCGCCGAATAGAGATGGGCGGTGCCGCAAATGCCGCAGATGCGCGGCGTAATCACCAAGCCATCCTTGGGCTTGCGGCCTATGAGGATTTGCTCGAATCCCCGGTAGAGCGAGCCGATGCAGCGAGCCTCAACCACCTCGCGGCCTTCCAGTTCCAGTTGAAATTCGAGGTCGCCCTCGACGCGGTTAAGATCGATTTGGACAGTTCTTTTAGCCGACATTTCTCACACCCCTTCGTCTAAACGAGGGCGTCGAGACGCCGTTGTGGCGCGCCGCACGGACCGAGCGACGGCGAAGGCGTAGCCGATACTACGTCGAGCCGGCGAGAGGAAGTACGGCGCGCCACGGCGAGTGGAAGGGCGGCTCTGGCACTCCCAGAGACGCCGTTTGCGATTGGAAGGGTCGCGACTAAAGCGACCGTTTGCGATTGGAAGGGGCCGACTAAAGGCCCGTTTGCGATTGGAGGGGAGTGAGAAATGCCGGCTAAACATCAGGGATCCATTTTTTTGTTCAGCACCCGTTCGGGCGCGGCCTCGTGGGCCAGGCTTTTGTAAGCCATATAATTGGCCCGTTCCACACCCAAAGGCAGGTGTACTGGAATGGCGCCGATCTTTTCGGTGCGGAATAGATCCTGATCCAGTGGGAAGTCAGGCGACGTGCAGCCGAAACAGGGCACCCCTGCCCGGGTTTTGCTGCTGCGGCCGTTCCAAAGTTCGGTATTGCAGATAGCCACAGTAGTCGGCCCTTGGCAGCCGAGGTTGAAGAACAGGCAGCCTTTTTCGCCGAAGGCGCTGTCCTCGACATCGTATTCATGATATTCGTTCCGTGTGCAGCCTTGATGCACCAAGGTGTTGAAAAAGGCTTTGGGGCGGTTGAGATGGTCGAGTTCCACCGGGAGCCCGGAGGCGAGCATGGCCAGGGTTTTGGTCATCGCGTTGGGATGCGCGGGGCAGCCTGAGACATTGATGACCGGCAGCCCGGCTCGCGATCGCCATTCCACAGGCAACAAGCCGCCGGGAGTTTTCTTGTCGAACTGCAGGCCGACACAATCGGTCGGATTGGGTGGGGCAGCATGGACACCGCCGAAGGCCGCGCAGGTGCCCATTGCAACCACGTGATGGGATTTTTCCGCCAGTTCCCTGACCAAACTCATTTTGGAACGGCCGCGATAAGGATCGTACAGGCCGGAACCGTTGGGTCCGGTTACGATGCTGCCTTCGATGCACAAGACATCGAGTCTCAGTTCCTCCTTGAGAATGGCATCGATCAAGGCGTCCAGTTTTCCTCTAGGCTCCATGGACAGGGACGGCTGCCAGAGGATCTCGATGCCATATTGATCCACGATCTCTTCCAGTGACGGACTGTCGGCGCACAGAATCGACATGGTGTCGCCTCCGCAGGCGCCGGTTTGTAGCCAAAGTAATGTGGTCATAGGAGTTTCGATATGGACTGATTGGGCTGTCTGAGTCCGATTGTTAAATTTTTGTTTAGAATGTGTTGAACAATAGTATAGGAAAAACGATTGCTCGACCCTGCATCGGAATACCGGGCCGGCCTTGGCTTAAACACACTGCCAATTTTGGTTTTCGATGTAGTAAGCTATGGATTCACTTCTATGAAGTGCAAAATCGATCTATCTCCCTGAATTTTCAATTCTCATGGATTTTTCCACCGAATTCGACGTCATCGTGGTCGGTGGCGGACACGCTGGTACGGAAGCGGCGTTGGCTGCCGCACGGACTGGCTCGAAGACGCTGCTACTTACCCAAAACATCGAAACCCTTGGCCAGATGAGCTGCAATCCCGCCATCGGGGGGATCGGCAAAGGCCATTTGGTTAAAGAAATCGACGCCCTCGGCGGCCTGATGGCGCACGCCGCGGATCGAGCCGGTATTCAATTCCGCGTGCTCAATGCCAGCAAAGGGCCGGCGGTACGGGCGACTCGGGCCCAGGCCGATCGTGTGCTTTATAAAAAGGCCGTACGTGGGGCGCTGGAAGCTCAGCCGAATTTGACGTTGTTTCAGCAAGCGGTTTCCGATCTGATCGTGGAAAACCACCGCGCGGCCGGCGTGATCACGCAGATGGGGCTTAAATTCAGGGCGCGTTCAGTCGTGCTTACGGTAGGCACGTTCCTGGCCGGCCGGATCCACATCGGTCTTGAAAACTACGAAGGCGGCCGGGCGGGCGACCCGCCATCCAATGCTTTGGCGGCGCGATTGCGCGAACTGCCGTTCCGGGTCGGGCGGCTGAAGACCGGCACGCCGCCGCGAATCGATGGGCGAAGCATCGATTATACGGTCATGCTGGAGCAGCCCGGCGACGAACCGGTTCCGGTATTCTCGTTCCTCGGCAAGCGGGAGGAACATCCCCGCCAAGTGCCCTGCTTCATTACCCGCACCAACGAGCGGACTCACGATGTCATCCGCTCCGGCCTTGATCGCTCGCCGATGTATGCGGGCGTTATCGAAGGCGTCGGGCCGCGCTATTGTCCGTCCATCGAAGACAAGGTCGTGCGTTTTGCGGACAGGGATTCGCACCAGATCTTCGTCGAGCCGGAGGGTCTCGATACGTATGAAATCTATCCGAACGGCATTTCGACCAGCCTGCCCTTCGACGTGCAGTACGAGCTCGTGAGATCGATCCGCGGTTTTGAAAACGCCCATATTACGCGTCCGGGCTATGCCATCGAATACGATTTCTTCGACCCGCGCGACTTGAAATCCTCTCTCGAAACCAAGCACCTTGAAAACTTGTTCTTCGCCGGCCAGATCAACGGCACGACGGGGTACGAGGAAGCCGCCGCGCAAGGCTTGATCGCCGGACTCAACGCCGCACGCAAGGCGAAGGATTTGGAACCCTGGTCGCCCACGCGCGACGAGGCTTACATGGGGGTACTGATCGACGATCTGATTACTCGGGGCACGAGCGAACCGTACCGTATGTTCACCAGCCGGGCCGAATACCGATTGCTGCTTCGCGAGGACAATGCCGATCTTCGGCTGACCGGGAAAGGCCGCGAACTAGGATTGGTGGATGATGAACGGTGGTGCGCGTTCGAAATGAAGCAGCAGGCTATCGCGGAAATTCAAACGGACCTGGCGAAACGGCATGTCAAACTGAACACGACGGAAGCCGAAGTCCTAGGCCAGTTCCTGAGCACGCCGTTATTGCGCGACTCATCCTTGGTCGAGCTGTTGCGGCGACCGGAAATCCGCATCGAGCATCTGCAAGCGATATCCGCTCGGTTGGCCGCGGAAGAAAACGAGCAGGTCCTCGATCAGGTCGAAATCCAGGCGAAATACCAGGGCTACATCAATCGCCAACAGGCGGAGATTGAGCGGTCGCGACGTTACGATCATTGGCGTTTGCCGGAAAAACTCGATTATCAAAACGTCATCGGGTTGTCCAACGAGGTCCGCGAAAAGCTCAAGCAACAACGTCCCGAAACCGTCGGGCAGGCGGCACGAATTCCAGGCGTCACGCCGGCAGCAATTTCATTGCTGTTGGTCCACCTCAAAAAGAAAAGCGCCTGATCTAAGTGAATGAACTCGGCCGACATCTGGCGGACGGAATAACCGCATTAAAAATACCTTTTACCTCGGAACAACACGAAAGGCTTTTGGCCTTTCTGCGTTTAATCCAGAAATGGAGCCGAGTGTACAACTTGACGGCCATCCGCGACTTACGGACAGGGGTGGATTTGCATTTGCTCGACAGCCTTACCGTCTGGCCGTATTTGCGGGGTGGCCGGGTTCTCGACATAGGAACGGGCGCCGGTTTACCCGGTATTCCCTTGGCTATCATGAGTGATGACAGGCATTTCGTTCTATTGGACAGCAACGCGAAAAAGACTCGCTTTGTTCAGCAGGCCGTGATCGAATTGGGCTTGTCGAACGTAGAGGTCGTCACGACGCGGGTGGAAAACTACCGTCCGGAACGCGCTTTCGACACGGTATTGGCGCGGGCCTACGCGAATCTCGCCGAAATACTGGCCGCGACGCGGAGAATGCTGGCTCCTCGTGGCGTGATATTGGCTCAGAAAGGGCAGCTACCTGAAGAAGAAGTCCAAACCTTGAAAGACTGCACTGTTGAGACTCGTATGTTGAATATCCCAGGGCTGGACGTCGAACGTCATTTGATCGAAATAGCTATCGGTTGAGGAAACGATGGGCAAAATTATTGCAGTAGCCAATCAAAAGGGTGGCGTGGGTAAAACGACCACCAGCATTAATTTGGCTGCGTCTCTAGCGGCGACCAGGCATCGCATCTTGCTTGTGGATCTGGATCCGCAAGGCAACACGACCATGGGGTGCGGCATCGACAAGAAAGGCCTAAAAATTTCGTCTTACGACGTTTTGACTCGTCAGGTCACAGCGCGTGAGGCCATCAAACCCTTAACCGAGCTCGGCTTCGATCTTCTGCCGGGTAACGCCGATCTCACCGCCGCCCAAGTCGAACTGATGCAGCAGCCGGGCAAAGAGCGCGCGCTTGCCGAGGCGCTCAAGAGTTGCCGCGGCGACTACCAGTTTATCCTCATCGACTGCCCGCCTTCGCTTAACGTGCTGACGCTCAATGCTTTGGTTGCTGCGGACAGCGTTCTGATTCCCATGCAGTGCGAATATTACGCCTTGGAGGGGCTTTCGGATTTGATGGACACGCTGGGAAATATCCGTGGCTCGGTCAATCCGGAGCTTCGTATCGAGGGCTTGCTTCGTACGATGTACGATACTCGCAGCCGGCTCGCCAATGATGTTTCCGCGCAACTGGTCGATCATTTCAGCGATAAGGTATTCCGCACCATCATTCCCCGCAATATTCGGCTGGCCGAGGCACCGAGTCACGGTTTGCCGGTGATGAAGTACGATAAGTCCTCTCGGGGAGCCATCGCTTATCTGGCCTTGGCCGGGGAAATCGTGCGGCGCAATCAAAAGTCGCTTAGTACCGCTTAACTTCTTCCATAAATTTAAAACATGACGGCAAAAAGACGCGGACTCGGCCGAGGCCTCGATGTCCTGTTAGGCGGCGCTAAGCTGGAAAGCGAAACCGAGAAGCTAAGAACGTTGTCGATAGATCAGCTCAGGCCGAGTCGTTTCCAGCCGCGTAAGGACATCGATCCGGCGCGGCTCCAGGAGTTGGCCGATTCGATCAGTGCGCAGGGCGTGGTCCAACCCGTGGTGGTCCGGCCGATGGGGGATAGTCATTATGAAATCATCGCGGGCGAAAGACGCTGGCGAGCGGCTCAATTGGCCGGGCTGCACAATTTACCGGTCGTTGTGCGCGAAGTTACGGATCAGACCGCGCTGGCGATCGCCCTTATTGAGAATATCCAGCGGGAAGACTTGAATCCCTTGGAGGAGGCAGAAGCCCTCAAGCGTCTGCTCGAAGAGTTCGAAATGACTCACCAGCAGGTCGCGGATGCCGTCGGCAAGTCCCGAGCTACCGTCACCAATTTGCTGCGTCTGAACGAACTTCACCCGGAACCAAAGCGCCTGCTGCTTACCGGCGCCATAGAAATGGGACACGCGCGAGCGATACTCGCGCTGGAGTTTCAGCTTCAGGCCGAAATCGCGCGTAAAGTTGCGGCGGCAAAGCTAAGCGTTCGCACGACGGAGGTGCTGATCCAAAGGCTGCGCGATGGGGAGAAGACTCGAAAACCGGGTGTAAAGGACCCCGATATTCGCCGCCTCGAAGAGCGAATTGCCACGCGAATCGGCGCTCCCGTGCTGATCAAGCACGGAAAAAAAGGCACCGGGCAACTTGTCATTCACTACGACAGCCTGGATCAATTGGAAGGCGTGCTCGATCGTCTGAAATAAACCTGCAGCGTTGATCTTCGGCATTTCGGTTGTTATCATTCCGAAGCGTTTTGGCCTGGAGCCCTGAATGGGTGCGAAAAAGCTGTTTTTCGCCATCAAGCGGGTTCTGCTGATGCAGCTTCTTGCGATTGCGCTGGTCGCCGGTTCCATGCTGACCTTCTTGGGTTGGCCGGAAGCCAGATCAGCGTTGTTCGGCGGGCTAATAGCCTTTCTGCCGAATGCCTATTTCGCCGCAAAATTCGGATTTTCCGATAAAACAAGAACGGCAAAGGAAATCGTAAGAGCGTTTTATATCGGCGAAAGTATAAAAATAATCATAACCGCCGGTTTATTTTTTTTAATATTCCAATTGCCTAACATTTTATTCCTACCATTATTTGTCGGCTTCGTGTCGGCACTAATGGTATTTTGGTTTGCGCTTTTAATGCGTGATATCGAACGGTAACGAGAGAGAATATGGCGACAGAAGAACACGGCTCTGGCGGGGCAACAGGATACATAGTTCACCACCTGACCCCTTTATCGACCGGCGAAGGATTCTGGACATTCCATCTGGATACCCTGTTTTTCTCCGTTTTTTTAGGTGCGGTTTTTCTGCTCATATTCCGCAAGGCGGCTGAAAAGGCGACTGCCGGCGTGCCCGGCCCTCTGCAGAATTTTGCGGAGATGATCATCGAATTCGTGGACACCCAGGTCAAAGACAGTTTCCATGGGCGTAGCGCACTAATCGCACCCTTGGCGTTGAGTATCTTTGTCTGGGTTTTCCTGATGAACACGATGGACCTGATTCCGGTCGATCTGTTGCCGGACATCGCCAAGGCTATCGGTCTCGACTATCTCCGCGTAGTTCCCAGCACGGATTTGAACGCCACCTTTGCCATGTCCATTTCGGTGTTCTTTCTAATCCTCTTCTACAGCTTCAAAGTGAAGGGACCCATCGGTTTCGGGAAAGAAATGGTTCTGACCCCTTTTCACAGCGTATGGATGATTCCGTTCAACCTGATCCTGAAGCTTGTTGAGGAGTTGGCGAAACCTGTATCGCTCGGTCTTCGTCTCTTCGGAAACATGTATGCCGGCGAGCTGATTTTCATCCTGATCGCGCTGCTGCCTTGGTATGTGCAACCCTTGCTGAGCTTCCCGTGGGCGGTCTTCCATATTCTGATCATCACTTTGCAAGCTTTTATCTTCATGGTTCTGACCATCGTATACCTGAGTCTGGCCCACGAAGATCATTAATCTCTTTCAATCAACCCTAACGTTCGATAATTCGGAGGAACAATGGAAATCGCATCTGTATCTGGCATGACCGCAATTGCCGTGGGCATCATTCTGGGCCTCGGCGCTATGGGAACCGCGATCGGTTTCGGTTTGTTGGGCGGTAAATTCCTGGAAGGCGCCGCGCGTCAGCCTGAAATGGTTCCGATGCTGCAGGTGAAAATGTTCATCGTGGCCGGTCTGCTCGACGCCGTAACCATGATCGGCGTAGGTCTTGCCCTGTTCTTCACCTTCGCCAACCCGTTCCTGTCGGCGCTCAAAGGCTAATGAAGCCGCGATTGCGGACGCTAATAACGGCAAATAATCAAAGAGGAAAGCGCTGTGAGTATTAACGCCACTCTGATCGGCCAAATGATCACATTTGCGCTTCTGGTGTGGTTCACCATGAAGTACGTGTGGCCGCCTTTGATGCAAGCCCTAGAGGAGCGCAAGAAAAAGATTGCTGACGGTCTCGCTTCGGCTGAAAAAGGCAAGCACGAGATGGAGTTGGCTGAGAAACGCGCGACTGCACTGTTGCGGGAAGCCAAGGATCAGGCCGCGGACATCGTGAATCTCGCGCAAAAGCGAGCCAGCGAGGCGGTCGAGGAATCCAAGCAATCGGCGAAGGAAGAAGGCGAGCGCATCGTTGCCGCCGCCAAAGCCGAAATCGACCGCGAGATACAACAGGCAAAAGAAGGTTTGCGTCAACAAGTAGCGGTGCTGGCTATTTCTGCGGCCGAGCAAATCCTGCAGAAAGAAGTGGATCAGAAAAAACACCGGGACATTATCGACAACCTCGGTAAGCAGTTGGGTCAATCATAATGGTCGAGTTTACGACGTTGGCGAGGCCTTATGCCGTCGCGGTTTACAAGAGGGCCAAAGAAACGGGGACGGCTGATAAGTGGAGCGATGAGCTCGCTTTCGTCACTATGCTCATGGAAGACGAGCAGTTAGCTAGAGCCGCGGCTAATCCGATGGCTAAGCGCGAGCAATTCTCGGCGGCTTTTCTCGGTCTCTGCGAGGATAACCTGGATGCGGAGGCGCAAAACTTCGTCCGGCTGTTGATCCAGAATCATCGGCTTGATTTGATTAAGTACATCGCCGCGCTATTTAACCAATATAAGGCCGACGATGAGGGTTATGTCGAGGTAGACGTCAGTACGGCTTTTCCTTTGAAACAAACTGAGGAAAACCGGCTGGTTTCCGTGCTCGAGCGCATCTTGCAGAAGAAAGCACGTTTGCGCGTCAATGTCGAACCATCCTTGATCGGTGGTGTCTACGTCAAGGCGGGAGACCGGGTAATAGACGCATCCATCCGCGGCCAGGTTGAACGATTAGCAAAGAGACTCTGGAATTAGAGCGAGAAGAATCATGCAGCTGAACCCATCTGAAATCAGTGAACTAATCAAGAAGCGAATCGAGCAGTTCGATATCGGCACGGAGGCCCGCACCGAAGGCACGATCGTCAGCGTGACCGACGGCATTGTTCGCGTCCACGGCTTAACCGACGTGATGCAGGGCGAAATGGTAGAGTTCAAGGGAAATACCTTTGGTATGGCCTTGAACCTGGAGCGCGATTCGGTCGGTGCGGTAGTGCTCGGAGCCTATGAGCATCTGGCGGAAGGCGATACGGTGAAATGCACCGGGCGCATTCTCGACGTGCCGGTGGGCGAAGCATTGCTCGGACGTGTCGTAGATGCCTTGGGTCGGCCGATCGACGGTAAAGGCCCCATCGAAACCAAAGAACGTTCACCTATCGAGAAAATCGCTCCCGGGGTTATTGCCCGGCAATCGGTCAGCCAGCCATTGCAAACCGGGCTGAAAGCTATCGACTCGATGATCCCCATTGGTCGTGGTCAGCGCGAATTGATCATCGGCGACCGCCAGACCGGAAAGTCGGCCATCGCCATCGATACGATCATCAATCAGAAAGGCACCGGCGTTAAGTGTATTTACGTCGCGATCGGGCAAAAGCAGTCTTCGATCGCCAACGTGGTCCGGAAACTCGAGGAGCACGGCGCAATGGCTCACACCATTATCGTTGCCGCTTCCGCTTCCGAATCCGCCGCCCTGCAATTCATCGCCCCATATTCCGGATGCGCCATGGGCGAGTTCTTCCGGGACCGCGGCGAGGACGCCCTGATCATCTATGACGACTTGACCAAGCAAGCCTGGGCATACCGTCAGATTTCGCTGCTGCTCCGCCGGCCACCGGGGCGCGAAGCATATCCGGGTGACGTGTTCTATCTGCACTCGCGTCTGCTGGAGCGTGCCTCCCGAATCAATGCGACTGAAGTCGAGAAGCTGACCGGAGGCGCAGTCAAAGGCAAAACCGGTTCGCTTACGGCGTTGCCGATTATCGAGACACAGGCCGGGGACGTATCCGCTTTCGTTCCCACCAACGTCATTTCGATCACCGATGGTCAGATTTACCTCGAGACCAACCTGTTTAACGCGGGCGTCCGCCCGGCCGTGAATGCCGGTCTTTCGGTATCGCGTGTCGGTGGTGCCGCCCAGACGAAGATCATTAAGAAATTGGGCGGCGGCATACGTCTCGATTTGGCTCAGTTCCGAGAGTTGGCGGCTTTCGCGCAGTTCGCGTCGGATCTCGACGAAGCCACGAGGAAGCAGATCGAGCGCGGTCAGCGCGTTACCGAGATCATGAAGCAGAGCCAGTATTCGCCGCTCAGCGTCGCGCAGATGGCCGTGGCCTTGTTTGCCGCCAACGAAGGATTCTTGGACGATCTTCAGGTTGGCAAGGTTCGAGATTTTGAAGACGGCTTGCAAAACTACATGAAATCGGAACACGCCGATCTGATGGAAAAGATCAACGCAACCGGTGATTACAATGACGAGATTCAATCGGCATTGCATGCGGCTGTTACGAAGTATAAAGAAACCCACACTTGGTAGGGACTAATCGATGGCCGTCGGAAAAGAAATCCGTCTAAAGATCACGAGTATCAAAAATACTCAGAAGATCACGCGGGCCATGGAAATGGTGGCAGCCAGCAAGATGCGCAAGACGCAAGAGAGAATGCAGGCAACCCGTCCGTATTCCCGGAAGATTGCGCAAATCATTAAACACTTGGCTCACGCCAACCCGGAATACAAGCATCCGTTCACCGTCGAGCGGCCGGTAAGCCGGGTTGGGGTCGTTCTGATCTCGTCCGATCGGGGATTGTGCGGTGGACTCAATGCCAACTTATTCCGATTGGCCTTGCGTAGAATGCGCGGCTGGAATGAGGAAAATAAAGCTGTAAGTCTCAGCACGATAGGCCAAAAAGGCAGCACGTTCTTCAGCGCAATCGGTGCAGATGTAGTCGCGCAGGCCACCAAGCTCGGCGATCGTCCCCATTTGCAGGATATCATTGGCGTCATAAAGACGATGATCGATGAGTACTCCGAGGGGAAGATCGACGAGTTATACGTCCTTTACAATGAGTTTCTTAATACGATGACGCAGAAGCCGCGTCTCGTTCAGCTGCTTCCCGTTCGACCGGAAGATATTGGCGAGGAACAGAAAGGACTATGGGACTACATTTACGAGCCTGACGCCAAGGAAGTGCTCGATCAGTTATTGGTCCGGTACGTGGAGTCCATCGTTTTCCAGGGTTTGGTCGAGAACAATGCTTGCGAGCAGGCCGCGCGTATGGTTGCTATGAAAAGCGCTTCCGACAATGCCGGAAAGCTCATCAAAGAGTTACAACTGATTTACAACAAAGCGCGGCAGGCAGCCATTACCCAGGAGATCGCAGAAATCGTTGGCGGCGCGGCTGCGGTCTAATCGAATCGTTAGAGAATAAACTCAAGAGATTTTACGAGGACAGTCATGAGTTCGGGCAAAATCGTTCAGATTATCGGCGCCGTGGTTGACGCGGAATTCCCACGGGAAACTCTTCCCAAAGTATACGACGCACTGAAAGTCGATGATAAAGACATAGTGCTTGAGGTTCAGCAGCAGCTTGGAGATGGTGTTGTCAGAACGATCGCCATGGGCAGCACCGACGGGCTGATGCGCGGCTTGAAGGTGACGAATACAGGCGCTCCGATTTCCGTACCCGTAGGGAAGGAAACGCTCGGCCGGATCATGAATGTCTTGGGCGATCCGATCGACGAAAAGGGTGCTATCGGTGAGAAGGAGCGTTGGGCTATTCACCGGAAAGCCCCGACATTCCAGGACCAAGCGGCGGCCAATGAGCTGCTGGAAACCGGCATCAAGGTAATCGACTTGGTCTGTCCGTTCGCCAAAGGCGGTAAGGTCGGCCTTTTCGGGGGGGCCGGCGTCGGCAAGACCGTGAATATGATGGAGCTGATCCGTAACATCGCCATCGAGCACAGCGGCTATTCGGTGTTCGCCGGCGTCGGCGAGCGGACCCGCGAGGGGAACGACTTTTACCACGAAATGAGCGAAAGTAACGTTCTTGATAAAGTGTCCCTCGTATACGGCCAGATGAACGAGCCGCCGGGCAACCGCCTGCGCGTGGCGCTGACCGGCCTGACCATGGCCGAGTATTTCCGTGACGAAGGCCGCGATGTTTTGTTGTTCATCGATAACATCTACCGCTACACGCTCGCGGGCACCGAGGTATCCGCGCTGCTGGGCCGCATGCCATCCGCGGTGGGTTACCAGCCCAACTTGGCCGAAGAAATGGGCGTACTCCAGGAGCGGATTACTTCGACGAAGGTGGGATCCATCACGTCTATTCAGGCCGTGTACGTCCCGGCCGACGACTTGACCGACCCGTCCCCGGCAACCACGTTCGCTCACTTGGATGCCACCGTGGTTTTGTCCCGTCAGATCGCCGAACTGGGTATCTACCCTGCCGTAGATCCTCTCGATTCGACCAGCCGCCAGTTGGACCCGCTGGTTGTCGGCCAGGATCACTATCAGGTGGCCCGCAAGGTGCAAAGTACCTTGCAGCGTTACAAAGAGCTTCGCGACATCATCGCGATCCTCGGCATGGACGAACTTTCCGAGGAGGATAAACTCACCGTTTCGCGGGCGCGCAAAGTACAGCGGTTCCTGTCTCAGCCTTTCTTCGTCGCCGAAGTGTTCACCGGTTCGCCGGGCAAATACGTATCTCTGAAGGATACGATTTCGGGGTTCAAAGGGATCGTTGAAGGCGAATTCGACGATGTTCCCGAGCAGGCATTCTATATGGTCGGTAGCATCGACGAAGCCTTGGAAAAAGCGAAGCGGATAGCCGCGTAATTCAAAGAGAAAAAGCATTATGGCTATGACGATCCACGTTGATATCGTGAGCGCGGAAGCGGAGATTTATTCCGGGCTCGCGGAATTGGTGGTGGCTCCGGCCGAAATGGGCGAAGTGGGTATTGCCGCACGGCACGCGCCGTTCCTTACCCGCTTGAAGCCGGGCGAGGTGCGGGTAAAGGTCAACGACCACGAAATCCATCCGTTTTTCATTTCGGGTGGCATGCTTGAGGTCCAACCCCATGTCGTGACCATACTCGCCGACACCGCAATTCGCGCTAAAGACATTGATGAAGCAGCAGCGCTGGAAGCTAAGCGGCGTGCGGAAGAGATGCTGTCGGACAAATCCGGCAAAATCGACTACGCTCTGGCGCAGGCGCAGCTCGCCGAAGCCGTCATGCAATTGAGAACCTTGGAGAAGTATCGGAAAGGCCGCGCGTAAGCTCCGGGGTTCTCCGAACCCAGCAAAGTACGGAGCATACGCTCTGGTATTTTGCTGGGTTTTTCAGTTTTTCAGGCTAATATAAACGCGAGGATTCGGCCAGCGCTGCCGTCCGGATCGTGTGAGCCTTTGTTTTCCGCTTCTTCAATCAGGAATAACGGAAGATGCCTTTGGAAATCGTCATCCTGGCCGCCGGCCAGGGAACGCGAATGCGTTCGTCCCTTCCTAAAATTCTCCACAAAATTGCCGATCGAACGCTGCTCGAGCACGTGCATGCCTTGGCGTCCCGGCTGCGTCCCGATAAAGTCACGGTGATTTACGGGCACGGAGGTGAGAGGGTTCTCCAGACTCTCGAGCACTTAAACGTAATCTGGGTCGAGCAGCGGGAGCAACTTGGCACGGGCCACGCTGTAATGCAAGTTGCCGATGATATCGATGAAGAACGAACGGTCCTTATTCTTTATGGGGACGTGCCCTTACTCGGCGATGAGACGGTCGAAAAGCTGATTCCCCTGGCACAAGCAGACCAAATGGGGTTGCTCACCGTTAACCTGGCCGATCCCTACGGCTATGGTCGCATCATACGGGATAGCACCGGCCGAGTAGTTAGGATCGTGGAAGAAAAAGACGCCAGTCCGGAGGAGCGTCATATCAGTGAGGTTAATACCGGGATACTTGCCATTAAGGGCAACCATCTCAAAACCTGGCTAAGCCGGTTGGAAAACAACAATGCCCAACGGGAGTATTACCTTACGGACGTAATTGCCATGGCGGTTGCGGATGGAGTTAGGGTTGAGACGGTTCAGCCGCGGGATTCGGACGAAGTGTTGGGGGTTAATAATCGCGAGCAGCTGGCTCATCTGGAAAGGGTTTTCCAGAAAAAACTCGCCGAAACCTTGATGCGGAATGGAGTCACTTTGCGTGACCCGTCTCGCTTCGATGTAAGGGGACAAATTGAGTCGATCGGGCGTGACGTAGAGATCGACGTAAACGTTATTCTGGAGGGCCGGATAAGACTCGGCGATAATGTCCGAATCGGCGCCAATTGCCTGATCAAGGATAGCGAGATAGGCAACGATGTGGAAGTCCTCGCAAACTGTGTAATCGAAGACGCCTCCGTCGGCCAGGGCTGCCGTATCGGCCCCTTTGCACGCATCCGGCCGGAAACGCGGATCGAAGACCAAGTCCATATCGGCAATTTCGTCGAGATCAAAAAATCCGCGATAGCCAGTTGTTCCAAGGTCAACCATCTCAGCTATATCGGCGACACGATCATAGGCCGGGATGTTAATGTTGGCGCCGGTACGATCACGTGCAACTATGATGGCGCCAATAAACATCAAACCGTCATCGAAGATGGCGCGTTCATAGGTTCCGACACCCAGTTGGTCGCGCCGGTCAGAGTCGGCAAGAATGCAACCATTGGTGCCGGGGCAACCGTCACGAAAGATGCGCCCGAAAATGCTTTAACCCTCAGCCGAGCCAAACAAGTTACCATCGAGGGTTGGCAACGACCCACCAAGAAAAGGAGTTGAAAACATGTGTGGTATTGTTGGTGCCATCGCACACAGAGTCGTTACCCCCGTCCTTTTGGAAGGCCTACGCCGGTTGGAATATCGCGGCTACGACTCGGCAGGGCTTGTCGTATTGGACGATTCCGAGCAGCTCCAGCGTGTACGGAGGAAAGGGAAAATCAAAGAGCTGGAAAATGCTTTAGAAACGTCTTTGGTCGAAGGCAAGGTCGGCATTGCCCATACCCGCTGGGCGACTCATGGCGTTCCCTCGGAACACAATGCCCACCCACATATCTGCCGCGAAACCGTGGCCGTGGTTCACAACGGGATCATCGAGAACCACGAGGACCTCAGAAGAAGGCTCCGGCAAAAGGGATACGATTTTCTGTCGGAAACGGATACCGAAGTTATCGTTCACCAGATCCATGAATTCCTGGAAGAAGGTCTGTCTCTTTTCCAGGCCGTCAAGGAAACCTGCAAGATTTTGGATGGCGCTTATGCCATCGGCGTTATCAGTATCAACGAACCGAAGCGGCTGATAGCCGCGCGTCACGGCAGCCCTTTAGTGGTGGGCCTCGGTGAGAGCGAGAACTTTATCGCGTCCGATGTGTTCGCCCTAGTCGGTGAAACGCAGCGCTTTATGTTCCTCGAAGACGGCGATATTGCCGATTTATCCACGGAAACGGTCAGCGTCTACGACAAACACGGGAACTCGGTGCAGCGGCCAGTCCATGAAACGAAATTGGCGGCCGATGCCGTGGAGCGTGGCGACTATCGCCACTACATGCAAAAGGAAATTCACGAGCAGCCGGTGGCTATTGAGAAAACCTTAGATGGCCGGATACGGGCCGGAAAAGTGCTCGATGCGGCTTTCGGACCGTATGCCGAAAAAGCATTCGATCACATCAAATCCGTGCAAATCGTCGCCTGTGGTACGAGCTACCACGCCGGCATGGTGGCGCGTTACTGGATGGAGTCGATTGCCGGTCTTCCGTGCAGCGTGGAAGTAGCCAGCGAATTTCGTTACCGCAAAAACGTAGTCCCCCCAGGGACCTTGTTTGTCAGTATTTCGCAATCCGGTGAGACTGCCGATACTCTGGCGGCGTTGAAGGAAGCTAAAAAGCTGGGCTATGCGCATACTCTTGCGATCTGCAATGTGCCGGAAAGCTCGATTGTCCGGGAATCCGAATCAACCCTGATGACCCGAGCCGGTCCGGAAGTCGGCGTCGCCTCCACCAAAGCGTTTACCACCCAGTTGGCCGCCCTGCTCCTTCTGGTCGTTGCCTTAGGCAAGCGTAACGGGCTTCCTCCCGAGCAGGAAGCGCGAATCGTCAAAGAGCTTGAAAGTCTGCCGGACCAGATTACCCGTGTATTGCTCCTTGAAGATGAAATCCAACAATGGTCGGAGCGTTTCGGCGAAAAACGACATGCGCTTTATTTGGGGCGTGGCGCCCACTATCCGGTAGCGATGGAAGGCGCGCTGAAGCTGAAGGAAATCTCCTATATTCACGCCGAGGCTTATCCTTCCGGTGAGCTTAAACACGGTCCCCTTGCTCTGATCGATGCCGAGATGCCGGTTGTGGCCGTTGCGCCGAACAACGAACTGCTGGAAAAGCTCAAATCGAACCTTCAAGAGGTGCAGGCCCGTGGCGGCGAGCTCTATGTCTTTGCCGACGTGCGTGTTCCCATGGAGAGCGTACCGGGCGTCAACTTGTTACGCGTCGCAGAAACCGACGAAGTGGTTGCCCCCATCGTCTACACCGTACCCTTGCAGATGCTCGCCTATCATGTCGCTTTAATCAAAGGTACCGACGTGGATCAGCCACGTAACTTGGCAAAATCCGTTACGGTGGAGTGAACCGGATCGCGTGACCATCGGTTCTTCAGACTAAAGTTCTGAATTACCGATAGTGACCCGCTGGCTTATCATGCGATCCGCGCCTCCGGGCGGACAGTGTCTTGAAGATCCAGCCGGTGCCGAGTCCCCAGGCGCCATTGATCAGGAACGCCGTCGCAAGCAAAGGGGGGGGCCAGCCGCCGCCCAAAGGCCGGCCCTTGAGCGGAAACACCACCAAAAGCGCTACCAGCGACGGCAGAATGGCGCCGAACAGGAACGCCATCATCCAGTATCCGGGGCGCGGCGGAAACCGGTGTTCGACCAGCGCAAACAAAATACCCCAGATACCACCCCAGAATGCCAATGAGAACACGGCCGGGACGCCGAACGGTGAGGTCGCAGCCAGGGAAAATGGCGCGAACGGCGCCAGACCGATGCTCCAGAGTATCGCCAGGGCGAGTTGGTGAAAAATCAGTGTGGCTAAAAACCCGGCGAGAAAACCAAATAACCCCGTTGTTGCAGGGTCGATGGGTGTATTGTGATAAGCCATAACTGGGTTCCTCCTGAATGTTGATCCCTATATCCCGCTTGAGGCCAAAAGGCTGGAGTTGCGACGACCTCTCGCCAGCGGTTCACCCCGTTTAAATTAAGACCTCCTACCGCTAGTGCTTCGCCACGGTAGCAGTGCAATGTTTGGTCATGTCTTGGGTCTGATGATTGTCTGGAAGCCAGGAGACGATCATGCGAACCCAGAAATACGCAGTGAAACTGACGGCCGAGGCGCGCTCGGCCGTGGAACGCT
>NZ_DASPLO010000208.1:0-4819 GCF_035627495.1 Methylocaldum sp.
TCAAATCTAAAGACACCCAGAAATTAAGCAAGATTTATGCTACGTATTAATGGGACAGGACACTAGTCTCAGCGCAACGCCGGTTTCTGCTCGCGCTTGCAAAACAGTCGATCGAGTACGGCTTGATCCATGGACGACCGAGTGACTCGGCCGGTGTCGATGTGTTCGAACAGGCTGGTTTTGGCACGAATTTATCACTCGACTTTAGTGAGAGCTGACGTTCGTGAATGACCGGTGTCGGGCGGGTCAGATGGCCGTTAAGGAACCTCTGAACAAACCCAAAATGACCAACGTGGATGTCGCCTGATCGAAAAAGCCCTTGTGAACGTTCAAGTCAGCCAAAAGATTCGCGGTATTGCTCAGTCCGCCCGGCCGATGCCGCCCCACTGGGCGAACCGCGGGCGGATTGCGCCCGTCACGCCATCAACGCCCGCCGCTTCAGGTACAGATTGGTCAGTCCGATCAGCGTGAAGACCTGGGCGGCATTCTTCGCGATCCCCCGGTAACGGGTTTTGGTGTACCCGAATTGCCGCTTCATCACCCGAAAAATGTGCTCCACCCGACTGCGGATGGACGACATCCGGCGATTCCGGCGTTTTTGCCCGGCCCCCAGTCGGCGCTTCGGACGAGCTTTCAGGGCCACGCCCCAGAACACGCCGGCCTCGCGTGCCGCCCGTTTGAAGGCGTTGTTCACATAACCCGCATCCCCCAGAATCGCCCGGTCGTCTTCTCGCAACAGGTTGGGTAATTGACTGATATCCGAGACATTGGCCGGCGTCACCGACACCGTCTGCACCAAGCCGCTGTTGATATCCGCCCCGACATGCACCTTCATCCCGAAGTACCATTGGTTCCCTTTCTTGGTTTGACGCATCTCTGGATCGCGCGACTTGTCCTGGTTCTTAGTCGAGGGCGCCGCATGGATCAAGGTCGCATCCACCATGGTGCCGCCCTTGAGCAGCAGTTTTTTCTCCTCCAGCACGTCGTTGATGGTGTTCATCAGTGTCGCCGTCAGGTCGTGCCGTTCCAGCAGGCGCCGAAAGTTCAGGATCGTGGTTTCGTCGGGCAGCGCGTCCTCCACCAATTCCAGCCCGGCGAACCGCCGCATCGACTCGATCTCATACAAGGCGTCTTCCATGCCCGGATCGGACAGCGCATACCACTGCTGCATAAAGTAGATCCGCAACATCGTCGCCAACGGCATCGGTTGACGCCCTCTACGTCCGGCTTTGGGATAGTGGGGCTCGATCACCGCCAACAGCGCGTCCCAAGGAATCGCCCGTTCCATCTCGGCCAAAAACTTCTCCCGGCGGGTCTGTTTCTTCTTGGCGTCAAACGTCAACGAGGCAAAGCTGGTTTGTTTCATCGCGTCACCACTCCAGTTGAATGGAGCAAAGCTTAACAGAGTGATTTATTCAGAGCTTCCTTAAGGTTTAGGGTTGTGGGATGCCTGCCCTTACGCTCTGAGCTTCCCGGTTACGAACGGCATCGGTGGCAGGCGTCGCACAAGCCTCCAGGGAGGAAACCGCGGGATATGCCAGCAAGCTTGAAACTGCCTAAATGGCTATGGGGATTTGAGGGTTTGCAGTCGGGACGAATAGGGCAATCGTGCGGTGTGACTGAAGGGGGGGCTCGCGATGACAACCGGTGACTGCTCCTTCCTGGCAGAGTTGACCGTGTCGTGATGAGGTATAACCTGCGGTTTTTCCAGGTTCGGCAAAGCCCTCCTTTGTCGACCCCAATACCAGAGAGCCGATCCGCATTTTTCGTGCTCACCGCTAGACCCGGTCATGGGACGATCCGAGCGGTAGGGGGCGCACGTATCGATGGTCGGCGCGCCCACGTCTCGATGATGACCATCGGTGCGCCGCAATCCGGGCAGACATAGGTCGGCCGACTCGAACCGGAGGTGGCCTGGGCAGATTGAGGTTCAGGCGAGTCCGTTGATGCCGGCTCCGCCAAGAGCTCGCGAACGCGTGCGAGATGGGCCCTGCGCCCGCCGTTGGCGATCAGGCCATAGTGACGGATGCGGTGAAAGCCGCCGGGCAGCACATGCAGCAGGAAGCGGCGCATGAATTCGTCGGGGGCGAGGGTCATGATCTTGTGGCGCGTTCGCCCCTTGGCCCGATAATCCTTCCAGCGGAAGGTCACGCCCCGTTCATCCAGGGCGACGAGCCGTGGGTTCGAGATCGCGACCCGATGGGTATAGCGGGACAGATACGCCAGCACCGCCGCCGGCCCGGCCAACGGGCGTTTGGCGTAGACGACCCATTCCAAGGCTTTCAAGGGCGCCAGCCACTCCGCAAACGCCACCGGGTCCGCCAGAGGGGCGAACTCGCCGAAGAACCGTAGCCGTTCCGCATGATGGGCCTTTTCCAGTTCTTCCAGGAAGCGCCGACGGAACAGGCGCGAGAGCACCCGTACCGGGAGGAAGAAGCCCGGCTTGCAGGCCACCCAACGCGCCCCGTCGGCCGATAAGCCGCCGCCGGGCACGATGCCGTGCACATGGGGATGGTGGGTCAGGGCCGATCCCCAGGTATGCAGCACCAGCGTTGCGCCGATGTTTGCACCCAGATGCTTGGGATCGGCGGCAATGGTGCGTAGCGTCTCGGCGGCGACCTCGAACAACAAGCCATAGATCAGCGCCTTGTTGGTGTAGGCGATGGCGCTGATCGGGGCCGGTAAGGTGAATACCACGTGGTAATACGGTACCGGCAGGAGATCGGCCTGACGCGCTTCGAGCCAACGTTTCGCCGCGCTGGCCTGGCACTTCGGGCAATGCCGATTGCGGCAAGAGTTATAGGCGATCTCGTCGTGGCCGCAGGACTGACAACACAGCACGTGTCCACCCAGTGCCGCGCTGCGGCACTGTTCGATGGCCGACCTGACCTGGAGCTGGCCCAGACTCACATGGCCGCGCTGAGCCTGGCGCCAAGCGGCCCCGTGGGCGCGGAAGATATCCGCGACCTCCAGGGCCCAGCGCCCCATCGGTCTACCCTATGAGGCTTTCAGCGTCTCGATGGGGCTGATCACGTCCTGCAGGAGGTTGTTCGCCACCTGGGTGTAATGCGCGGTGGTCTCCAACTTCTTGTGCCCCAGCAGCGCCTGGATCACGCGGATGTCCACCTTCTGCTCCAGCAGGTGAGTGGCGAAGCTATGCCGCAGCGTGTGCAGCGAGACCCGCTTGTCGATCTGCGCGGTGTCAGCCGCCAAATGGATGGCCCGGTTGAGCTGGCGCGTACTCAGGTGATCGATCGGGTTCATGCCGGGGAACAGCCAACCGCCGTCGAGCATCTTGCCCTGCCGCCGGGCGACCCGCCACCAGACCCTAAGGCGCTCCAACAGCACGGGCGGGAGCATCGCATAGCGATCCTTGTGCCCCTTGCCCTGCTCAACCCGGAGCGTCATCCGCTGGCTGTCGATATCGCCGACCCTCAAGGCAACGACTTCGCTGGCCCGCAATCCCGTGGCATAGGCCACTGAAAGAGCCGTTTGGTGCTTGAGATTGCCCGCTGCCGCAATCAGCCGCGCGACTTCCTCACGGCTCAACACCACCGGCAGCGTCTTGGGTAGCTTGACCGGCTGCATCCTGGCCATCAACTGACCCCGATCGAGCGTCACGTCGAAGAAAAACTTCAGCCCGGTGATCGCCGCGTTGAGCGAGATCGGCGAAACCCCGTGATCGACCAGATACAACTGGAAATTTCGCAGATCCTCCGCGGTAGCAGTATCCGGTGAACGCCCCAGAAAGGCGGCCAGCCGTCGCACGGCACGAATGTAGTGGCTCTGCGTCTTTTCCGAGAGTTTGCGCAACCGCATATCTTCGATTATGCGTTGGCGCAAGAGTGATACGGTGGGCGTCGAGGTATTCATGGCTCTGCTCCTGTCGTGAACCGAGGCGGATTGCCTCCTTCGCGAACATAGAAAAGAGCACCCAATCTCTTCAATCACCTCCCATCGTGGATCGGAGCACCCCTACCGCGCGAGCGGTTTAGTCCCTGGGCACACAGCGGTCGGTCCTTAGTCGCCTCACGAGGTTATGTCCGTCAGATTATGCAAAAAGGTGATCATGGCATAGTTTGTCTTTGATCTGCTCGATAAGCCGATCTCAGCAGCTCCTTTTTCTGCTCGGCCAGCGACGTCATGTTTTCAGATAGCGGTTGTCCTTCAACCTGGCCTCTTGATTCTCCATAATCGGACTTTTGCGGAAAGAGTCAGGACTCAAGTGTGTCAGGGATTCTCGCGACTCTTGTGACCAGCGCGATCGAGGATGAAATGCGCCGTCATCAGATCCAGATGACCGCCGCCGCCGTTTTTGAACAGGGTGATTTCGGCGGGAGATTGCCGGCCGGGGTGCATGCCGCGGCATAGCTCGAAGTGATCGGCCAAAATATCCGCCTCGGATATCACGCCTTCCCGGATGGGGATGCAGAGTTCGCCGATGTGAGCGATGGTTGTCTCGCGCGAATCGACGAAGATCTTCGCGCGCCGGATGGCCGTGTCGTCGGCTTCTCGCATTTCCGGGGTGAATGCGCCGACCAGGTCGAGATGGGTTCCAGGCTTGAGCCACTCGCCACGGATGAGGGGAGCGGTGGTCATGGTCGCGCAGGAGACGATGTCGGCATCGCGTACCGCCTGTTCCAAGTCCGTCGTGGGGTGTATCGGAGTCCGCAAGCCGGCTAGTGCTTCGCCACGGTAGCAGTGCAATGTTTGGTCATGTCTTGGGTCTGATGATTGTCTGGAAGCCAGGAGACGATCATGCGAACCCAGAAATACGCAGTGAAACTGACGGCCGAGGCGCGCTCGGCCGTGGAACGCT
>NZ_DASPLO010000209.1:0-1496 GCF_035627495.1 Methylocaldum sp.
CCGGGTCTTTGACAGCCTTGATGCTTTGGAAGACCACTTGGAGCACGCCTTGCGGGATCTCGAAAACGATCCCGCACGCGTCTATTCCATCACCGCCTGGTCTTGGATTATTAATGCACTATAGATTGAAAAATGGAATAAGGCCACTCAGAATTAAAGGCGCTTTTCTCGTAGCGGATACGTGGCAGCCTATCCAGCTGTCTAAGGAGTCAAGCCGGCACTTTGACCGGCAGGAACGAAAGACGGCGGACTCGATTATGGAAAACTCGCGGCGTGATGGCGATGAGGGATGGCTGACACGCGAACGCATGCTGGCCATGATTCTCATCCTGATAACGGGACTTGCGTTTTATCTCTGCTATCGCCTGGTTTACCCGTTTCTGCCCGCGCTGGCGTGGGCTCTGGCACTCGCCATCATTACCTATCCTTTGCATCGAACGATCAAGCGCTATCTGCCGAGCGAAAGTGTGGCAGCCGGCGCGGCGGTCGTGATTGTTGCACTGATCATCGTTGCCCCATCAATGCTTTTAGCTCAACGAATAGCCCTTGAAGCAACGCAAAATATCGAGTTGGTCAAGACGGAAGCAGCGATCAACAGGTGGCAGGCCGTTATCGAACGCAATCGTAGGATTGCGCCGGTGGCGGGTTGGATCGATAAGCATTTCAATCCGCGTCAGGAAACGGTGCGCTTCGTGGAGCAGATTCGCTCCCACATACCCGGATTCGTAACCGGCTCTATCGGGGTCGGGATACAGCTGCTGATCACGTTCTTCGCGCTCTTTTATTTCTTCCGCGACCGGTATGCCTTCCTGCACCTTTTGCGCTCGCTTTCGCCGCTGTCCCATGCGGAAACGGAGAGGGTATTCGCGCGGGTGGTGGATACTGTACAGGCGACCGTATTCGGAACCCTCCTGGTAGCCATCGTTCAGGGGTTCCTGGGAGGGATCATGTTCTGGTGGCTGGGATTATCCGGCCCGGTGCTATGGGGCGTGGTAATGGGGCTGTTGGCCATAATCCCGATCCTGGGCCCGTTTGTGGTCTGGGTGCCCGCGGCTATCATGCTGGCCATCGACGGCGATTGGGGGAAGGCCCTGATTTTGACAATATGGGGCGGTGTCGTGGTCGCGCTGATCGACAATCTGCTCTATCCCATCTTCGTCGGGGGGAAGCTGCGCCTGCATACCTTTCCCGTATTCATGGCGATTATCGGTGGACTTGCCTTGTTTGGTGCGTCCGGGCTGATATTGGGGCCGGTCGTCCTGGCCGTGACGGTAGCACTCATTGATATCTGGCGATACCGCACGGCAGCCGGACGCAAGGCCGATACCGACGCGGCTGCGTGACCGCGGCAAGATGCTAGTGCTTCGCCACGGTAGCAGTGCAATGTTTGGTCATGTCTTGGGTCTGATGATTGTCTGGAAGCCAGGAGACGATCATGCGAACCCAGAAATACGCAGTGAAACTGACGGCCGAGGCGCGCTCGGCCGTGGAACGCT
>NZ_DASPLO010000210.1:0-146262 GCF_035627495.1 Methylocaldum sp.
CCACCTGATCGAGAATTTTTTCTGCAAACTCAAGCAATTCCGCGCCATCGCTACCCGCTATGACAAAACCGATTGCAACTTTCTGGCCGCCATTTTTCTCACTGCAGCCGTTATCTGGCTCAATTGAGGACACGCCCTAGCCTATCAAAGTTTTTACGCGCCTTTGGAAGTAAAGAATCTGGCGATACCGGCCTTCAAGCTCGCCTTCACCCAGGCTGATGGCGTGTTCGAACTGGAGGTGCCGGCCTGGCGCTTCACCATGGCGCCGATCCGCGAGCTTTCGATTCTTCGGGGGGAAGGACTGGAACCGATGCGCCCCGATGCGTCGCCTGAACTTCCGGGGCGAACCGGTCCGCTTTGGAGGCTGGTTTCGGCGACCGCTCTGGGCGGAGGCGCCGGGTTGTACCTGGCTTATCTCTACGGCTATCTTCCTTGGCAGCAGAGAGGCCGCCATTTCAGAGCGGCCTGCCGCACCGTCCGGACATTGAGCCGGGCGCCGGGCGAGCCGGACTATTCCTCGGCCTATGCCGCCATCCACCACGCCTTCAATGGCGTATTCGGACAACCGCTGTTTTCGGAGCATCTCGAGGCATTCTTCAACGACCATCCGGCATACAAGCCTTTGCGCGAGGAAACCGAGGCCTTTTTCGCGAGTTCCTACGAATTCTTTTTCAGCGAGCAGCCCAAGGAAACGGGATTTCCCATATCCAGGCTCTTCCGTCTTTGCCGGGACTGTTACGACATCGAGCGGAACATTCGATGAATCTCGGAATCGATTATGCCTGGATGCTGCCGTTCCTGGGCTTGGCAATGCTGCCCCTGGCCCGCTCGCCGGTGACCGGCTTCGACGCGCCGTGGAATGCCTTGCTGCCCGCCGATGCCCAATCGCGAATCTGGACCTGGCTGATCAAGCTGATGGGCGTCGTGGCCATAGCCGGTCTGGTGTTGGGACTCGCCGGTCTGCATCGGAATGAATATACGGTCGAGCGGGTCGGGAAGGGCGCTCATATCGTGTTGCTCCTCGACCGCAGCCAGAGCATGGACCACAGTTTCGCGGGGCGCGCGCCATCGGGAGCCGAAGAAGCCAAATCGGTCGCCGCGGAGCGCTTGCTTAGCGAGTTCATCCGCGAACGGAAGAACGACCGGACCGGCGTGGCAGCCTATAGCACCGGCCCCTTGTTCGTGCTGCCCTTGACCGACAACCGCGAGGCGGTGCTGGCGGCAGTGCATGCTCTGCGGCTGCCGGCCCTGGCGCAAACCCACATCGGCAAAGGCTTGCTGCTGGCGCTGTCGTACTTCACCGGCCAGGCGCTCACCGGGTCGCGCATCGTGCTTCTGGTCTCCGACGGCGCGGCGGTCGTCGATCCGGACAGCGAGCGGAAACTGCGCAAGCTGTTCAAGGAGCATCAAATCCGCCTGTACTGGATTTTTCTCCGCACCCTCGGAAGCCCCGGCATTTTCGAGATCCCGGAAGATCCCCGCGACGATAATGCGAGCGTTCGGCCCGAGCGTTATCTGCATTTGTTCTTCAATAGCCTCGACATCCCGTACAAGGCTTACGAGGCGGAAAATCCCGTTGCGCTGCGCCAGGCCATCGCCGATATCGATCGAATCGAAAGCTTGCCTATCCATTATAAGGCTCGCATTCCGCGCCTGGATCTGACGCCGTTTTGCTACGGCGCGGCATGTCTTGCGCTCCTGCTGTTGATCGGCGTGAAACTCTCGGAAGCGGAATCATGGAAAAAAGCCTGAGCCTTAAACTTGCGTTGTCGCTCCTCGCCGTCTCGCTCATCGCAGGCGATTTTCAGTGGCGGGAACTTCAGCAACTCGAGCTTGCTGACGAGCAGGTTCGGACGTTGCTGAGCGGCACGGATATCTCCCCGGAAGAATTGACCCGTGCGCCGCTGGAAGTCAGGCTGGCGCGGGCGGTTTATCTCGCCGCCAAGGATCGCCATGAAGAAGCGCTGGATGCCTACGGCTATCTGGTCGAGCAGGGCGATACCCGATTGCGCGTAACGGCCTTGTTCGATCTCGGCAATCTGCATCTGCGGCGCGCATTGACGCATGTAGAAAAAAACGAGATCAACCGGGCGCTGCCGCTGGTGGAACTCGCCAAGGACGCCTACAAGAAAGCGCTGCGCCTGGACCCAAGCCACTGGGACAGCAAGTACAACCTGGAAGTCGCCATGCGTCTTCTGCCGGAAATGGACAGGATTCGCCGCGACGGCGAGGTGGACAAAGAGGAGGAAGAAGAAGGGGCGCTGTGGACCACCGTGCCGGGTTTTCCGCGGGGCTTGCCTTGAAGCCGTCGATCCGTGCACGCGACCCGCGCTTCATCTGCCTCGCGCTAGCCCTGCTGAGCGTGGCGGCAGCGCTGTTTCGTCCCACGCTCGAGCTATCGCAGGCGGTGTTCGATCACATCGTCGTCGTCGACATCACCCGAAGCATGAGCGTCGCCGATTACCGAGTCGAAGGCCGGCCGACGAGCCGTTTGGAGTCGGTCAAATCCGCCTTGCGTTCGGCCTTGCGGGAATTGCCCTGCGGTTCGCGGCTGGGGCTGGGGCTCTTCACCGAACGAAGATCCTTCCTGTTGTTCGAGCCCATCGAAGTATGCAGCGGGTTCGACGCCGTCGACACGGCCATCGAACGCATCGATTGGCGCATGGCCTGGGGCGCCGACAGCCGTATCGCCGACGGACTCTACGATGCCTTGAGTCAATTCCAAAACCACGGTTCGAACCTGATCTTCGTTACCGACGGCCAGGAAGCGCCGCCTATCAATCGCCGCTACAAGCGCGAATTCGGCGCTTTCAAGGGCAAGCTCAAAGGATTGATTATCGGCGCGGGCGGGCTGACTCCGGTGCCTATCCCGAAATTCGACGAGCGCGGCGAAGCCATCGGTTTTTATTCGGAGGACGAGGTGCCTCACCGATCCTCGTTCGGACTGCCGCCCAAGTCGCCATCCGAGATCGAAGGCTATCACGAGCGCAACGCGCCGTTCGGCAGCGAACGGGTGATCGGGACCGAGCATCTTTCCGCATTGAGGGAAGACTATCTTCGCCAATTGGCTGACGAAACCGGGCTTTTCTACTGGCGTCTGGAGAAAACCGAGGAATTGAGCGCAGCCATGAAAAAGTCGGAGCTGGCGCGCTTCGAGGCTGTTGCCGCAGACATTCGCTGGCTGCCCGGCGGTTTCGCGTTGGTAGCGCTGATCGTGCTTTATGGCGTTTTGCCGTTCAGGCTTCGCTGATGGATTGCGCCCATGTGTGGGAGCGGAACTTAGGCCGCGATTTCAAACGTCCGGCGCATATCGCAGGTTAAAGCCAGTCTTGAGCTATGTCGAAAGGCCCGCTCCACTATTTTTTTATCAACCCCGAGGAGTTGTGTATTCCATGAAAATGATCGTTCCTGCCTTGTTGACGCTCGGTTTGGCCTTTTCCGCCGGCGTGTCGGCCCACGGCCCCACACCCCAGAAAGTGATCGAAACGGTGGAAATCGACCGGCCCATCGAAAAAGTCTAGGAGAAGATCAAGGATTTCGGCGCCGTTGCTCAATGGAATCCGGCAATCGCGAAAAGCGAAGCCCAAGGCGGCAACAAGCCCGGCGATAAACGCACGCTGATCTTTCCGAACGGCGAGCAATTGGTGGAAGAACTCGACTTCTACGACGAAAAAACCTATGAGTACGACTACAGGCTCGGCCAACCTAACGTCAAGGCGCTGCCGGCAAGTTCTTATTCGGCTGTGCTGAAGCTGACGCCGGCGGGGCAGGGTACCAAGGCGGAATGGAAAAGCCGGCTCTACCGAGGAGATACCGGCAACTTCCCGCCCGACGACCTGAACGACGAGGCCGCTGTCAACGCGATGCAGGCCTTTTTCAAGACCGGTTTGCAGAATCTCAAGCAGATCGTAGAAGCCTCCCAATAGTTCCCCCCAGCGAAAGCGCTCGCCGGAAATGCCGCCGGGGAGCGCTTTCGCGTCTCCCGCCAATTGCCCTGTCGTTCCGCCCCTCCTGATTTTAGGCGGGTTCCAAGGCTGCGCCGATCTCTTGCCGATGAAATATTCGGACTAGGCTATTTCTTGCACTTGCTCGGCTCTTCGCTTTCAATCTCCTCGACCGCATTTCCCTCGTATTCGACCTCCACGCAGGCCCCAACCGCCAGAGGACCGTCATCCTCCTCCAATTTGGTCTTTTCGGTCACCGCGACCTCGCGACCGCCTATCATCCAGGTGCCGGCCTTGCCTTCCGGACGTTTTTCGATGACGCCGTAGAACTCTTCGCCTGCTTGAGCGTTTGCCGGTACCCAGAGGACGGCGCTCGACAGAAAAATCAGGGTTAGTACTCGCTTCATCGTTCGCTCCTTCGAATGACATCAACTTTTTTGGACAATCATCGCGTATTCAAAATTCGTTCACGTACATCAAGCCGATCATCAGGGTTGACAAGCAGAGGAATGTTCCAAGGTATCGCTCCGATCGGGAAGTTTTTCCGTCGCTTGGCATTGAAAAGCCTGTGATATCCTGCGGCCAATACGACATTGGACATGAGGCTGACCCGAGGTGTTCCTTCGCCGCAGTGTGCTGTCCGCTCTCGCCATTTGCCTGCTTGGCATCGCTATGCCTTTAGGCTTGGCGGCGCCACCTCAGCCTACTGACGGGCCGGTGACGGATCCGTCAGCCCACGTAGGGTGCGGTGAGGCACGAACCGCACCGATCGCGACCCTTCCCGACACATTGGTCGGCAAAGGATTGCCGACCTATATTTGTAGGCCAGGATAAGGCGCTAGCCGTTCCCGGCGAACAGAGAGCCTAGAACAGCGGTCAGCAGCATCTTCGTGGGACTTTCGGAAATCTACCCCGCTATACAAAGACGATAGACGCTCTAATGTTTCTCGCGCCAGATGCCGGCTTTTCCATGGCCGTCCCTGCTGATACAGCAGCTTGGCCAAACCCGAATTCACCTCTCTCGCAAGGCCGAATATTCCGGTGCAGCCAATGGCTCCGGAGCTAAGGATTTGCTGCAATCGCGTGACAATCCCGTTCGACTTTCGCCGGTTTGCACATTATCATTCGTCTGTTTGTTCACAGCTTTTGCCAGACATGGAATATTCAATAGCCGAATTGCTGCTTTCCGGTATCAAACTGATGCTGATCGGCATGACGATCGTGTATCTCTTCTTAGCATTGCTGGTTTGGGTAATCGGCGTTACATCGAAGCTGCTTAACCACTACACACCTGAACCGGAACACGCTCCAGGCACTTCCGCCCAGACTCCGGGCGTCGAGTCGGATCAAACCGAGATCGTAGCCGCCATAACGGCGGCCATTCATCGGTACCAGAATCAATAAAACACACTACAAAGAAGAATTTAGGAGTTTGTTCCATGGCTAACCCCTTAGGCATAACCGATGTCGTCTTGCGCGACGCGCATCAGTCCTTGTTGGCTACTCGTTTGCGGCTCGAGGATATGCTGCCGATTTGCGACAAGCTGGATCAGGTCGGTTTCTGGTCGCTCGAAAGCTGGGGTGGAGCGACCTTCGACGCCTGCATCCGCTATTTGGGCGAAGACCCGTGGGAGCGCCTGCGCGCGCTTAAAAAGGCGCTGCCTCGCACCCGTCTGCAAATGCTGCTGCGCGGGCAGAATCTCCTCGGCTATCGCCATTATGCCGACGACGTGGTGGATCGGTTCGTCGAGCGCTCGGCGGAGAATGGCGTTGACGTGTTCCGCATCTTCGATGCGTTGAACGATCTGCGCAATTTCGAAAGAGCCATCAAAGCGACGATCAATGTTGGCAAGCATGCCCAAGGCACGATTTCCTATACCGTGAGCCCGGTGCATACCATCCCCATGTGGGTCGATTTGGCGAAGCGGCTGGAGGACATGGGGGCGCATTCCATCTGCATCAAGGACATGGCGGGCCTCTTGAAACCCTATGTGGCCGAGGAACTGATCAAGCGCCTGAAGAAAGCCGTCAAGGTCCCGATTCACATGCAATGCCATGCGACGACCGGGCTCAGTACCGCGACCATTCTCAAGGCCGTCGAAGCCGGCGTCGACAACGTGGACACCGCGATCTCGTCCATGAGCATGACCTACGGCCACAGCCCCACCGAAGCCGTCGTGGCGGCCTACCAAGGACATAAGCGGGACACCGGCCTGGACCTCTTTCTTCTGGAAGAGATCGCCGCCTATTTCCGTGAAGTCAGGAAGAAGTACGCCAAATTCGAAGGCAGCCTGAAAGGCGTCGACAGCCGTATCCTCGTGGCGCAAGTCCCCGGTGGCATGTTGACCAACATGGAAAGCCAGTTGAAAGAGCAGGGAGCTTTAGACCGGTTCGACGAAGTGTTGGGCGAGATTCCGCGGGTCCGGGAGGATTTGGGCTTTATTCCCCTGGTCACGCCCACCTCGCAGATCGTCGGCACCCAGGCCGTCATCAACGTATTATCGGGCGAACGCTACAAGACGATCGCCAAGGAAACCGCCGGCATCCTCAGAGGCGAATACGGGGCGACCGCCGCTCCGGTCAACAAGGAGTTGCAACAGCGGGTGCTCGAAGGTTCCGAGCCGATCACCTGCCGACCGGCGGATCTTCTGGAGCCCGAAATGGACAAGCTGACGGCGGAACTCAAGAAAATGGCCGCCGAAGCCAAGGTCAAGCTGGCGAAAAACGAAGTGGAAGACGTGCTGACTTATGCGCTCTTTCCCCAGATCGGCTGGCGCTTCCTTCAAAATCGCGGCAATCCTTCGGCCTTCGAGCCGGCACCGGGAGCGGACGAGGTTCCAAAAGCGGAAGTTACTCAGGCCACGACGTCCGCCGACGGCGCCAAAGCTTACACGGTTACGGTCAACGGCAGGGCTTATCACGTCGAGGTCGCTCCGGGCGGTGCCATCACCTCGGTGCTACCCGCTTCGAACGCGGCGCCGCAGCCGACGTTTTCGTCGAGTGGGGGCGAGACCGTAAAATCGCCCATGGCCGGACATATTCTGCGGATCAACGTCAAGGAAGGGCAGGCCGTGGGGGAGAGCGAGGTCGTGGTGGTGATGGAAGCCATGAAGATGGAAACCGAGGTTCGGGCTCGCTTCGGGGGCACGGTAGCCAGCATTGCCGTCAAGGTCGGAGACACCGTCGCGGCCAACGACGTGTTGCTGACACTGGGGTGAGGTAGCCGATGGGCGGTTTTATCGAGTTGTGGCAGAGCACCGGCCTGTCCAATTTCCAGATTGGTCAGGTGCTCATGATGGGCGTCGGCTTTCTCTTGCTTTTTTTGGCCATTCGCAAAGGCTTCGAACCTTTGCTCTTGCTTCCCATCGGCTTCGGAGCGGTGTTGAGCAATATTCCGGTGGCCGGCATCGCCGAGGAAGGGGGGCTACTGTCTTATCTTTACTACGGGATTAAAACGGGTATTTTCCCTCTGCTCATCTTTATGGGCGTAGGGGCAATGACCGACTTCGGTCCCATGCTGGCGAACCCCAAGACCTTGCTTCTGGGAGCCGCCGCGCAATTCGGCATCTTCGGCACTCTGTTCGGAGCACTGGCGCTGAACCTGGTTCCGGGTCTCAATTTCACGTTCAAGGACGCCGCAGCCATCGCCATCATCGGCGGGGCGGACGGGCCTACGGCGATTTACGTCGCCTCGAAGCTTGCACCGGAATTGTTGGGCGCCATCGCGGTGGCGGCTTATTCCTACATGGCTTTGGTGCCGCTGATTCAGCCGCCGATCATGCGCGCGTTGACGACGCCGGAGGAACGGTTGATCGAGATGGCGCAGCTTCGCATCGTCAGCCGCAAGGAAAAGATCATTTTCCCGGTGATCTTGTTGATGCTCACCGCGATGTTGTTGCCGTCGGCGGCTCCTTTGATCGGCATGTTCTGCCTGGGCAATCTGATGCGCGAATGCGGGGTCGTCGAGCGCTTGAGCAAGACGGCGCAGAACGAGCTGATCAATGTCGTAACGATCTTTCTAGGCTTGTCGGTCGGGTCCAAACTCAGCGCTGCCCAGTTTTTGCGGCCGGAGACACTGGGTATTTTGGCGCTAGGGGCCATTGCCTTCAGCTTCGGCACGGCGTCCGGTGTGCTCATGGCGAAGGTGATGAACAGGTTCAGCGAGAACAAGGTCAATCCGCTGATCGGCGCGGCCGGGGTTTCCGCGGTGCCGATGTCCGCTCGCGTAGCCAACAAGGTCGGGCAAGAGAGCAACCCTTACAACTTCCTGCTCATGCACGCCATGGGGCCGAACGTGGCCGGGGTAATCGGTTCGGCGGTGGCGGCCGGCGTTCTTCTGGCGCTGGTCCAGTAGCTGGAATTATTGCCCGCTTGCGGGGAGATCATTCACGATCATGCCCCGCTTTGATCTCGGAGGCGGGCCGTCATAGTCCGGCTGCGGTTTTCAGTTCCGCCCGGCCCGCCGTCATCATGTCGTCTACAGCTTCCCAGAACCGGCTCAAAATAGCGTCCCTTTCCATCATTATTTCGTGACGCGCCCCTTCGAGTAGCAGCAACCGGCCGTTCGGCAGTCTTCCGGCGAAGCACTGCGCCGCTTCGGCATCGACGATCCGGTCATCGTCTCCGATCAGAATCGTCACCGGCGCGGCAATAGACTCGGCGATTCCCGGCGCATTCAGCTTTGCGATCGAAACGAACGCCGACCGCACCCAGCGATATGTGGCGCCGCGGCGTTCCAGCTCCGGATTGGTCTTGACGAGCTCCGGCAGAATCCGGAATCGCTTGGGATCGCCGGTCAGACAATTGCCTTCGAATTGACGCACCGACGGCAGATGATGCCGTTCCCCGGGTATCTGGCACTCCGCGAGTCCCATACCGGCAACGGCGCCTACCATTATGGGCGCGAACCAGCGCGGCCATCCCTGGGTTTTAAGATCGATCATGGGCGCACAAAGCAGAGCCCCATCGACCTTCAAGCGCCGCTCCGCCATAAAGCGCAAAGCGACATGGCCGCCGGTGGAATGGGCAATGATGTATCGGTGCGCTTCCGGAAAACACCACACTTCTCGGATAAATAAAGCGATGTCTTCCAGATAATCGTCGAAGGATTTGACGTCGACTTTTTTTCGGCCTTTTAAAAAGCGTTCGGATAGACCTTGACCGTGCCAGTCGAAGGAATAAACGTAAAGACCTCTCGCGGTAAGGCCTTCAACGACTTCCCGATATTTCTCCAGACACTCGGCGCGACCTTGGAGCAGTAAAACGGAGCCCCGTTTGACTGCGTCGGCGGGCCGGGCGACACCGTAGCGGATGGTCGCGCCCTCGGCGGTCCGCAGGTTGCCGACGAAGTCGAACGGCGTGGATAACGGGGCAGCGCGCGGCGACCGTTTCGCCGGATGGGAAACGAATAAGGGCGGTTTTCCGTAGGAGGGAAATAGTGTGGTAGCCACAATAATTCTTCCGTCGATAAAGTGTCAAAATAACAATATGCCAAGGTGACAGGCATCCGTAGGCCCGGAAACCGAACCGGCGATGAACGTCATTGATTGAAAAGATCCAACCCGCCGAACCCCGGCCCCAGAGAAGGTGCAGTTTGATGAACTCCATTCATAAAAACCGTCTGATCTCCGAAACCAGTCCCTATTTGCTGCAGCATGCCGACAATCCGGTTGACTGGTACCCCTGGGGCGACGATGCGCTCGAAAAAGCCCGAAGGGAAGACAAACCGATCTTGCTGTCCATCGGATACTCGGCCTGTCACTGGTGCCACGTCATGGCCCACGAATCGTTCGAGGACGAGGCAACCGCAGCAGTGATGAACGAGCTGTTCGTCAACATCAAGGTGGATCGCGAAGAACGACCGGATTTGGACAAAATCTATCAACTGGCTCATCAAATTCTTGCCCGCCGTCCCGGCGGTTGGCCGCTGACCATGTTTCTCCATCCACACAATCAATTGCCGTTCTTTGGCGGCACCTACTTCCCGAATACCGCCCGTCACCAGTTACCGGCATTCAGCTCGTTGCTGCGGCAAGTTGCCGGATACTATCGCCAACAGAAGCAAGATCTGGAGGATCACAACAAGTCTTTTGCCGACATCCTACAATCGATTAGACAACAGGGCGGCCGGGAAGCTCCGGATGTAAGTATCCTGACTAAGGCGAGGCGCGAGTTGGAGGCTGACTTCGACAGCGTCAACGGCGGATTCGGCGATGCGCCGAAGTTCCCGCAAACGTCCAATCTCGAATTTCTGCTGCGTTTATGGAGCCAAAGCCCTGATGAGCATGCATCCGGCCTTCGGATGGTGACGACGACCCTCACCAAGATGGCGGAGGGCGGGATTTACGATCAAATCGGCGGAGGCTTTTGCCGCTACTCGGTGGATGCCGCTTGGGAAATCCCCCATTTCGAGAAAATGCTTTACGACAATGGCGTTTTTCTGTCGTTGTACGCCGAAGCTTGGCGGGTTACCCGAAATCCGTTGTTCCGGAAGATCGCCGAGGAGACGGCGGAATGGGCCTTGCGCGAAATGCAGTCGCCGGAAGGCGGTTTCTATTCGAGTCTGGATGCGGATTCCGAGGGCGAGGAGGGCAAATATTACGTTTGGGACAGGAGCGAAGTAAAAGATCTTCTCTCGACCGAGGAATATGCCGTGGTGGAGCTCCATTACGGCTTGAATCGGACACCCAATTTCGAGGGACATTGGCATCTGCACGTAGACGCACCGCTGCAAGAGGTTGCCACGCGTTTGGGCATCGATCCCGCAGAAGCCGAGCGGCGGCTGGCATCCGCCCGCGCTACGCTGCTTAAAGCGAGGGAAAAGCGCATAAGGCCGGGGCGCGACGACAAGGTGCTGACGGCCTGGAATGGGCTAATGATCAAGGGATTGGCTGTCGCAGGCCGGCTGCTGGAGCGGAACGATTTTATCGAAGCAGCAGACCGGGCCTTTGAGTTTCTGCGCCGCGAGGTTTGTGTCGGGGAAAATCGGCTGCTGGCCACCTACAAGGACGGCAAAGCCCATCTCAATGCCTATTTGGACGATTACGCGTTTCTGCTCGATGCCGGTTTGGAGCTCTTGCAATGCCAATGGCGAACGGACCGCCTCGATTGGCTTTTGAAGTTGGCGGACCAGCTTCTTGCCCGGTTCGAAGACCATGAGCAAGGAGGATTCTTCTTCACGTCCGACGATCACGAAGCGCTGATTCAACGGCCGAAGACACTTATGGACGAGTCGATGCCTTCGGGTAACGGTATCGCGGCGCTGGTCTTGCTGCGGCTGGGGCATTTGGTGGGCGAGTACCGCTACACCGAGGCCGCGGAACGGACGTTGAAGGCCGCCGTTCCGTCCGTACGCCAATATCCGCATGCCCATGGCGCCTTGCTGAATGCCATGTTGGAATGGCTCTACCCGCCGGAATTCGTGGTATTGCGGGGCAAGCCGGAAGCTCTTCGGGCCTGGATCGATGCAATTCATGGTTCGCCGGCTACGGGCGCTCATCGCTTGTCATTCGCCATACCCGCAGATGAACAAACCTTGCCCGGAGTTTTGGCCGAGCGCAAGACGGAGGCAGGGGAGGTCGCCTATGTGTGCTCGGGCATGACGTGCCTGGCGCCCATCCACTCTCTGTCTGAGTTCAAGGCCTTTCTGCAAACGTCTATCGAGAAATCGTCATAAGCAAGCTTGCGCCGAGTGAAAGAGATTAGGATCGATTCCCGCGCGTTTTCTTCGGTTGCCGAACGAAAAGCGACATCTCAGCTAGTTTCCCGGCCCGAAACGACGGCATTGCCGGTGAAGGAGCGGCTTTACGTTCGCGGGGACGAGTTCTTTATCGATCTCTTACGGGATATCAATTCAGCCACCCGGCAGGTCGAACTCGAGACCTATATTTTTGAATTGGACACGGTTGGACGCGCCTTCATCGCAGCCTTGGGGCATGCTCACCGGCGGGGTGTCAGGGTGCGATTGCTGCTGGACGGCGTTGGGCTGCCGCTTGCCGGAGGCAGTCTGCTTGCGGCGCTCGAAGAGGCCGGATTTCCTTTCAGGATATTTCATCCGATTCCGTGGTTTTTCCGGCATTGGAGGCACATGGCCGGAGGCCGAGCAATGCCGCCGCGGTTTACGCGATTATTGACCCGGCTCAACAACCGCAATCACCGGAAGGTGTGCTCGATCGACCGGAGAATTGCCTGGATCGGCAGTTTCAATATTTGCGCGCTACATCTGCCTGTCGCACATGGCGGAGAAGAATGGCGGGACACGGCGGTTCGCATCGAAAACGTCGATACCCAGCGTATCGAGCGGGCGTTTCAGCGGGCTTGGAATCCCTGGCGGTGGCGCCCCATGAGACGCAGGGCGTCGCCGCCGCGATCGTCGTTCCGGCTGAACGACACACGGCGCCACCGCCGTGCCCTCGTGAGGGATCTCCTGCGACGAATCGGCCGAAGCAAACGGCGAATCTGGATCACCAACGGGTATTTCGTCCCGGACGAACGTCTCCTGCATGCGCTCAACCGAGCCGCGAAACAAGGAGTCGATGTCCGTATCATTCTGCCGTTGGTATCGGACGTGTTTTTCATGCCATGGACTTCGGCAACGTTCTACGGGAGCTTGCTAGACCACGGCGTGAAAATTTACGAGTACCAGCCCGGCGTGCTGCATGCCAAAACCATCATCATTGACGATTGGATGACGGTAGGCTCGAGCAACATGAATTCACGGAGCCTGCGGCACGATCTGGAAGTCGATTACGTGGTAAGCCAGACGGACACAAAAATGGCTTTGGTGTCGGAGTTTCTAAGGGATCTGAATCACTCGCAGGAAATATTGCGCGCGGCTTACCCTAACCGGCCGCTATGGCAACGATTTCTGGCGCACTTGATCTTATTCGCGAAGTATTGGATTTGAGGTGTGGGGTGTTTTGCAAAGCCCGGGTAGGCCGGGATAAGCCTATCCTGAGCTCCGTCGAAGGGGCGTAGCCGTTTCCGGCATGGACATCGGTAGGATGCGGTGAGTACTCGAACCGCCCTTCGACTCGGCTCAGGACAGGCATCAATCGCGAACGATGCGGTTCCAATCGCAAACAGTTGCTTTAGTCAGCCCCTTCCAATGGCAAACGGCGTCTCTGGGAGCGCCAGAGCCGCCCTTCCAATGGCAAACGGGCCTTCAGTCGGCCCCTTCCAATCGCAACCGTTCCTTTGTCACCGCATCCTACGATTTATCACTGAGAACGCGCCTTGAGCCACTCGGCGATCGCAGGCGGTATATCCTTCTGCGAGCGGCTGCTGACATAGATGCCGATGTGGCCGCCCCTGAAAACGATCGTGGAGTAATCGTTCGTTCCGACGTACTTCTCCAGGGGAATGGAAGCCGACGGCGGCACGAGATGGTCTTCGGTGGCATAGACATTCAGCACCGGCATTTTGATGTTCTTGAGGTCGACAGTCCGCCCGCCGATTTCCACGGTTCCTTTAACCAGGCGGTTTTCCTGATAAAACTGTTTGGTGAACTGCCGAAACAGTTCTCCCGGTTGATCGGGACTGTCGAAAATCCATTTTTCCATTCGAAGAAAGTTCTTGAGCTTGTCCTCGTCCTCCAGGATGTCGGCCATGTCGATGTATTTCTGACCTGTCAGACGGAACGGCTTTAAGGACAGGAAGCTCCAGTTGAGCAGCTCGCCGGGAATATTGCCCAAGGTATCGACCATGAGATCCACATCGAGATCGCGATACCACAGGCTGAGGGTGTTGTCCGGGGTGTGAAAGTCGACCGGGGTGACCATGGTGATCAAATTGCGCACCCGTTCGGGGTGCAGGGCCGAATAGCAAAGGCTCAGGGTGCCGCCTTGGCAGATCCCGAGCACGTTGATGCTCGGCAGGTCGTGCTGTTTGCAGACGAACTCGACGCACCGGCGAATATAGCGGTTGACGTAATCTTCGAGATCGAGGAACCGGTCGGCTCCATCGGGGTAACCCCAGTCGACCAGGTAGACGTCGACCCCTTGGTCGAGCAATCCGCGGACGATGGACCGGTCCGCCTGAAGATCCGTCATATAAGGACGGTTCACTAATGCATAGACGATCAACAGCGGGACCGTGGAGGTTTTTTCTCGTTGTGGGCGATAACGGTAAAGAACGAGTTTGTCTTCGTGGTAAACAGGGTCCTTCGGACTCGCTTCCACCTCGACCCCGCCGATTTTGCTGAGCGTCACCATGCCATTGGCGACTCGGCGGTTAAACTCGAAAAGTTCTTGAGCAATCTGATCCGGGCGTAGCATACGATCGCCGTCTCCTGAATAAGTTAACCGGGCGTTTTAAGCTTCGTTTTTCGCGGCTGGACGGTGGCTTCAGGCTTTTCGACTGCCACTTGGCCGCGCAGGGCTTCCAAATCGCGGCGCAAGGCGAAGACTTCTGCCCGAAGCTCCAGTGCGCTCGACTCTTCCAGCGTCTGCTCCAGCTGCCAAACACGCCGCTGCAACTGGTGGAGCCGGCGATGGCTGGTATCGAGCTCACGGCGGGTGGGCATGTTGAACGCGCTGAGAACTTCCTCGACCATCTTCTGCTCCTGGCGCTTTACGGCAAAAACCGTATTTGTCAGCTGGGATTGGGCCCTCGTGAATTCATCTGAAGTTGATATGTCCGTATAGGCCTGTTCGCTGCAGTCGATCCATAAGTTGTAGAAGGCGCGCAGGCTTTCGAGTGGCTCTCCCTTTTGGGCTCTTTCGTAAAGCTCGTTGCCGAACAAATCGATGGCCTTCGCCGTCACCCCGGAAAGAGACAGAACGTACTCCTGAAGGGCTTGGGAATGATCGAGCCAGAGCAGTCCCCAGCGTTGCAGCTCTTCCTGCCATTCGCGGGTATAGCCCAGAGTCGGCATCGACAATACGCCAACCATGCCCTGGTGTAGGGTTTCCGGGCCGTAGGGCGAGCCGAATCCCCGCACGGCCTTCTCCATGTCGCCCGGCATAATGGAGAACGCCGAGCAGACGCGCCGCCAGTTGTCCAGCGGCATGCCCCAGAAGGTGGCGAATCCGGACCAAGGGTCCTTACCGGATCGAAGCTGCTCGCCGAACTGCTCGTGCATTTGCCTGATGCCGCGGCTGAGTGCGTCCCATTGGCTCTCTGCGCCTTGAGCGGCCCCGTGGCTCGCGGAAAGAATCCTCCACAATCCCTCGCCCATCCGGAAATAGGCTTTGTTCACGTCCAATAATTTACTGACCGCCTCTCGGGACTGTCCCGGAATCAGCGGCATCCAGAATCTGGTCCAAAGATCGAGCAGGTGTGACGACGGTTCGACGGGCGCTTTTTCGTCCGCGGCTTCCGTTTTCGATTCGAGCGTTTGCCGGGAAAGGTCGAACCAGCTATCCCAGTTCTTCTGTTGCGCAGCGATCCAGGATTCGGACCAGTCGCGCGGATTGGCGGGAGCTTCCGGGTTTTCTTGAGCTGGCGCCTCGGCGGCCTCTCTAGCTTCTCCGCGCATCTTGCGGGAAAGATCAGACCATGATTCCCAGTACTTGCGCTGCGTGTCGAGCCAGAGTTGGGCCCACGCATTGACGGCGGAGGATGATTTGTCGGTCATTCGAGTCTCCCGGATCGGGCTTGTTACAAAACGATGCTTTATCTGTACTATAACCAGACAGATGATGCGGCGCAACATTGTCAACTTGAAGTAAACCGCGTGTTTCACCTCGGCAAAGCCGTTATCGAGATGTGCCGTTTTCGATACGGAGAAAGAGTGTTAAGGCAGCCGTTTGGCGATAATAAAATGATCGAAAGTCATTGTCTCCGTACGGTTCGGGTTATTTCTCCCCAGCTATGGTTCCTGAGTCTCCGCTCATTATTTAATACACGTTATTGGGGTTGTTGAATCTAGGTAGTTGGGCTTATTGCTCGAGTCAAAGTGCTTCGGTATGGTGCATTGCACCAAGACAAAATTGGTTGGATGTCTTTAGAGCCTTGAAGATTTTTCATCGGAAGGAGGTTGTGATGAACACACGTCAAATCTGCGATCAATGGTTTGAAATGAACCGTGCGGCAATGGATCCGTTTATGCGTTGGAACGAAATTGCCCTTCAAGCTGCCGAAAGGATGGCCGGTAATCGGCAAATGTACGAGCAATGGTTCGAAATGAACCGTGCGGCGATCGATCCGCTGATGCGCTGGAACGAGATTGCGCTACAGGCGGCCGAGAGAGTCGCCAAATGCAATCTGGCCATGGCGCAGGACTATTTGGAGCTGGGTACGCGCCAGGCTGAATTGAGCTGCGAAGCCAGAGATCCCGAAAAATGGAAGGACGAAGAGAAAAAATTTGTATCTGAATTCGGTCGAAAAATTGTGGATCACGCCGGGGATTATCTGACGGTCGCCAGGGAAACCCAGGACGCGATGAACGAATGGGCCAATCAGACGGCGAGAGAAACCGCCGAGAGGGCGGCACGGGCGGCCGACACCACCGCCAGAGCAGCGGCCGAAAGCACGGCACGGGCCGCCGGAGCGGCGAAAGCTGGAGCACAGCAGCCTCATCGGGAGCCCCAGAAGGAGCCACAGAAAGGGTGAATCACGACGTGGCTTAAACGGATTTTTCATTGGTCGTAAGACGACAGGCCGGTTGCCGACATCTTGGGGCGCCGGCCTTGTCGTATTTATGTAGATTCAGTATCAACAAGAGGTCAATCGATGCAAGAGGTCGTAATCGTAGGCGCCGTACGCACGGCGATAGGCAAATTCGGCGGCGCGCTGGCCAATATTCCGGCCGCTCACTTGGGGGCCAAAGTCATTCTGGATCTGCTCGCGAAGACAGGCTTGGAATCTCGGCAGATCGACGAAGTCATCATCGGGCAGGTATTGACTGGCGGCACGGGGCAAAATCCGGCCCGCCAAGCGGCAATCAAAGCCAATCTTCCGGTCGAGGTGCCGGCCACCACGGTCAATAAGGTCTGCGGAAGCGGCCTCAAGGCGGTGCAACTGGCGGCTCAGGCGATCCGGTGCGGAGATGCGGAGATCGTTATCGCGGGCGGGCAGGAAAATATGAGCCTGGCCCCGCATGTATTGCCGAACTCCCGTAACGGCAATCGCATGGGCGACTGGCCGCTCGTCGACAGCATGATCGTCGACGGGCTATGGGATGCTTTCCACGACTGCCATATGGGCTGCACCGCGGAGAATATCGTCGATCAGTACGGAATCTCCCGCGAGGAACAGGACACGTTCGCGGCAGCCTCGCAGCAAAAAACGGAAGCCGCTCAGAAAGCCGGGAAGTTCCGGGACGAGATCGTGCCTATCGAAATTCCGCAGCCCAAGGGGCCGGCCATCGTGTTCGATACGGACGAGTATCCGAGAGCGGGTACCACGGCGGAATCCCTGGCGAAACTGAAACCCGCGTTTCGATCGAACGGCACAGTGACTCCCGGCAATTCCTCGGGTATCAACGACGGCGCGGCAGCGGTGCTGGTGATGTCCGCTCGTATGGCCGAGAAATACGGTTTGAAACCTTTGGCCCGTATCGCGGCTTTCGGCAGCGCGGGCGTCGAGCCGGCCATCATGGGAACCGGCCCCATCGCTGCGACCCATCGCTGTCTTAACCGGGCCGGATGGACTATCGGTGATTTGGATTTGATCGAGGCGAACGAGGCTTTTGCCGCCCAAGCTATCGCGGTCAATCGCGAGTTGGGGTGGAGTACGGACAAGGTCAACGTAAACGGCGGCGCCATCGCGCTCGGGCACCCGATCGGTGCCTCCGGCGCTCGGGTTTTGGTTACGCTATTGCACGAAATGCGTCGGCGCAACGTACATAAAGGCGTCGCCACGCTTTGTATCGGCGGGGGCCAGGGTATCGCCATCGCCGTAGAGCGCTAGGCGGATGCTGGAGCGCCATTTGCCGGGAACGGCTATCGCCCCTTCGACGGGGCTCAGGACAGGCTTATCCCGGCCTACTACAGTCAACGGTCTTAAATCAGACGAACTGGCTATATAAGTAGCGTGTAGGCCGGAATAAGCGTCAGCGTTTCCGGCACTCGCTGTATACCACCACACAGACACGGAGGGTTTTCTGATGAACGGGCGAGTGGCCGTCGTAACCGGAGGAACCGGAACTATCGGCACTGAAATCTGTAGAGGTCTGGCGGCGATGCCTTACCGCGTCGTTGCCCTTTGCCGTCCACGGGCGCTAGACTGTATTACGGACGCATGGGAGGCGGCACGTAGGAGCGAAGGCTATGAGATGCAGGCCATGGAATGCGATGTCACGGATTTCGGGCACGTTGCTGCCGTATTTGGCGATATCGCGAACAAGGTCGGCCAAGTGGATGTTCTTGTCAACGCCGCCGGCATCACGAGCGATGCGACCTTGCGCAAAATGGCGCCCGAGCAGTGGCAAGCGGTGCTCCGCACCAATCTCGACGGCGTATTCAATACCACGCGTTGTATCATCGAGGGAATGCTGGACCGTGGCTTCGGCCGCATTATCAACGTTTCCTCGGTGAACGGCCAAAAGGGCCAATTCGGCCAAGCCAATTACGCGGCCAGCAAGGCCGGGGTCCACGGTTTCACGATGTCCGTCGCGCGTGAAGTCGCCAGAAAAGGGATTACCGTAAATACGGTATCGCCGGGTTATATCGAATCGCCGATGATCATGAACGTTCCGGAAGATCACCGCGCCAAAATCCTGGCTGAGATTCCGGTCGGACGTTTCGGCCGGCCATCGGAAGTTGCGCGACTGATAGCCTTTTTAGCGGCCGATGAGGCTGGATTTATCACTGGAGCGGATATTTCGATCAATGGTGGTCAACATATGGGATAAGCCGCACTCAAACCTGATCTATGAGCAACGAAAATAACGAACGCATTATCAAGAAATATCCCAATCGGCGTCTTTATGATACGGCTATCAGTAAATACGTCACGTTTGAGGACATCCGGGGGCTTGTGAAAGACGCTATTAAGGTCCGGGTGGTGGATGCCAAGACCGACGAGGACATCACCCGGGCCATCCTTTTGCAATTGATCCTGGAAGAGGAAGAAAAAGGCCAGCCGATCTTCACCACCGAAATTCTGGAACAAATCATCCGAACCTACGGTAATGCCATGCAGGGCTTTATGACGGCCTATCTCAAGGAAAGCATGGACGTTTTTCTGAAGCAGCAAAAGCTTGTGCAGGCGCAGATGGCAAGCCTGATCAAAAATGCCCCCTTGTCGGTGTTCACGGAACTGACCCGGCAAAACCTGAAGCTTTGGCAGACGATGCAGGAGGGCTTTTTTTCGGCATACGGACGCGACGGAACTAGCGCGTCGAGCGATGAAGAAGGCAAAGAAACAAAGCACCCTCACCCTCTCCCAGAAGGAGAAGGGATTAAAGGCGATTCTGCGTGAGTATGTGGGCCGGAATAAGCCTGTCCTGAACCCAGTCGAAGCGCGGCAGCGATTCATGCGGCACCTCCCTGTGCCGCAATGCCGTTAAGTTAAGGATATGGCCGAAAACAACGTTCCGATTCGTGTGTCCGGTGTAGGGTGGGTTAGGCGCGCATCGCACGGAACCAGCAAATTTCTTGTGGTGTTTCCGCGCGCCGTAACCCACCGGGCAAAGCCGCGGAACCGGTGGGTTACGGCGCGCATAGAGTCCCGCGGCTGCGGAATGGTTCGTGGCAGTGCGCGCCTAACCCACCCTACCATCGTTTTCAAGTAGAACGGGATGTTATTGGCGGCCAAGTCCTAAGGCCTGTCATTCCGGCATTCCCCGCCGGCATGACGGCTTAACCGAACGGCATTGCCCTGTGCCGTACCCTTCGGGCGCTGCGCGTGCCACTCGGCTTCCGGCCGATGGATCCGGCATTTCCACCGGAATCAGGCAATCCAGACACTCTTGATATTCGTGAACTCCCGCAGCCCGTAAATGCCCAGTTCTCGACCGTATCCCGAATTCTTCACGCCGCCGAAAGGCATCCGCGGATCGCTTTTTACCATGCCGTTGACGAAAGCGGCGCCGCATTGCAATCGCCGGGCAAAGTCTTCGCCTTTAGGCAGATCGCGCGTCCAAACCGAAGCGCCGAGGCCGTAGCGATGCTGGTTGGCCTTCTGCAGCGCCTCCTGTTCGCCTCGTGCGTGGACGATGACGGCAATCGGTCCGAATAATTCCTCCTCGTAAGCCGGCATGCCGGATTGTACTCGGTCCAGGATCGACGGCTGGTAAAAAAAGCCGGCTCTTTCCATCGAGTGGCAACCTGTGAGAGGGACCGCCCCCTGCCGAACGGATTCAGTAACCATGCGATGGATTTTGTCCCGGAGATCGCTCTTCGCCATCGGGCCGATCTCGGTCTCTTCCCGGGAAGGATCGCCGATTGCGAGCGTCTCGACTTTCCGCTTGAACAGCGTCAGGAATTCGTCCGCAATGGAGTCGATCAGTATGAACCGCTTGGCGGCGATGCAGCTTTGGCCGCAGTTTCGAAATCGCGCGGTTACCGCTACGGTCGCGGCCTGCTCTAGATCGGCATCGGCCAGGACAACGAAGGGGTCGGAACCCCCAAGTTCCAGAACCGTTTTCTTGAGGCTTTTTCCGGCCAGCGCCGCGATCCGCCGCCCCGCCTGTTCACCCCCCGTCAAGCTGACCGCGTGAACACGCGCATCTTCGATGAGTCTTTCGCTTTGGGCATGGGATATTCGGAGCCATTGAAACACCCCGGACGGAACTCCCGATTGCAGGAAAACCTCCTCGATCGTTTCAGCACACTGGGGTACGTTCGAGGCATGCTTGAACAAGGCGCAGTTACCCGCCATCAGCACCGGTACGGCGAATCGGAACACCTGCCAAAAAGGAAAATTCCAAGGCATGACTCCCATAACGGTTCCGATGGGCTGAAAGGTCACATAACTGCGGCTCGCATCGGTTTCGACCGGTTCGTCCCGCAAAAAGCGCTCGGCGTTTTGAGCGAAAAACTCGCAGGCCAAAGTGCATTTTTCGATTTCCGCGCGCGCTTCTCGAATCGGCTTTCCCATTTCCTGGGTGATTTTTGAGGCATAAAAGTCCAAACGGCTGCGCAGCGCGCCGGCAACGTTCTCCAGAAGTTCGCGGCGCTCGTCGATCCGGGTCGATTGCCAGGCAGTCGAAGCGTCCGCGGTCAGCTGCTGTGCCTGTTCGAGTTCGATATCGGTCCATGAGGCATAACGCTTCTGGGTCTCGCCGGTAGTTGGGTTGATGCTTATGAGGTCCATTCGTCTCCTCGTAAATAGCGGTCCGAAAAATTGTATGGAGATTCCAAGCTTTTATTGGATGTTGGACCCGCCGGAAACGCGAGTGTTATCGTTTTGCAAACTTTGCAGTAAGGTTTTCGTTGAAATTTGGGATATTGAGGAAGGAGCGGCTATGAGATTTGGTCATTCGCATTTTGTAACAACCGTTTTGGCATGTGCGTTAACCATCGGTTCCGTTTGGTCGTCGCGGCCGAGCGCCGACCACGCGTCGAGTTCGCCCCCGGCTTCCGAAGCAACCGAGCAGCCGGTCGGCCCAGAGCGGGCCGAGGCCCATCCGTTCGATCACGCGGCGCAGGCGGTTTCAGATGACAACCCGCCGCTTTTGGACGGGCTCGGCACCTTGAGCTACCGCATCACGACATCGAGCCCCCTGGCCCAAAAGTATTTCGATCAAGGATTGCGGCTTACGTATGCTTTCAATCATGCCGAGGCCCGTCGGGCATTTAGAAAGGCGCAGCGATTGGATCCCGAGTGTGCTCTCTGCTATTGGGGCGAAGCGCTGGTTTTGGGGCCGAACATCAATGCGCCGATGGATCCGGGTGCAAATGCTCCCGCCCTGGAAGCCGTTCGAAAGGCGCAGTCCGTTGCTGCCAAGGCGACCCGTCGCGAGCAGGCTTTGATCGATGCCTTGGCCGCTCGTTATTCGGCGGAGACCGGAGCCGATCGCGCCGGTCTCGACCGGGCGTATGCGGAAGCCATGGGCAAAGTCGCGGCGAAGTACCCGAAGGACGATGATATTGCCGTGCTGTATGCGGAGTCGCTCATGGATCTTTCCCCTTGGGATTACTGGGAATCCGGCGGCGCGAAACCCAAAGGCCGTACGGCGGAAATCGTTGCCGTCCTGGAGCGTGTGCTGCGCCGAAATCCGAATCATCCGGGCGCGATCCACTACTACATCCACATGGTTGAGGCCTCGGGTTCTCCGAAACGGGCGGAACCATACGCCGAGAGACTGGCAAAGCTCATGCCGGGGGCGGGACACATCGTCCATATGCCGGCGCATATTTATCACCGGGTCGGACGCTACAAGGACTCGATCGAGGCCAATCGCAAGGCGGTGGAGGTGGATGAGCGCTACTTCGCCAAGGTGGGCCGTAAACCCGGCATTTATTCCGATGCGTATTACTTGCACAACGTCCATTTCCTGATGAGTTCCGCGCAAATGGCGGGTGATGGCCGAACAGCCATCGAAGCCGCGGAAAAGCTGTCTCCGCTGGTTTCGGATACGGCGGCGAAAACCATGCCTTTGGTGCAGCCGATCAAGGCCGCGCCATATTTCGCTTACGCCCAGTTCAGCGACCCGAATACGATCCTGAGTCTTCAAGCCCCCGGAGATGAATTGCCCTATGTGAAGGCGGCATGGCATTACGCCAGAGGCATAGCCAACACCGCTAAGGGCGACACCGACGCCGCGCTACGGGAAGCCGATGCGATTTCCCGGATTGGACGGGAAAGTAACTTTGCTGATCTCAAGGCAGCCGGTATTCCGGCGGGCGAAGTCTTGAAGGTTGCCGATCATGTCATCAGGGGGCGCGTTGCCCAAAAGCTAGGCGATCTGCGGACCGCGGCGGCCGAGTTTGAAGCCGCCATCGCCGTGGAGGACAAGCTTCCGTATATGGAACCTCCATTCTGGTATTACCCAGTGCGCCAGTCGCTCGGCGGCGTGCAGTTGATGGCCGGCGATTTGGATCTTGCGGAGCAGTCTTTCCGTAGCACCCTGGAACGTACCCCTCAGAATGGCTGGGCGCTTTACGGCCTTCAAGAGATTTACAAGAGACGGGGAGACACCAAGCAACTCGGGGCCGTTCAAAACCGTCTCGATAGAACTTGGCTGGGTGATAAGAATGGACCTGGCATTGACCAACTGTAATCATCGTTGCTCCTTATGCAGTTGTAGGCCGGAATAAGCGTCAGCGTTTCCGGCAAATAGCACTTTCCTCCTTCCCCCTTGCAGGGGGAAGGTTGGGATGGGGTAGAGAATAGGCAGTGGCTGCATCAAGCGGGCGGTACTGGTTCGACAGGCTTCGCCGCCTCGGATTTTTCCTTCTTTTTTCTCGGCCGCCACAAGCCGTCCGAGGCGTAGCAATTCCATCCCCAGCGCAGCCAATCCAGGAGCGAGTAGGCCAGCCATAAAGCCCAGGCCAGCATCAGCACGCGGTACACCCAGAGGGGCGCCGAAACGATCCAAGGCCGGGGAAGTGTTGGGCCGCTGCGGTCCTGATACCAGTTCAAGCTGTACGCATTGGAGCCGTTACCGGCGATTTGCATGTCCGGCAATCCCAGCAATCCGTGGCGGACCGCCTCCAGCAAAAAGGAGAGGGCGACCAAGGTCAGCACGGCGAGCCCAGCTTGGAGCAGATTGAATTGCGAGTCGTCCAGCTTTTGCCCCATGTTCGCCCGCCATCCCAAGGCCAGCAACCAACCGGCCACGACGATCCCTCCGATGACCGGAATCTGGCTGAGGCCGATCAATAACAGAAGCCATTGCCAAAACTTAATCGGTGTCCAGGGCAGCTTTCCCAATGCGACCGAAAGCAGGGCGATCACGATGAGAACTCCCCAGAACAAGACAGCCGGGCCGAAGCGGGGGCCACCCACCAGCAGTACCCACCGGTCCTGGCCCAGCGAAAAAGTGGTCGCGCTATTTACGCTGGGGATGCCGAGGTCGATTTCGGGGGCGATGAGGCGGCTGCGTATCCCGGACCCGTCGCGCCACACCAGGGTTGCTGTCTGTTCACCCGGATGAATCGGCAGCGAAACCAGGCGGCCTTGCTGCCGCACCGGCTGCGCGGCCCCATCCATGCTGACCGATTGCAGTTCGGCATGCTCCGGGAGTTTTACCGCATGTTGCCCGCCCTGTGAGCTGCGCAGCGTCAGCATCAAGGCGGCATCCGTCGCGTGAATTCCCGGATTCAGTTCGAGCCGGCTGCGGTCTATGGTCAGGGTATTGCCGGGTACGCCCTGAGGCCGGGTCAAGCGAAGCGTAACGGATTCTCCGGGCCAGGGGCGCCATTCCGGCAGCCAATTGCCTTCCGCGTCCTGGTGGTGGATGACCACGAGTCCCTCGGGTTTCATATGCCAGATCGGGCTGATGTCCGCTCGCCAAATCTCGATCCAGCCGGTGGTCTCAGGCGCCTTGAGATTGACCGTTGCGCCCTTGGAGAGGACCGATTCCCAACTCGTTGCATGCTGCCCCGGCAACAGGTTGAGCACCACCTTTCCATCCTCGACTTGCAGCCCCGGCGTGACGACCGATTCTCCCTCGATAAGAGGAACGCTGACGACGACGGGGCGATCAGAAGGCGAGGCCCGGCGCACCACCGTAACGACGCGCCAGTCCAAACCGATTCTCAGCGTGCGCTCGACCTCCAGAAACGGCGGCAGGGGCCGGGACTCCAGCACCGGCAGCTCGGCGGACGGCCGATCGCCATTTGATACCCGTACGAGCTGCAACTGGACATCGGGAATGCCGTTCTCGCGGATGCCTTCGATTCGCCAGCCTTCACCCGATGCTTCAACTCGCCGGGGCTTGAGCGGTAAAGGGATCTGTATCTGATCCCGCGCAAGCAAGATTCCGGAAAGCGTCACGACATGACGGCCCGGTTTCAGAGCCAGCCAGAGTCCGCCGTCCTGGCTGCGGAACAGGCCCTCCGCCGGCGTGTTATCGACCTCGACTTTGGACGGCGTCCATTGCGCGGTGTTCACCGGCAAGGGTAGGGCGATCAGCTCCTGGGCATGAATTTCCAAGGTTTGCCGCAACTCCGAGCGCCTGGCATCGATCTTGAGCAACGGGACCTCGGCGCATTGCGGCAAACAATCGGGAGGCGCGAGCAGGCGCGACTTGAGTTCTTCGAGGAGAGCCGCATTCGGAAAATCGGCCTTGGCATCCGGTATGAACAGAAGCAGCGGAAGCAACAATAGCGGCAGGGCCGAACGAGGCGAAAAGGGACGAAACTGCGGCCGTCCGCCCAAGAAAAACACGGCCAAGCCAATCAAAAGCGCGATACGTAGAAAATTCAGCAGCAAATTGACCGTCGGGGAGAGCAGCACCAGGCCAATTTCCTGGTTGCGGAGGACGGGGCCATTCCAAGTCAGCGGAATCGATTTCCAATGCCATTCCGGCAAGCCTGGGCCGGTTTGGGTTATCGCGTTGGGGTCGGTCTCCTTGAAGGCTCGGCCCTCCATGTCCGCCGAAGAGGGGACAGCCGGGGGCGCACCCCGTTCATAGAGCTTCGGTCGGGGCGTGTACGACTCCATGGTTTGAGGTGCTTCGACAGGCGCTTCTTCCTGTTTCCGAAATTCGGCGGGAGCCTCCGATGGCATGGCAACCCAGGGTTGTTCCAACTGGGGGTAAAGAGCGAAGCGGGCCTGATCGACCATGAACGGAATGGCGATAAGGATGAGGGCCAGCACGGCAAGATTCCGGTAGATGCGAACGGCCGATGTGATTCGTCCCTCCGGCAAAACCGTCAGTAAGGCGGCCGCCGCCAGAATGTTGAGCCAGACGTAACGCGGAGCGCCCGGTTCGTGCCAGAGCAGTGCCAAGGCGAGCAGCGTAAAGACAGCATACGGCCAGGACCATAATCGCGCCACGGCCATGGCCGTAATCAGCACCACGAAGAGATCGAGCAGCGTCCATCTCGCGATCCAGGTGCCCGGCGCATGGTCTACCCCGGTCGCGGCGAACAGACGCCATCCTGGAGGAAGATTAAGCTCGGCGTTCACGCTTCGGAAATCCTTGTCCCAGCCGACCGCAGAAAGGGTTCGAGTGTCTTTGATTCGGCTGTCGGCGGAAAGACTGACCGCCCCGCGCCTGACCTCGACGCCGATGGCTCCGGTTTCGTCCTCGCGCGTAATGGACTGCGGTTCTCCGTCGATGGCAACGCGGCCGAGATCGACACCCGGCCGTACGTTCAGTCGCCAGTCCCGAGTCATGCGGCCGCCGATATCGTCGTTTACCGTGTAGCCGCCGCCGTCGAAATCCAGCCAAATGCGCCGGTGCAGGGTGAGGCTGTCGGGTTCCGGTTCCGGGTCGCCGCGCCGGATGAGCTTCAGATTCATCGCGGTGCCGGACTCCATCCTGTAGGCGGGAAACGCTTTCCATTCTTCGGGAAGATTCGTTTGGCGCGGATCGATGGCGGCAACGCCCTCTATCTCGACGACACGAAATTGAGGCCGGGCATCAAAAACCCAGATTTCCTCCGAGGGCCAGGGCGCGGTGCTCGGAGGCAGTTGGAGCGATTCGACCGGCACCGGAAACCGGGCGGCGAGTTGTACGGTCCAGTGCCCCGGACGAAGCTGCAGACGTAGTTTTCCATCGGGTTCCAAACGGGCCGGCAGGGACGAAGTGATCTGCAAAGGGATCGACTCGGGCGGCAAAGCCCCATCGAGAAGAATTTCCCGCTGTCTGCCGGATACATCTAAATCCATTTGCGTTATGACGCGAAGCGGCGTTTCGTCGATGACCCGGCGGTAAACCTGAACGTCGACCGTATCAGTTCTTTCCGAAGGCGCCGCATCTTCCGACGCCTGACGGTAGACCCACAACTGTCCTTGTTCGTTGAAGGCCGGGAAGGGGACGGATTGACCTTTGACTGTCAGGGAAATGATGCCGGTATCATTGGGCACCGCGAGATTTGCCGGTAGGCGGTCCCAAATAAACCTGCCCTTAACGCTATGGTCACCCGGAGCGAGGCGGATTCCGGGGATGTTCTCGACGGTTGCGATGACGGCCGGCTTCCCGTCGACCTCGACCTGCTGTGGCCAGTGTTCGACATCGCCGGGAAGCGGCAGCCAACTCTCCGCATAAACGTGAGCATCCAAAGCGAAACGACCGGCACGATCATCCAACACCAGTTCGAGACGCGTCGGCCAAATGCAGCGCCGGTCTTCGGGGTTAGTGTGTACGGACGGACAAGACCGATTTTCGTGCCCATGCAGGACCCAGTCGGTCCAGGGTTTGAGCGGGTCGGGAACCGAGTCTGACGGTAGTGGATCGGCAAGGGCGACGGCCGTAAAAAGCAGGAGAGGAAAGACCAACAGCATCGGCCGACGAAACATGAGGGTTCTCCATCTAAAAAGGTAAGGCAGAGGTTTGCCGTTATCAGATTTGTAAAAGTAGTGTAACGCTTGAAATACGTCTATCGGGGAAAGAGGCCGAAGTGCGTTAGAGGACGAAAACGTAAAGTTTGATGTCATTAAGCACACAGACGCATCATGTGCGACATGAAACCGGTGAACTGGCGTACCGACAAAAATGTCCGGGTCAAGAGAGAGCGGGGCGTGTCGTATGAATAGGTGCTATCGGCCATGTCACATGGCGGCCTTCTCGATGTGCTCGATCATCCGAACACAGAGCAGTACCCGAACCAACGCAAGTTCGTGGTTCGCATCCGTGGCTACGCTTATCTGGTGCCGTTCGTAGAGACCGACAGCGAGATCTTTCTAAAAACGATCACTCCAAGTCGGAAAGCTACCCGCAAATATCTGGTAGAGGACAGTTGAAATGGATAAAGAAAGCAAACTTGAAGAAGAAATTCTGGCTTCTTTTGAAAGAGATGAGTGGCGATCCGTGCCCAGTCTCAAGGAGGAAATCGCGCGCTATGCATCAATAGCCTCCACTTCGCTTGCCAAGGACAAACCTGTCAATATACGTATTTCATCCCGTGACCTCGAAGACATCCAAGCAAAGGCTGCGGAAGAGGGGATCCCCTATCAGACACTGATGGCTAGCGTACTTCACAAGTACGTCACAGGACGTCTTATCGAGACGCCACCGAGTCCAACGCCTCGTTCAATCCGGACCGCCCGCAAGCGGGCAGCCGGTTAGCTTTGGGCTGTTTGAATCCAACGATATTTTATGAACGAGGTTATCGGTTTTACTTCTTCTCGCGGGATGAGGGGTGAGGGTGTTCGAGAGATAGCTTTCTTTTCTTTACGAGCAGTAAATGCAGGGAAGGGGACGGATTGCCCGTTGACCGTCAAGGAAATGATGCCCGCGTCGCGGTCCAGCAACGCATGAAGGTGTCTCCTGCCCGAAAAGAAACGGTGAGCTTAAGGAATGTATGTAACGTCACATATAGAGAAAGGTGCCAACGAAATATTCTTTACTTTGGCCTGAGGTAATCTTGTCAGTCCTACGCAGCGTAAAGTCGCAATGATTTACTTACCATGTAGACGATATCTACTCCACTGGTCTTCCGCCGAGGATTGGCGGAATCCAGCTCCCTTCATCGTAGCGGCATTGCTCAGTTATGCCAGTTGTTTGCCTCTTGCCATATCTGCTGAGCTGTCGGAAGCGCTGTTGACGCTTATACGGCAGCAGCTATAATCCGCCCTTCGCCTAATTCCCGCATGGAATGCCTTGTTGCTGTGCTTACCAGTAGAGAACGTGTTGACTGCCTTGTCAGACCAGTTCGGTCACCACTGAAAACGCCCAAACACGAGAAGAGATGGCACCGCGGCTCGTCTTCCATCCTACCTATTCTCGGCGCAGAAAAATATAAATGACCCGAGAGATTAAAACTTCGCCCGCAGCTATTGCCAAAAGTTTCTGGAGCAATCGTCAGCTAATCTGGCAAATGACCAAGCGCGACGTGGTTGGTCGCTATCGGGGCTCTATCATGGGGCTCGCCTGGTCCTTCTTTAATCCGGTTCTGATGCTGACGGTCTATACGTTCGTCTTCAGCGTGGTATTCAAGGCACGTTGGGGTGCGGGCGGTGAAGAAAGCAAGACTGAGTTCGCCATCATCCTCTTTGCCGGCATGATCGTGCACGCCTTATTCGCAGAGTGTGTTAACCGTGCCCCCGGGCTCATCCTAAGCAATGTCAATTACGTTAAAAAAGTAGTATTTCCTCTGGAGATTCTGCCTTGGGTGACGATGGGATCGGCTCTGTTTCATACTGCAATCAGTGTCATTGTGCTCCTGACGTTTTTCGCGACGCTGAATTTCTATCTCAACTGGACCGTGGTTTTCCTGCCGCTCGTTTTGCTCCCCCTCGTATTGGTCACGATGGGTGCGGCGTGGTTTCTCGCCGCCACCGGCGTTTATTTGAGAGACGTTGGGCAGACTACGGGACTCGTTACCACGATCATGATGTTTCTTGCCCCCGTCTTTTATCCAATCTCGGTGCTGCCGCAGGAATACCAGCATTGGCTGCACCTTAATCCTTTGACTTTCATCATTGAACAGATGAGAAACGTGCTGATCTGGGGGAAAACTCCCGATCTGTACGGGCTTGGATGTTATTCGGCGGCAAGTCTATTGGTGGCATGGGTAGGTTATTTCTGGTTTCAGAAGACGCGGAGGGGATTTGCCGATGTCCTCTGACGAGATCGCCATTCGAGCTAATAATCTCAGCAAGTGCTATCAGATTTACGATCGCCCGCAGGACCGGCTGAAGCAATCCATCGTTCCTCGCCTGCAAAGGCTCGTCGGGCGCTCGCCCAAACCTTATTTTCGGGAATTTTGGGCGCTGAAGGATCTGTCCTTCGAAGTCCGCAAGGGAGAAACGGTCGGTATCATCGGCCGCAACGGCTCGGGCAAATCCACTTTGCTGCAAATGATCTGCGGCACGCTTACGCCCACGACCGGAAGCGTGGAAGTCAACGGACGCGTGGCGGCCCTGCTCGAGCTTGGCGCCGGTTTCAACCCGGAATTTACCGGCCGGGAAAACGTATACATGAACGGGGCGGTGCTCGGGTTGAGCAAAGAGGAAATCGACGAACGATTCGAAGATATTGTCGCTTTTGCGGACATCGGCGAGTTCATCGAGCAGCCGGTAAAGACCTATTCCAGCGGTATGTTCGTCCGACTGGCATTCGCGGTGCAGGCCTGCGTTGAGCCGGATGTGTTCATCGTAGATGAGGCGCTGGCGGTTGGTGACATCTTCTTCCGGCAAAAATGCTACCAGCGATTGGAGACGCTTCGTAGCAACGGAACATCGATTTTACTGGTAACGCATGCAATGCTCGACGTCGAGCAGTTCTGTCAGCGCGCGATCCTTTTAGATCATGGCCAGGAGATTTTCCAGGGCAGCGCTTCCGAAGCGGTAAAACGCTACTATTTGGTCGAGCAGCAGAATCGTTTTTCTCCCGAAAAAGCTGTAACGCCGGCTCCAGTAGCCTCTTGCGAATCAGATTTCGGCACAATTAAGGAAGGTTTTTTCTGGCCCGAGCCGGACGCATTTCTCGATATATCCGCGATATCACAGGTCTCCAACGGTTGGGCGAGATGTACCGGGATTGCCTTGTGTGACAAAAACGGCAGGCCCTGCAAAGTATTCCAGCAAGGCGAGACCGCAAGCTTTTTTTATGAATTTGAATTGCTTCGAGATATCGAAGTGCCTATTGGCGGTATAGTAATTGCTAATGACAAAGGGATAATTGTTCACGGCAAAAGTACATTGGAGTATGGCTCAGACGTTCCTAAGTGGGTTAAAAAGCTGTCTCGCCTCAGATTTCGGCAGGACATCGATCTTGCGATTGGATGTGGTGAGTATACCTTCACAGTCGGGCTGGCCACGATTGACGACGTGAATTACAGCTTACGCTCAGAATATTCTCATCAAGATTTAACAACAAAGATACTTAGGTTGTGCCATCTCCCTAATATGGAGATTTTTACTGTTTTTCCTCGCAAAAACGGAGCGCCTGTGCAGCTTCTACACCATGGTATGGCTGATCTTCCTGGTAAATGCCATGTCTTAACGACAGAGGCGAATTCGAGTGATGTGAGGTGGGAAGCCCCAATGGTGGAAGAAACGGACGGATCGATTTGAAGTCTCCTCAGTTACTAAATAAATAATATGGAAAATTATCCATGTAAGAGGATTATCCTCTCCGAATATCCGAAATCAGGCGGTTCATGGGTGGTCAGTATGTTGGGTGATGCCCTTCATCTGCCAAAAAGAGATATTTACGTAAAAACGGGATTTGACCTTTTCGATATTTCTAAGCATCCATGGTACGAATCGGCACCCAATCTGAATTTCCCTGAAACCTGCGTAATTAAGAGTCATGAGTTGCCAGGTTCATCATTAATTAATTTTCCAGCGTATTTTTTTCATTTAGTCCGTGATGGCCGGGACGTAGTTGTATCCAAATACTTCTATGAAAAAGAGTTCTGTGTTGAAAACGGAATATACGATGAGTTTGTTGTGGTTTTTGAAGAGTATGTGGCTAAAACAGCAGTCGAATGGCGAGATTATGTGCAGGCGTGGCTAAATGCAGGTTCTACTTTTTATTTCTACGAGTCTTTTTTGAAAGAGCCTGTCACTACATTACACAGGATAATCAAGGACATCGATTTGGATGCGGGTATTCCAGAGAAGCAGATTTTAAGAGCCGTGGAAGCGAATTCGAAGGAGGAATTTAAGCGTTCTTTAGACCGGACATTTAAGCACAATACATTTGTGCGCAAAGCAACAAGTGGCGATTGGCGAAATCATTTCGATCATAGGCATATTGAAGCTTTTAAAGATATTGCCGGCGATACTCTTATTCGTCTCGGTTACGAAAAAAGCTTAGATTGGTAGCCAAGCTAAAATGACTGTAAAACAGACTCTACTACAGATTGAGGCAGTACTTGAGGGTTACGACGCCGTAAGCCAGCTCTACCCCTACTGCCCCCCCATGTCAATGTGGCGCGCATGGGAGTATGCCGCTTATCAACGTTATCAACTTGCGGAGCCAGTGTTGGATGTCGGTTGCGGGGATGGGCAATATTTCCGGCTTATCTGGCCCACGTTAAAAGAGGTTGTTGGGGTGGATATTGATCCCGGCGTCGCCGATTCAGCAAGACGATCGGGTGTCTATAGCGAAGTGCACGTAATGCCAGCCCATCAGCTGACCTTGCCGGCGGGCAGCTTTGCATCGGCTTTTGCCAATTGCTCATTGGAGCATATGGATCATTTGTCAGAAGTGCTGAACGGCATTTTTTGTTGCCTACGTCCTGGCGGACAGCTTCTGTTGAGCGTTGTAACCGATAAGCTCATCGAGTGGTCTGCACTCCCAACTCTTATTCATGAGATGGGGGACCCGAGATGGGCTGAATCGTTGTTAAACGAATACAAGGCCTATCACCATCTGGTCAATGCTTTGCCGCCCGCCGTGTGGGTGGAGCGCTTGGAGCAGGTTGGTTTTCAAGTCGTTGAGTATATACCTATCGTTCCGGAAGTAATCAGTCGTCTGTTCTTGTTTATTGATCATTTATGGCATGTTCGAAAAGCAAACAGCGAGCTGGGTGATACCTTATTTCCTTACTTGACGGGGTTGCCATCCTTTCCGCAAGCCTTCAGAAAAGTACTTACCGGAGTTTTAGAGATGGAGCGAAATTGGTCCTTGGGCAGCGGGGCTGTTTACTGTGCGAGGAGACCTGAATGAATTACTCCTTACATTGCTGGTGTGGGAATACAAATCTCAATTTTTTTTCGCCCGTATATCTGAGATGTCCAGCTTGTGAAACGCTAGTCTTCGCTAAGATGCCTAGACCTGCCGCTTTACGTGTACCTGATGATGATAGTGGTTTATATGGTCGTGAATATTGGTTTTCACATCAGGAACACAATTATGGGTACGGAAATATTATTACTCGTACGCGAACAGACCTTTCCGAGCGCTGCCTACACTGGCTGCGCACTGTTCTGAAATACAAGCTGCCATCGGGCAGAACACTGGAATTGGGATGTGCTCATGGAGCATTCGTCGCTTTGCTCCGGCAAGTGGGTTTCGATTCGACGGGTTTGGAACTCAGTCCATGGGTGGTGGATTTTTCCCGTCGAACATTCAAAGTTCCGGTACTGTGTGGTCCAGTGGAGGAGCAACAGATAGAGCCGGCGTCGCTGGATGTCATTGCGCTGATGGATGTCCTGGAGCATCTTCCCGATCCGGTGGGTACCATTCGCCACTGCCTGGGTTTGCTCAAGCCTGACGGTATATTGGTCATTCAAACGCCTCGTTATCAAGAGCAAAAGGCTTACGATGAAATGGTTGTACGTGATGACCCTTTTCTCGAGCAATTAAAGGACGACGAGCATCTTTACTTGTTCAGCCATAATTCCATTCGTGACTTCTTCGTTCGTTTGGGAGCCGAATATTTAGAATTCGAGCCCGCGATTTTCGCCCATTACGACATGTTTCTGGTCGTGAGCCGGCAACCACTGAACGTAAATACTCAAGATAAAATTGATGAGCTTTTGAGCTCCACGCCCGCAAGCAGAATCGTTCAAGCACTGCTCGATGCGGATGACCGAGCCACGCAATTAAATCGACGTTTGCAGGAATCAGAAGCGGATCGGGCGGCGAGGCTGGATCAGATTAACGAACTCACACGCTTGTTGGCGATATCAGAATCCGATCGAGCGGCGAGGCTGGATCAGATCAACGAATTGACGCGCTTACTGCATAATTCGCAGTTAAGCAAATAGCACTTGACCTCCGGTTGAAGGAGCATCGCCAACTATCAAAAAGTGACTTGGATAATCAAGCCACCGGATTCGATTATTTGCCTTAACACGCTGGCTAAAAATAACTTTAAACCAGTAATAAAATATTCAAAACAAACCCGGTCATGACGCTGCCAAAAATAACTATTATTACTCCTTCGTATAACCAAGGGCTGTTTTTGGAGCAGTGCATCGATTCGGTCCTTGATCAGAATTACAGCAATCTCGAATATTTTATATTTGACGGTGGATCTACAGATAAGAGCGTTGAGGTAATACGGAAATACCAACAGCACTTAAGTTACTGGATAAGTGAGTCTGATGAAGGTCAAAGCGATGCCATCAACAAAGGTTTTAAACGGGCCAACGGAGATATAGTGGCTTGGCTGAATGCAGATGACTACTATTTGCCCGGAGCATTTGATTTAGTCTCCGAGACCTATAAGGAAAGGCCTGATGCCGCCTTTTATTTTGGAAACGGGTTACGAGTCACCGAAGAACGAGTGACTAAAGGCAGTTTTTTTCCAGTGGGACGAGTCCAATTCAACCTGGATGCACTCGTTTTCGGACTTAACTATATACTTCAGCCTGCCGTATTCATCAATCACACATATTTGCTGAAGGCGGGACTTCTTGATCCCGCCCTTCATTACGGTATGGATACTGATCTATGGATTCGTTTAGCACATGAAGCGCCACCAGTTGCGATTAATAGGCTGCTCGCTGCGTCACGGGAATATTCTAATACCAAGACTGCTACTGGAGGGTTTGAGAGAATTGAGGAGTTAAGACAAATTGCGCAAAAACACAGCGGTATGGCCTTTACGCCGGGTGTCCTTTGCTATTTTCTCGATACGCTTCATCAGTTCTCAAGAGAACACGAGGACATTTTTCCTCAGGACTTCAGACATCATATCGAGAGCTTTTGGGGATCGACGAGTCAACTCTTAAAGCGCTATGGCGCGACACAAGACGGTTTTCCAGAGGATACAATTTAATTCGAGGCAGAGTGGAGTTTAATAATGAAAATTGGAATCGAGTTAAGAAATATCACTTTGGGTGAGGCTGGAGGAATAACTCAGCTTCTTAAGGGCGTTCTGGATCAGCTTTTTTCCATGCACCCCGAAGAGGAATTTTTTGTTTTTTGTACGATTTTCAATCGTGGCTTATTAGAGCCAAATAGAAATAATGTAAAGTTTATAACTGTACCCGCGGCTAATTACTGGGAGGCTGTCGACAGAATTCTGGATGAGGAAAAGATTCAGGTACTGTTTCGGAGCTATCCTGCGGAAGATACTTTTGTTTTTCCGTTAGAGAAGCAGGTTTTCCTTATTCCGGACATTCAGCATGAGAGATATCCGGAATTTTTCGATCCCAATATATTGAGAAGCCGTAGAGAATGCTTTCCTCGTGCCGTTTACGGTGCGGGAGCAATTGCAACAATCTCCGATTTTGCAAAGCAAACCATTTGCGATTTTTACGGCGATAATATTCAGGACATATTTGTAGTTAAGCCCGCACTACAAAAACAGCATAGGGTTGATGCTGCCTGGGATCTCACGGACGCGGAACGTCAGTTGATTCCCGACCGACAATACTTCATCTATCCGGCCAATCTTTGGAAGCATAAGAACCATCCTCGGGTGCTTAAAGCCTTTGATCTATATCTTCGGAAATCCGGGAGGAAGGATGTACGCTTTTTGTTCACTGGACATCCTTCCGGCTGGCAGGCGATTAGCGAGGATTACGAAGGGCTTCCCATACAACATCTAGGTTTCATAAGACCTCAACTGCTCCGCGCCCTTTTAGAACGCTCGACCGCGCTGGTGTTCTTTTCGTTGTATGAGGGGTTTGGAATACCACTGTTGGAAGCTTTCGATGCGGGTACTCCGGTGATATGCAGCAATACGACCAGCCTACCGGAAGTTGGGGCGGACGCCATTCTAAGCTGCGACCCTACGGACATTGAGGCAATAAGCGATTTAATGCTCAGAATTACTGAGGATCCGCAATTGCGACAGGATCTCATCAGTAAAGGTAAAGAACGCTTGAATGATTTTACGTGGGAAAAGGCCGCGCTGAATTTATTTGAAGCTTTTATCAGAGTTGTATCGAAGAATCGGAAAAGCTCGGTAGATTCTCCCGTTTTCGATTCTCCTTCGGCATTTCCGTTGGTATCGATCGTTACGCCATCGTACAACCAGGGCAAATATCTCGCGCGCACCATAGAAAGCGTTCTAGATCAAACTTACCCAAATATCGAATACTTGGTTATCGATGGTGCGAGCACTGATGAATCTGTGGCGATTCTGAAATCATATGAGGGGAAGCTATTTTGGATTTCGGAAAAGGATACTGGTCAAACGAGCGCTATAAACAAAGGGCTTCGTTTGGCAAAAGGCGACATAGTTTGTTATTTGAATTCGGACGATATACTGGCGCCTTCTGCCATACAAAAGGTCGTGGATTTTTTTCGACGGAACCCGGACTGCGACCTGGTATATGGCGATGCAGACTATATAGATGAAAATGACCATGTCATAGGCCGATATAACACCGCCGATTACTCGTTTGGACGCCTTATGCAAGACTGCATGATTTGCCAGCCCGCAACCTTCTGGCGCCGGCGTGTAATTGATAGCGTCGGGCTGTTTGACGAGACGCTTAACTGCGTTATGGATTACGAGTATTGGCTTAGGTTTGGTCGTTCAGGAGGAGCGATAAGATATATAAGTGATAATCTTGCCGCGTCTAGGCTCTACCCTGAGACTAAAACAATGTCTCGCAGAGGCGAAATATACAACGAAATATTTCGAGTCTGTCGGAAACACGGTGGATACGTGCATATGAATTATGTTCAAGGCTATTGGCATTATTTATGTTACGAGCGATCCGGTATAGGGTCATCACTGATGCGGCGTGTTCCGGTTGCTTATAAGGTTATGCCCTATCTTCATCACAAATGGCTTAATCGCAAGAATTACAATTCTAGACTTATCGCAAGAATCCTCTATTCCAAGGGGAAACGCTTCTTAATGAATTGGATTAACAGGAAGTCCTCCACGAAGATGGCGGATCTTCTGGATAAGATCCCCAGTACGGGCGCCAAAGTTTTTGGGTTCTGGCATGATAACTGGCTGGCTCCTGTTTTTAGAATCCCGGTAGAGGCCACAATTACACAGCAGGAGCGTTACATTGAAGGGAAAGCTCCGGTGGACGTAACTTTGGATGTAAAAGCCGGAGAGGTACTAATCGGAACATTCTCTTTAGAGAAAGAGCAGCTTCATAGAGTGGCATTCGACTCAAAACTTATTAACGGCCAAGACTTAACCTTTATATTTTCAAACTACGTAGTAGACGGCGCAGATCGGAAGCTTTCTTTTCAGCTTCTGGACACTAATCTTTTTTCGGAAAGGCAGGTAGTCTGAGGTCTTATAAAAGATGCTAATTCGGCATGTAAATAGACCTACTAATTACAACAATATTTAAATTTAAAGGATTTTCACGTTTTGATCCTTCTTCCCTTGGGGGAAGGTTCGGATGAAGGGATGCAAAATGAGAAGCTCGTTCGTTTCATCGTTCTCACCCGAAGAAAAGGGGGCTAAGGCTCTTTTCGCGGAAGTTTTGACAAGCTAAATTGGGCAGGCCGTGAGTAACTCAAAAACAGCATTCATTACAGGGATCACAGGACAAGATGGTTCTTATCTGGCGGAGTTTCTACTTGAACGAGACTACAAAGTAGTTGGGTTCGGGCGCAAGAGCTCATTTGTTAAACCTAATACCATCTCTCACCTCGCAGGAAAAATAGAGATTGCCTATGGTGATCTCATTGATAGTGTTTCCCTGGCTTCGGCCATACAAAGGTATAAGCCGGATGAGGTTTACAATCTCGCTTCGCAGTCGCATCCGGGTGAATCGTGGAATTTGTCTTTAGAGACAGGAGAGGCGACTGCCCTCGGTGCCCATAGGCTATTCGACGCGGTGCGTATGATGAAACCGGACTGCCGGATTTATCAGGCCTCTTCATCGGAAATGTTCGGCGAGGTAGTCGAAACTCCGCAGACGGAGAGCACGCCCTTCAATCCTGTCAACCCTTATGCGGCGGCGAAGGTCTACGCTCACAATATCGCCCATATTTACCGCAAGAGTTACGGTCTATTCATCGCTTGCGGCATTCTGTTCAATCATGAAAGCCCAAGACGAGGCATGCATTTCATTACTCAGAAAGTTACTTACGGGGCTGCCTGTATCAAGCTGGGAATCATGAACTCGCCCGCATACAACGAAGAAGGTGAGCCTATTGTCAAAAATGGCAAGCTCTCTCTCGGGAATCTGGATGCAAAGAGGGATTGGGGCTATGCGGGCGATTACGCTGAAGCTATGTGGCTCATGCTGCAACTGGATAAGCCTGATGATTTCGTCATCGGAACGGGCAAAATCCGCACGATCAGGGAGTTGTGCCAGGCAGCTTTCGATTGCGTAGGTTTAGAGTGGGAAAATTATGTGATTGTCGATCCGCGTTTCGTGCGCCCGACGGAAACTGGACCCACGGTGGCTGACGCATCTAAGGCTAGAACTCTCCTAGATTGGACACCAAAAACTCGCTTTAAAGAAATGATTTCAATGATGGTTAATCACCACCTCGAAATTCTTTCTAGTTAGAAAGTCCTGCCAAGACGCGAAAATAGTGCATCGAGAAATCTAATTTCTAAGTTTAGTCTCGATTAAGCATATATTCTCAACATTAACATATCGTTTACTATTCTATGGCGTCACCTATTCTTGCCATTGTAGTCCCCTGTTACAACGAGCAGGAGATTATTCAAGAAACAATTCATCGCCTCACGGAGCTCCTTAAAACTCTAATAAATTCGAATATCGTGCGGCAAGGAAGTTTTATCTGCCTTGTGGATGATGGTAGTAGTGATCGCACTTGGGAACTTATAAAGACGTATTCAGAGACGGATAATACAATCCACGGACTTAAGCTCTCAAAAAACTTCGGACATCAAAACGCGTTACTTGCCGGATTGCTTCGTGTAAAAGATCAATGTGATTGCGCGATATCTATTGATGCCGATCTCCAACAGGATGAAACTGCTATTCCAAGGTTTTTGGAAGAGTATTCAAAGGGGTTTGATATAGTTTTGGGTGTACGTCGAGATCGCGAAACAGACGGGCTAATTAAGCGAGGAACTGCCGAATTATTTTATGGCTTAATGTCGTTAATGGGGGTGACGATTGTTCGAAATCATGCCGATTATCGGCTATTGTCGAAGAGAGCACTTGATGCTCTTGCACAATTTGAGGAAGGAAACCTTTTTTTGCGTGGCTTAATACACCAATTAGGGTTTAATACATCTACGGTTAATTTTGACGTAAGAAATCGTACCGCCGGCATCTCGAAATATACGTTCCGGAAAATGCTTTCGTTTGCCTTCAACGGAATTACTTCTTTTAGCGTAGTACCGTTGCGAGTCATTGCTGCGTTAGGAGGTATCTTCACTCTTATTTCGTTGATAATGTCTATATATGTAGTAGCACGCAAATTTCTTTTTGCAGATGCGATTCCAGGATGGGCATCAGTAGTGCTTCCAATATATTTGCTGGGTGGAATTCAGCTGTTTTCATTCGGAATTATTGGCGAATATATAGGGAGAATTTATCTTGAAACTAAACGCCGTCCTCGGTTCATTATCGAAGATGATCTCGTTAATTAAGCCGCTTTTTCTTATTCTTTACGTAGCGCTTAGTCTGTTTGGCTTGTATAAATTGAAAGCAACAGCCTTTGGATTGAGCATCGGTTACATAGTCGGCTTTTTGGCATATGCTAGTGGATTTGGACTATGGCTCATTATCCTTAAGCTCTATCCATTATCAGTCGCATTTCCTCTTGCAGCCGGTTCGTTAATCTTCGGCACCCAGATAGTAGGGGTTTACGTATTACGGGAGCAGTTTGATTCTGCAAAGATAATGGGGGTCGTGCTTATTTTGGCGGGTATAGTAACGCTGGCTATTTCAGATATGGTTGGAAAGAATGAATGATATAGAGAGACAGAGAGAGCACTTCGAAGGCGTATCGGAACAGTATTTTTTCGCTCGACAAAATCGCAATCATTTAAGATTCAAGTATCTATTGTGGAAGAGCTTCTTTGAAGATAAGCGTAACCTTCTTTGTAACGGCAATAAAGTTCTTGAGCCGATGTGTGGATATTCTGAGGGAAAAGCTATTCTTGAAACGCACTTCGGAGAGCCCATTCGATATACGGGTTTCGATTTCAGCAGACCATTGGTTGACGAAGCAAAACTACGTTATCCCGACACGAACATTTTCGTGGGAGATGTGACATGCTTCGAGGCTTCAGAGCAGTATGACGTCATTATCCTTATTGGTGGACTGCATCATGTCTATGCGCACACTAAAGATGTGCTTGATCGAATCACTAGCGCTCTCAAATCAGGCGGATACTTTATTAATTTTGAACCCACCCAGAACAACTCTCTGTTTCGCTTCGTTCGTGAGCGCATCTATAAATCCAACAAGATTTTTGATGATGAAACCGAGCGAGCCTACAATTTGGATGAGTTAAACCGACTTTATGCTGCTTCTGGACTACACATAGTAGACCAAATATATCCAGGATTACTCGCCTATATCATGTACTACAATCCGGACGCCTTTCCCATTCTAAATCTGGGCGGCGAGAGTACTGTTCGATTCTTGTTTGGGCTAGAAAAATACTTTTATAGAACTAGCCTTGCACGCAAACTATCGTTCGCTACCCTTACGCTGCTTCAAAAAAATAAATGAGTTCAAACATCTTGCGCTGGTTCATTTTTTGGATCATGACGTATTTTTTGATTTATGGCGTGGCATTTTGGGTTGGTGCAAATGGTGGATTTGGTCCTTTGGATGACCATCGATTTGCGTCCACTTTGCTTCAAGGAAAGCCATTCGGCTTTTATGTCATGCCGGAGGTAGGGAGGTATGTTCCACTGACGGCACAAGATTATGTTGTGCTGTCTAATGTGTTCTCTCCGAGCGCTAAGATATTCTATGCATGGAACGCAGTCAAAACTCTGGTCGTTGGTTATCTACTGTTACACATATTGACATCGTCTGGAGTATCACGTCCCGTTTCGCTTCTAATGTTGGCGCTATTGCTTCTTAGTGTAGGGTTTGCCAATGCATCGACGAGGCTACATGTTGGTGAATTTAATCAAGTTATTTTGCTATTAGCGTTTATCATCTGTTACCAAAAAGCTGAGTTGGATGATCGCAATCGATTTCTGCTGCTTGGGGCATTTGTAATTGCAGTGATCTCTTTTTTCTATAAAGAACCTGGATTTATTCTTATTCTGTTCTTTGCGATACCAGAGTTATTTCGACAACTGAGGATGGGGCGAAGCCACGTTCTAAGTTTGTTACTAGTCGCAGTTATAGTGGCCACCTTAGCTTATGGTATCTGGTATTATCTTTTTATTTTTACGAAAAAAATAGTTGGTTATTACACTTTTCATACACAAACCTTCAAACAGATCCTAGGTGAGTTTATAGATAATGATCCTTTTATCTGGCTTATACTTGCGCCGATAACAGCGGTTCGTATATGCTATATTTCGATGAGGCGATCCAGTTGGACATTATCTGATTCTTTGTTGTGTGGCGCACTGGCATATGCAACAGTATTTCTCGCTCTTCGCATTTATAATACCTACTATCTTCTGCCGGCTTATGCCTTCGGAATCCCTGCAATAGCATCCTATGTTGGACACCAAAAAGTAACCATTCCTAGATTGTGGCGCATGCCACTTATAGTGGCGCTGTGTGTACTAACTATCAATCAGTTGCCCATTGCGTTATCGGATTACGAAAAAAATAAAGCAATACCAATTAACTATACAGATTTAATCAATTTCTTGGATGAGAAGTTGAAGATGGAGTCAGTGTCTAGGCCTGGTAGGCGTATTTCGATTATATTAGACCATATTAGTGCGGGACGAGGTATTGAGATTTTTTGGAGTTTAATTCAATTTCTTGATCTGCATAAATTAGGACCTACCGTTTATGATCTTCACGCGTCAGTACCCCCTGATAATTTGACCATTTTCAATCAGCATAGAACATTAGCTTTTTCTGCGTTACATGACGAGAACCCTCATATAGCGAGGGTAGGAGATTGGGTGCTGACGACACCTTTCGACTCCCCGAGTCCGGAATTAGAGGTTGGCTCTATTTACCGTCGCCTCTTCGAATCAACCAGCGAAAGCTTTATTCCGAGAATGACATTAGTTCATATAATGGAAATTTGCTTGGGCACGAGTTGGAATGATTGCAAGGAAAATCTTAATCAAGCCATTCCACGTGTCGGATATAAAGTATATGAAAAATATCGAGAGCCCCGTCAAATACCGATTGAAACGCTCTATGATTTTCAATATGAAGTTAGGTTTGACAAGGTGCCACAAAAGTGGCACAGCGGCGAGCTGATTAATGTGCCTATAGCGCTCAAAAATACCAGTAGTCAACCATGGCCTGCAAACGGGCGGCTTGATTCGGGTCAGCTTGTTCATATGGCGTATTTATGGTTCGATGAGCAAGGACAGCGTATTATGCTGGAGGGTAACCGGACCGCACTTCCTGAAGCGTTATTTTCCGGAGAGGAGATATCGCTAGTAGTGAATATCAAAGCCCCAAAACAAAAAGGGAAGTATCGGCTTGTTTTGTCCCCTGTTCAAGAAGGGGTTGCATGGTTTTGGCCACGGAATAAAGACATGCAGGTAGAATATACCGAAGTCCATGTAGAATAACCTAGTAGCTGGTTGGGTTAGGAATATTCGTCCCACGATTCATTTGTCATAGAGGCGTGGCGATAAATATATATAGATAAGCAGATATTACGAGAATATCTGACCGTGAATAATCTGGAAATCTCGCTACGTCACTTTGGCATTAGAACGCGTGTTAGTGCAGAACATAAATAATCGTTACATCCAAAAAATTGCTTATTCGAGGATCAGAAGTGACTAAACAAGCACTCATAACCGGAGTTACGGGGCAGGACGGTGCCTATCTTGCTGAGTTGTTGTTGAGCAAAGGCTATGTCGTCCATGGTATCAAACGGCGCGCATCCCTTTTTAATACCGATCGTATAGACCATCTATATCAAGACCCTCATGTCGAGAACCGTAAATTTATTCTGCATTATGGGGACTTGACGGATTCAACCAGCCTGATTCGAATTATTCAGCAAATTCAGCCGGACGAGATTTACAATCTCGCGGCGCAGAGTCACGTGGCCGTGTCTTTCGAGGAACCGGAATACACGGCCAACTCGGATGCGTTGGGGGCCTTGCGGATTCTGGAAGCCATCCGCATTCTGGGATTGGAAAAGAAAACCCGGTTCTATCAGGCGTCCACCTCCGAGCTGTATGGCCTCGTCCAAGAAATTCCCCAGAAGGAAACGACACCCTTTTATCCAAGGTCGCCTTATGCTGCGGCCAAGCTTTATGCCTACTGGATCACCGTAAACTATCGTGAGGCCTATGGCCTGTATGCTTGTAACGGCATCCTGTTCAATCATGAATCGCCGATCCGCGGTGAAACCTTCGTTACTCGGAAGATCACCCGTGCCGTTGCGCGCATCAAGCTTGGCCTTCAGGACAAGCTTTATCTGGGTAACCTGGACTCCAAGCGGGATTGGGGCCATGCGCGTGATTACGTGGAAGCTCAGTGGCTCATGCTACAGCAGGACAAACCTGAGGATTACGTGATTGCCACCGGAGAGCAGCATTCGGTTCGCGAATTTGTCCAAGTAGCGTTCGGCGAGGTAGGAATTGGGATTGAATGGCAAGGGCATGGGGTCGATGAGGTGGGAATTGCAACGTCGGGCCTGAACGAACCTTCACGGGAAAACCGTATCGTCGTGGCCGTCGATCCCCGTTACTTCCGGCCCAGCGAGGTGGAAACCCTACTCGGCGATCCTGCCAAGGCAAAAAGGCAGCTGGAATGGCATCCGAAGACAACCTTTAAGGAATTGGTTACCGAAATGGTGCGTGAGGATCTGAAACAGGCCGAGAAGGACGAGCTATGCCGCCGTGAAGGTTATCGCACCTACGATTATCACGAGTAAGCAATGGATAAACAGGACAAGATATACGTAGCCGGTCACACCGGTCTGGTGGGATCGGCCATTCACCGCCGATTGCATGCGCGCGGCTACAGCGATATTGTCACTCGAGGTCACAGCGGGCTGGATTTGACGAATCAGCCGGCGGTCAAGGCGTTCTTCGAAACGGAACGCCCCGAATACGTGTTTCTGTGTGCCGCCAAGGTGGGAGGTATCCTAGCCAACTCTACTTACCCGGCGCAGTTCATCCATGAAAACTTGGCTATCCAAACCAATGTGATTCATGAGGCGATGCGGGTTGGGGTTAAGCGGCTATTATTCCTGGGCTCTTCCTGCATTTATCCGCGCCACTGTCCTCAACCGATAAACGAGGATTATCTGCTTTCAGGTCCCTTGGAGTTCACCAATCGGCCTTATGCCTTGGCCAAGATTGCCGGCATCGAGATGTGTTGGGCCTATAACCGCGAATATGGGACACGCTATTTGGCGGTTATGCCTACCAATCTCTATGGGCCGGGCGATAACTACGATCTTGAGACATCTCACGTTCTGCCGGCGTTGATCCGTAAAATGCATGAAGCAAAAGAAGCTAATGCCGATGCCGTCGTAGTGTGGGGTATGGGAACGCCAAGACGGGAATTCTTATATAGCGATGACCTGGCGGACGCCGTACTCCATCTCATGACCCTCTCTGAAAATCAGTTTTCGGGTATTTGCACCTCCAACGATCAGCCGCCGCTGATCAATATTGGCTGCGGTGAGGACCTCTCGATTCGAGAGCTCGCTGAGCTAATCCGCGAAATTGTCGGATATAAAGGCGAGATCGTTTGGGATACCACCAAGCCCGACGGCACTCCACGCAAGCTGCTCGATGTTACGCGCTTGAGCCAGCTCGGCTGGCGGGCAAAAACATCGCTTCCGGAGGGCATTGCAATGGCTTATCAGGATTACCTTGCGACTTTCTCCGGTGAACGTAAAGAGTCGTAATAGATCGCCTGGCATACAACTTAAGTCCAAAGATCGACTGGTGCAATTCAGCATAGCCATGCCCATATTTGGGCAAGCCCAATTTCTTCCCACGGCACTGGCGAGCATTCGCGCACAGGCTAGCTCTATCGAGCTAGCTGTGATGGATGCGACTCCGGACGATAGCGTTCAGGGCGTGCTTGACGATCATCGAGATATCTTGAGCTATCACCGGCACGGTCCCGACAAAGGTCAGTCCGCGGCTATTCAAGAAGGCTGGGATCACACCTGCGGCGACATAGTCGCATGGCTATGCGCGGACGATTATTACTTTCCCTATACCTTAAAAGAGGTTGAGAGAATATTCGTTGAACGGCCGGATATTGACGTGGTTTATGGTGACTGCGTATTCGTGGATCAGAACGGCCAATTTTCGAGATATTTTCCTGAAATTAGCGACGATATCTCATTAATTAAACGGAGCTGCTGTATTTCGCAGCCATCCTGTTTTGTCCGCCGAAAAGCTTTAGAGAAGGCGGGGCCAGTTAATCCCGACTTGCACTACATCATGGATTGGGATTTGTGGACGCGCCTCTACGAGACTGGTGCGAAATTTTATTATCTGAAAAAACCTTTATCCGCTGTACGGATGTATCAGGAAACCAAGACGGCCAGTGGATCCAAGGCGAGATATATCGAGATATTTAACCACTTAAAGCACAATACCGATCTTAAGCATACAATCCGATCCATGGTTGGATTCTATTATCAGGATCTTTTATCAAAGCATCGGTCTTTCAGTGAACAGAGTGCATTTCATGGAATAAATCTTATCCGTTTCATCAAAGGCCTTTTGCATCGGCGCTCGTTGTCGAAACGAAGAGCGCTCTATGGCGTCGACTCTTATTCGGATCAAGTGCAAGGTGAATGCGAGATCTTTCTACCTTGGTACAAAGATGCGGTTCCACATGAGCTATTTATTCAGTGCAAAGGCACCGCGAATCTGGATGTATGCATAAACGGATATCCAGCAAGAGCTCTATCCAAATGTGACGAAAAGTTTGTATATATCGGTAGTGATCTTGATATTGCGGGAAATCTGATACACATCCGGTTACTGACACCCGATAATAGTTCTTGGCAATTGTTGGCCTTGCATTTGGCTTAATATCGATGATCGATCCGATGCCTAAGATCGCTGTCATCATCGTTAGTTGGAATTCCGGTCCTTTCTTAAGCAAATGCTTATCTTCACTTCGAAGGCAGACATTCCGAGAATTCCGCACAATAGTTATACATAACGGCGAGTTCGACGACACCTTAGCTAGCGCTAAGTCTGCGTTGGAGTCTGCTGAAATCATTTGTTTAGGCGAAAACCGAGGGTTTGCCGCGGGAAATAATGTTGCAGCCCAGTTGGTAAAGGACTGTGATTGGATAGCCCTCTTAAATCCGGACGCATTTCCTGAATCAGACTGGCTGAGCAATCTACTAAAGGCAACGAAGGAATACTCGGACTACTCTTTTTTTGGAAGCCGTTTACTAGCCGCCAACGATCCAAAGCTATTAGATGGCGTCGGAGATACATATCATACGAGTGGGCTAGTGTGGCGGCAGGGACATGGGTCTAACGCTAGTAATGCCTATATGGAGCCTGTGGAGATTTTCTCACCCTGTGCAGCCGCAGCGCTTTATCGTAGGGATACCTTTTTAGAAGTGGGCGGCTTTGACGAAGATTATTTCTGCTACGTGGAAGATGTGGATCTAGGCTTCCGTATGCGCCTTGCCGGATATCGCTGTCTTTACGTCCCAGATGCTGTTGTCCTACATGTAGGATCGGCTTCGACAGGGCGGCACAGTAATTTTTCGGTGTACCATGGCCATCGCAACATCGTATGGACATACATAAAAAACATGCCATACCCTTTGTTCTGGGTTTATCTTCCCCAGCATCTGATTTTAAATGTCATCAGCATATTTTCGTTTGCCTTTTTTGGTCAAGGCAGGGTGATATTAAACGCAAAGATAGATGCTGTAAAAGGCATTCCGTCTATGCTAAAAAAGCGCAAAGCTATTCAAGCTAAACGTAAGGCTCAGAGTGCAGATATCAGAAGAATGATGGTGAAAGGATTTCCAGCGCCGATCAAATCACTTAATTTACGAAGCAAAATCACCAAGTTCATCAATAGATCGCAGGTAGGTAAATCTGACAAATAATTTGGTATTTGTCGTAAGTCTACTAATTGATCTAATCAATGCGTCAGAAAATGGCGGGGTGTAAAGTTAATATCGGAAGCCGCCTCACAATGGTCAAAACACATATCCAAATTTATACGATTCGCGGCTTCCGGCGTAACTTTTCGATAACCAGGTAGATTGGATAACCAGCCTAGAGCAAATCTCATGATTGGGAGGGGTATATGGATAATCTTGCATTTAGCGCCAAGATGCATGGATATCCGACTTACCATATCTCGATAGGTGAGGATTTCTCCACCGCTTAAGTTGTAAGACTTGTTGAATGTTCTTGGATTATCCATAGCCTCAAGGCACGCTAATGCTAAATCTTCCGCATGAACAGGCTGGCGTAATCCATTCCCGGTTCCAACCAAAGGAAAGAATCGGAATCGCTTGATAAAGCGGGCGATAGTCGTGACATTCTTGTCTCTTCCCAAGCTGTAAACCATCGTGGGACGAAAAATCGTCCAATCGATATTGTGTTTTGCGCAAAGAGTTTGTAGGTCCTCCTCGGATTTTTTAAGCCTGGTGACCATTTGGCGCTCTTGTTCGTATCCCGATTTCTCTTTCGTAAAAAGGCTGGTCGAGCTAAAGGCAATAATGCGTTTTACACCGCCAGCGGCGAGTTCATCGAGTATGGGCGGCAGCGTCCATAAAGGGGCTAGATGGATCAATATTTCGGCTCCATAAGTCTGAGCCAATCGGTCATTGCTGATATCGTGACGATGCCAAATAATATATCGACGGGACAATGGTGTTTGAGGTTTTCGGCTTATGGCATGAACCTCGAAATCTGCTTGAGCTAAAGCGGGCAACAAGAAATCACCGACGAGGCTGGTTGCTCCGGTGACAATTACCCGCCGTTTCGGAGCAGTATGTCCTGGAGATTCAATCAATTGAGGATATACGCTTGGCGAGTCGGTGCTGGCGACTTTCTTTCTCTGGCTGATCATAAGAACTAGCGCTTTTGTTAAATATCGAATGCCAATCCCAAGCATTACAAGCCACATTAAAAAGGCCGGATATTGGTGGCGGAAAAACTTTCTGTAAAAGCGCACCATGCCTTTGTGTTTGTAATATTCGACTAAGGCAGGTCGTGAGGCACTACAAACGCCGCCAACGTGTAAGATTTCGATGTCGGGCACGAAGAGAATCTGGAATCCCGCCTGCCGAAAGCGCATGCACCAGTCCAAGTCCTCACAATGCATGAAATAGCCTTCGTCCATGGGGCCGACTGCTTCTAGGGCGCTCTGCCGAACCAGCATGAACGCACCGGAGATTGCTTCGATCTCGACGGGTTCGGCCGGCAGCGGGACCTCTGTTTGTATGAAACTGTTTAGCTTTGGATGGTACTTCGAGAGCTTGTATAGATAAGTGAGCCGGACAAACGTCCGCCAAGGCGTTGGTACGGCGCGTCGGCATCCCGCCTGTTCGCTGCCATCGGGGTTGCGGATTAAGCAACCCGCCATCCCGGCCTGCGGGTGCTCCTCCATGATAGCCAGCATTTTGGCAAGTGTATCGGGACAGATCAGGCAGTCCGGGTTCAGGAATAGGACATAATCGCCTTGTGCAAAAGGAAGGGCGACATTGTTGGCCTTGGCGAAGCCGAGGTTTTCCTGGTTCTCTATGATCTTCAACCGGTCTTCTCCGGGAAAGTCCTGGCGCAGGATATCCAGGCTTATATCGGTAGACTGGTTGTCGGCGACGATCACTTCGACCGGTACGGTGGAAGCGAGTACCGAGCGCACGCAGTCGGAAAGAAACCGGCCGGCATTAAAGTTAACGATGATTACGGAAATCTGCTTCATTGCGTCCAATTCCTGGATATTCCCGGAGCCATGCTTTTCAAGGATGGGTGGAGTTTAAGCCGCTGGAAGGCGATTGGAATAATTCCAGTGATCGCGACTCAAGAGATGTAACCCCGACGGCGCAACAAACCCAGCACGTTTTCTGCGGTTTCGATCAGCAGCGGCACGAGTTCCTTTCCCCGGGCCAGCGCCATTCGAAGCTCTGCGAGGTCCTCAACGTATTCGTGTACCATGCGATTTCTCAACCCACGGGCTTCCAACCACTGAGCCAAGCTGGGTAGCCAGCCCAGGCGTTCCGCTTTTCCTAGATTGTCCAACGCGGTACCTAATGCCTCTTCCTCCAACAATAAGACCTGCGGAATGAGTTTATCGCCCAGCGTATCCTGCAATCTGCCAAAACGTCCCACGAAAGCGTCAACGCGTTCCGACAAATCGGGATCATCTTCAAGCCGGCTCAACCACGAGAAATCATTGCTCGTGAAAAGCCTTCTGGTGGTCAAATCGAGATGACGGGATTCTTTCTGGACAACTGTGGCCAGGGTTTGCACTTTGAGCAATTTGTCGGTGGTTAACATAGCCTGATTCCCTGGTTTTTCGCGATGTCATGAATTGCCTGCGGCTTGGTAGACCTATCCTTTACGATCACATCGACACGTTGCTCGCCTAGAGTCATCTGGATTTTCGCTCCGATTTGACATGCTGCGGCAACCCGATTTTCCAACTGGAGTTGGGATTCAACAAACAGATCAATATCCCCGCCACGGGCGTTCTCATTCACACGAGAACCAAAAAGCCAGACCGAGGCATCGCTACCTGCCACGGACTTGGCGGCCTCAACTATGGCTTTTATCGCTCTGTTGGAAACGCGCATGGTTGCAATTCTCCTCTTTCAAACCCTCTCGCAGCAGGAGAGGGGGCATAAAGTGATTAGCTCCGCCGTAAAGCATCTTCGACTTTCTTGTGAATTCCCCCGAAGCTGCCGTTGCTCATGAAAACCAGGTGATCACCGGGGCGAGCGTCCCGCGCTAATTGATCCACTAGCGAATCCAGCGAATGGCATGTGCTGATATGTTTGGCTCCTTTGGTTGCGTTTTCCGCATCCCAACCGAGATCGTCGGGCTGGAAAATGATGGCCCGATCGGCCGCCTTTAACGAATCAGCCAGAGTGTCTACATGAACCCCCATGCGCATGGTGTTGGATCGCGGCTCCAGCACGGCAATGATTCGGGCGTTATCGACACGGGCGCGCAAGCCTTCGAGTGTCGTTGCGATGGCCGTGGGATGATGGGCGAAATCATCGTAAAGCGTGACACCGTTAACGCAGGCCCGCACTTCCAGTCGGCGCCGTACGTTTTTAAACGTGCTTAACGCGGCCGCGGCTTGTTCGGGATTTACGCCCGCGTGATGGGCAGCCGCGATCGCGGAAAGCGCGTTCATCACGTTATGCCGGCCCGTCAGATTCCATTCCACGATACCGCTGGGCTTTCCTTGGTGGAAAACCTGAAAGCGGGTGCCGTCGGGCGCTAACAGGTCACCCCGCCAGACTACGTCCCCGGCGCTGTCTTCTAAAGTCGTTTTCTCGACCGGGGTCCAGCAGCCCATTTGCAGGACCTCGGCGAGAGGTTTATCCGATTCCGGAACAATGATCAGACCATTCCCCGGAATGCTGCGTATCAAATGGTGAAATTGCCGCTGGATGGCGGCCAGATCGGAGAAAATGTCGGCGTGGTCGAATTCCAGATTATTGAGAATCGTCGTGCGCGGACGGTAATGGACGAATTTGGAGCGTTTGTCGAAAAAAGCGGTGTCGTATTCGTCGGCTTCGACCACGAAGAATCGGCCTTCGCCCAGCCGCGCTGACAAACCGAAATTAAGCGGAATACCTCCGATCAAAAAGCCGGGCTTGAGTCCCTCGCATTCGAGAATCCAGGCCAGCATGCTCGAGGTAGTGGTTTTGCCGTGAGTTCCGGCCACGGCCAGGACCCAGGCATTCTTCAGCACATAATTGTAAAGCCACTGGGGACCTGAGGTGTAGGCGATCCCCCGGTTGAGTACCGCTTCTATCTCCGGATTGCCCCGGGAAATGGCATTACCTACGACGACCAAGTCCGGCGCCGAGTCCAGGTTCGATGGGCTGTAACCCTTCATGAGCGCAATGCCTTGCTCTTCAAGCTGGGTGCTCATGGGTGGATAAACGTTTTGGTCGGAACCGGTGACATGATGGCCCATCTGTTTGGCCATGATCGCCAACCCGCCCATGAATGTCCCGCAGATGCCCAAAATATGAATGTGCACGATCCTGTCCTCGTGGTTTTCTGGTCCGTTATTTTTTGACGGTGTCCGATTTTTTAGCCGCGGACCCGTCGCGGTCTGCTGTGCTTTCCGAGACTGGTTTAGCCGTTAGGGCCTGTTCCAATAGCGCTGCGATCCGAATATGCCCGCTTTGCTTTGCCCGATCTGTCGAGCTAAGGCCCGAGCCGTCCTTCACGGCAACGTCCGCTCCCGCAGCAATTAAGGCTTTGACGGCTTCCTCGTAGCCTTGCGCCGCAGCCTCCATGAGTGCGGTTACGCCTCGATTGTCCACTGCATTGGGATCGGCGCCGAAAGTCAGAAGCTTTTTGATTACCCGAACATTGCCCGAGAACGCCGCGCCCATCAGCGGTGTGCGGCCGGAGCCATTTTTGCTGTTGGCGTCCGCCCCCTGCGCGAGCAGCGAATCCAAACGTTCCACCTGTCCGGATGCGGCCGCGACGAATAAGGCCTGATTCGGATCCTCCGCCCTCAAGGTGCTTACTGAGGCGAGGAGTATAAGAGCTAGCAAGGCTTTCTTTGACATAACGAAGCTCGGTTTGGCCCGAAGACTTTCCCTGAAGTGGTCGATTAACCTACAGCACACCCGCGACCGCGGCATTGCAGTGAAAGTCTCAAACAGGTGCCAAGGGTACTTGAAGAACGCTCTTCCGTTTAAACTATCCGAAAAAATCACTCGTTTGTAACCATCGTCCAAGTCATGAGCAATAAGTACCGTATCGATATCGCCGCCGTCACCAGCTATCTGGAAGCGCAGTCCGCTCCCGAGACAAACCGCTACGTTTTCGCGTATACCATCACCATCCGCAATGCGGGCGATGTGCCCGCCAAATTATTGTCGCGCCACTGGATCATTACCGATGCTCACGGAAAGATACAGGAAGTCCGCGGCGAAGGGGTAGTGGGCGAACAGCCTCATCTTTCCCCGGGCGAATCTTTCCGCTACACCAGCGCCGCCATGATCGAGACGCCGGTGGGTACCATGCGCGGCGAATATCTGATGATCGCCGATGACGGGAGGCATTTCGATGCCGAGATACCGTCGTTCACCCTGGCCATTCCGCGCACCTTGCATTGATCGATGGCAATATACGCGATTGGCGACGTACAGGGCTGTTTCGCCGAGCTTCAGCGCCTTCTGGAAAAAATCCGTTTCGATCCGGTTGCAGACCGGCTCTGGTTCACGGGCGATTTAGTCAACCGCGGCCCCCGATCGCTGGAGACCTTGCGATTGATCCGATCCCTGGGCGATGCGGCTGTCACCGTACTCGGCAATCACGACCTGCACCTTCTCGCGGTGGCGCACGGCGTGTCGAAAACGAAGCGCAGGGACACGTTCGACGATGTGCTCAGCGCTCCCGACCGGGATGCTCTCATCGACTGGTTGCGCCGTCGACCGTTGTTGTATCGGGAAGGAGCATTTTACCTAATTCACGCCGGTTTGCCGCCTCAGTGGAGGGCGGAGGATGCGGAACGCTATGCCAAGGAAGTGGAGAGCTGTTTGCAAGGCGATAATTTCATTGAGCTGTTTCGACAGATGTACGGCGATCAGCCCGACCAATGGTCCGAGAATTTGCAGGGTTGGGATCGCCTGCGTTTTATCACCAACTGTCTCACGCGCATCCGGTACTGCGACCGGCTGGGGCGTACTGATTTCAGGGAAAAAGGTGCTCCGGGGACGCAACCGCCTCATCTGATGCCATGGTTCAAGGTGCCGGGACGGAAAAGTATCGGGGTCGAAATTGTTTTCGGCCATTGGTCGACGCTGGGATTTTATGCGGACGACGGAGTTTATGGGATCGATACCGGCTGCTTGTGGGGAGGGGAGTTGACGGCGCTTCAACTTGACGGGGAGAAGCAACGGATTAGCTTGTCTTGCCGCGGTGGCGGCTATCACAAGCCTCATTGGCTTCTTAATGATTAATCGCGTTTTGGGAAACATCGCTGTCCGCACGGTTCGGCCGAATGGTCAGGTTTAACGCGTAAAGCAATTGCCTTTATCGCATCGGGGTATTAATTATCGACAGAGTTCTGCGCTTTATCACGCTCGGCCTTTCCCTGACTATTCTGGCGCTCTTGACCTTTCGGGTCATGAGCAATTTCCTGGAGCCGATAGGATGGGCCGTCATCTTTGTTTATGCGACATGGCCCCTTCACGTTTGGCTGACACGGTTGCTGGAGGGACGTAGCGGCTTCAGTGCTTTGGCCATGACCTTGCTCTTGGGCTCGCTTCTGGTCATCCCGTTTATCGGACTGACCATTATCCTTCAAGCCGAGATGGTCGAGTTTTTTCAGCGCTTGCCCACTTGGCTCGACCAGAAACCGGCATTGCCTCCGTGGGTTGTGCGTATTCCCATTCTCGGCGCGGAACTGCAATTCGTGTTCGATCAATTCGACGACTTGCAGGGCCTGATGCGTCGATACTTATTGCCTTGGTTGACCGGGCTCTCCGGAAGACTCGTGGGCATGTTGGAAGGAATCGGTTACATAGGCGCAAAGCTCTTCTTTACCGTGTTTTTGATGTTTTTCGTCTACCGCGACGGGCATCGGCTGATTCATGAGGTTCGCCAGGGATTGTTACTTGCACTGGGCGAAAGAGCCGACCAATACCTTTCCACGGCGGAAGTCACCGTCAAGGCCGTGGTCTATGGGATCGTGCTGACGGCCATCGCCCAGGGCGCCATGGCCGGAATAGGCTATTGGATGGTGGGCATCCAGGCGCCGGTTCTTCTCGCCGCATTCACGGCATTTCTCGGGCTGATCCCGTTTGGCACGGTTGTGGTTTGGGTTTCCGCGAGCCTATGGCTAATGCTCAACGGAGACTATTGGGCCGGAGTCTCGTTATTCCTCTGGGGAAGCTTGGTCGTGAGTTGGATCGACAACCTGATCCGACCGCTCGTCATTAGCCGTACCACCCGCATCCCGTTCGTCGTCGTGATGTTCGGAGTGTTGGGCGGATTGACCAGCTTCGGTTTCATAGGTCTGTTTGTAGGGCCGGTGATTCTAGCCGTAGGCATGGCGGTATGGCATGAATGGTTGCAGTCCGCACCGCGCTATCAGTCCTGAATCGATCAATCCGAGCTATGGATCGGCGCGTGTTCCTTCAGCAAGCCCAGGTAGGCCGGGATAAGCCAGTCCTGAGCCCGGTCGAAGGGGCGGTAGCCGTTTCCGGCATGCAAGCGCCGGAAACGCGGAGCCTGTCCTGAGCGAAGCCGAAGGGCTTATTCCGGCCTACGACTGACTTCACGCTTACGCAAACAGTTGCTGGGCCTCTTCGACTTCAACCGCTACGCCCTCGATTTCCAGCACTTCGATTTCGGGATCGAGCCCCAGTTTAGTGAAGGCGGGGACTCTCGATAGATCTACTTCGGGGGCCGCTTTCGTGCCCATCACGCTTTCCAGATAGGCGACCTGGACCAGATCCACGTAATCGGGCGACGAGCCGGAATCTCTCTCAAAATTCCGGTATTCCCACGCGGCCCGGCTCAAGCTGTCCGGGAGTCCCCACGTTTCCATGATGGTTTTGCCGATTTGCGGGTGCAAGGTGTCGAGGTGGCTTTCAAGCACCGAATGATCTTCCAACAGCTCGGGAAACTTTTCCGCCAAAGTGAGGATCGGCAGCTTGCCGATCTGATGGATGAGGCCGGCGAGCATGGCCTGGTCGGAATCCAATGGGCGGGCGCGCAGCGCCAAGGCGCGGCATACGGCCGCCACGTTTAGGCTGTGCTGCCATATGTCGTGAAAGTAATGCTCCAACAACAGGGAACTGGGCTTGAAAACTTGCTTCATAGCCAAATTCATTACCAGACTGCGAATAGTGTTATGCCCCATTCGAGTGATGGCGATTTGAAGACTGTCGATTTTCTGCCTGGCTCTATAGAGCGGACTATTAGCGATTTGCAAGAGTCGCGCAGAAAGCGCCGGATCGGTGGAAATCGCTCGTGCTATCTCGGCATCGGATGCGTTGTCGCTGTTGATCGCCTGGCGAACCTTCAGCGCAACCTCTGGGATAGTGGGCAGTTGCAATTTGTCGTTCTCGATCGCGGCTTTGACGTAGTCGAGAAAGACCTGCTCGTTTTTTAGATCCATATTCAGAGAACTCTATTCAGATTACGGTTGTGGAACGTCGAAAGTATAGGGCAACGTCAGAAACTCGGTGGCGGGACCGTCGGGCCGATAAAGCCGAAGATCGGTATCATGGGCACGGTCGATGGGCAGAACTGCCAGCAGTTGGAACACACGCTCCGAGTCAGGTGCCGCCGCGACGACTTGGCCGACCCGTTGTCCATCGGATTCACCGGATTGATAGATCGGGTCGCCGGGATTGGGCTCACGCTCGCCAATCGTCCGTAGGCGAAACATGCGGCGTTTAAGGTTTCCGAGAAAGTGCGTTCGCGCCACGACCTCCTGCCCGGTATAACAACCCTTGCGATAGCTGATGCCGCCCAAGGCGTCGAGATTGAGCATCTGCGGGAGGAATTCTTCGCTGGTGGCCTGTGTTTCGCTCGGGAGACCTTCTTCGATATTCTTCAAGCGCCAGGCGCAGGAGTTGACCGGGATGAGTTCCGGTGACGACCGGAGACCGTGCCAGATGCGCTTGGCAGTTTCCGTCTCCGCAGCAATCAAAAGGCGCTCGGAATTTTGGCCGATATGGATCGTCAGCACATCGCCGCTTTGGTGAAAGGCGAAAACCTTCGACAGATCGGAGCCGGTTCCGAAGAAGCCGATAAATCCCCATTGTGCGGTCAGGTTCTCTATGGAAACTTTCGAACGCAACACATAAATCCTAAGACGCTTGTGTATCGTCTCGACCAAATCGGCTGGAACAAAGAGGTAATAGCTCTCGCCATGGCGGAGAATACGGAAGCTCGCGATAACACGGCCTTTGGGATTACAGAAGGCGCCGAGACCGGAGTCATCGGATTTAAGGCCGGCGATATCGCAAGTGGTTTGGCCTTGTAAAAAGATCTCGGCATCCTCGCCGGAAACGCGCAATAACCCCAAATCGGTCAAACCGCAGAATGCCATCCTTTCGGCCTTTGTCGGCAGATCGGGGATCGCAGCGTCTTCGGTCAGAAACGTCAACCACTCGTTGTTCATGGATGTAAACCCATCAGTCGAAATAAAAAAGCCCGCCCGAATTGATTTCTCGGGCGGGCGGGTAGGGCATCTAGGTTAACGCTGGCTCTGGAGAGCGGCGATGCGTTCTTCCAGCGGGGGGTGGCTCATGAATAGTTTCTTGAAGCCGTAACCCAAGCCGCCGTTGATCCCGAAAGCAGCGAATTCGCCGGGCAGATCTCTATGGTCATGGGCGCGCTGCAATGCCCTCAGCGCCCCGACCATCTTGCCCTGGCCGGCCAAACGTGCGCCGCCGGCGTCTGCGCGAAACTCGCGCCAGCGGGAGAACCACATGACGACCATCGTCGCGAGGATGGAGAGGAATATCTGTGCCACCATCTGCGTCAAATAATAGGCGGGCCCGTAACCGCCACGGTCGTCTTCCGAACGGAACACTACCCGGTCGATTACATGGCCGGCAATGGAGGCGAAGAAGTACACGAAGGTATTCACTACCCCCTGGATGAGTCCCAAGGTCACCATATCCCCATTGGCGACGTGGCTGATTTCGTGCCCCAAAACGGCTTCCACCTCGTCGGCATTCATGTGATGCAGAAGACCGGTGCTCACGGCCACCAAAGCCGCGTTCTTGTTCATACCGGTAGCGAACGCATTGGGCTCGGAGGAATCGAAAACGCCCACCTCAGGCATGCCGATGCCGGCCTGTTGCGCATGGCGGCGGATGGTCTCGACCAGCCAATGTTCGGTCTGATTGGCGGGTTGCCCGATTACGTGAACGCCCATGGATTGCTTGGCCATCCATTTGGACATCATCAGCGAAATAAAGGAACCGCTCATGCCTATGATGGCGGACATCAGGAGCAGGCTGTCGAGGTTCAGATGAACGCCGCGCTGCCCGAGAAACTGACCGAGTCCCAGAACGTGAAAGACGATGCTGATCAGAAGCAGCACCGCCGCATTGGTAAGCAGAAACAGAAATATGCGCATGGTTGTTGATCGCCTATGAAAATTCGTGGGTGTTACCATATTTGGAGGCGTGGCGTTAAAAATCAAGTCGTCTCGCGGTTTAAACACCTTTTCCGCGCAAGCCTCTCATCAACCGTTGAGCTCCCCGAGGGAGAAGTCATGGAAGCATTCAAACATTCTTGGCTGAGAGATTGTAAAAAAGCCTACTGCGCGCCCCGAGTTCGCGCCTGCGATGCTCAACGTACGCCCTTGTACGCCTGCGCCTCTCGGCGCGAACTCGGGGCGCTCGCGACGGTTTTCTCACAATCTCTGAAACTCGCCGCGTTCACGATCGGTTTAACAGTCTGTTGCGACATCCGGGCCGAAAGCGTGCTGAGCGAAATCAGGTTGCCCCGGGGGTTTCGCATCACGGTCTACACCGACCAAACGCCCGGTGCCCGGTCGCTGGCCTTGGGGGACGATGGTACCGTATATGTGGGCAGCATGGACGAGGGCAAAGTCTATGCGGTGCGCGATCAGGACCGGAATGGTAAAGCCGATCAGGTTCAGGTGTTGGCCACGAACTTGAATATGCCGAACGGCGTGGCGGTGGTCGATGGCGATCTGTACGTTGCCGAAGTTTCCCGTATCCTGAAGTTCAAGGACATCGGACGGCAGGTGTCGACCTCGCCCAAGCCGGAGATTATTTTCGACCGTTATCCGGATGATGTGCACCACGGCTGGAAATATCTGCGCGTAGGGCCGGACGGCAAACTGTATGTTCCGGTGGGCGCTCCGTGCAATGTCTGCCTTCCCAAGAAAGAGATTTACGCGACGCTGACCCGATTGGACAAAGATGGTTCTAATTTTGAGATTTATGCCCGCGGGATCCGCAATACCGTCGGTTTCGACTGGCATCCGGAAACGAAAGAGCTTTGGTTAACCGAGAACGGACGCGACTGGATGGGCGACGACATGCCGCCCGACGAACTGAATCATGCGCCGAAGCCGGGTCTTCATTTCGGATTTCCGCATTGTCACGGCAAAGATATCGCCGATCCGTCTTTCGGCAAGGGCAAAGCCTGCGCCGAATTCGAACCGCCCGCATGGACGTTTCCGGCCCACGTTGCCGCGCTCGGCATGCGCTTTTACACTGGCAAGCAATTTCCCGCCGAATATCAGGGCCAGCTTTTCGTCGCCCAGCATGGCTCTTGGAACCGGAGCACCCCGGACGGTTACCGGGTTGTGATGGTCGAATTCCAGGGGGGCAAACCGATAAATGAAAAGATTTTTGCCGAAGGCTGGTTACGGCCGAACGGTAAGGTGCTCGGTCGCCCGGTGGATATTTTGCAGATGCCCGACGGAGCGCTGGTGATATCGGACGATAAAGCCGGAGCGCTTTACCGCATCGTTTATCAGCCGTGAACTCTTGCCTGAACTGATACCTAATTTATAACTCGTACAATCAATCATGAATGAAGTGACTGCTGAAAAGCTTTTTTCCGGCCCTATCGGGGAAGAGTACGAAATGCTCAAGCGGATTTGCCCTGCAGCCGCCGATATGAGCCGGCGGGTCGGCGAATTCGTTGCCGGTTGGACGCCCAAAGTTCCGACGAAATCGTTAAATCTGCTGGAACTCGGCTGCGGTACCGGCGTGACGACTTTAAACCTCGTTCATGCGCGGTCCGATGCGATCATCACCGCAGTGGACAGCGAACCGACCATGTTGGGCCAAGCTCGGCGGAATTTGGCCGACGTATTGGAGCACGGTCGCCTGCGATTGATTGAGAACGACGCCTTGTCCTATCTCCGTGAGGTGCCGCCCGCAAGCTTGGATGTAGTGGCTACGGCCTACACCCTGCACAATTTCCTCGACGGTTATCGCCTGCGGGTACTCGAAGAAATCCTTCGTGTTCTCAAGCCGGGGGGGATATTCGTCAACGGCGACCGTTATGCCCTGGATGATTCCTTGGCCCACTTGCAGGCAATCCAGGAGGAGGTAAGGCAATACTTCCGCACGTTTACCGCCTTGAACCGCGTGGATCTCCTGGAGCAGTGGATTGTCCACCTATTCAGTGACGAGTCTCCCGATCACGTGATGCCTCTTGATGCGAGTTTGAAGGGCATGCGTGAGATTGGCTTTGATTCCGTGGCGGTTCATTTTCGCCACGATGTAAATGCTGTAGTCAGCGGGTGCAAACCGTGGCCGTAAGTCGTGGTAAAGACCGGAAGATCGTGTTTCGCTGTACGGAATGCGGTCATGCCCAAACCAAATGGTCGGGACAGTGTCCGGCCTGCAACGCCTGGAATTCGCTGGTGGAAGGCGTGGAGGATCGGGCGGCGCCGTCAGTCTCCCGGTTTGTGGGCTATGCCGGAGCTACCGAAAACGCATCTCCCGTATCGCTTGCCGAGGTCGAGGCCGAAGAAATTTTTAGAACGCCGACCGGGATCGAAGAATTCGACCGAGTCCTGGGCGGCGGACTCGTAACCGGTTCCGCGATCCTGATCGGCGGCGATCCCGGTATCGGCAAATCGACCCTGTTGCTTCAGACCCTGGCTACGCTTAGCGAACGTCAGCGGGTGCTCTATGTCACCGGCGAGGAATCGATCCGGCAGGTGAGCCTTCGCGCCAAGCGGCTGCAACTTCCTTGCGCGGGCGTACAAATCATCGCCGAAACCTCACTGGAGCGAATTTTGGCCGTTACGGCGGAGAGCCGGCCGGATGTTCTGGTCATTGATTCCATCCAAACCACTTTCAGCGAAATATTGCAGTCGGCGCCGGGTTCGGTGGCCCAAGTGAGAGAGTGCGCCGCCCAACTGGTGCGATACGCCAAGCAGACACCAACGACCGTTTTTCTGGTGGGCCATGTCACCAAGGAGGGGGCCCTGGCCGGTCCGCGCGTGTTGGAGCACATGGTGGATACCGTGCTGTATTTCGAGGGCGATTCGAGCAGCCGTTTTCGGGTCATCCGGGCCTTCAAGAACCGTTTTGGCGCGGTCAACGAACTTGGCGTGTTCGCCATGACGGAAATGGGGCTGCGGGAGGTGCGCAATCCGTCGGCGCTGTTTTTATCGCGCGGCGAGGAAGACGCTCCGGGCAGTGTCGTGATGGTGATGCGCGAAGGCAGTCGTCCTCTTCTGGTCGAGGTGCAGGCGCTGGTCGACGAATCCCATTCGCCGACTCCGCGCCGGGTCACCGTGGGCATGGAACAAAATCGGCTGGCGATGCTGTTGGCGGTGCTCCATCGGCACGGCGGAATTCCGTTGTTCAACCAGGACGTGTTCGTTAATTTGGTGGGCGGCTTGCGTCTTACCGAAACCGCCGGGGATCTCGCGGTGGCGTTGGCTGTCGTGTCCAGCTACCGGGATCGCCCGATTCCGAAGGACTGGGTGGTGTTCGGCGAACTGGGCCTCAACGGCGAGGTCAGGCCGGTTCAGAACGGCGAGGAGCGGCTCAAGGAGGCCGCGAAACATGGGTTTACCCACGCTTTGGCGCCTGCCAAGAATATCCTGAAAGGCGGTATAAAAGATTTGGAAATTGTGCCGGTAAGAAGCTTGCGCGACGCTTTGGCCGCGTTGTGACGTATTAGCCGCCCGCCCCCAAGGCTAACGCCTGCAAATCGCGTTCGAGCAATTCCGCGTCCCCCAGATTCAGTTCGACCAGCCTTCTTAGTGCACTGACACTGTCGAGATCGATTCGGCGGCACACAAAGCCAATCTTCCTTTCGCTGCGGTGGGCGAGGGACACGCCCATCGAGATGTGCACCGTCTCGTTCAAATTAACGCGGAGGTCGTAGATGTCTTCGGAATCGATAAGCTGATCCGAGTTGAGCTCGATCAGGCAGCCTTTGAGCGAAAGGTCCAAGATCTTGCACGGAAAGCTTTCGTTTTTATGGGACAGCGTGGCTGCCGCATCATGGGCTACGCGGTGAAAATGGCGCTTTTCCGATGGTTTGATGCTAGGCATTGTGCGACGCTCCATGCGTTTACTCTTCTTGAAAGAATTGCATTAAGGAATCATTGACCTTGACGATGTCGCCGTTGTTCAACAGCACCGCTTGATCTTTTGCGGGCTCGTCGTTGACCGTCAGCGATGTGCCGTCAGCCAAAGGCGAAATAAAATAGCCGTTTTTACGCTTGGCAATGATTACCACGCCGGATCCTTCTTTTCCAAGGCGAACCAGAGCCTTCTTCAAAGGAATTACCAGCCCGATCTGCCGTCCATTCAACACCTGCAAGCTGCCATTGAAAAATTTGGCATCCGCTTCTGCGGAGACCTCCCGTTCCGATTCGTAATCCGCCTGCTCCCCGGGCCTAAAGACTTCATCCTTGGTGAAGAAAATCACATGTTTGCCGATGGCAATGCGGTCGCGATGGCTGAGCACATGCTCGGCAACTTTTTTGTCATTGACGAATAGAGGAAAGTCCCTGTCGATCTCGCGGATGATCGTTCTTTCGGAAGTGGATTCGATAACCGCGTGCCGGGGCGCAACCGCCAAACTATCGATATGCAAAGTGTTAGACGGATCGCGGCCGATACCGATCTCGCCCGGCCTAAGCGTGATGGCCTGGAGTGGTTTGCCTTTAAACGTGAGCGTCAATTTGGCCATTAAAAAGCCCGCAACTGTAAAATGTGTTGTTGCCAAAAGTATACACGCTATTCCGCTGTCTCGTTTCCGTCACACTGATGTTTATGTCGCGGATTGGCGACTCGTTAGCTTATACCTAAGCATAAAATAGCTCGTATAACCGTTTCCTGCTTCCCGTATTAGCGCTTTTTAGCATTAGATTATCTTGTCGCTACAAAATAGCCCGGTTGACGACGGTATTTTGACGGCTAAACTTTCAAACCGTTTGTTGTTGCAGATCCACCATAACATCCGCACCGGCCGACGCACATGCCAATCCGATGGAGAGCAAAAGTAGATGGCCTTACGCCGAATTTTAATAGTTCAAAGCGATAGCGTCTTATGTACGGAATTAAGAGCTGTTCTGGCATTTCTCGATTGTGAAATTATCGCGCGTACCCTGGATACCCTCAGGGACGAGGCGGAACCGGAATTCGACGTAATCTTCGTTGGGGTGGACGAGCACATCGAAACGGTGGTTTTGCGGCTCGTGGAGCTGTATCGGCAGACGCCGCTCATATTGGTGATGGACAAAAGTCCGGCCAGGCCCTTATTGACCGGCCTCGAAGCCAGAGCCACGGCAGTGTTGGCTTGGCCGACCAATTACGCCACCCTGAACGCCTGTTTCGAGAAGATCAGCCGGGGAACGCCGGAGACCGTGAACTTCCGTCCGCCGGAACTGTTCCGGAGTTTGACGGGTGCCAGTGCAACTGTCCAACGCACGCGCAAACTCATCCAACAGGTCGCCCCCTCTGACGCAACGGTTCTGATTCTCGGTGAATCGGGCACCGGCAAAGAGGTCATCGCCCGCAATTTACATTATTACTCGGCCCGCCGAAGCAAACCTTTCGTACCGGTAAATTGCGGCGCCATACCCGGGGAACTTTTGGAAAGCGAACTTTTCGGTCACGAAAAAGGAGCGTTCACCGGAGCGCTGAGTTCCCGTCAGGGTCGCTTTGAATTGGCCGAGGGCGGTACGCTGTTTCTGGACGAAATCGGCGACATGCCGTTATCGATGCAGGTCAAGCTTTTAAGAGTCCTGCAAGAACGCAGTTTCGAGAGAGTCGGCAGCAATAAGACCATTCAGTGTGACGTCCGAATTATCGCGGCGACTCACCGCAATCTGGAAGAGGAAATCAGCCGGAATCGATTTCGGGAGGATCTTTACTACCGTCTCAACGTCTTTCCGATCGAAGTGCCCTCTCTACGCGATAGGCTGGAAGATATCCCGGCCTTGGTCGAGGATCTTACCGCCCGTCTTAAGGCCGAGAAGCGGGGGGATATGCGGCTTACTCCGGCAGCTTTTCGGGTCCTGCAGCGATATCACTGGCCCGGCAATGTGCGCGAATTGGCCAATCTGATCGAGCGTCTGGCCATTTTGTATCCGAACAATGTCGTCGACGCGGCGGACTTGCCGGAAAAATTCCAACAGTACGTCAAGCCGGAAGATGCCGTGCTAAGACACGAGCCGGATGTTGGAAACACAGTCCTAAGCGAGGGACTTGCGCTTGCACGCTTGCCCGAGAAAGGCTTGGACCTGCGCGAACACCTCAATAATCTGGAATGCGAATTGATCAAGCAGGCTTTGGATGAATGTAATGGCGTTGTGGCTCATGCGGCTAATCTTCTCAGAATGCGGCGCACGACTTTAGTGGAGAAGTTGCGAAAATACGGCCTGCGTGGGGAAGAAACGACGATTATTTGACATCCACCCGAATAATGGCTGGCTAAGTCATTGTATTTATAGGGTTATAAAGTGGCACTTTGATTGCTTGCTGCCGACCAGGTTCAACTTTACCGGATTCGGCACGCCCTTGGGTAATCAAGTATTCGACGATGCTAAGCGCTTGCAGGATGCCTTCCAGGTATTCAACGCGCTTTCCGAGAATCTAACCCAGTCCTATCTCGACCTCGAAGCCCAAGTTGCCCGCCTTAACGAAGAACTCGCCGCTGCCCGAAGCGAGCGGCTGAAAACTTTGGCCGAAAAGGAGATTCTGGCCAATCGCCTACAGTTGCTCTTGAAGACTCTGCCGGGCGGGGTGGTCGTGATTGACGACTGCGGTCTGATCATAGAACACAATCCTGTGGCCGGCTTGTTTCTCGGCGAGCCGTTGGTAGGCCGCTTTTGGCGCGGAGTCTTGGATGCCTTGCCGATAGTGGAAAATCCCCATCAACGGCGCCTTTCCGACGGAAAGACCATAAGCCTGACCCTCAGCCCGCTGGGCGATGAGCCGGGTCAGATCGTGCTTCTGACGGATGTCACGGAAATGCGCTCTCTCCAGGAGTGGGCGGATCATCAAAGGCGACTTTCAGCATTGGGGGAAATGGTGGCAAGCCTTGCCCATCAAGTGCGCACCCCTCTCGCCGCGGCGCTGCTTTATGCCTCCCATCTTTCAAAGTCCGATCTCGATGGTTCTCAACGTTCCAAATTCGGGACGAAGCTGACGGAGCGGCTCCATTATTTGGAGCGTCAGGTCAACGACATGCTGACCTTCGCTCGGATGGGCACATTCGCCAAGGCGCAGTTTTCGATCAGCGAGCTCTTCACCAAGCTCACAGAAAACTGTGAGCCGTCAATGCAGGGTAAATCCATACGTTTTAGGACAATCAATCGATTTGCCGACGACTGTCTGCACGGCAACGGCGACGCGCTACTAGGTGTATTAATCAACTTGGTTAACAACGCGGTGGACGCCATCGCCGAAAAAGGCAGCGTGGCGGTTGTCGCGAGTCAACCCGAGCCGCATTGGTTGGAAATCAGCGTGTCGGATGACGGTCCGGGCATTTCCGAGGAAATCAGAGCGCGAATTTTCGAACCGTTTTTCACCACCCGAACCAACGGTACCGGGCTTGGGTTGGCTATCGCCGAGTACGTGGTCAAAGCGCATCTCGGCCGAATTTGGTGTGAATCTTCACCGGATCGTGGATCAACCTTTCGTATTCAATTGCCTTTGAAGCAAGGCGGCACGCCTTTGCCGGCGGATCTTTCCAGCCGGCCCGCCTACACGGGAGAACATGATGCAGCAAACTGACATTTTGATCGTCGAGGATGATCCTTCCTTGTCGGAAGCGTTGACGGACACCTTGGAGCTCGCCGGCTATCGGACGATATCCGCAGGGGACGGGCGGGAGGCACTCGCTAAATTGGCGGAATCGCCGGTGCGGCTGGTGGTCAGCGACGTGCAGATGCCCAAATTGCATGGGCTGAGTCTGCTCGAACGCATCAAATCGGAATATCCGGACGTGCCGGTACTTCTCATGACGGCCTACGGCACGATCGAAAATGCAGTTCAGGCGATGCAAGCCGGGGCTTGTGACTATCTGGTCAAACCGTTTGCGGCGGAAGCCCTGGTCGAGCAAGTATCCCGGCGAATCCTGCCGGAGCCGGTGAAAATCGACGGGCGGGTGGTCGAAGACCCGGCCATGAAAAAGCTCTTCGGCTTGGCGGCCCGGATCGCGAAATCCGATGCCACGGTGTTGATTCAGGGCGAAAGCGGTACCGGCAAGGAAGTTTTCGCCCGTTACATCCACCAGAGTTCTCTTCGGTACAACGGTCCCTTCGTCGCCATCAACTGTGCCGCGATTCCCGAAAACATGCTCGAGGCGGAGCTTTTCGGTTACGAGAAAGGCGCTTATACCGGAGCGGCGCAAACGGTTCCCGGAAAGCTGGAAATAGCGCAAGGCGGCACCGTGCTTCTTGACGAAATATCCGAGATGAATCTGGCCTTGCAGGCAAAATTGCTCAGGGTTCTCCAGGAACGCGAGGTCGAGCGTCTGGGCGGGCGCAAAGTGCTCGCTCTGGACATTCGCGTACTCGCGACAACCAACCGTAATCTGAAGGAATGGGTTAGCCGCGGTCTCTTTAGGGAAGACCTCTATTATCGATTGAGCGTGTTTCCTTTGACCATCCCGCCGTTGCGGGAGCGGAGAGGGGACATTCTTCCTCTGGCGGAAGCTCTTGTCCGGCGTCATTGGCGAAGCGGCAAATCGTTACCGGAATTGGCCGAGGACGCCGCCGATCGATTGCTGTCCTACGCGTGGCCGGGAAATGTGCGGGAATTGGATAACCTAATTCAGAGAGCGCTGATACTCCAGTCGGGTAAACGCATTACGACGGAAGATCTGGCGTTCGAGGACGATATCGACGGCGGTGACGGGATTCCGGCAGCGCCGGACTCGGAGACCGCCGAGACGCTGGTGGACGGACTGCGGACCCTGGAGGAAAAGATCATTCTCGACACCCTGAGGGAGCAAAACGGTAGCCGTAAATCAACGGCGGAACGGCTTGGGATCAGCGAACGGACGCTCCGCTACAAGCTTGCCAAACTGCGGGAAGCCGGGTGCCTGGCCGCCGTCTGACGTTGGCGTAGATCATGCTTCTCTCGGCGTAACGACAAAAAAACTGGCATAACCATGAGCGAGCTCGATATCAACAAGATTCTGACGCAGATGCGCGTTATGCGGGATCAGGCCCGCAGCACCGCATTGCCAACCGATAACACAGTCGATTTTGGCACTTTGCTCAAGGACTCGATCGATAAGGTCAACGACACTCAACAACAAGCCAACAAATTGGCGGAAGCATTCGAATCCGGGGAAACCGACGCCAGTCTCTCGGAAGTGATGATCTCACTGCAGAAAGCCAGCCTGTCGTTCCAAGCCATGGTCCAGGTTAGGAACAAGCTGGTAGAGGCTTACAAGGACGTCATGAACATGCCCATGTGACCCGGAACTGACGCGGTAAGCAGCAATGGAACTCAGCGAAAGCAAAAATCTGGTGCCGGGCGGGCAAGCGTCGGTTGTTCAGGGCGAAAAATTGCCGCCGATGCTGCGGGGCTGGATGCAAATGCCGCGGGGCCGGCAGATCGGCTTGCTAGCTGCTCTCGCGCTCACCTTGGCAACCGCCGTTGCTGTGCTGTTATGGGCACAGAAAACCGAGTATGCAGCCTTGTTTTCCAATTTAGAGGAAAAGGCGGGCGGCGAAATCGTCGAAGCGCTGCAAAAACTCAATGTGGAACATCAGATCCAACCGACTACCGGCGCCATTCTGGTTCCAGCCGATCAGGTGCATGCCGTACGACTAAAACTTGCGGGGATGGGTTTGCCCAAGGAAAGCGGTACCGGCTTTGAACTCATGGACCAGCAGTCCGGTTTCGGAGCTAGCCAAATGGTGGAGGGCGCACGGTACCAGCGCGCGTTGGAGGGCGAAATTGCCCGCTCGATCACGACCATTCGCAATGTCAAATCGGCTCGCGTTCATCTTGCCTTGCCCAAGGAATCGGTGTTCGTGCGGCAACCTAAGAAAGCCAGTGCTTCGGTTATGGTCGAATTGCACTCGGGCCGCGGCTTGGAGCCGGGGCAGGTGGAGGCTGTCGTCCATCTGGTCGCATCCAGCGTGCCTCAACTGGAACCCGGGCAAGTCACCGTAGTCGACCAGCGGGGCCATCTGCTCAATGCCGAGGACAACGGCAATGACATGTATCTCAACGCCAAGCAATTCGATTACAAGAAACAAGTCGAGGAGCATCTCATCGAGCGCATCGAGAACATCTTGAGTCCGGTGGTGGGAAGGGAAGGGCTGCGCACCCAGGTGACCGCGGATATCGATTTCACCGTCACAGAGCGTACTCAGGAGCTGTACAACCCGGACCTGCCCGCCTTGCGCAGCGAACAAACCAGCGAGGAGCAAAACAAGGGGTCGACCGTACAGGGCGTGCCGGGGGCGTTGTCCAATCAGCCGCCGCCTTCCGGTGTCGCGCCTGAAACGACCGGTGCCGCGCCAGCCGGCCAAACCGGGCAAAAACCCTCGGAGCCTCCCCTCAACACGAGCAAGAGCGCCACGCGCAATTACGAGCTGGACAAAACCATCAGCCATTCCCGCCTCGGAGCCGGCGTCGTCCGGCGCGTTACCGCGGCAGTCGTGGTGGACTATCAGCATATCCCGCAGGCCGATAACGGCGTGACTCTTCAGCCCTATAGCGAAGAGGACCTGACTCGTTTCACCAACCTGGTGAAGGAAGCCGTGGGCTACGATGCCGCCCGCGGAGACCGGGTCACCGTAACCAACGCGGCTTTCCGAATGGAAGCGGAAAGTCTGCCCGTTGCGCCTGTCTGGGAACAAAACTGGTTTTGGCCGGCTGTTAAGCAGGCCGGGGCCGCTCTAGTTGTACTTCTGCTGGTCTTCGGCGTGCTTCGGCCGGCGGTAAAAGGTCTTGTCGGGCGCGGCGAATCGGTGAAAGTCGACGAGAACGGTACGGAATCGGGCCAAGTCAAGGAAGGCGTTCTCGCCGAGTCGGGCGATTCTCGCGTGGCGCTTAAAACAGACGACGACGAAATGCTGATGCTTGAAGCACCTGAAAACCACGAAAAGCGTGTGGAGTTTGCACAGCGAGCCGTCGATCAAGATCCCAAACGCGTAGCGCAAGTCATAAAGAACTGGATGAATGTGAATGGCTGAATTTGATCCGACGAAACTGGACGGGCCGCAGAGGGCCGCGTTGTTCTTCCTGACGGTAGGGCAGGATAGGGCGGCGGAAGTGCTGAAGCACATGTCTCCGAAGGAAGTCCAGCAAGTCGGCGGCGCCATGGCGGAGCTTCGGAACATCACCATGGATATGGTGGAGAACGTCCTCGGGATATTCGTGGATGATATCCGGAACCAAACCGCGCTGGGCGTAAATTCGGAAGAATATATCCGCAATCTGCTTACCCAAGCCTTGGGAGCCGATAAGGCCAGCAGCGTCTGTGACCGTATTTTGCTGGGCCGCAACAGCAAAGGCTTGGAGCAGCTCAAGTGGATGGACCCTCGTGCCATCGCCGATCTGATCCGGCTCGAACACCCTCAAATCGTCGCCATCATCTTGTCGCTGCTGGATAGCGACCAAGCCGCCGAAACCCTTGGCTATCTCCCGGAGCGGGCGCGGCCGGACCTTATCATGCGTGTCGCCACGCTCACGGGTGTGCAGCCTGCAGCACTTCGAGAGCTTGACGACATTATGGAGAAGCAGCTCAGTGGCAATACCAATGTCAAATCATCGACGCTCGGCGGTATCGAAACCGCGGCCAATATTCTTAACTTTATAGACAGCACCGTCGAAGCCTCCATCATGGAGCAGATCAGCGAAGTCAACCCCGATCTCAGTCAAAAGATCCAGGACAAGATGTTTGTGTTCGACGATCTGGTGGACATCGATGATCGTGGAATCCAGACTTTGCTTCGCGAGGTGTCCACGGATTCGTTATTGCTGGCCCTGCGCGGCGCCGACGACGCGCTGAAGGAAAAGATTTTCAGCAATATGTCGCGCCGGGCGGCGGAAATGTTGCGCGACGATTTAGAGGCAGCTCCCCCGGCCCGTTTAAGCGATGTGGAAGCTGCGCAGAAAGACATTCTTGCCATCGCCCGGCGCATGGCGGAGGCCGGCGAACTGTCCCTAGGCGGCGGCGATGAGCTCATTTAAAGGTTTTACCGCCGAAGAGCTTGCTTCGCTTGCACCGTGGAAGTTGCCGGTCATGGGCGAGCCGGAGGAGGAATCGCCGGTCGTCGTGGTCGAGGACGAAGTGGAATATCCCACGATGCCCACGGCCGAAGAAATCGAAGTGATGCAGAAGCAGGCATATGAAGAAGCGCGTGCTGCCGGATATAAAGAGGGCTCGGAACGAGGATATCAGGATGGTCGCGAAGAAGGCTACCGCCAGGGATATGACGAGGGGCGCGTAAACGCGGCTTCCTTGGCGCAGCGCTTTCAGGAGTTAATCGGCTGCTTGGACGAACCGCTTGCCCAAGTGGAGGGTCAGGTTGAGCAGGAATTGGTCGCTTTGGCGATTGCCATTGCGAAGCAACTCATTCGGCGAGAGCTCAAAACCGAGCCGGGAGAGATCATCGCCGTGGTTCGTCAGGCCATTGCAATTTTGCCGTCCGGCGCGCGAAAGATCGGGCTCCACATTCATCCCGACGATGCGGAGCTGATTCGTTCCGCCCTCGCGCTGGACGAACTGGGTCCGCGCTGGAGGATCGTCGAAGATCCGCTGTTGACTCGGGGCGGCTGTCGGGTAACAACGGATACGTCGTATATCGATGCTACAGTCGAAAAACGCCTTGCATCGGTAATCGCGCGATTACTCGGCGGCGAGCGCGACGAGGATCGGCCATGATCGATCTTGGTCCGGCACCGAAGTTCAACGAAGCTTGGGCTACAAAATTGGCGGGTTATCGAGCACGCCTGGCGGAGCCCCCGGAGTTGATGGTGGAAGGCAAGCTGAGCCGGATGGTCGGTCTCACGCTGGAGGCCGTCGGCTGCCGAGCGGCTGTCGGAGCCCGCTGCATCGTCAAAACAGCCCACGGAAAAGGCGTGGAGGCCGAAGTGGTCGGCTTTGCCGGAGAACGGATCTATTTGATGCCGACGGGCGACATTCAAGGTTTGGAGCCGGATTGCCGGGTCATACCGCTGACGAAAACATCCACGGCTCGAGTCGGATTCGGTTTGCTGGGGCGCGTGTTGGACGGGTCCGGCAAGCCTTTGGACGGGAAGGGGCCTCTACAGACCGATTGCTCGATGCCGCTGACCGGCAGTGCGATCAACCCATTGGCGCGAAAGCCGATCCGCGAACCGCTGGATGTCGGGGTTCGCGCCATCAATGCGTTGCTGACGGTCGGTCGAGGACAGCGTCTGGGATTGTTCGCGGGTACGGGCGTGGGCAAGAGCAATCTGCTCGGCATGATGACCAAGTATACGAACGCCGATGTGGTGGTGGTGGGTCTCATCGGCGAGCGGGGCCGCGAGGTCAACGAATTTGTGCAGAAAATTCTGGGGGAAGAAGGGCGCGCCAAGGCCGTGGTGGTGGCAACGCCGGCGGACTACCCGCCTTTGATGCGTATGCACGGTGCTTTGTTGGCCACGAGCATTGCGGAATTTTTCCGGAGCCGCGGTCTCAACGTTTTGCTCTTGATGGACTCGCTGACCCGCTTCGCGCAGGCGCAACGCGAAATCGCTTTGGCGATCGACGAGCCGCCGGCGACCAAAGGCTATCCGCCCTCGGTGTTCGCGAAGCTGCCGCAGCTTGTGGAGCGGGCGGGAAACGGGGACGAGGGGGAGGGATCAATCACGGCCTTCTATACCGTGCTTGCCGAAGGGGATGATGCCAACGATCCCATCGCTGATGCGGCGCGCGGAATACTGGACGGCCATATCGTGCTTTCCCGGGGCTTGGCGGACTCGGGGCATTACCCTGCAATCGATATCGAGGCATCGGTCAGCCGCGTAATGACGGATATTGCCGATGAACAGCATATGCTGCTTGCCAGACGTCTCAAGCGCCTATACTCCATTTATCAGCAAAATCGCGATCTAATCAGCATCGGAGCCTATCATAAAGGATCGGATCCGCGCATCGATGAAGCCATCGCTATGAATCCCGGTATTATGCATTTTCTGCAACAGGATCTGCACGAGGCGGTCGGGTTTGAGCGAAGCCTTAACGATTTGGAAAAATTAGCAGGCGCATCGTCGTAACAACGTTTGGCATGTCTCACATCGCAAAATAAGCCAATAGGACTAATGTATGAAACGATCAAAGCGCTTGAATCCGGTTTTAGAGCTCGCCGAATCCCGCGAAAAGCAAACCGCTCAAGTGCTAGGAGACAGCCGGCGAAAGTTGGAGTCTACGCAGCGGAATCTCGACAGTCTCAAGACTTTTAGAGATAACTATTCATCGCAGTTTCAGAGATCCGGAAATGAAGGCCTCGGGACGCGTCAATTGGTCGAATACCGGGCGTTTCTGGCGAAGATCAATACCGCTATTGCCGATCAGGAAAAGGCTGTTACGACGGCGCAGGCAGAGCTTCAAAGTCGCCAAGCGGAATGGGAAGCGGCGCGCAATCACAGTCTGGGCATCAAAAAAGTTTTTGAGAATACGCTTACGGAAGAAAAGCGCATGGAGGAAAAGAAGCAGCAAGCGGAGCAGGATGAAAGATCGGGCCGTCGCTCCAGCGGCGGTAACAGTATCCTGACCGTATTCGTATGAGTACCCTTTGCCTTTTTGGCGCTCCATTTGCTAAGAATGGTCATGCGATTTCGGAATTCACGCCATGAGCATCAATAACTCAATCACAGCCGTACCGGCCATGCCGGCTTCCATTCTCGAATTAGCGCAGCTCGCCCGTAGCGCAGCACCGAGCGAAGCGAATCCAGCCGCTTTTCTCGCAGCGCTGGTGAGGCAGTTTGAAGCGATGAAGGGCGACGCTCCGACCTATACTGTCGGAGAGGGGGCCATAGCCGCCCCGGCGGAAAAAGACGAGTCACGCACGGATCCGCTTCAGGAGCTTCTTCAGTATCTATCCAATCTCGAACGTTTTTCAGCTCAGCAGGTCCTTGGAGATTCAGGAGATCCAGCAATTGGCGGCAGCGGGTTGCCGGGAGACGGCAATCAGTTGCCCGAGACAGCGTCCCGAGAAGACGATTCGAGGTCCGAAAAGCTTTCGACAGAGCCGTTGCTGGCGACGCTTGCCGCCTATTTAGTTCCGCTAGCATCGGAACAGTCCGAGTCTCCGGATCTGGGTGACGGGGAAGCGTTGATCTCGCAAACATCCGCAGAAAACACATCGGCGTTTACTCCCCCCGTAGAGCTAGAGAAGAGGATGGAGATGTTGGGCGATGAAATTTCCGAGGGGGACGATTTCACCGTCTCGAGCCAAGAGCTTCTGGCAAGCCATTTATCCAGTGATGTGCTGGATACGCACGGCAGCGCCGGTGTGACGCACAGAGAGCAGATTGCATCTCTGTCTAAAAGGGAAGGGAGCAGTTCGCTACCGGCAGAAGGCAGCTCATCCGGGGCAGTAGCGTCAGGCGCGGAAGATTCGGACATATTGCTATCGCAATTGCTTGCTGCGGAGACGGATGACAACGAATCGATCAAAAGCGGTGCGGTCGAAGGACTTGTTCCTCAGTTCGACAAAAAATCATCGGCATTGAATGGCGCAGCCGCTGAGGGAAGCCAGCCCCCGATAGATGCGGATTTTTCCATGGGGGCGATGCCTGCCATATCGCAGATTTCTACGGTTGTTGCCAGCGATTCGGTGCCGGCGCTCGATAAGCCTTTGAATCAACCCGGATGGCAGGACGGACTGGGGGAGCGTATCATATGGATGGCCGATAAAACCCTGCAGACGGCCGAAATCAAGCTCAATCCTGCACACTTGGGTCCTTTGGAAATCCGCATCCAAATGGATCAGGACCAGGCGACAATCCATTTCTCGACCCATCACGCTTCAGTTCGGGAGGCCATTGAGGCAGCGACTCCCAAGCTGCGAGAAATGCTTGGCGCTCAACAGATTACCCTAGCCGACATCAATGTGACGGTCCCCTCCGGCCTGTCGGATGAAAGGGGCTCGTCGTTCGATTTCCATCAGCAGCAGTCGCGTTTTGGCGATCGGAGCCAGCCTTTTTCGGAACAGGTTTCGGAGAAAAACGAAAGCGCGCTGACGGAATCGGGACGACCCATGACGGCTAACGGATTACTCAATTTGTATGCATGAGTCGGGTGATGTCTTGTGTCGCCGTACTACAGCACGATACTGCAATATCGGAGATATCCTGGCCTAATTCCCATCGGCTCGCAGCATTTTTAGAGCAGATTCACGGCTATCGCTCAGTTTTATATTGAATTTACAGGAACTCGTTAACTTGTAACGTAACTGGTAACGCATTAAAATCCCCGTTCTGGTTGGTGGCTCATGAGGCTGCCTCTCCTTGCTTTACCGCAATGTGCGGAAGGCTGTTTAATCCATAAGGAGCAAATATGCGACATTATGAAATCGTTTTTATGGTCCACCCGGACCAAAGTGCGCAAGTTCCGGCCATGGTGGATCGTTACCGCGCCATAATCGAATCCGGCACTGGGAAAATCCATCGCCTGGAGGATTGGGGCCGCCGACAATTGGCCTATCCCATCAACAAAGTTCATAAAGCACACTACGTGTTGATGAACATCGAATGCGACCAGCAGATCCTTGACGAACTGGAAAGCGGGTTCCGGTTTAATGACGCCGTATTGCGCAGCATGACGATTCGTCGCCAAGAAGCGATAACCGAGCCCTCTCTCATGGCGAAATCCGGCCAATCCGAACCGGAAGTAGAACGCGCCGAAGAATCTTCTGGGAGTGCGGATGAAGAAGGTGGCGACGAAGCGGAAGCTCCATCGGAAACCTGAAGCGGAAAGCCGGCTTCATCCCTATGGTTCCAATTCGCACACGACAATCTTAGTTAAGAAATAGGTCTTTTATGGTTCGCCAATTTAAGCGCAAGAAATATTGCAGATTTACCGCCGAGGGCATTAAAGAGGTCGATTACAAGGATCTCGATATGCTCAGGGAATATATCTCTGAGACGGGCAAAATCGTTCCGAGTCGTATTACCGGCACGAAGGGAAAATACCAAAGACAGCTTGCCACTGCGATCAAGCGGGCTCGTTTTTTGGCGCTGTTGCCGTATACCGACGCCCACAAATAAGTAGCCTGAGCGCCAGCAGGGGCGCGGGCTGATTATGCGCGCGTTGGCCGTTTTCATCATGAGAGGACGAACGCAGGCCGTATTCGCGGTCTGCATTTTAACTCTCATGTCGTGGCTCATTCCGTTTCTTAGTCTGCTAGCTTCGGCATCCGTAGGACTCTCAACACTGCGAAAAGGTGCCTACGAAGGTGGAGTGGTAGTAGCGGGATCCGTTGTGACGGTTGGTGTCTTAGGCGGGTTCCTCGTCGGCAGCATGACTAACGCGGTCGGCTACGGACTTCTTCTCTGGCTTCCCATGTGGCTCACAGCGGTGGTCCTCCGCGAATCAGGTCGGCTGTCAACCGCCCTGGGGTTTGCCTCAGTCATGGGCATTCTCATGGTGGCCGGGGCCTACTTACTTTACTCCGACCCTTCTTCCATTTGGATCGAGGGCTTAGAGCGGGTTGTCGGGCCGCTGGTAGATCGCGCTCCTTCGGATTTCAAGGCAGATCAGCTCTGGAACAGCTTATCGGTGGTCGCGCGTTATATGACCGGGGTTGTTTCGGCTAGCTTGGTGATTAGCCTGATACTGAGCTTATTGATTGCACGCTGGTGGCAAGCCGCTCTATTTAATCCCGGCGGGTTCCGTCCTGAATTTTTGGGAATTCGTATTCATGCGGCATTTCCCTATTTCGGGATGCTGGTGCTGATAGTCGCTGTAGCTGCGAGCAAGGATTTGGCGGAAGTCGCTTGGAATCTGAGTTTTCCGCTTTTCGCGTTATTCCTGTTGGTTGGCTTTTCGGTGCTTCATGCATTGGTTTTCCAGAACAAGGGGCGGAAGCTCTGGCTGGTCGGAATTTATGTAACGCTGTTATTCGTTCCTTATGTGATCGTGCCGATTGCGTTAGTCGGGTTAAGTGACATCTGGTTTGATTGGCGAGAGCGGCTATCGCCAAGTTGAGCTGGATTGTATGTTGTAATTATTAGAAGAACGCTAAAACTATCGAGGCATTCGACGATGGAAATTATTCTTTTAGAAAAGGTTGCGGGTCTCGGGAATCTCGGCGACAAAGTCACCGTTAGATCCGGTTATGGCCGGAATTATTTGATTCCTCAAGGTAAAGCGGCCGCGGCTACCGCTGAAAAATTGGCCGAATTTGAAAAGAGACGTGCCGAACTTGAGAAGAAAGCTGCGCAAGATTTGGCTTCGGCTCAGGCTCGGGCCGAGGCCATCGGTAAACTTGCCGTAAAGATTGTTCAGAAGGCGGGCGAAGAAGGGCGGTTATATGGGTCTGTCGGTACCAAAGACATCGCCGAAGCCGTGACTGCCGCCGGCGTTAGCGTTCAAAAACACGAGGTTCGCTTACCGTCGGGTCCGATCCGTCAAGCTGGCGATTACGAGATCGTTGTACAATTGCACGGCGATATCGTGGCCAATGTGTCTCTCTCTATTGTCCCGGAATAAAGGCTAAGCCGAGTCCACATGCACGCAAAGCCATGTGGACCGGCGCCCCCGCCAGCCCAGTGAGGCTAATCTACTCAGCTCTCTTCTATTTCCTCACGCCAATCATTCTAGGGCGTCTCTTTTGGCGAGGACGCAAACTACCGGGTTACTCGCAACGCTGGCTGGAGAGACTCGCCATATATGATTCGGAGTCGGAACCCGGCGTGATTTGGTTTCACGCGGTTTCTGTAGGGGAGGCGGAAGCAGCGTTTCCTCTTATTCGTGCCATCAAAAACCGTTTTCCCACGCAGACGATACTCGTCACGGCAACGACGCCCACTGGTTCCGCACGAATCAAGGAAGTTCTGGGTGACACAGCACGGCATGTTTATTTGCCTTACGACCTACCCGATTGCGTAGACCGGTTTATCAGACATTACAATCCGGTACTTGCAATAGTGTTGGAGACGGAAATCTGGCCAAACCTCTACCACGCCTGTGGAGAACGAGGCATACCACTCGCCATAGTAAATGGCCGTCTCTCGGAGAGATCGGCACGGGGCTATCTCAGGCTTCGCTCCTTGACTCAGGGCAGCCTTTCTTGCGTCCGATTGATTGCCGCTCAGACGTCAGAAGATGCGAGACGGTACATAGCGATAGGCGCCAATCCGAACTCCGTTGTCGTAGCCGGCAATATCAAATTCGACATAGAACTACCGGTCGAAGCGCTAGAGCGCGCCGGCGCTTTGCGTAGCGCACTTTTCGGCAGACGTCCGATTTTCATTGCGGGTAGTACCCATCCCGGTGAAGAGAGCCAGATTCTAACTGCTTTCAGCGCGCTTCAAAGACAGTTCCCGGAGCTGCTGTTGCTACTGGCGCCACGGCATCCCCATCGCATCGGTGATGTCATCGCAGAATGCAAGAAAATGGGCTTGACGACTCGGCTCAGAAGCGAAAATAAACCAGCTGAAGAATCAGTCGATGTCTTCTTGCTCGATACCCTGGGTGAATTGCGGTGTTTTTATGCCGCTTCGGACGTTGCTTTTGTCGGTGGCAGCCTGGTGCCGATTGGAGGTCACAATATGCTGGAACCGGCAGTTGCCGGGCTGCCAGTCTTGTTCGGGCCGCACATCTTTAACTTTGCTGAGATTGGCTGCAAGCTCAAAGAGAGCGGCGGCGGAATCGAAGTGAAGAATACCGAGGAGTTAGCTCTCTGGGCGGGGCGGCTGCTAAGTAACGAATCGCTTCGTAGCGAGATAGGCAGGAACGGGAAACGTTTCGTCTCATCGAATCAGGGTGCGGTGCAGCGGGCAGTTGAACTGCTCAGCTCATTGCGCACGGGCGATAGCTGATTCAACCGCCTTCTAACGGCGCCGGGCGGCCAATAAAATAGCCCTGCGCCATATCCACTCCTAATTCACCGAGAGCAATAAGAGTAGCCTCGTCTTCAACGCCCTCGGCGACTACCTCGATATCATTTCCATGGGAAAGAGTTGTGATAGCCGAGACGAAAGCTCTATCTTGGGGATTATTAATTAAGTTAGTTACATAACTTTTGTCGATCTTGACGAACTTCACGGGCAGGTGTCTTAAATAGGAGAACGATGCGAAACCTGCGCCGAAATCGTCGATAGCGAAACGAAAGCCTAGAACCGCCAGCTCTTCCATGATTTCCTTTGCAGTTCCAAAATCGGCAATCGCTGCAGTTTCAGTGATCTCGAAGATCAATTGCTCCGGTTTAATTGAATTGCTCTTTAAGGCGGCTTTTAGAGGGGTAGTCCAGTCCCGGTTGGTCAAGGCGGAGCCGGAAAGATTCACGTGAATAGCTCCTGCCGGCGCCCGCTCAGCGAATTCCGTTAGTAAACGTATATTTTCTTCAACGGCATAGCGGTCGATTTCATGAATAAGACCCGTTAATTGAGCGAATTCGAGAAACTCTCCCGGCGGAGCCAGTGAACCGTCTGGGCGTTTTAGACGGATCAAAGACTCGAAAAAACGGATTTTGCGCCCGTCGATGACGGCAATGGGCTGATAATGAAACACAAGCCGGCGCGCTGCGAGTGCCTCCTGAATGGCCTGTTTCCACAACGTGCGTTCGCTGATACGTTGTTTGGACTGGTCGTCATAAGAAAATAAATGGACCCGACCACGACCGCGATCTTTCGCCTGGTACATGGCAAGATCGGCATTCGCCATCACTTCATCCATAACGGTTCCGTGCTCGGGAATCATGGCAATACCGATACTCGCCGAAACACGGAAGATTTTTTGATGAATTTTAAGAGGCTGCTCGGTGAGCCGCTGATTAAGCAGATTGGCGAATGCCATTGCACCTTCAGCGGTTTGATTCGGCATTAGAATGGCGAATTCGTCGCCGCCCAACCTCGCGGCGACATCGGTTTTGCGCACACGGTTTTTCAATTCCTGCGCTATTTTGCGGAGTAGCGCATCGCCGGCAAGATGACCGCTGGTGTCATTGATGTCCTTAAAGTGATCCAGATCAAACAGCAGTATGGCGGCTCGCGCGCTGTTTCTATCCACTTCCCCAAATTGCCGCTCCAATTCCTGCTGAAAGCGATGGCGATTATATAACCCGGTCAAAGGATCGTGGTTCGCAAGCCAAATCATGCGGTTTTCCGCTTCGACTCTCTCCGTGACATCGAGCCCAACGGACAGAATCGCTATACCTTCCGCGTTATTTTCATGAAGACGGGTATGTACCCAAACCACGAAACGGCGGGTCCCGTCCTTACATAATAATTCCGCCTCGTGTTGCAGGCGTTTGCGTTGCCCTTTCCACAGCCCAAGCAACACTTGCTCCAGATCGTCGTCAGCTTTGCTTTCCAAAATTATGGAAAGAAAATCCTTGCCGCTAAGATCGTTTTGGCTATAACCGGTAATCTGTATGACAAATTCATTAGCCGTGAGGATTCGTCCTTGATTTGTTTGAGTCAGAATAATGACCTGAGCAGTGTCCAAGAGTCCTTGAACGAAATCGCGCTCGGCGGCGAGCTCAGTGGTTTTATGCGTTATAGCCTGTGCTTGCTCCTCGAGCTGGCGCGACAACGTCACGGCGGTTGCACTAAGAATAGTGATTTCGTCGTTAAGCCCGGACGACCGATGGGCAAGCCGCTGTCGAGCTTCCATATAAGCGCCTTGGGCCAGCATCGGTAGAGTGTCGGCCAACCGGCGAAGTTGGCGAAGCGGCAGACGCATTAGCAGAAGCAACAGCAGTTCGGCGACCAAGAGGCTTAGGCCACTTAACAAAATGCCGTCACGGGTAGCTCTCCGAATGTGACTCACCTGAGCGGTCACGTCGGTTATCATCAATACCAGTCCTTCCGCCTGAAGTAGATTTTTCAGCGGCATTACGTCGATCGCATAATACCGGCCTTTCCAAGCATGGATGTCTTCACTAGCCATGACTGCGGTAGGAGAATGCTTCGATAGATGCTGTAAAAATGGCGACAAGAGCTCCAAATGAGTGAGGGCGGCGATCCGCATCGACCATTTGGGGACGGAGTATGCATCCTTTTCGGCGCTGTTCTCGATCAAGATCCCCAGGTCCGAACCTGTCAATGAGCGATGTTCGACAACGAGCTGCGCGATGGATTGCGTGAGGCTGACCACGCCAACCAACCGTCCCCGGGATAAAACAGGCTGGTACGTGCTGAGAGTGCATTGCTGTTCGCATGACAACAACGATAAGGGCTTTTCCTCCTTGAATACCTGCAAAATCGTAGTCTGCTCTTCCGGTCGCAGGAGTTGAGACGGCGGGGCAGCGCCCCAGTGCCAGAATCGCTGTGCGTCCGGCTTAAACAACTCAAGACGTTCTATGTCCAAGTCGTACTGAAAATCATCGAAAACGTTTGCGGCTTGTTGCAGGCCTGCCGGATTCTCTCCGGTCAAGGCTGAAGCAAAACCGCCGACCGATGCTAGCAAAGAGCCAATTTGCTGTAAGCGCGATGTTGAGCGGTCTAGCAAGTCTTGCACTTGCCGGCTTAGCAATTTTCTATCGAGCTGGCGCTGCTCCTGAAACTGGTACTCCAGATAGAAGTAATTCAAAACGGCAAAGGAACTGCCAATTCCCACGATCATAATGCTAAGAAAGAGAAAACCTTTCCAAAAAAGGCTGAGGAAGGGTGATCGAGTTTCCGAGGTGATTCGATTCACCCCGGATGACAGAGGGGTTCGATGCGATTTCGGCTTAGCCGTAAAACCGATTTTCGATCCGCTGAAAATTCTTCTGAGTGCCAAGATTTTGAACTGAATTAGGAGGTGGGCTTATTTGTTCTGAGAACCCGCTTGAGTATAACCCATGTGCCGATAACCGTTGGCTACTGCGCCCTACGGCAAATAGCAAGTGCACGCTACACGAGCAGCCGGGATGGCTAGGACTAAGCTGCCTCGGCTATACTCTCACACCTCTTAGGCGACTCCTTGTAGGGAAAACTCATGAAAATATCTGTTCAGGCAGTGGTGTTGTCCGGAGGGGCCGGTACGCGATTATGGCCCTTCTCGCGGGAGGCTTACCCGAAACAATTTCTCTCGCTTACCGGAGATAAGAGTCTCTTTCAAGAAACAGTGTATAGAATCGTCAGCACGGACGTGCAGAGCAGCCCTTTAGAGTTGCTGTCGCCGTTGGTAGTCTGCAACGAAATGCATCGTTTTCTCGTAGCGGAGCAGCTTAGACAAATGGGCCTGGACGGGAGCGCTATTCTCCTGGAACCGATCGGGAAAAATACCGCACCGGCAGTAACCCTTGCGGCTTTGCGCGCCGTAGAAGATAAGCATGATCCCGTCTTAGTGATTTTGCCGTCGGATCATCACGTTGAGAATATATCTGAATTTCAGACGCGAATGTCGAAAGCGGTGGAATTGGCCGCGAAAGGCGACATAGTGACCTTTGGCATAGTGGCCCAGAAGCCGGAAACGGGCTTCGGTTACATTCGACGTGGACCGGAAACTGGCGATGGAGTATTCGTTCTCGATGGCTTCACGGAAAAACCCGATGTGGAAACGGCCGCCCATTATTTGGCCTCCGGCCATTATTTCTGGAACAGTGGGATCTTCGTCATAAGAGCCGGAACTTGGCTGGAACAAATTGGCCGATACCGGCCTGCCATCCTCGATGCCTGCAAAGCGGCGCTGTCGGCCAGCAAGAACGACGGTGATTTCATACGCGTCGACAGGGAAGCGTTTGCGCAATGCCCCAGCGATTCGATCGATTACGCGGTTATGGAAAATCTGACCGCGGAGACGGATGGGGGACCCCGGGCTACCGTGTTGTCGCTAGACGTGGGTTGGTCCGATTTGGGTTCATGGCCGGCGCTAAGCGAAGTTAAGCCGCGGGATGATCACGGCAACGTCACGATCGGCGATGTGTTTCTCAAGGACACCAGGAATTCGTTGCTGTACTCGCAAAGCCGCTTTCTAGCCGCCGTTGGCATGCAAGACGTGGTGGTGATCGAAACCACGGATGCCGTTCTAGTGGCTCACAAGGATAAAGCTCAGGACGTCAAAGCGATTACCGAGCACCTCAAGAAAGCCGCCCGATCGGAGCACATGTTTCATGCGAAAGTTCATCGCCCATGGGGGGATTATGAGTCGATCGATAACGGCTCACGTTACCAGGTCAAGCGCCTCACGATTAAGCCGGGTGCGACACTCTCGCTGCAGATGCATCACCATCGTGCCGAGCATTGGATCGTCGTCAAAGGTACGGCGCGGGTAACTCGCGGCGAAGATACCTTTCTTCTCACAGAAAACGAATCCACCTATATCCCGCTTGGTATCAAGCATCGTCTTGAAAACCCGGGCACGATCCCTTTGGAAATTATTGAAGTACAATCAGGAAGTTATCTCGGCGAGGACGATATTGTTCGGTTCGAAGACCGATATCATCGCCTCGAATCCCAATAACCTACACACCTTTAAGATTATTTACGTATGACGCTTCACTGCGGAATCGTGGGTTTGCCCAACGTTGGCAAATCCACCTTGTTTAATGCACTGACTAAAGCGGCCATTGCGGCCGAAAATTACCCTTTCTGCACCATTGATCCGAATGTCGGAGTAGTTCCCGTACCGGATACCCGTTTACAGGCACTGGCGGAGATTGTTAAGCCGGAACGTGTCGTACCGACGACGATCGAATTTGTCGACATTGCGGGCCTAGTAGCCGGTGCTTCGAAAGGGGAGGGGCTGGGAAATCAGTTTCTCGCGCATATCCGTGAAACCGATGCAATTGCCCATGTCGTCCGCTGCTTTGAAGACGAAGACGTCGTGCACGTAGCGGGAAAGATCGATCCGATATCGGACATTGAAATAATCAATACCGAACTCACGTTGGCTGATCTGGCTACGGCCGATAAGGCTTTGCAGCGTGTAGCGAAATCGGCAAAGTCCGGAAGCAAGGACGATTTAGCAAAGAAGCAATTGATTGAACAATTGCTTGAGCATCTCAATTCCGGGCAACCGGCACGATCCCTACCGATGGATGGCGAAACCAAAGCGCTCGTCAGGGATTTGCATCTTCTGACCATGAAGCCAACCATGTACATCGCTAACGTACGTGAGGATGGATTCAGCAATAATCCTTTCTTAGACCAGGTGCTTGCCTTGGCAGAAAGGGAACGTGCAGTAGTCGTGCCGGTTTGTGCAGCCTTCGAAGCTGAAATTGCACAACTGGAAGATGAGGAAAAGGAAGACTTTTTAATGGAAATGGGGTTAAAGGAACCGGGCCTGAATCGTGTCATTAGAGCCGGTTATCAACTGCTAAACCTAGCCACTTATTTTACGGCTGGAGTTAAGGAAGTGCGGGCCTGGACCATCCCGATCGGAGCGACTGCTCCTCAAGCTGCGGGTGTTATTCATACGGATTTCGAACGTGGTTTCATTCGCGCCGAGGTTATCGCGTACGATGATTTTATCGCGCATCGAGGCGAGCAAGGCGCCAAAGATGCCGGAAAATGGCGTCTCGAGGGAAAAGAATACGTTATGCATGATGGTGATGTGGTTCATTTCCGCTTTAACGTCTGACCTCGGGCTTAATAACTGTCCTTAAATCATTCAAGCGCGACAGCACTGCCGATCAATTCGAAAGCGGTTCTCGGAATGTGGGCCGCTTTCGTCTCCACATCGATTGGAACCGAACTCGTTATCTAATCGAGGCCTTTGATGATATGTGAAGAGTGTCACGACCAAAGCCGGCGCAACAGAGCTTTCGATCTACAGTTACGATTTAACATAATATACATTATGCGCAGTTGCATATCGGTAATCCGTCACTTACAGCGGCTGTGCCGCTGGCTACGTTCATCCGTCCTTTCAACAAGAACAATGTGGGGACAGCATGAACGAGTTTTATTGTCTACGGGCTAAGGCCGGATTCCAATGTCCAAAGAAAACAGCGGCTTTCCTGGGGGTTTCGGTTCGGACCGTGAAGAACTGGGAGCGCCTGGGCGCTCCGGTGCACGTCGTCAAGCTGTTCCGGTTGCTGGCGCAGGACTTAGGCTGGATCGGTAAGGACTGGGAAGGCTTTTCAATTGTCGAGGATCGCATCATCGGCCCAGGACGGGCCTTTATCACGCCCGGAATGATCCGGGCGTTTCCGTATCTGGAAAGCGAACTGGAACGGCGCAGAGCCGTCGATTTGAACCGCTGGACCCGCCGGAGACAATGGCTGAACTGGCTCAATGAAGGCCGCTGTCTTGCCTTGCGCGCATTGGGACACAAACGGCACTGGTTTTTCCCTCTGGTTCTACGCTTCGCTTCAAACCAGCGCGCTCGCCAGGGCTGAACGCCCTGAGGCCGCTGGGCCAAACGGCACCCGTTTCGTGGGGGCGAGCCCCTACGAAACCCCACCTTGCAACGTCCGGCTGATGTTAGCCAGCACACGCAAAAACGTGCGCCTGAGAAAGGACGCCGCAAGCGGCCAAAACGCCGAAAAGTGCAACCCATTGCACTAAGTCCGGGTTATTACTACTGACCCGGACTCTACACCCACAGCAAACCGGTCGGTCCGCTGAACCGAATGTCTAGGGCTCACCGTTCCTTCTTTCAATTAGCTCCATCAAAGTCATTCCGCCGAATATAGGTGATACCTGATCGCGCAATTTGCACAGCGGATAAGCCAACCCATAATGAGTCAGGCGCGTTACTTTGGTGATTTGAATCTGCTCTTTGTTATTAGACAAAAGCTCTATTTCTTCAATGTAATCTTCGACTTCCTCACTTCTGACAGACCCGTTTGCAAATGCGACAACTTTATCTCCGACAAATACAGGGCTACCACTCATCCCCGCCGGTATCGCGAAATTAAGCTCTAAGTGAGAGCCTACAAAAGTCACGTGACCTTTAAGAACACGCATCTCTTTGCCGCCCCGCGAAACTTCGTGACTAGGTACCCCAACCAGAAATACATCCGTACCTGCAAAAACCGGCTCGTCACTCACTTCGAGAAACTTAGTTGGCTGAAAGGCAATTCGCACCAGTGCCAAGTCGCACACAGGAAACGACGCGTAATAAATAACAGGGCAAACCCTCTGCTTTCCACCATCAAACACTACTGCTACCACACGTTTTCCAGAAGGCAGATCTTGTGGCTTTGGCAAAACGTGATTAGCCGTGAGGGCGTCACCCCGCTTGCTTACAAAGAAGGCAGTTCCCAGGAATGATCGAGAATCCATTAACACCTCCTCCCCAACCGAATCGACGAGGAATAGCGGAATGATGTATTCGCGGGAGTCGCTAAGTTCGAGAGTAGGCATCAATGAGCCCTAATGTAAAATCAACTCAAAAGCAGAAGTCGAATCCGGCACCGAACAATATCCCCACTCTTAAGCCTGGTCAAACTAACCATCTAAGGAAGAAATCCCCCGGTTATCACCCCCGACGTGACCCACCGGCCCCCGCATCCAAAACCTGAAAAGTCCCACCCATGGGACAAAGTGCCCGTGTTACAAGCACGGGCACTTGACTAAAACACTCGGGAATTCCAGGAAGGCGGACAAATTCACGCGGCAGCGTGACCGAGAAGTCAGCCAAAAGCGGTCTTGAGTAAGAGGGTCCGTTCAGGGGTTTGAAGACTCATTCGGCGGAACTCCCCCCGCTGTCATGAGCCGAACAGCCTGGGCTCCCGGTGATGGCACTTCGCTGTCAGTCAGCCGATTACGGGCCGGCGATCGGGGGGGGATTCCGGAGCCAGGGAGCGATCAGTCACGGAGATCCAGCGACGGCGCTTGATCCGTTCGATGCGCTCGATGAGGCGATCCAGGTTCGCTTAATGACGGTAGACATCTTCTTGGGTGCTCAGATTGTCGGAGCGTGACTTAACCACGGAGCTTTCCAACCGGGTCATCCGTGCGTTCAACTCGCTGAGCTTCGTTTCGATGCGATCCTGGCCGGCGCGCAAGCCGCGCAGATGCTCCAAGATTAGGTTTTCAACGTTGCCGGTCATCCGGTTTCCTCTTTTTCATAACGTTACGCTTTTCTATTCTGGCCTTTAAGACTTGGCTCTTGACCTCGTTTAATTCCTTTTCCAGCTCCTCAATGTAATTAACCCGCATAGATTCAAGACTCAATGCTTCATTGCGCTCATGTTGAACCTGGGCCAACTGCTCCCGCAGCTGCGCAACCATATTACCGAGGGTCTTGTTCTCGTCCATTACCGTTCGCAACAGGATCTCTAATTGGTCCAGGCTATTAGGATCCACAGCATTAATCGTAACGCTAGCTCGCGTTACGTTTTTACCTTGCGAACGCAACTCCGGAACCAGATCCGAAACAGAAGGCAGACCCACCTGCCCCGCCTTCTTCCGCTGCCGATACGCTTTCATACGCTCCGCCGCGCTTTTGGCTTGGCCCGTAACAGGACGACCCCGACGACGTTGGACCGGGAAGAGTTCGACGGTTTGGCTGTCGGCTTGATCTTTCATTGTCGTAACCCGTTACGCTAATTGAGGCTGTAATTTATCGTAACGTGTTACGATAAATAAGGCAAGCCTTTTTCGTAACGCGTTACGATTATTTGTCGGGCCGATATTCGGCTGATGACCCAAGATCTTGGCTGGATCGCAGCGGCACTCGGCACTTTTCGCCAATTTGAACACCATCGCCAGAATGCCCTCTCTCCGGCTCTTTCGAGACACACAGTGACTCGAATACCTCAAAGTTCAGTGACTCAAGCTACAATGATCTTATCCGCGTATCCGTATTTCGAACTCCGGCCAAAGGTCTTTTGAATTCACGGCAAACGCGTCAGCAAAAAAACAGATATTGAGCCAGCTTGGGGGGCTCATCGATGGCTAACAGACTGATTCAAAGTTTTCTGATGGTTCTGCCCGTTCTCCTGGTAGCCGGCGGATGTTCCAGTCATCCCCCTAATCACAAAGGACAGCGAATTTACCAAGGGAGCTCTCATAAGAACAGTGAGACGCCGGCCCCGCGCAAAGCGGAGTCCGTCCCTACCGTGACGCCATCTATCGAGACGTCGTCAACGCCTCGCACAACATCCGCCGCCTCGATTACTCCGGGTGTCTTCCCGAAACCCACGGCCATCGAGACACAGGTCGCCTTCTGGCGCAATGTCTATGGCGTTTGGAGCCGATCTCAAGTGGCCCTTCACGACAATCGGTTTCTGGATGTTATCTATGAGGTGATTCAGCTCCCCGGCGATATCACCGAGGGCTATACCCCAAGCCAAAAGGAACTGGTGCGCGAGCGGACGGCGTATTGGCAATCCCGGTTGCGCGACCTGGAGCAGAAAGTTGCGGCAGGAATGCCTTTGGCTCCTAACGACCAAAGACTGGTCTCGAAGATTAGTCCGCGCGGCAATCTTAAAACGGCACTTCAGGGTGCGAGTGACAGGCTTCGCGGACAACGCGGCCTTCGGGAGCGCTTCAAGAGGGGTTTGGAAATAAGCGGTCGTTACGACCACCGTTTCAGAGACATCTTTCGCCAAGCGGGTCTTCCCGAGGATTTGGCGTACTTGCCGCATGTGGAATCGTCATTCCAGACGCAGGCGCGCTCATCGGCCGGCGCGGTGGGAATATGGCAGTTTACGCGCGCGGCCGCGGAGCGATTCATGAGCGTGAACATGATAATCGACGAGCGACTGGACCCGATCGCCTCGGCCCACGGAGCCGCCCGTTATCTAAGTCATGCCTACAGCAAACTGGGCAGTTGGCCCCTGGCGGTCACCTCTTACAATCATGGCGTTTCGGGGATGCTGCGGGCAAAGCAATATTTTGGCAACGACTTCATGCGGATCGTCTACGACTACGACCATCCGCAATTCGGTTTCGCCTCTCGGAATTTTTACGCCGAATTTCTGGCAGCCCGGGAAGTCGCCCGCCAGCCCGAGCGTTTCTTCCCGGAGGGTCTTCGATATGAAAAGCCTCTCGATTGGGATCGTGTCATCCTGACGCAGAACGCCCTCGTTTCGACATTATCTCGTCAATACGACACCGATAAATCTCAGCTTATCGCCCTGAACGCGGCGTGGACTGAACCGGCGAAATCGGAAAGAGCGGCCCTACCCGCCGGTACGGCGGTCTGGCTACCTTCTGGCACGCTCCGACAGATCGCTTATCGATCGCAGCAAAATCGCCTGGTAGCGCGGGAGCGTGAAGATGGGAAGGCTTCGCCTAACGTTAAAGTAAATTACCCCGGTAACCGGAAAACCCCCAGCACCGGCACACCGATCTATTCTTCATCAAGATCCAAGAACTCCAATTACAAGCTGGTAAAAACCCGGACCTTCGCGCGGTGATCGGGGTGAATCCGCATGGGTTTGCCAGTGAATGGGCTAACGGATGGAACTGGGCGACGGCCGCCAAATTCCTATAAGGCATCATAAAACACGCGATCTTAATCTTGCTCGGGCTGTCGGATCGCAGTCTCTGTAGCACATTGAGTGACTTTGATTTCCTGACTCACGTATCGCCGGTCAGATACCTGATGAAAGCGCCTTCCGTAAAATCCGACTAGCTTATCTCGAAAAATTACGGTAATCTGCATGCAGTTTGTCGCGACGAAGACCGGTCTTCGCCACGAGGATACGGAATTCCCCTTTCAGTCAATGCTTTACGGCACCTGCTAGTCCCCGCCTCCTCCTGCAAACCGCACGCGGTATGTCCTTCGGGTCCGCCCTGTGGTCACAGCAACCCCATGCTCACGCTCAACCGGTGCCGTGCTCGTTGCGGCAGGCAAGAGCCAGGAATATTACATGGCTTTTAGTTCTCTCGGCCTATCCAAGGCCCTCCTGCGCGCTGTTGCTGACCTAGGCTACGCGTCCCCTACACCTATCCAATCGCAGGCCATCCCCGCCGTACTAGACGGCCGTGATTTGTTGGCCGCAGCCCAGACCGGAACCGGCAAGACTGCCGCTTTTACCCTTCCTTTGCTGCAGCACTTGCTGGACGGCACCGAGAATCATGATCGATTGGAGCCGGGACGCCCCCCGCGGGCACTGGTGCTTGTTCCGACACGAGAACTCGCGGTACAAGTTGGCGAGAATGTTCGCGCCTATGGGCGGCACACGCCAATGCGAGCGGCAACCGTTTTCGGCGGTGTCGGCATGCAACCTCAAATCGTCGCGCTGCGGCAAGGCGTCGACATTCTGATCGCAACCCCCGGACGACTCCTCGACCTTGTCGGAAAGCGCCGAGTGAATCTGGCCAAAATCGGATTTCTAGTGCTGGACGAAGCCGACCGAATGCTCGACATGGGCTTCATTCCTGACCTTAGACGCATTCTCGGATTGTTGCCCAAAGCGCGGCAAAGCCTAATGTTTTCGGCTACCTTCTCGAAGGAGATCTATGGTCTCGCGACCGGCTTCCTGAATAATCCGATGGACATCGAAGTCGCGCCGCGCAATGCGCCGGCCGAAAGCGTAAGTCAAAGTGTCTATCACGTTTCCCAGCAAAGTAAGCAAGCTTTGCTCGCGCGCCTGCTGCGCAGTGAACCTTGGGGTCAAACTCTGGTGTTTACCCGTACCAAACATGGCGCCAATCGCCTGGCAGAACAGCTCGACCGGGACGGTTTTCAAGTCGCCGTAATCCACGGCAACAAGAGCCAAGCAGAGCGAACCCACGCACTCGCCGCTTTTAAACAGGATCGGGTACAGGTGCTGGTCGCCACCGACATTGCCGCTCGGGGCATAGACATCCAGGAACTGCCACATGTCGTAAATTTCGAATTGCCCAATGTCCCTGCGGATTACGTGCATCGCATCGGCCGCACCGGGCGTGCCGGCTCGACCGGCGAGGCGGTGTCACTGGTCTCTCGGGAGGAAGCGCCCCAGCTCCGCGACATCGAGCGATTACTTGGCCGAAAACTTCCAGCTCTTCCCTCACCCGAAGGCTATATGCCGCAAACGGTCGGAAATCCTAGCTCACAGAAGGCTCGGCTGGTGTGGCAATCAACCCCGAGGCGTGGATCAACCACCCCGCGCCGCCGGATCATTTGAACCATCGCGCCGCCTATCTCGGCTGCGCCCACAGGAGACCATCCATGCTGAGAATCTATGCCGGAAATCTGCCAGCCGATACCACCGAACGCGAGTTCACCGAACTTTTCGCGGAACACGGCCGGGTACGTTCGATCGATTTGGCGCGCGACATTTTTTCCGGCCGCTGCCGCGGCTTCGGCTTCGTCGAGATGGAGGGCCACGAGGCGCGGGCCGCCATCAGCGCGTTGAACGGATATTCTCTGCGGGGCAACAGTCTGCGGGTCAACGAGGAACGTCCCCGCGGACGAGACAAGGGTGGTCGGCGGCGTTAAAACCAAGGACTTATGGAGCGAAACCGATGCTGAGTGCAGAACGTTACGCATTTCATAAGGCCATTTACCTACAGAATCCTTTTCAAAAAAGGTGTTTATTAATAGGTTCGTCGGGCCCGTGAACATGGGTTCGATCTGCATTTATTAAGTTTTTTGTTTTTTGTATCCCTATCGAGGAATTTTTGATGAGTACGAAATTATATGTCGGCAACTTGAGCTACAACATTGACAACAGCGAACTGGAGCAACTGTTCGCCCCGCATGGGACGGTACAGTCCGCGAATGTGATCATGGATCGCGACACCGGCCGCTCCAAAGGTTTCGGCTTCGTAGAAATGGGTACGGATCAACAGGCTCGAACTGCGATTAGCGCCCTTCACGGCAAGGAAGTCGGTGGACGGAGCCTGACCGTGAACGAGGCCCGTCCCCGCGAAGAGAGAACCGGCGGCGGCTTCGGTGGCGGCGGTAAACGTAGTGGCGGGTTCGGTGGTGGGTCCCGGTATTAATATTCGCTAAACCGGCGCCAAAGCCCTGCCTCGGCGCTGGATAAGTGGAATCTTCCCGGCCTCGCAATCGCGCATCGTTCCTAGTGGTAGGATAGGCCGGGATAACTTGCAGCTTAAGTCATTATTTCCGGAAAGCGCCGACGACACCGCGGCATTGTTACCTGTTTTTCTGTTTGGCCGATCGAGTTTACGCCGGCCAAAGCGGCGGTTCGTCCATCAATGCAATCTGTTCGCGAAGCTCAAGGATGCGGTCGTGCCAATAACGTGGCGTATTGAACCAGGGAAAGGCGATTGGAAAAGCGGGGTCGTCCCAGCGTCTGGCGATCCACGCAGCATAATGAATCAATCGCAAGGTGCGCAGCGCCTCGATCAAATGTAGCTCGCGGGTGTCGAATTCGAAAAAGCTTTGATAACCGGCGAGCAGATGGCTCAATTGCTGCGTCATCTCTAAGCGATCCCCCGACAGCAGCATCCACAAATCCTGGATCGCGGGACCCATGCGACTGTCGTCGAAATCGACGAAGTGGGGACCGTCGTCCGTCCACAGCATGTTTCCGGGGTAGCAATCCCCGTGCAAACGCAGAGCACGCACCGGACCGGCGCGTTCGAAACAGCGCTTCACAGCGTCGAGGGCTTGCGTCACCGCACCCCGATAAGCCTCTATGATGTCCGTCGGAATCAGCTCGTGCGACAGTAAATAATCCCGCGGCTCTTCGCCGAAGCTCGCAATGTCCAGGGCGGGACGTTCACGATACGGCTTGAGTGCGCCGACCGCATGAATACGGCCGATAAGTCGCCCCATTCGCTCTAGTGTGGCGTGATCATTGAATTCCGGAGCATGGCCGCCTTGCGTCGGAAACACGGCGAAGCGAAAGCCGCCGAACTCATGCAGCGTAGAGCCCCCTGCGCCCGGCAGTGCGGGCACGACCGGCAATTCGGATTCCGCAAGCTCCCGCACAAAGGCGTGTTCTTCGAGAATGGCGCCATTGCTCCACCGTTCGGGCCGGTAGAATTTCGCCACGACGGGAGGTCCGTCTTCCATGCCGATCCGGTAAACGCGGTTCTCGTAGCTGTGGAGCGCCAGCAGACTGCCGTCGCCGTGGAATCCCGCGCTGTCCAGCGCATTCATCACGCAATCGGGTGTCAGGGACGAAAATGGATGGGCGTCTATGAGAGTGTTCATGGACTCCATTCTACAGGTTGCGGCAGTCGTCTTTCTTAAAAATGCGATGCGAAACGAGATTTTTGGTTACTTCTAAAATATCACTGTTCTCCATTTCGAGCTCAATGTAACAAGCCCTCATGAAAATAAAGCTTACGCCTCACGAAGCCCGCGTCATCGGTTGCCTAATCGAGAAGGAAATCACCACTCCCGAGCAATATCCCCTCTCGCTCAACGCGCTGACCAATGCCTGCAACCAGAAAAGCAATCGCGATCCGGTGTTCGACCTCGATGAAGCCACTGTGCAACATACGGTCGACGGACTCGTGAAAAAATATCTCGTCAGTGCCAGCAGCGGATTCGGCAGCCGGGTCACCAAGTACCAGCACCGGTTCTGCAATTCCGAATTTGGCGATTTGAAGCTTTCACAGCAAGAACTAGCCATTATGTGCGAGCTGCTGCTTCGCGGGCCGCAAACGCCGGGGGAGCTGCGCACCCGCGCCGAACGCCTGTGCAAGTTCGCCGACGTGCAGGAGGTTGAGACCGCACTAACCAAGCTAATGGACCGGGAAGAGCCGCTTGCCGTGAGACTGTCCCGTGAGCCGGGAAAACGCGAATCGCGGTTTATGCATCTGTTTTTTGACAGCCAGCCGCCGGCAATCGACGGGAATAAAGAGAGGGAGATTGAGCTTTCGGTTTCCGACCGTGAACGGCTCGACCGTTTGGAACGCCTGGTCGGTGAATTGGCTGCCGAAGTGAATCGGCTCCAGGTGAAATTGGACGAACTTGCGCCCCAGTCGTAGGTGGGCGTTCCCTATCCTACTATCTCTCTAATCAACGGGCTTGCTTCTCAAGGCTTTGAGTTGCCCGTGTTTGCTTTTGCTATCCAACCGCCTTTTCTGAGAACCTTTAGTCGGCCGGGTCGATTTTCGCGTCTTGCGCGTGATCGCTGCGCTTTTTATCAACGAGGCCAATCGCTCCAGCGCATCCTCCCGATTCTGTTCCTGGCTCCTAAACTGCTGGGCCTTGATGATTACAAAACCCTCGCCCGAAATGCGCTGATCATTCAGCGTTAGCAGTTTTTCCTTATAGACCTCGGGTAAGGACGACGCCTTGATATCGAAGCGCAAATGAATGGCAGTGGAAACCTTGTTAACGTTCTGCCCGCCCGCTCCCTGGGCGCGCACGGCGTTCATCTCCACTTCAGAGAGAGGGAGGTACACCTGATTTGAGATTCTTAACACGGAGTCACGCGAGCCCTATACCTATTACATGCCATTCAATAATGGGGCGGCTTCTCATCCACGACTTTGACTGCGTCGGCAGCGAACGACAATTGCTTGATACGATCAACGAGAAGCCTGCAAGTCGCCTCCAATTGATCGATCTGTCTTTGCTGTTCGCAGACCACGTTATTCAATGCCTGAATCGTGTCTTCCTGATAGGCGAGTTTGGTTTCCAAATCAACCAGGCGTTTTTCGATCATGCTCCGACTTTCACGATGGAAAAAAACGGATTAGGCCTTATCATTCTTGCTTTTTCAATAGGGCGCCGAGGTCGGCGAATGGCTTGAAGGTGGTATTCGCATCCTGACGCCCTCCTCCGCTCGATTGCCCTGCATTCAGGTAGCGAGAATGCTCGTTATCGTGGCAATAAAGACAAAGCAGTTCCCAATTGCTGCCGTCCGGCGGATTATTGTCGTGATTGTGATCTCTATGGTGGACCGTGAGCTCGCTGAGATTTTCCAACGAAAATTCACGGGCGCAGCGCCCGCAAACCCAGGGGTATAGCTTTAACGCCTGCTCCCGATAGCCGCGTTCCCGCTCTTCCCGGTTACGCCGGGCCTCGGCAACGACTTGATCGAGCTTCTTATTATCGGATCCGGTTTTCGAGACGGGCATGGTTCTTCCTCACGATGGTTCATAGCCAAGTTTGATCTAAAAATATGCGCCATGTTCGCTACAAAAGAAACCCGCTCCGTGCGGCAAAATCGACGTCTGTTCTTGCTGCTGACCGGTGTCGTGACGCTCATCGCGATTTATTTGGCGCTCCCTCTAATCATCGCGGAATATCTTCAATATCGGCTTACCCTGGCCGGGTTTACTCAAGTCGATGTGAGTTCCGGGCGTCCATCATGGAATGAACTTCGCCTCGACGCCATTCAACTGAGCCGCCGCTCCGGAAACCGAATTTTCACCGCCGGGGCAAAGGATGTGACTATTTGCTATCGGCCTTTGGAACTGCTGTCAGGGCATTTCGCCAGTATTCAGATTCCGAAGACGGTGATCGAGAGCGGCTTCATCGAGAACGAAATGCCGGCTCAGAGTGACGCCGTTGAAAACTTTAGGCCTATAGCTTTGAGCGCTTTCGCGCCAGGACAATGGCTATCCCGATTGCCGACCGACGAACTGTCTCTCGACGATTTGAATCTGCATCTCCGGATTCCAAACGGTGGGCAATACACGCTACACGCGGCGGGTCACATCCGGGATGGCCAGGGAATATTGACCGGAGAAATTCGCCCGACGGAAGGGCAACTCTTCACATTCTCGGCGCGTGCCGCCGTGAACGGTGAATTCAGTCTGGATGTCCGGGCATCGGGAACTCCCGCGCCGCCAATTCTTCATATCGCCACCCATGCAGGCGAGATTAAGGACCGCCACTTGAACGTTGACGGCTTGGCTCAGGCCAGCTTGGACGGCATCGAGCTGTTACTGCGTCCTTGGTTCGGGTCTGGCGAGAAACCACCGCTGCTGCACGGAAGCCTGGAAAGCCGCTGGCAAGGCACCGTTCCGGCCGCAAACGGTACATGGGAAGGCGTGAAGATCAGCAGTGATCACAGCCTCAAGATCAAGGCCGAGCAGTTGGGCGATGCATTCCGAAGTGCCGAGGCCCGCATCGACGCTACCGCCCGGCTCGAAGGAAATCAAATCCGTTGGCAGCTTGGAAACGAGTCGACCTTGGTGGCTCGACTCAGCGTTCGAGCAAATACTCAGGCGGAGCCACAGGTCGCGATGACTTTCCCGAAAGGGCTGGCCGGCCAAGTTGAACTGGCGCCGGAGAGAATGATGCTTAGCCTTACCGCCGGGCTTCCCGTACATCTCGCCCCTGTTGACTGGAAGGGATTTTCATCGTCCGTGATCCATATCGAACTCGCCGATGCCGCGAAGCTCCGCTACGACCTGAAACCCGGCCGATGGGCATGGGAGCCTTTCGCGCTCTCGACTAAGCCAATATCCCTAGATTCGCCCGATGGCGCGATTCAGACTGATGCGATCACCTTCGAGATCGATGAGCTCAGCGGAGGAGATACCGAATGGCAAGGCAAAGGCGAGCTGCGCGTTGCGAATCTCAAGCCGAAGATTCAGGGTAAGCCCTTACCCACCGGCGACGTGCTGATCAAATTCCAGGGGGATTCGAAGCGGCTCGATGTGGAGAGCACGATGACGGTTTCCCAAGGCAAATTGGTCTTGAACGGGCAGGCTCGGCACGAGTTTGCTAGCGGCAAGGGGGCAGCACAGTTCGAACTAGCTCCGGTCGTTTTCGGCGAATCCGGTTTCAAGCTGAGTCAATTGCTGGAATCCTGGCCTTATCCTGTCGACCTGCATGCGGGCAGGATCAATGCAGTCGGCGGCAGCTCTTGGAGCCGGTCGGCATCGCACGGCGCCCCCGAAGCGCTGCGGCTTGAAAACGAGGTCACCGTAAACGTCGAGGGTCTCGCCGGCCGCTTCAAAACCATCCGCTTCGATCAGCTCGACGCCCACCTCGCTTTGTCGGATCAAGGCGGTTTACGGACTATCGATCCCGTTCGGCTGAAGGTCGCGCAACTCGATTTGGGTATTCCGATCACCGAACTGAACGCGGAAGCCGCCGTAACGCATCATCCCCAAAGCGGCGGTCCGATAATCGACGTGCGACAGTTTGGCGCCAATCTCCTCGGCGGCACGGTCCATAGCAGCCCCTTTTTATGGGATACCGCCCATCCGAGTCATCCGGTTGTCCTTGTGCTGCAAGGTTTGTCGCTGAGTCAGATCATCGCACTCGAAAGACAGCAAGGCGTGGAAGGTTCCGGCCTCCTCGACGGACGGTTGCCGTTGGAAATAACCAAGACTCATGTCGCACTCCGCGGAGGCGAGCTTCATGCGCGTCCGCCCGGAGGTTGGATTCGCTATCGACCCACGGAAGAAGTCAGGGCGATGGCCAAAGGCAATCTAAGCCTGGAGTTCGTATATCAAGCCCTAAGCAACCTGCAATACAAAACGCTGAAGGTTAATGCCGATAGCACCCCCAAGGGCGATATGACCCTGCGGGTCGAATTGAGGGGCCATAACCCGGATTGGCAGTCCGGACGACCCATACATCTTAATCTGAATCTCCGCGAAAACATTTTGATGCTCCTGCGCAGCTTGAGAGTCGCCGACGAATTGACCGATCGCATGAATCGCCAGATCCAAGAGCATTACCGGAAAAAACATTAGACCGCATCGCTGCGGCGGGTGGATATCAGGAAAACTCGATGCTATCCTCAGCCGCTCTTTTCGACCTCGATACAGAAAACAACAATGATGCGAGGCATTTTTTTCGCAAAGGTTTCTTCTCTCGCTGTGATGACGCTGTTCGCGGCTTGTACCCCTCGCGTCGAGCTGGCCGCACCGCAGGAACCCATCACCATCAATCTCAACGTCAAGATCGACCACGAAGTCCGAGTCAAAGTCGAAAAAGACTTGGAAGACGTACTCTCGAAAGAGAGCGGGTTGTTTTGATTCGAACGAGGATTTGTCATGTCCAAATATATCCCCTTGCGCGGGTTGATTGCGCCCTTGTTGGCATTGGTGCTTGGCGTGGCGGGCTGGGCGCCGGCGAGTTGGGCGATCGGTCTTGACGACGCGAAGAGGCAGGGCTTGGTGGGCGAACAGCCTAACGGTTATCTCGATGCGGTAGTACCTGACGCGTCCGCAGATGTCAGGGCGCTCATCGCGGATATCAACACCAAGCGCCGCCAGAAATACGAGCAGGTCGCCAAGACTAACGGCACCAGTTTACACGTGGTGGAAACCTTGGCCGGGAAAACGGCTATCGAGAAGACGCCGCCAGGTCAGTACGTCAGATCGCCTTCGGGACGCTGGATTAAGAAATAGCGACCCGGCATGATGGCTAACGCTCTGATTTCTATATCAGTTTATGGCCTATCGGTCGCGTAGCGCATTTTTGAATCCGTTTTATGGGTTTTCTGTATTCTCCCGTATGGCACGCCCGAGCATCGCCGCCTAGAGCCGGATCAGCCCAGAGGGGCGCGGCTCCAGGCGGTGACGCGCAGGATCAGCGCGCCATCCGGGTGCCTTTTCTTTTGGTTGCTTTTCTTTGGGCAAACAAAGAAAAGTAACTCGCCTGCGGGGCGATACCCGCTCCAAACTAAGGCGCCGCCAACAGCGGCTTCCTTTTCTACGTAACGCCTCATGCTACGCAGACCGTACATTAGAGCTGAAAACGCTTTAGTACCACCGTTTTTTTCCACAAATAAGGAGATACACCATGTCGGACAAGATCATCTTCAAAACCGGCGAGGCCACGGTACTCGCCGCCGAAGGGCAATACACCGATGCCATGCCGGAAATTCTCATCGGCGACATGAACGGCCCGGTTGGGCAAGCCTTCGCCAACATGATGGGGCAATCGGCGGGACACACCCGCATGTTCGCGATCCGCGCCTGCAATCAGCAAGTGCGCCCCGCCACTTTGATGGTGCCGAAAGTCACCATGAAAAGCAGCGCCTACGTCAACCTATTCGGCGGCGTGGTTCAGTCGGCCACGGCGGATGCAGTGCTGGACTGCGTAATCGAGGGCATCATTCCTCGCGATCAGGCCAATCACCTTTGCATCATCAGCCTGATCTGGATCGATCCCGAGTGCGCCAACGATCCCAACCTGGACGAAAAGGACCTGTACCGCACGAATTACGAGGCGACCAAATTGGCCATCAAGCGCGCGCTTAACGATGAGCCCTCCATTGAGGAACTGATCGCCAACCGCCATACGATCAAGCACGATATGTACGATCCGGAAGCCTAAGCGCAAGGGGGAAACGGCAGCCGATCACCGATACAGCAGCACCGCCTCCCGCTCCTCCTGCCAAGACCGCTCGTCCGGCAGCGTCAGCGCGTCGAGATCGGACGGAGCGGCAGCGGCATCATCCACCCACTGGCGCAGCAGTTCGCTGCCATTGATGAGGTCGATGGCGAGGCGATCGCGTTCGTACTCATAAGGAAAGTCGCGCCAGAGATCGTAGTCCGGCCGGAGCTTGCGGATCGCCTTGAAAGCCAGGGCTTGCAGCCGCCAGGGCCGGAAGGCGCCGTGATCGTAGGCGGCATCCTCGATATGAATCTGCACGCCTTCGCACAACTTCCCCGTGTGCTTGTGGAAAGTGGGCTCGAACCAGCAGGCGCGCAGCCGACAGCCCCGCAACCAGCCCGGTGCCAGCGCCTGCATCTCGGCGACGAGCCGGTTCGCATCGAGATCAGGCGCGCCGAAGAGCTCCAGGGGACGGGTGGTGCCGCGGCCCTCGGACAAGGTCGTCCCTTCCAGCATGACCGTGCCGGCGTAGCAGCGCGCCATCCATAAGTTGGGAGCGTTAGGGCTGGGATTGATCCAGGTACGCTCGCCCAGAGGCCAGCCGTAGCCCGGTGCTTTCGCCGGCTCCCAACCCTCCATCTTCACGATGCGATAATCCACGTCGAGACGCAGGGTTTCCACGAACCAGTGAGCCAACTCGCCCAGCGTGAGCCCATGCCGCATGGGGAGTGTTCCGGCGCCCACGAAACTTTCCCAACTGGGGCGTAATCGCAGCCCCTCGATCGGGCGGCCCGCGGGATTCGGCCGGTCGAGAATCCAGACCGTCTTGCCCTTCTCGGCCGCTTCCTCCAACACGTATCGCAAGGTCGTGATGAAGGTGTAAATTCGGCAGCCCAGATCCTGCAGATCGACCAGCAGTACGTCGAAGCTGTCCATCATGGCGGCGGTCGGGCGACGCACCTCGCCGTACAGGCTGAAGACCGGAATGCCGTGCACCGGATCGGTGAAATCCGGCGACTCGATCATGTTGTCCTGCTTGTCGCCGCGCAGTCCGTGCTGAGGTCCGAAAGCGGCCACGACGTCGATGTCGTCGAGCGTGGCCAGCGCATCGAGCGAATGAACGAGGTCCCCGGTCACCGAGGCCGGATGGGCGAGCAAGGCCACGCGCCGGCCCGCGAGCGGCTTACGAAGGTCGGGGTTGTCGAGCAGCCGGTCAATGCCAAACTTCATCAATGTCTCCTTGTGGCGAATCTCAGGCGTTGTCGGTGGAATCGAGCTCAAGCACGAAATTGTCGGGGTGGTGGAAATCGGGCTTGCCCGGCGGGTGCATGAGCGCCCAATATGAGAGTCTGCCGCCCTCCTCTTCGATAACGGCGGACACACCCAGCCTCAGGTTTGCGCCCTCAAGCTCGATCGGTAGATCGTTCAGACGGATGAGCGTATTCAATTCGAGCCGATGGGCATCGAGGGTCAGCGCAATTTTCGGGGGGCGGGTTTGCGGAACGACCGACATCCCCTCTCGATAAGCTGAAAAGCGGTAGATCGCCCACTCCGTCGACGGCGCGAAATTGAACTCGTAATATCCTTCGCCGTGCATCAGAAAAGCTTCGAAACAGGTATGCTGCCAAAGTCCGTCGGCGCGGCGCGCTGGGCAAGGGCTCGGAATCCGCAAACCGGCGATGTCTCCCTCGATCGCGTAATCGAGCGCGAGCATTCCATCGGACGTTCTCTGCGTCCGCACCGTGAAACGGCGGATGAGCTCGCAAGGGATGGACGGATGGCAATTCAGCGGAATGGCTTGCATGGGCCCATTATAACCGGTACTAACCCGACGCCCGCACAAACGGCGCCGATTTGCAGGCCAAGACGAATCTGGCCCGGCAAACCGGACGTGACGTCGTCTCCGGGTGTGCATTCCGGAGACGGCAACAGGATTTTTTCAGATGACAAATGGTCTACGAAACAATGTCGCACCAAAACGGTCGGAATGGAGGCTTATTTCAGCGTCTAATTTGTCGCTTTTGGGGGCGGAGAAGATCCGACTGACGGCACAAACGACCCGCTTAAACCATGTCTTCGCTGATCGACTCCGATAACAGTCCAATGATGATGATCAATCCGTCGGGCATCATCACCGATGTCAACAGACCGATGGAGGCCCTGATGGGTTACTCGCGCGAGGAACTCATCGGCACCCCGTTCAAGAGTTATTTCATCGATCCCGAACTGGCCGACCACGGCATGCTCAGGCGCGTTCTGCGCGAAGGCAAAGTCATCGACTACGAACTTACAGCCAAGGCCAAAGACGGGCGCCGGATATTTCTCTCCTTCGATGCCAGCACGTTTAATGATGATCCAGGCCTGCTCCAGGGCATCGTCGCGACGGCCCAGGACGCGGGCGAGCGAGAACGTGCCCAAACGAAATTCCGCGGGCTGCTGGAATCGGCACCCGACGCAATGGTCATCGTCGACCGGGACGGCCGGATCGTCCTCGTCAACTCGCAGACCGAGAAACTGTTTGGCTACGGCCGCGGTGACATTCTGGGCCGTAGCGTCGACATCTTGGTGCCCGAGCGCTTCCGGGGCAAGCACATTGGGCACCGCACCCACTATTTCGATGCTCCCCGGCCGCGGCCGATGGGTTCGGGACTCGAACTTTACGGCTTGCACAAGGACGGCTCCGAATTCCCGGTCGAAATCAGCCTCAGCCCGCTCGAAACGGAAGACGGCGTCCTCGTGATCGCCTCGATCCGCGATATCACCGACCGCAAACGGTCTGAGCAGATCCTGCGCGAGAAGAATCTCGAACTGGAGAAAGCCAATCTCGCCAAGGACCACTTTCTGGCCGGCATGTCCCATGAACTGCGCACGCCGCTCAATGCCATCATCGGTTTCACCGGCACTTTGTTGATGAAGCTGCCGGGTCCGCTCACCGCAGCGCAGGAAAAGCAGCTAAAGATCATTCAGACCAGCGCCAAGCATCTGCTATCGCTGATCAATGACCTGCTCGATCTCGCCAAGATCGAATCGGGCAAAGTCAAAGCCAATCCGGAACCCATTGTGTGCCAAGAAGCGATCCGGGAGGTCGCCGAAACACTGCGCCCGATGGCGGAACAAAAAGGACTCAGGTTCGAGCTCAAGCTTCCACCGGAAGATATTGTCGTAGAAACCGACCGTCGGGCTTTCATCCAAATCCTCATCAACCTTGCGAACAACGCAGTCAAATTCACGCCGCAGGGCGAGGTGTCGATCGAATTGAGCCGGCGACGGGAAAACGGCGATGCCATGATTGATGTTAGCGTATGCGACACCGGCATCGGCATTAAACCGGAAGACCAGGCCAAGCTGTTCCAGGCGTTTACCCAGGTGGACGCCACCTCGACCCGGCGCTTCGAAGGTACCGGATTGGGCTTGTACCTCTGCCAAAAGCTGGCCGCCTTGATCGGCGGGCATATCGGAGTCCGTAGCGAATACGGCACCGGCAGCACCTTCACCTTTACCATGCCGGCAAAGAGGACTGGCTGATGCCGGCGCGCATACTGGTTATCGAAGATAATCCCGACAACATGGACCTGATGGTCTATCTGCTCGAAGCTTACGGGCATATACCGCTTACCGCCCATGATGGCGAAGCGGGAGTGGAGATCGCGCTTCGGGAACTCCCGGACCTCGTCATTTGCGACATCCATCTGCCCAAGCTGGACGGCTATGGCGTGATTCGGGAACTCAGGCGCCGTGCAGGCCTCGGGCAGACTCCCGTGGTGGCAGTCACCGCCCTCGCCATGGCGGGCGACCGAGAGAACCTCCTCGCCGCCGGATTCGACGGCTATATCTCCAAACCCATCGTCCCCGAATCTTTTGTCGAGCACGTGGAAAGCTTTTTGCGGGACGATCTGCGTTCCATCCGTAAACACGAACCGGCCTTGACGGCCCCGGAGCCCGTGGCCACCCCAGAGGCAAGGCGAGGCGCCATCCTGGTCGTGGACGATTCCTCGGACAACCGGGAACTCATCCGCAGCATCGTCGAACCTTTTGGTTACGGCGTGACATTGGCCGAGAGCGTAAAGCAAGCGCTCACGCACATCACGCGGATACGCTTCGACTTGATTTTGTCCGATCTGGATATGCCCGACATGGACGGCTGGAGCTTCCTTGAAGCCGTCAGAGCCGACGTCCGGTTACGCGCCACTCCCCTTGTTTTCATCAGTGCCTCAGTGCAGGGCACCACGGAGCGGGATCTCGCATTGAGGCAGGGCGCCGCCGGGTTTATCCTAAGTCCTATCGAACCGCAGGCGTTGCTGAGAGAAATAGAGCGCTGTCTGAACGGAGCCCGACATGGCGAAGATTCTGATCGTTGACGACCGCCCGCTCAACCGCGAATTTCTGGTGACGCTCCTCGGCTACGGCGATCACCGTCTGCTTGAGGCTTCGGACGGCGCGGAGGCCCTGGAAATCATTCGGGCCGAGCATCCTGATCTGGTGATCACCGATATCCTGATGCCGGCTATCGACGGTTACGAGCTGGTAAACCAGCTCCGTGCGGACCCGGCGCTCGCCAAGACTCGCGTCATCTTTTATACCGCCACCTACCGCGCGCCGGAAGCGCGCGCCTTGGCGGAGTCTTGCGGCGTATCCGCCGTGTTGGCTAAGCCCTCCTCGCCCGAAGAGATTCTCGGCGTCGTGCAAGGTGTGCTCGGGCTGCCCGCCACCGCGCCCGGCCGTCTGCCGGACACCGCTGCCCAATTGGGGACTGAGCCGCTCGGCAATCTCGCCGGCCAACTCACCGGCTACTTCTCCGATATCGAAACGGTACGCCAGTTGATAGCCCGGATCATCGAATCCGGACCGGCAATGATGGAAGAACGCGATCAATTGCGCGACATCACTACGCGACTCTCGCTGTCCCTGAATCATCTGCAGGAAATCAGCCTTAGGCTCGCTACGCTCATCGAACTGGGGCTAGAACTTGCCTCGGTCCGCGATCCGAAACGCTTGCTCGAAACCTTTTGTCGCGCGGCCCACGACGTTTGCGCCGCCCAATACGCCGTCGTCGGCTTGCTGAACGGCGATGGGAAACACCTGTGCCAGATTTACACCCGGGGCATGGAAGAGCAGACCATTGCTCTGCCGGACTTGCCTTCGCTTTCGACCGGAATCCTGGCCCGGCTGCTTGCGGAACGCCATCCCCAGCGCATTTCCGGATTGAACGGCGACCCGGAATCCTTAGGGTTGCCGGCCACGCACCCGCCGATCTATTCCTTCCTCGGCCTGCCGATCGCATCCTCGAGCCGTGTCTATGGATGGGTGTATCTTGCCAATAAGCTGGGGGCGGTGGGATTCGACGAGATCGACGAGGATATCGCCGCTACGGTAACAGCCCAAGTGGCGACCGCCTATGAAAACCTGGGATTTTACGATGAACTGCAGCGGCGGGCGGTGGCCCTGCAACTGGAAATCACCGAACGTAAGCAGGCTCAGGAGTCGTTGCGCAAAACCCTGCGCGCGCGCGCCGTGATGGCCGAATGCAACCATGCCCTGATTCATGCCGCCGAGGAACACGAACTGTTCGATCAAATGTGCCAAATCATGGTCAAGACGGGCAATTACCCGATGGCTTGGATCGGCGTGGTCCGAGACGACGAACACCATACCCTGGCCCCGGTCGCCCATGCCGGTTGCGAAGTCGGTTGCCTCAAGGAATGGAGGCTCACCAAAATGGACACGGACAACTGCAGCACGCCGGTGGGCAGGGCAGTTCGCAGCGGGAGAACCGTCGTCGTACCGGACCTCGCAATCGTTGATGAATGGGCCGGTTGGCGGGAGCAAGTTCTTTCACGAGGGTACCGTTCGGTGATCGCCCTGCCCCTCAAAACCGGCACGCATGTTTTCGGGGCCTTAAGCATTTACGATAACGCGCCTGCCGCGTTCGGACACGATGAACTGGCCCTGATGGAAGAATTGGCGGACGACATCGCCTATGGCGTCGAGAACCGCCGGATCCAAGCGGCTCGCGATCGGGCGGAACGGCGCTTGACGACGCAATACGAGGTGGCCCGCCTCTTGGCGGAGTCCGCCACCCTGTCGGACGCGAGCCCGAAAATCCTGCAAGTCATTTGCGAAACCCTGAACTGGGATGTGGATGTGGGAGAGCTCTGGGTAGTGGACCGTGCGGCGCAAGTGCTGCGCTGCGCGGGTCTCTGGTGCAGGGAGGGTACCGAGACCGAGGAGTTCGAGGCAGCCACCCGGCCGATGACGTTTGCGCCAGGCGTGGGACTGCCGGGACGCATCTGGATGTCCCAGCAGTCCGTCTGGATTGCCGATCTCTCCCGAGATCCCAACTTTCTGCGAGCCCCTCTCGCCAGCAACGCCGGGTTGCGCGCTGCGTTCGGTTTTCCGATTCGGTTCGAAGGCCGGGTGCTCGGCGCCGTCGGGTTTTTCAGTCGCGAAATCCGCAAGCCCAAAGAAGACTTGATGAACATGTTCACCGCCATCGGCAGCCAAATTGGTCTGTTCGTGGAGCGTAAACGCACCGAGGAGGAACTGCGGGTTTCCGAAGAAAAACTGAGCAGCATCCTCGGCTCGATAGACAATATTGTCTGGTCCCTCTCGCCATCGACCGGCGAAACGCTTTATGTCAACGCTGCGGCGGAGAAAGTTTGGGGGCGACCGGTAGCCGATTTGATAAAAAACAAGGATCTATGGCTGCAAAGCGTCCATCCGGAAGACCGGGAACGGATGCGCAACACCATGGGAGAGCTTTTGGAAAAGGGCGCATTGACCACGGAATACCGTATTCAGCGCCCGGATGGCGAAATCCGCTGGCTGGAAGACCGGGTCAAGGTCATTTACGACAAGGCCGGAAACCCCCTGCGGCTCGACGGCGTGGCCAGCGACATCACCGAGCGGAAGCAATACGAGGCCAGCATCGAGTATCTGGCGACCCATGATGCGCTGACCCATCTCCCCAACCGCACTCTGCTCGCCGACCGCCTATCCCAGTCGCTAGCCCACGCAAAGCGCACCGAGCGGCCTCTGGCTTTGCTCTTTCTCGATCTGGACCGATTCAAAGATATCAACGACAGCTTCGGTCACGCGTTGGGCGACGCCTTGCTGCAAGCCGTCGCCGAACGGCTTCAATTGTCGGTCCGTAAGGGCGACACGGTAGCCCGGCAAGGCGGTGATGAGTTTCTTATCCTGCTCTCCGATCTCGACAAAATGGAAGACATCGAGTTTGTGGCCATCAAGATTCTCCGGGCCTTCGCCAAGCCTTTCGTGATCGAGGGGCGGGAACTGTTTGTGAGCGGCAGCATCGGAGCGAGCGTTTATCCCGCCGACGGTGAAGACATGGAGACGCTGCTCAAGCATGCGGATACGGCCATGTACCGCACCAAGGAGGAAGGGGGCAGCGGTTTCCGGCTTTACGCTCGCGAAATGAGTCACCGCGCGCTCGAACGCATCAAAATGGAAAGCGCTCTGCGGCGGGCTTTGGAACAGCGCCAATTCGAGCTGTTTTATCAGCCCAAGGTGGAGCTCAAGGGCGGTCGGATTATCGGCGCCGAAGCCCTGATCCGCTGGCGGCATCCGGATTTGGGATTGGTCTTGCCCGCCCGCTTCATTCCGCTGGCCGAGGAGACCGGCTTGATTCACGCGATCGGCAGTTGGGTACTGAAAGCCGCGTGCTCACAAAGCAAAGCCTGGCAGGAAGCCGGACTGCCCTCGTTCGGCGTAGCCGTCAATCTGTCCACTCGGCAATTGAGAGGGGGGAATCTGGTGGAATTGGTCACCAAAACCCTGAGCGAGACCGGATTGGAAGGCCGTTATCTGGAGTTGGAATTGACCGAAACCATGGTCATGCAGGATCCCGAACGCTTCATCCCGATTTTGGCGGAATTGAAAGAACTGGGTGTGCGGCTCTCCGTCGACGATTTCGGAACGGGCTATTCCAGCTTGAGTTATCTGAAACGGTTCCCGTTCGACCGGCTGAAGATCGATCAGTCGTTTGTCCGGGACATCGCGACGGACACTAATGATGCCGTCATCGTGCAAACCGTCATCTCGCTAGGCCACACCCTCGGTCTCAAAGTAGTCGCGGAGGGCGTGGAAACCTTGGAACAGTTGACTTTCCTTTGCCGCCATCGGTGCGACGACATGCAGGGTTATTATTCGAGCCGCCCGGTCACGGCCGAGCAATTCGGCCGTCTGCTGCGCGAGAACCGCAGGCTGCCATTGCCGTCGATAGCGGCTTGATTTTCGCCGGGAACGGCTACACCGCTCTTTCGACAGGCTACAACTGTAGTAGGCCGGAATAAGCCCTTCGGCTGGGCTCAGGACAGGCTTCGCGTTTCCGGCGTTTTGGCTAAAGCGACGTTTGCGATTGGAAGGGTCGTCCTGGCGCTCCCAGGATGACCGTTTGCGATTGGAAGGGATTCCCGATCTACTCTCGTACCCTGCGCGAACGATGCCAAGCCGCGAGGCTCAAGCCCAATCCAAGAGCGATTACGACGGGCCAATCTCCCCACAGAGCGTAAGGCGTACTGCCCGCAATGGGCGTGATCGTCCCGGTAGCCTGAGCGCGCTGGAACAAAGGCGCCGCAACGGTGATCTCACCCTTCGGCGAGATGATGGCCGTCACGCCGGTATTGGTGGCGCGCAGCATATAGCGTCCGGTTTCGAGAGCCCTCATCTTGGCCATCTGCACGTGCTGATGGGGTGCGATGGAATCGCCGAACCAGGCATCGTTCGTGACGTTCACCAGATAAGCGGCCTGGGGTAAACCGGCCAGAGACTCTTGACCGAAGATGTCTTCATAGCAGATCGAGGCCACCAAAGGATGGCCCGCCGCCACCAGCGGCGTTTGGCCGCCGTTCCCGCTGGCGAAATCCGACAGCGGAATTTCCAGGATGTCCAGCACGAAACCCAGTACGGGGCGCAACGGCAGATATTCCCCAAAGGGCACCAGATGCCGCTTGAAATAAACCCCCGGCGATTTCCCCAGCGCGACGACCGCATTGAAATAGCGGTCCTGGACTTGATCGTAAAACGGTACCCCGATCAATAGGTCGGTACCGCTAGCCTTCGCTTCCGCCTCCAGATCGGCAAGAAACGTATCCTTGACCTGATGATAAAACGCCGGTATCGCGGTCTCCGGCCAGACGATCAGCCGCGAATCCCACGATTGCCGAGTCATCTCGGTATACATTTGCAGCGTCGCCCGCTGGAATTCCGGCTGCCATTTCATGTTTTGGGGGACATTTCCCTGAAGCAACGTCACCTTGAACGGCTCGCCGGCCGGCTGCGTCCAAGAAACCCCGCTCAATACGCCGCCCAGGCCGAGAACCGAAATGATCGCAACGGCGACGATCATCCGCGGTTTACGAGCCGAATGGAACGCGGCCAGAATTCCCCCGGCCACAAAGGCCAGACTCCAGCCGATGCCGTAGACGCCGAGAATGGGCCCGTAGGCAGCCAAGGGTGTATCGGTTTGGCTATAGCCGATTTGCAGCCACGGAAACCCGGTCAGGAACCAGCCCCGAAACCATTCCACCAAAATCCAAACCGCCGGGAAAACGACCAGTAATTTATATATCCGGCCCCCGCCGAAAAAGCGAACTGAAAGCCACCCCGCCAATGCCGGATAAAGCGCCAAGAAGGCCGTAAATACGAAGGTCAACGCCGCCGCCTCAAAGAGGCTTGCACCGCCGTAATCGTGCATGCTGACGTAAACCCAGGAAACGCCGAGGCCATATTGCCCCAGGCCGAACAGGTAACCGCGCAGAAATGCCCGGCGCGGCAAGACGTTCAACCAGCCGGCGAACAAGAGAAGTAAGGCGGCGACGGCAAGGACGGGATAGTTGAAAGGGGCAAACGCCAGCGGCAACAACAGACCGCCGAGCAAAGCCAGAATGTCGTAAATCACGGTCCGGATCTTGTCAATCCACGCGAGCGCTGGCCCCGGATTGGCTTTCGGGCTGCGGCAGAAGGACTAATTTGAGTAGGTGTACGCGACGACTATCGGCACGCAGTACGATGAAGCGGAAATGATCGATCTCCACTTTCTCGCCCCGTTTTGGCACATGTCCCAGATGGTGAACGATCAAGCCGCCGATGGTATCGAATTCGTCGTCGTTGAAGTCGACATAAAAGTAATCGTTGAACTCGTCGATGGGCGTCAGCGCTTTCAAGGTGTATTCGCGATCATTTTTCCTAAAGATGTATTCTTCGTCACCGAAATCATGCTCGTCCTCGATTTCCCCGACGATCTGCTCCAGAACGTCTTCGATCGTCACCAATCCGGCCGCGCCGCCGTATTCGTCCACGACGATAGCCATGTGACTGCGGGTTGCGCGAAACTCCTTGAGCAGCACGTTGAGTCGTTTGCTCTCCGGAACGAATTGGGCGGGACGCATGATTTCGCGCACCTGCCTCGTCTTGTCTTTGAGGCTGTGAATCAGGAGGTCCTTCACCAGGAGAATACCGACCACCTCGGTACGATCTTCTCCGATGACCGGATAACGCGAGTGCGCGGATTCGACCACCAGCGGAAATACCGTTTCCAGTTCCGCGTCTTGGGAAACCACGACCATTTGGGCCCGGGGAATCATGATGTCCCGAACCTTGAGCTCCGAGACCTGCATGACGCCCTCGATCATCGAAAGCGCTTCCAGCTCGATCAGATTCCGCTTCTGCGCAGCGCGCAACAGTTCCAGCAAATCCTCGCGATCCTCGGGTTCGCCGGTGAAGAAAAGGCCTAGTCGTTCGAGCCAACTTCGATGCTCGCCCGTTTGCTCCTCGCTCATGACGGCATGATCTCCTCGTAGGGATTGGGAAATCCTAGTTCACCGAGAATAGCGATTTCTTCCGCCTCCATAACAGCGGCATCGCTCTCCACGATGTGATCGAAACCTTGAAGGTGCAGCATGCCGTGCACCACCATGTGGGCCCAGTGCGCTTCGGGATTTTTGCCTTGCTCGCGCGCCTCGCGCTCTACCACCGCGGCGCAGATCACAAGATCGCCCAGCAAATTGTTGGGAATGCCTTGCGGCACTTCAAAGGGAAAACTGAGGATGTTTGTCGATCCGGTCTTCTGCCGGTAATGCTCGTTCAACTCGGCGCTTTCCGTCTCGTCCACAATCCGTATGACTACCTCGGCCTCGTCCCGTTTCACCGCAGCGCTCGCCCACCGCAGAAATTTTTCGTCCTCAGGCACCCATTGCCGTTCCATGGCGTGCTGAATCTCAACGTGGATCATGGTGATCCACTGCCTGCGCTCGCTCGTAAGCCTCGTAAGCGGCAACGATCCGTTGCACCAGGGGATGCCTCACGACATCTTGGGACGTGAAGAAGGTGAAGCTGATGCCTTCGACGTCGCGCAACACTTCCAGCACGTGCCTGAGTCCGGATTCCTTGTTGCGCGGCAGGTCGATCTGGGTAATGTCGCCGGTGACAACAGCCTTGGAGCCGAAACCCACCCGGGTCAGAAACATCTTGATCTGCTCGACGGTTGTGTTCTGTGCCTCATCCAGGATGATGAACGATTCGTTCAAGGTGCGTCCGCGCATAAATGCGAGCGGAGCCACCTCAATGACGTTGCGCTCAATAAGCTTGGCCACCCGTTCGAAGCCCAGCATTTCGTACAAGGCGTCGTATAGAGGCCGCAAATAGGGATCAACCTTTTGCGCCATGTCGCCCGGCAAGAAACCCAGTTTCTCGCCTGCCTCGACCGCCGGACGCGCGAGAATCAGGCGCCTGACCTCGTCCCGTTCCAAGGCGGCAACGGCGCAAGCCACAGCCAGATAAGTCTTGCCGGTACCGGCGGGACCAACGCCGAAATTGATATCGTGGCTCTGGATGTTCTTGAGATAACGCTGTTGATTGGCGCCCTTCGGCTTTACCGCGCCGCGTTTGGTCCGGATCGCAACCGGTTCGACTTCATCGACAGTGTGTTCCAACATGGCGGCGATATTGGCATCTTGTAACGACAAATGAACGCGCTCGGGTGTCATCACCTCGTGCGAGGTCGCGTCGAACAAGCTCTGAAGAACTTTGTACGCCGCCTGGACCGGTTGGCCGGAGCCTATGATTTCGAATTGATTGCCGCGGTTGGCAATCTCTACGCCCAATCGTCTTTCGATCTGGCGCAGATGTTCATCGAATTGGCCACATAGGCTGGCTAACCGCTCGTTGTCGGCGGGTTCTAAGGTAAGGTGCAGGGAGTTCAGATGATTAAGCAAGTTATGCGATGAGACCGTTGGTCTCGGGAATTGAAAAATCGGGAGCCGAGGTACTTATCCATCTGCCCCGCAGCGAGTTGGGCAGCGCTTCGACGATCAAGACATTCAGAAACTGCCCGATGAGTTCGGGTGGCCCCGAAAAATTGACTACCCGGTTGTTCTCGGTCCGTCCGCTCAGTTGGGCATAATCCTTCTTCGAAATACCCTCGACCAATAGTCGTTGCACTGAATTGACCATGTTTCGGGAGATTTCCGCCGCCGTTTCATTGATTTTTGTCTGCAGCCGGGCCAAGCGCTCCCTTTTTACCGCCATGGGCACATCGTCTTCCATTTCGGCGGCCGGCGTACCGGGGCGGGGACTGTAAATAAAGCTATAGGAGTGATCGAAACCCAAGGTTTCTATCATATCCATGGTTTCTTCGAAGTCCTGCTCGGTTTCACCGGGAAACCCAACGATAAAATCCGATGACAAACTGAGGTTGGGCCTGACCTCCCGAAGTCGTTCCATCTTGTCAACGTACTCTTCGCGGGTGTGGCCGCGTTTCATCAAGCTCAAAATACGGTTGCTGCCGCTCTGTACGGGAAGGTGCAGATGGTCCACCAGTTTTGGAATTTCTGCATAGGCTTCAATGAGGCTGTCCGTGAATTCCACCGGATGCGAAGTGGTGAACCGAATGCGCTCGACGCCGTCGATCGCCGACACGTAATTCAACAGCAACGCAAAATCGGCAACTTCACCGCCTAACATTGCGCCCCGGTAGGCATTGACGTTTTGCCCGAGCAACACGACCTCGCGTACGCCTTGATCGGTCAAGGCGACAATTTCCGCGATGACATCATCCAGCGGACGGCTGATTTCCTCTCCACGGGTATAAGGTACGACACAAAATGTGCAATATTTACTGCAACCTTCCATCACCGAAACGAAAGCTTTAGGCCCTTCGGCGCGCGGTTCGGGAAGCGCGTCGAATTTTTCGATTTCCGGAAACGATACGTCGACGGCGGGTGTTTTATCCCTTCTCACCTTGTTCAGCAGCTCCGGCAAACGATGCAGGGTCTGCGGACCGAAAACCATGTCCACGTAGGGCGCACGCCGCTGCAGGGCTGCCCCTTCCTGGCTGGCAACGCAGCCGCCGACGCCGATAACGACTCCCGGTCTTTTATCCTTGAGCGGACGCCAGCGCCCCAACTCGGAAAAAACCTTTTCTTGAGCCTTTTCCCGGACTGAACAAGTGTTCAGCAACAAGACATCGGCTTCTTCGGGGTCGCTGGTGAGTTCGAATCCATGGGAGGCATGGAGTACGTCGCGCATCTTGGCGGAATCGTACTCGTTCATTTGGCAACCGATGGTTTCAATGAAAAGTTTCTGGGCCATTCTGAGCAGGAAAACGGATTGGTAGCTAAATTCTACCAAATTTGGCTACCAATCCCGTCGTTTCGTTCAGCTTAGACCTCATATTTTTCGAAAAAATGAAAAGCCCCTGCGCAACGGCAAGGGCTGAGGGCCAAGTGAGGGGCACGGCAATGACCTTAAGCGGGTGTCGTTTTGACAGGCTGGAACGGATTGACGAAAGTGGAACCGACACTCATCAACTGCGCCTCCGGATGTTTTGCAGCCATCAGTGTCCGGACGCTCTCCTCCTGGTCGGAGCGCACGTCGATCATGATCAAGTATTTTCCGGCGTCGATCTCGTTGTGATACTGGGCTATTGCGTGATTTTCCGTCGCTAAGCCGCTCAACCCGCCGACCCAGGCTCCGAAAAGCGTGATAAAGCCGAAGATCGCCACATAGATCAAGCCGCTGGCATTCGCCCCGAAGGGCTCCGTAGCCATCACGTAACCCGTGACTAGCAATGCAATTATGAACCCCATCAGTGCCCCGCGCTCACCGGATCGGATAATGTCGTGTTTTTGAATGAGGTTCGCAGCGTGAATATGTCGCCGATAAAGACCCGCCTCGTCCTTGCTGATGACGTGAAAGTGCCAGTCGGTAATTCCTGCCTGGTGAATATCGTTCGAAATCCGCTCGGTGCTGTCGAGATTGCCGGTGAGATAGTACATACGTTTCATGACTGACCTCCTGATCGCTGACCAACACAACAAGTCACATTAAGGAAACAATTAATTTCCAAATTTTGGGATCGATGTAGCACCGGACCATCTTCATTGTCAAGAGAAAGGCTTCCGGACAGCCATCGATTCAAACCCGGCTCAGCCCTAAAGAAGCTCGACCCAATGGCGCACCGGCACATCGGCTTTCGACTGCAAATGAGCCCAACAGCCGATATTGGCGGTCGCGATGCATTCCGGCCCGCCTTTTTCAAGAGCCTGTATTTTGTTGACCAGAAGTTTTTGGGAAAGCTCCGACTGCAGCAATGAGTACGTTCCGGCCGAACCACAGCAGAGATGAGGCTGCGCAACGGGAGTCAGCTCAAATCCCAGACTGGACAATAGTCTTTCAACCAGTCCGTTTAATTTTTGGCCGTTCTGGAGGGTGCAGGGCGAATGAAATGCAATCCTCCGGGCGATCGGTTTTTGCAACCGGGACAAGTCCTCTTCCGCAAGAATTTCGCCGATATCCTTGGCCAGCGCCGAAATGCGGTTGGCCTTCGCCGCGTAGGCCGGGTCGTGTTTCAACACATCGCCGTATTCCTTGACCATAACCCCGCAACCGCTGGCAGTACTAACAACCGCTTCCGCTCCCCGCTCGATATGGGGCCACCAAGCGTCGATGTTGCGCCGCATGAACGCCGCGCCTTCGTCATGAGCCGCGAGATGGTAGCTCAAAGCTCCGCAGCAGCCGCTCTGCTCCGCCCGTATGACGCTGATACCGAGCTTGTCCAGAACATTCGCGGCGGCGGCATTGATCGACGGCGCCATCGAGGGTTGCACGCATCCGTCCAAGATCAGCATCCTGCGCGCATGTCTTTCGGGCGGCCAGCTCGGAGCAGGAGACTTCGGCGGTATCTTGCCGCGCAACGTCGCCGGCAGCATCGGCCGCACCAGCCTGGCGAGTCCCAGGAGCAGCCAGAAGCGCTGCGGATAAGCCATCAGCTTGCGCAGCGCTAATCGCTGAACCCGCTGCAGCCAAGAACGCCGGACCCGCTTCTCCAAAATTCCCCGTCCGATATCGGCCAGCCTGCCGTATCGCACCCCGGACGGACAGGTGGTTTCGCAAGCTCGGCAAGTCAGGCAACGATCGAGGTGCAATTGAGTCTTGGCCGTAACCTCCTGTCCCTCCAGCATCTGTTTCAGGAGATAAATGCGGCCGCGAGGGCCGTCCAGCTCGTCTCCCAGAAGCTGATAGGTCGGACAGGTGGCGGTGCAAAACCCGCAATGCACGCAACTTCTGAGAATGGAGTCCGCCTCCCGGCCTTCGGGCGTATCTTTGATGAAATCGGCGAGATTGGTTTGCATCACAGGTCCTCGTAAAGCCGTCCGGGGTTGAACAACCCCTTCGGATCGAATGCCCGCTTCAGATTCGCATGCAAAGATTTCAAACCGCTCGGCAAGGGCTGAAATACCGGTCCGTCGCCGCCTTGACCTCGAAACAGGGCGGCATGCCCGCCGGCCGACTGCGCCGCCCGAAATACGGTTTCCGAAGGAGCATCGGTCTTTAGCCAACGCAATGCGCCGCCCCAGTCGTAGAACCAGACACCCGGCAAATCCAGGACCGGTGTGGCCGGCGCCAGCGATATCCGCCAGAGATTGCCGCCGGAACAGAAGAATTCGTGGCGCTGCTCGCGCAAATCCCGCCAGAAAGCATCTCCATCAGGCGACGCGTCGCCGCCGAATTTTCGGTATACGGCTTCGATGGCCCGCTCCGAACCCGACAAACGCGCATAGATTCGGCGACCGTCGCACGCCAGCCCGGAGAGCGGCCAAGGCTCGGAACACCAACGATTCATCGTGCTTAAGGCTGCTTGAATGCTCTGTTCAAAACAGACAGTCAATTCGCGCTCGGGTTTGGGCGACACTTTGAGCGATGCTTCCAGGATTACGCCCAAAGTACCCATGGCACCTACCATGAGCCGAGAAACGTCAAAGCCGGCGACGTTTTTCATGACTTCGCCGCCAAATGAAAGGATCTCGCCGTTGTCGTTCAAAATCCTGCAACCGAGCATGCAATCTCGCGCCGAACCCGCAAATGGCCTCCGAGGGCCCGAAAATCCGCAGGCCAGAGTTCCTCCCAAAGTCGCACCCGCACCGAAATAAGGCGGCTCGAAGGGCAGCATCTGGCCGTATTCGGCCAAGACAGCCTCGATGTCGGACAAAGGCGTACCGCACCGAGCGGTAAGCACCAACTCGGTGGGCTCGAAACGCAGGATTCCGGCATGTCCGGCCGTTTCCAGCAAAACGCCCGAGGATTTCCCGCCGTAAAAAGCCTTGCTCCCGCTGCCGGCGATCCTGAGCGGCGTTCCCGAGTCCGCCGCATTCAGCACGGCTTGACGAAGGCTCTCGCTGAGATCGGCGTCCATCAGAAACGTTCCAAATCGGGATGGGCTATTTGTCCCCGGTGAACGTGCATCGCCCCGAATTCGGCGCACCGATGCAGCGTCGGAATGGCTTTTCCCGGATTCAACAGCCCCGCGGGATCGAAAGCCGCTTTGACCGCATGGAACTGCGCCAGTTCGGGAGCCTTGAACTGCAGGCACATCTGATTGATTTTCTCTATCCCGACGCCGTGTTCGCCGGTAATGCTCCCTCCAGCTTCCACGCAAATCTCCAGAATTTTGCCGCCGAGTTGTTCGACCCGCTCCAGCTCTCCGGGATTGTTCGCGTCATACAAAATTAGCGGATGGAGATTGCCGTCGCCGGCATGAAACACGTTGCCCACGGCCAATCCATATTCCTCAGAAAGCTCGGAAATTCGACCCAATACCTCAGCCAGGCGCTTACGTGGAATGGTGCCGTCCATGCAGTAATAATCGGGGGAGATGCGCCCTACCGCCGGGAAGGCCGCCTTTCTACCCGCCCAGAATCTTTTGCGTTCCGTTTCGCTGTTTGATTGCCGTACCTCGGCCGCGCCCTTTGCCAGGAAAATTTCCCGCGCTCTGAGAAGATCGCTTTCGACCTGCTCGGCGATACCGTCGAATTCGCAGAGCACGATCGCCGCGGCGTCGGTCGGATATCCCGCATGCACGAAATCCTCCACCGCCCGAATGGTTGCGTTGTCCATCATTTCGAGACCCGCCGGAAGCAAACCGGCACCGATGATGGTAGCCACCGCCTCGCCCGCGCCCTCGACACCGTCGAACGAAGCCAAAAGCACCTGCGCGCAAGGAGGAATCGGCAGTAGCTTTACGGTAATTTCGACGATCACGCCCAGCAAACCCTCGGAGCCCGTGATCAGGGCCAACAGATCATAGCCGGGACCGTCGAGCCCCGAACCGCCCAGCGTGACGAGCTCGCCGTCCATGGTAACGAGTTGGACCCGAAGGACGTTGTGCACGGTCAATCCGTATTTGAGACAGTGGACGCCGCCGGAGTTCTCCGCCACGTTGCCGCCGATGGTACAGGCGATCTGCGAGGACGGATCGGGGGCGTAGTAAAGCCCGTAAGGCGCCGCGGCCTCCGATATGGCGAGATTCCGAACGCCCGGCTGGACGCGGGCGATTCGGTTCGCACGGTCGATCTCGATGATCCGGTTGAACTTGGCGAGACTCAGCAAGACGCCGTTGGCGATCGGCAAGGCCCCGCCGGAAAGTCCCGTGCCCGCACCCCGCGCTACGACCGGAACACCGTATTCCCGACATAATCGGAGCACGGCTTGCACCTGTTCCACCGTTTCGGGCAAGACTACGACCCAAGGTAGTTCCCGGTAGGCGGAAAGCCCGTCGCATTCATAGGGACGAAGATCTTCCGTATCGAACAGCAGCCCGTCGGGCTTGATGTGTTCGCTCAAGAGGCGGAGGAAACTGTCACGCTCGACGTGATGGGTAATCCGTTCGGACGGATGGACTTGATAGGTCATGGATCAGGTCGAATGCTGTCTGTGATGCGTGTCGTCCTTCCGTTCGGCGAGCAGAAAGGCCCGGTGCAGCAACATACCGGCGACAAAGCCGCCGAGGTGCCCGAACCAAGCGACGTCGGCAAAAGGTTCGTCGGAAGAAAGGCCGGCGGTAACCTTGTAAAGCTGAATGATCACCCAAACTCCCAAAAAGGCGATGGCCGGCACCTCGATGAACCAAGGCAGGAAAAACATCCAGATCACGACACGAGCGTAGGGAAACAGGAAGTAATAAGCGCCCATGACGCCCGCTATGGCGCCGGAAGCGCCGATAGTCGGGAGATTGGAATGGGAATTGGTGTAAACATGGACTACTCCGGCGATCAAACCGCAGAGCAGATAAAAGGCCAGAAACCTTACGCTCCCCATGCGGTCCTCGACGTTGTCTCCGAATATCCAAAGCAACCACAGGTTTAGGACCAGATGGAGCGCATTGCCGTGGATGAAAATACTGCTCACGAACGGCGTGTAATCGCCGACCGGGAAACCCACTCTGGCAGCCCATTCGGGATTCGTGTACCGCGCCGGCACCAGCCCGTGCAGATTCAAAAAAAAGTACAGGTCTTGTTCGGGCAGCCACTCGGTATAAGCAAAAACGGCCAGATTCAGCACGATGAGCGACCAAGTCACCCATGGGGTATAGCGGGAGGGAATGGTGTCGCGATAAGGAATCATCGCTAAGCCTTAAGCGGCGATCGATCGGCAATGCGTTTCACGGCTCGCCGATTCATCTTTTCCTCGCGCGGGTCCGAAAATCGATAAGAGCATCGAGGGCGCCGACCAACGCGAGCCCCACGAGGGCGTATTGAGGAACGAACACAAGAGCCACGTACGGCGGCGCCGCCCAAATCCAGTGCGAGCGCCGCATGGCAACCAGGCCATGCAGCACGGCCAAGCCTACGAAAAAATAGATCATCACGGCGATCATGAGGAGATCGGCCAGCAGCACCTGATTCACCGCTCCCGCCGCCCAAATCGCGGCGACAACGACGGGTAAAACCAGCCGCGGCAGTCGAAGACGCTGGAACTCGGGGCCGAATCCGCCAGGATTGTAGACCAGGGACTGGAACCAGCGGGCGCACAACAGGCTGAACATCAAGCTGAGACCGTAAAGCACCGCAATCAGGCCATTCATCAGGCGCAAGGTTCCGTCCCGCTCGAATCCCTGAACGGTGGCGCCGGGCACGGCGGCGACGGCGCGCCTGAGCCAGGACTGCCAGAACTCGACGACATCGCCGGTAACCAAATGCATTCCCAAAACGAAGAGGCCGACCGTCAATCCGACCGTGAGCAGCGCCAACCCCTGGGACTCGGTGCGCCGCAAAACTTCCGCGCAAATCAGCAGCGGCAGCCAAAGCGCGAACACGACGGGGAAATTCAATCCCGGCCGGAGTTCCATGAGGTACACGCCCGCCCCGACCATGACTGCGGCCCCCGCCGTCACGGCCACGCCTTCCAGCCAGCCTTTGCGCAAAGCCACCAAACCGAGAACGGCAGCGCTGAGCAAGGCGAACGGGACGGCTTTCAGCGACAGAATCCCGAACAACCCGACTATCGCGATCGCGTGCAGCCGGCTTCGCATGATAAAGGCGGCAAAGTCACGCATCGCCGGACGTCCGTTTCACTGTACCGACTGGACTCTGGCCAGGATTTTTCTTGTTGTGTATTGCCTCAGTCATCGCCTTAAGTTATTTCCTCAAAAATTCTTTCGTGTCCGCCAAACAGGCCGTCTCGCTCCGCGGCCGTACCTCTTTCCGATCCTCCGCTTTTCGAACGAATGAATCTTACTGATTCTGTCCTGAAAGACGAATAACTTTTTCTCATCTTCCGGACAACCGCAACATTGAGTCTTCGGAGATCGGCCACCTCGAAAAGCCGCGATGTTTTGCTCGTCCGAATCGGGGTAAGATCGACATCCGTTTCCTTCCGAAAAGGAGCCGCGATGAGCGACAACGACGCCCAAGATTCGAACATGGCGCAGCCGGTGGCCGGCGGCGGTCTATTGGATCGCCGGCTTTTTCTGAAAAACGGCTTGGCGCTGAGCGCCGGTGCCGCGCTTGCCGGCCACGCACTCGAAAGCCGGGCCGGCGAGCCGTCTTGGATGAAAACGCCGGGCGAACCTTTCACCAATTACGGCCGGCCTTCCCTTCACGAAAAAGAGGCCATACGCTGGATCTCGGCCAATTCCGGCGCGCCGGGCAACGGCATTTCCTGGACACCCCTGCACAAACTCGAAGGAATCATCACCCCCAACGGCCTTCATTTCGAAAGGCACCACAACGGCGTCCCGCAGATCGATCCAAACCAACATCGTTTGTTAATTCACGGACTGGTCAAGAACTCGCTGTCCTTCGGCATTGACGATCTGTTGCGTTACCCGATGGTCTCCCGCCTCTGCTTCGTCGAATGCGGCGGCAACAGCAATGCCGGCTGGCACGAGGAGCCGATCCAAACGCCCGTCGGCTATTTCCACGGCCTGGCGTCGTGCAGCGAATGGACCGGCGTTCCGCTCGCCGTCATATTGGAGGAAGCCGGACTGCAACCCGATGCCCGGTGGTTGATTGCCGAAGGTGCGGACGCCGCCGCCATGAATATCAGCATTCCCGTCGAAAAAGCCTTGGACGATGCCATTCTCGCGCTTTATCAGAACGGCGAGCGGTTGCGCCCGGAAAACGGCTATCCTCTACGGCTGATTCTGCCGGGCTGGGAAGCGGTCCTCAACGTCAAGTGGCTCCGTCGTTTACAGGCCGCGAATCAGCCGGTCATGGCCCGCAACGAAACCGCCAAATACACCGAATTGCAACCGTCCGGCAAGGCCCGGCAGTTCACCTTTATCATAGAGGCGAAGTCGATCATCACCTTTCCCTCGCCGGGCGAGAGTCTGCGCGGTCCGGGCCTCTACCAGATCAGCGGCCTCGCCTGGAGCGGCCGGGGCCGGATCAGGCGGGTCGACGTCTCGGCCGACGGCGGGCGCAGTTGGGCGGAAGCGGCGCTACAGGAGCCGGTCCTGCCGCAATGTTTCACCCGTTTCCGCCTGCCGTGGCGCTGGGACGGCTCGCCCCTGGTGCTCAAAAGCCGCGCCGTGGACGAAACCGGCTATGTCCAGCCGGAGCGCCAGGCGCTGGTTGCGGAGCGCGGGCGTCACGGGTATTTCCACTACAACGCCATCGTCAGTTGGGCCGTGGCCGCCGATGGCACCGTAAGCCATGTGTATGCATAAGAACCATAACCGAAACGGGCCACGGCGGTCGGCTCCGGCGCTGCTCTTGCTCGGCGTGACTGCGATCGCCGCCGCTGCGCCCGAAGGTCCCAAACTCGGTCGCCCCGCGACGCCTCAGGAAATCGCCGATCAGGACATCAACATCTTCCCCGACGGCACGGGACTCCCGTCCGGCAAAGGCACGGCCCTCGAGGGTAAAGCCATCTACGACGCCAAATGCGCATCCTGCCATGGTCCCAAAGGCATCGGCGGGAGCGCCGAGGAACTCGCCGGCGGCGGCTCGCTGACCGGCCCCAATCCGGACAAAAATATCGGCACCTATTGGCCTTATGCCACCACCCTATTCGACTTCATCCGCCCCTCGATGCCCCTCGATGCGCCCCGCAGCCTGAACGAGCATCAGGTCTACGCCGTCACGGCTTACCTTCTGCACATCAACGGGATCATCGACGAACAGGCGGAGATGAACGCTTATACCCTGCCTCGGATCGTGATGCCGAATCGGGAAGGCTTCGTACGAATTTGGGCCGGCGAAGAATCGAAATAGGGCCGCAGCTTCAACCCGGCGTCGATCGAGCTATCTGCGGCGAGAGCGATGGTCCGCTTTTTGCCTGATTATCCTTTCTCTCGACGGAGGAGGGAAGGAAGCATGATTACCCATAGCCCCCTGTGCTGGGTCGACGAGCGATGCCGAAAACTGGCGATTTACGATCTCAGGAAGCCCATGAGCGTGCCCGGACTGGCCGGAGAACACAGATTCCTATGCGAAGACCACGGGAAATCATTGTCCAAGCGATATCGGCAAAAGTATCGAATGGGCAAGGCGGAACGATGAGGCTGAAAAATTCGGGAGAAGGATTTCCGACAAATCGGCGGATTCAGTAGATTTGCGACATTATTCCGAGGACCGCGATATGGTGGAAGACGGGCTCCCCCGGCCGGAAACGCAGCGCGCGGAATCCTGAACCAACCCATTATGTCTCCTATTCCCGACAGCAATCCTTTGTTTCAGGTCCATGCCTACCATGAGCGTACCAAGCATCACTTCCGGGCCTACGCCCGCGGACCGGGGCACATGGACTGGACTACGCAGCCGGACCCGTTCCGGCGCTACGCCGGCGCGCCTTCAATTGCCCTACCGTTAACCGCAAATCGCTATGCCCTGCCCTTCGCCGATCTTTTCAATCTGGGCGTAGCACAACCGGAACCGATGACCGTCGAAACGCTCGGGGTTCTGCTCGAACTGTCTTTCGGATTGTCGGCTTGGAAGCAGTACGGGGGCGAGCGATGGGCGCTGCGCTGCAATCCCTCGAGCGGAAATCTTCACCCGACCGAAGCGTATGCGGTCGCCGCCAATATCGAGGGCCTGGAATCGGGCATCTACCACTACGTGAGCCATGACCACGCTTTGGAACAGCGTTGCCGTTCGGAGTTGCCGTTCGACGGCCTGCTCGTGGGGCTCGCCTCGATACATTGGCGGGAAGCCTGGAAATACGGGGAGCGTGCCTATCGCTACTGCCAGCACGATGCAGGGCATGCGCTGGCGGCGCTTCGCTACGCCGCCGGCGTGCTCGGCTGGTCGGTCTCGGTGCTGGACGAATGGAGCGATTCCGATATTGCCGCTGTGCTGGGCCTGGACAAAAATCGAGGCGATGCCGAACCCGAAGAGCCGGATCTTTTGTGTTGGGTTTACCCAAGCGATCGAAAGCCAACCCCCGAGCTCGCGATCGACGCGCTCATTGAAACCGTTCGTCACGCGAATTGGCAGGGAATCGCGAATCGCTTGAGCCAAAGGCATCTGCACGATTGGCCGATCATCAAGGAAACCGCGGCGGCCGCCAGAAAGCCGCGAACTCCGCCCTGCCGCGAGAATCCGCCCGCATCGGCGCCTTTGCTCCCCACCCCGTGTGAAATGCCAGCCGTCGAAATCATCAAGCAACGGCGCAGCGCCCAAGCCTTCGACGGCGTGAGCGCGATCACGGCCAGAGCTTTTTTCCGGATGCTGGACGCGACGCTCCCCCGCTCCGGAATTCCGCCGTTCGATGCCTTTCCATGGGCGCCCAGGGTACATCTCGCCCTATTCGTTCATCGCGTAACCGGCTTGCCGCCGGGACTTTATATGCTTTGCCGCCATGAGCGTTCGATCGAGCAACTGCGTCAGGCGACGAAAGAAGACTACGGTTGGGACACCGTCGAAGGCTGTCCGAAACACCTTCGCCTGTTTCGACTGATTCACGCGGATGCCCGCGAAGCGGCACGCATCGTGTCCTGCCACCAGGAGATCGCCTCCGACGGCGCCTTCAGCCTGGGTATGCTGGCGGAATTCGACGCCGCCCTGCAAGAAGGTCCGTGGGTATATCGCCGGTTGTTCTGGGAAACCGGACTGATAGGCCAGGCGCTTTACCTGGAAGCCGAAGCCGCCGGCGTCCGGGGCACGGGCATCGGTTGTTTCTTCGACGATCCGGTGCATGAATTGCTAGGGCTTGAAGATACCCGATTTCAAAGCCTATACCACTTTACCGTGGGAAGCCCGGTGAACGACTCGCGTTTGGAAACCCTGCCGCCGTATGCTCATTTGAAAGCCGGCTAACGGCCGACACAGAAGTAATGAAAAAAGACCTCGAAATCAGACGATTCGATATTCATAAGCTCGACGTGCCGCTGATAGCGCCGTTTACGATTGCCTCGTCGCGGCTGGATCACGTCCGCAATATCGCGGTGCAAATCACGCTCGCGAATGGGGCGACGGGATGGGGCGAGACCCCGACTTTGCCGCCGGTAACGGCCGAGAATCAGTCCACCGCGCTGGAAGCGCTATCGCACGAGGCCGATCGGCTGCGAGGACGACATGCGGGTGAATGGCGGCGGATTTCGACGGAGCTTCTCGAACGCATCCCGGACTTCCCGTCGGTTCGGGCCGGCCTCGAGATGGCGCTGATCGATGCGTTGGCGCGCAGTTGCGGGATTCCGCTGTTCCGGTTTTTCGGCGGCTTTCAGAACCGGCTCGCCACCGACATTACCGTACCCATTTGCTCCGCCGAGGACGCGGAAGCTCTGGCCCGGCAATACCGCCGCGAAGGTTTCGAAGCCATCAAGGTCAAGATCGGCCTCGACAGCTCGGACGATATCGATCGGCTGCTCGCCATAAGGCGCGGACATCCCAACTGCCGTTTGATTTTGGACGCCAATGCCGGATATTCGGCCGAAGAAGTCTTCGCCCTCCTCAAAGAACTCCGCTGCGCCGGAATCGAACCCGCATTGCTGGAACAGCCCGTAGCTCGAGAAGACTGGGACGGTCTCGGAAAGCTGGCGCGAGAGGCCGGGGTGCCGGTCGCCGCCGACGAATCCTGCCGGACGCCTCAGGACGCACTTCGGATCGTACGGGATCGCCTCGCCCAGGTGATCAATATCAAACTGGTCAAGTGCGGCGTCGTTCAGGCGCTCGAAATTGCCGCCATCGCCCGTGCCGGCGGGCTTGAGCTCATGATCGGCGGCATGGTCGAAACCCGGCTGGCCATGGGCTTCAGCGCGCATTTCGCCGCGGGACTCGGGGGCTTCGAGTGGGTCGATCTCGATACGCCGATGCTGCTCGCGGACGATCCGGTGGAAGGTGGCTGCAAACCGGTCGGACCACATTATTTACTGGATTCGGAAACCGCCGGGCACGGAGGACGGCTAAGCCAGTTTTGATTAACGCTCTGCCTGAAGTTTGAAATGGTACGCAAGGCGTACCGCCTAGCTACCTACCTGGCTCTTTTCGGTGGGTTGTGGAAACCGGGATTTCGTAGGGTGGGTTAGGCGCACACCGGCACGGGCCGGACGTTGATCGCTGCCCTCCGCGTGCGCCGTAACCCACCAGTGCAACGCTCCCTTGCCGTTCTTTGGTGGGTTGCGCGGCTGACTTGCTGGGTTACGCGCGGGTAGCGCGGGCGCACCTAACCTACCCTACCACGGGCTATCTCGGCGAACCCGAATGAAGTTCAGGAAATGAACGTGCCCGTATTCCGGGACTTCGCCTGTTCCGCGTATTCCTGTTCGTTGCGGCTCCACTTCGACCGGCCGTAGAGATAACCCACGAAGGTCCAGACCAATACCCCCAGCACCAGCCGAAACGGAAGGTTGCCCTGGGTGCTGAAGATATCGCCGAAAACCTGGTGTTGATAGACCACGGTCCGGCCAAAACCCTTTCGCTCATCGCGCCTGCAAATCGGAAAAAACAGCGTTCCAATTGAATTCAACCGAAAGGCGGCGTACGGTTTGGCCTTTGTGCCTTTAAGGCTATCGAGCCATCACATCCCACCTTCCAACAAACGTGACAAAGTTGATACCCGTCCAATGAGCACGCCTACAGTCGACCGCCGATATGCCTTCTTTGGCTTTCTGGCTTATCTTGCCTTTGTCGTATATGGAAGCTTGGTTCCCTTCGATTATCGCGCCCACGCGCTCGATGAGGCGGTCAACCGATTCGCCCAGATCGGGTATCTGGATCTCGGGGTCGAGTCAAGGGCAGACTGGGTAGCCAACATAGTGCTCTATGTGCCCTTGGCATTCCTGGGCTGCGCTTGGGCCGTCGGCATGCGGTCGACGGGATCGCTGCGTCATCTGGCCATCCTGTCGATCTTCTCGTTCTGTTTCACGGTTGCGGTAGCGGTGGAGTTCACTCAGATATTCTTTGAACCCCGCACGGTTTCACTCAACGATCTTTTGGCGGAAACCCTCGGCTCCGCCGGCGGGATCGCCCTGTTCAGCCTGGGGCGATGGCGCATAGCGGGACTGTTGGATGCGCTCACAGAGGGCGGACGCCCATCCGTGTTTGCGGCGATTATTGTCTATGTGCTCCTGTACGTTCTGCTGTCGCTATTTCCTTACGACTTCGTTATCTCAGCCCAAGAATTAGACTGGAAATTGAGTTCGGGCAATTGGGGCTGGCTGATCGCGGGCGATTGCACCAACTGGCTGCGTTGCGCCGCGCGCCAGATCAGTGAACCGATCATCATTGCGCCGCTCGGTATCTTAATCGCTCTAGCCGCGCCGAACTTGAGCTATCGCCGCATCTTCACGGCCGGTGCCGTACTGAGCCTGGTGCTGGAAGTCTTCCAATTGGCGCTGGCATCGGGCGTAAGCCAGGGTCTTTCGGTGCTGTGGCGCGGCGCGGGATTGGTGGCGGGGGCGGCTATCGGCCGAACCCTGCGCCGGCACGGACCTTTGCCACTGGCCTGGATTGTCAGGAGCGTGACGCCTCTTGCCGCACTGCCGTACATTCTATCGCTTACGGCGCTCAGCGGCTGGTTCTCGGCGTCTTGGCTGTCGCTGGACGATGCCGTCGCGCGCCTCGCGGACGTTCGGATCATGCCGTTTTATTATCATTACTTCACCACCGAGCAGGCTGCCTTGGTGAGCCTGCTCGCTCAGGCCGGCATGTACGCCCCGATCGGCCTAGCTTGGTGGTCAGTACGTGTTCTAAAGCACGGGCAAAGAAACTCCGGTGTGCTGCAAGCGGCATTTTGCGCGGCTGCACTGGCGCTGCCCATAGAATTCGGGAAGCTCCTCGTCCCGCCCAAGCATCCGGATTTCACTAACCTGCTGATCGCCGCGGGAAGTGCGGCTTGCACCTGTGCCCTGGCACACTGGATGGGAATCGTCCTAAGTGGCGGTCGTTCCGGGCGCGATCGGGAGACGCATTCCGTTACAGACCGGGATCGAGAACTGTCTTCGGAGAACTTCGCGGAGTCGCCCACGACCGCCTATAGCCCGCCACATCCGCTCGGGGTTCTGATCGGACTCGCCGCGGCTCTTCTTGTTCTTGCCGGTCTGCTGGCCTATCCGGTCGGGACGCCATGGCTGGTCGCGGCGTTATCGGGCTACGGGGTTCTGTTATGGCGATATCCCGGTGGATGGTTTTTCGCGGTGCCTGCCCTTTTACCCGTGCTCGATCTTAGCCCATTAACTGGTCCGCTCCTTTTGGACGAGTTCGATTTGGTAGTGCTCATTACGCTTGGCGTGAGCTATCTTCGAGTTTACCGGATGAAGCCTCGGCGCTCGGCGAACCGAAGCGTGTCCTGGGCCGTCGCATTGCTGTGGGCAAGCTGGTCGGTTGCCAGCGCGCGGGGTTTGTGGCCTCTTTGGGGAAGTGACGGAAGCCTCTTCGACAGCTCCCATTCGCCACTCGAAGCCTGGATCGTCGGTAAGGGACTCTTGTGGGCGTTACTGTTCCTGCCCCTGATACGGCGCGTACCGGTGGAGAACAGCCGGGCGGCTCTCCGGCAAATGGGACACGGCTTGCTCGCCGGTTTGGCGCTGGTGACGCTGGCCGTCTTATGGGAGCGCCACGTGTACGTTGGACTGGGAGACTTCGAGAACGTATTCCGGGTAACCGGAACCTTCGCCAGCATGCACACCGGAGGTGCCTACATCGAAGCATTCATTGCTTTCGCCTTTCCGGCGCTTGTGGTTTGGGTACTCACGATGCGCCATTGGGTGCTGAAACTCCTGGGTGTCGCATCCTCCGCGGCCGTCAGCTATGCGATGCTGGTGACCTTCTCACGAGGCGGTTATGCCGCGCTTATAGCCGGACTGGTGCCAGTTGTGTTGGGCATGCTGCGGCAACGGATGGGGTTTTCGATTCCCCAATGGCTGGCGCTTGCGGGGCTTTTGACGGCGTCCGTGGCGGCCGCCGTTCCCGTGCTATCCGGCGGATTCGCCCAGTCCCGGCTGGCGCACATCTCGGAGGATCTCTCGATTCGGGAAGCTCACTGGAAGCGTGCCCTAGGTCTGATGGATGATGGGGCGATGACTGCGGTTATTGGAATGGGCTTCGGGCAATACCCGATCCTCTACGCACTGGGGGCGGAAACCGCCAAAGCGCCGGGCACTTATACCATACTGCGCGACGGAAACGATTCTTACCTGCGCCTCGGCGCCGGCGAGACGGTTTTCCTCGATCAGATCGTGAACCTCGAACCGGCTGGGCAGTACACGTTATCTGCTCGGGTAAGGCGGCTTTCAGGCGATGCTATGCTCAGTATTCCCCTATGCGAGAAGGAGCTGCTTTACTCTTTCGAATGCATCTGGCCCGAATTTCGACCGGACCTATCCGACCACAACTGGAGCAAGGTCACCTTCGAGGTGAATGCGGGAAATCTGGGTGGAGGCGGCAACTGGCCGCACCGGCCGGTAAAACTATCGTTGCACAATACGGGCTCCGATACCCCGCTTGAGGTGGACGACGTAAGCCTCAAGACGAAAGATGGACGCGAGCTGGTGGCGAACGGCGGATTCGACGATGGAGTCACCCGCTGGCTCTTTGTCGCCGATCAGGACCTAGCCTGGCACATCCACCAGCAAGAGGTGGAGATGTATTTCGCCCAAGGCTTACTAGGACTGGGGGCGCTGACGCTGCTGTTGATCGGCGTCGGAAAAATTCTGTGGCCGGCCCTGCTGCGGGGGGACCTTGAGGCGGCGATGTTGGCCGGCGCGCTGCTGGCGTTTCTCACGGTGGGACTCCTCGGCAGCACGATGGACACGGCACGGCTGTCGATGCTGTTTTATCTGTTCGCCTTCAGTGCCGGGCTGCTGCCACTCGCGGTCGACGCGCGAAACGCTGCTCAACCGAGGCGTCGGAATCCTCTGGCTCGGGATGCTCTACCGTCTTATCCGCCCGAGCCCGGATAGTGTTCAGTCGAGCCGGTAAGCGGCGCTCCAGTTATCTGTCATGGAGGTTATTTGTATAGCGCAGCGGGGACGAAGTTGGGCGCTCTGTAACTTCTTGTATCGCAATGCTTACCTTGACTTCACGCCATGCTAAGATCAGCGCCGGTTTCGTTCACTCTAAAAGGGAGGCGGCTATGAAGTCAGTCATTGTTACGAATCTCGTCTTAATCAGTACATTCATTGCGGCACAGGCTAACGCCGACTGTACCGACCGGCGACTCAATCAAACCCAACTTTCTAGCGCGTTGTCAGGCAATACAGTCTGTGGCAGAGCGATTTCGGGTACTGATCAGTGGCAGGAAGAGCATCAAGGAAACGGCGCAGGTCCTCTTTGGGACTATAAAATGGGTGATGGCAATACGGTCGACCCACGGCGACTAATGGGTAGCTGGAACATTACAGGGGCCGGAAGCAGTGCTGCGGTCAGTTACACCTATGACCAGTTTGGCCCTGCTACTACGTCCGGTCCTTACTCTGTTCATACCAGCGCGACCGGTAACCCTCCGTTTCCTCAAGGAACGGTTTTTTCGTTTTGCTCCGGTGGTGCCGAAATTGCGAGGGCGTACGTAGTGAACGGGACCAATGTAGGGTGTAACAACGCCTTTCCGTGACCACAAAGGTAGGCAGGTTATCAGGGAAGCCCCGAACAAACCCGTTCGCACTGAGCGTAGCGCGATAGCGCGGCGTCGAAGTCGTGTTTCGACGCCTCTTCGCTACGCTCGGCACGAACGGTTTCTACCTTTATTCCAGGCTTCCTTGAACAGAAACTTCACTTAGCCGGCTGTCGGATTTGCCTCCGCCGGCTCTTCCCTTTTCACTTGCCACGACGTAAAGGCGGCCTGCGCTTATTCAGACGTCCGATCAGAATGGGCGATACCGCGATGGCCAAAGCTCCCGGGAGACTGAGCGCGAAAGCTATGTTCTTCCACCCGTCGTCGAATCTTTCCCAAGCGCGAAGATAAGTCAAAACAAATCCGGTATAGGGAACCAAATCACGTTTCGGCGTACAGGAAAGCTTTTTATCCCGATACGCATTATAGAAATCTACCGCATTGGCACTTTGTAGTTTTGGATGTTCATTGACATACTTTAACAATGCATCGAGTTTATCGACTACTCTCTCATCGGGCTTGCCATATCGATTAAGGCTGAAACTGTGCATCATGATGTTTACCGCACAGGCATCATTCTCCGCCATTTCATCCAGAACATCTTTCATTTCCGCTAAAGAGCTGCTCTCGACATCAAGGAATCGTTTAGACTCCCAAGAACCAAGCTTCATCTGCTTGAAATAGGTAATTGGAATTTCCAGGATACCCTCTATCTCTTGAATGTCGTTTCCGTTATATCCTTCCTTAAGAAGGGCAACAGATCCATATGCGGGAGACAGTGAAGAGTCCACCGACATTCCAAGCTTTTTCAATGCCCTGAGGGTATTTGAATTGGCCATATAAGCACCCGCACGATGTGCGATAGGCTCTTTCCCGGTCCATTCACGTATCAAATCCTTGCCTTTTCGCAGAATTTCCTCCTGTTCCTCCAAACTGAACAAAGACATTCCGATTTCATCGTACATCGGGCTGGGATGTGTATGGAGCTCGAGATCCTGGCCTTCCGCGACAATTTTTTGAGCAATCCCTTTTATATCCTCGTCCCCGAACTTGGCAATCTCATAAACATTCAAATAGAACGTCGCCTTGGAACCGTTGCGCGCTAATAGTTCCAAGATCTTGGGAACACCATATGCCGAGTCATATCCTTCCATCCGCCCCCATATATTCTCTTTAGGATTTCCCTTGGCAAATGACTCGACATCGACCGTAAACAATACATATATCTCGGAAAGAACTGGAAACGGGAGACAAATTAAGCTCAGAACGATGAACAATCTCAGGTGTTTGAAAATACTTTCACGCATAACTTACCGTCCGTTTAATTTTTTTAATTAATAGTATTGCTGTCTTTCATCAATTCTGTTTGGCCAACATTAATATCCGGAAGCTTGTTCAGCCCCGTTGCCAGTGGAAGAGGGCCTTTTGAAACCGGGGAGAAAGGAAAAATGCGTAAGTTCCGGAATTTTAATACCCTTCCACAGGATCACCGGCCTATCACCCTCCCCCGCATAAAAGCTCGCTTTTTTCTTAGGTGTTGCCGTCCCGGCCTGCGTGCTATTCTTGACGGGATAAAAAGTCGGAAGCGGTTTGAAAGAGGCTTGATTACTCTATGTTTGCCAAAAGTCAACACTCATGCACGCATTTTCAGAGCCTTCAGTAATTCCCGCCCCTCGTATCCTGGTCATCACTGAACTATTTCTGCCCACCAAGGGCGGAACAGCCGTTTGGTTCGACGAAGTCTACCGCCGTATTGGCGGAAAAAGCATCCATATCTTAACCGCCGACGTTCCTGGCTCGTTGGAACACGACCGAAACCACCCCAACAGCGTACATCGTCTATCCTTAACCCGCACACCTTGGCTTCGACCTGAATCCTTAGCAATGTATGCCAAACTGCTGGGGAAAGGTCTCATCCTTGCCGTAAAGCACGGATTCGAACAGATCCACACCGGCCGGGTGTTGCCCGAAGGCCTGGTCGGGCTCGTCATCGCCCGACTCTTTCGCCGACCGCTGGTCATTTATGCCCATGGCGAAGAGATAACTAGCTGGCGACAACCCGGAAAGTTTCAAGCGATGGCCTTCACCTTTCGCCACGCCGACCTTGTGATCGCCAATAGCGAATTTACTCGAGACAAGTTGCTTGAATTGGGAGTGAAGGCCGATAAAATCGCCATAATTTATCCCGGCGTCGACACCGAGCGCTTCAAGCCCGGACTTCCTTGCGACGACCTGAAACGACAGATTGGCTTAAAACCGGACCAGAAACTCATCCTTTCGGTTGGTCGCCTATCCCGTCGCAAAGGCTTCGACATGGTGATTCGGAGCCTCCCCCAACTTCTGTCGAACGGCATCGATGCACAGTATGCCTTGATCGGCATCGGCGAAGACCGGGATTATTTGAAAACGCTTGCCCAAGACTTGGGAGTCGCGAATCGAGTTCACATGCTGGGGCACGTCGCGCCTGAAGATTTACCCCGTTGGTACAACGCCTGCGACGTGTTTGCGATGCCGAACAGAGACATCGCCGGAGACACCGAAGGCTTCGGCATGGTTTATATTGAAGCCGGCGCATGCGGCAAGCCAGCCATCGCGGGACAAACGGGCGGCACGGGTGCGGCTGTCGAGCATGGGCTAACAGGGCTAAGGGTTAACGGGGATAACCCGGACGATGTCTTTTCGGGGATTAAAGAAATACTGGACAATCCATCCGTGCAAGAAAAAATGGGTAGCGCGGCATTAAAGAAAGCGGTCGGCAATCACGATTGGGCTGAAGTTGCGAAACGAACCACGGCCTGCTGCCAAACTTTATTCGCCAACGCGCCGCAGCATCGAACGCCCGAAATAGACAGGCTCTAAACGATTTAATTAAAACCCCATGGTAGGGAAATCTCACCAGGCGAATTCCTCGTCATCCAGTTTGACTATGCGTTTGGGCATGCGGCATTCGTTTAAGCCCTACCTCGTCATTCCGGCATGGAAGGGTCATCCGGGCGCTCCCCGGATGACCGTTTACGATTGGGGTGCCGGAATCCAGAAGCCAAGGATGGCATCGGCCCGGGTCACATCCCTATGCTCTGGATACCGGCATTCCCTGCCGGCATGACGGCTTAACTTAACGACATCGACCCCAGCCCTCTCCCGCAAGGAGAGGGAAATGGTGTAAATATCTATGCCCTCTGGAAGAGGGTTGAGTGAAGGCTTTTTAGTTCAAGCCATTACGCCGGTCGTTTGCTCCGGCTGGAGAGTTAATCAGAGCGTCCTTAATGCGAAAGACCAAACTACCCGGTAAAGCCGAGCCGGCAAAATAGCTTATTCTGTATACCTGGATATACCAGTAGGCACTTTAAACAGTTAACCCAATCCACAATCATGATTGGACTATTCAAAACATTAATAAAACACCGCGAACTGGTCAGCACGCTGGCGTGGAAAAATATTGCTGTTCGATACAAGCAGGCCTATTTGGGTATCGCCTGGGCGATACTTAAGCCGCTGATGCTCGTGCTCATTTTCTCCCTGGTGCGCAGTTTCGTCGGCATCGACAGCGGCGGTGTGCCCTACCCGGTACTGACCTTCGCCGCCTTGCTGTTGTGGATCTTCTTCCAGGAGGCCGCCTCGGAAGGAGTCACCAGCGTCGTCGGCAACGCAAATCTGATCCGCAAGATCTATTTCCCGCGGGAAATCTTCCCCCTGACCAGCGTGCTGACCAAACTGGTGGAACTCGGCATCAATCTTCTCATTGTCTCCGGGCTCATGGCCTGGTACGGCATCGCGCCAACGATTTACGTCCTCTGGGTACCGGTGCTCGTGGCTTACACCATTCTCGCCGCTCTCACCATCGCCTTCGTCGGCGCGGCCGTGAACGTCTATTATCGCGATGTGGGCAATGCCATGCCGGTGCTGCTTTCGCTCATGATGTATACATCGCCCATCATCTATCCCCTGCACCTGGTCAAGGAAAAGCTCATTGTCCAGCAGGCCGCCGGCGAATGGTCCGATAAGCTTTACCAGCTCTACATGATGAATCCCCTCGCCGGTCTCATCGACAGTTTTCAGAATGTCATGCTGCGGGGACTGCCCCCCGATTTCGATGCCATGTTGCCCGGCTTTGTGCTCGTCATCGTGCTGCTCCCTATCAGCTACGCCTATTTCAAACGAGCCGAGAGCTATTTCGCGGATGTTATCTAGTGGGTAGTAGTTAGAGAATAGGGAATAGTGACATAGCGAATAGTGAACAGCGGTAACAGTTGTTGTTTGGGGGATGAGTTTGGTCGCCAGTTACAGGGAACTGCTTGCTTACCAAAAGTCTTATAGACTGGTTTTAGCGGTCTATGAGGCAACTAGGACTTTCCCTGCGGAGGAACGCTACGGGCTTTGCAGCCAAATGCGGCGCAGCGCGGTATCCATCCCTTCCAACATTGCAGAGGGCTTCATGCGCGGGACTAGAGAGTACACCCACTTTCTGCGCGTCGCGCTGGGCTCAGCAGCGGAACTGGACACACAACTGTCTTTGGGAAAGGATCTTGGTTATGTCGGAGAAGAAGCATTCGCGAAGATGCAGAGCGAATTGGAAGAAATCCTGAAACTGCTGAGAACCTATATCAACAAGATGGCAAGCAAATCCAACGAGGCACGCGAAGACCCCGCCACTTATGCCCAAACAATCAACGATTAACCACTAGTCACTAACCACTACCCACTAATCACTACTCACTACCCATCATGGCAATCATCGAGGTCGAGCACGTAACCAAGGAATACAGACTGGGCCAACTGAGCAGCCTGAAGCAAGGAGCCTTGAACACTCTCAGGAGATTGACCGGAAAGAGACCTGCGGAACGCAAGCCCTTCAAAGCGCTCGACGACGTCGATTTCTCCATCGAACAGGGCGAGGTGGTCGGCATTATCGGCCACAACGGTGCGGGGAAAAGTACGCTGCTCAAGCTGCTGGCTGGTATCAGCAAGCCTACCAAAGGACGGGTTTCCGTACAGGGCCGGATCGCTCCCCTAATCGAGGTGGGCGCAGGCTTTATCGGCGACTTCACCGGCCGCGAGAATGTCTACCTCAACGGCTCCATACTCGGCCTCTCGCGCAAGGAGATCGACAAGAAATTCGACGAGATTGTCGCCTTCGCAGAGATGGAAGAGTTCATCGATACTCCCGTCAAGCGCTATAGCTCCGGCATGCAGGTAAAACTCGCTTTTGCTGTAGCAACTAGCATAGAAGCCGAAATTCTGATCGTCGACGAAGTATTGGCCGTAGGGGATCTTGCATTTCAACGTAAGTGCTTTGATCGCATGGAAGACCTGATCAAACGGCAGGGAAAAACAGTATTACTCGTTAGTCACAATATTCGGCAGGTCGAACGATTGTGCAAAAGAGCCATGCTATTGGAAAGCGGAAAGCTAGTCATAGATGGTGATCCAAAATATGTTTGCAATACCTTTTATCAAAATAGCGAGGCACAGGTTTGTGCAAGCAGGAAGTCTAAAACTGACGGCAGTCAAAACCAGATTGGACAGAGTTCTGGTGAACTCCTGCTGGAGAAGATTACACTTCTAGACTCTAACTCGAATCCGACAGATAGCATAGAGACTGGCAGTAATATTAGAGTTCAGCTTACTTTTCTAGCTCTTGAAGAACTTATTAAGCCAGCATTCGGTGTTGGAATTCAAACGCCCGATTTTGTATACCTGACTCATCAAGAAAGCTTTGAAGATATCCAAGTAGAACGAATTCTAAAAGGACAAAGATTTCAAATTGAATGCCGCTTTGAAAATCCACCTCTTTTACCTGGCGTTTACACATTGCGTCTCGGTGTTGGTGCTGGCGAAATAATGCACACGGTCTACTATGGCGAGGATATTTTTCCTTTCCAGATAAAGGCAGAGAAGTTGTCTAGTGATGAGGGTATGCGGAATGGAATTATTGCAACTATGGCAACTTGGTCCCTTGAAATAAAATCACTTCCGCACAGTAATAATTTCTCTACAGACGATCAACAAATACAACCAATCTTAGTTTAAGAAAAAGATAAGAGGCAATGAAATGATTCAAGAAAATAAGATTGCATCTCTTATCTACAATACATTGCTAAAATACCATAAGCTTCAAGGTACTAATCTGTTTGGTCCAATTTGGCGCTATTTTTGGAATAAATCAATCAACTGGCACAGCGGAGCGGTTACAGCTAACGTTCATGGCAGAAGAGTCTTTACAAACAATGGTCACTCCTATCCATTGTTTGCACGTCGATTTCCACATTGGAACAATCCTCTTATCCAGCTGGTACACGAAAGTGCTATCACTCTAGGCAAACCCATTATTGTCGTAGACATTGGCGCAGGCATTGGAGATACCGTTCTATTGCTTGAAAGCAATTGTCCCTCAAGTATCAAACAGTTCGTATGTATAGAGGGTGATACTGAGTTCTTTCGCTATTTGAAAGAGAACCTCAAGCAACCAGAGCGATACGAATTATGCAATGTGATGCTTTCAAATGAGGAGTCCGGAATACCATCCCTTGTCAGAACTCACGCCGGAACCGCGAGCGCACAAGGGACCAGCCAGACATACGCGTTATCTTTTGACCAACTGGCTTGTTCACATGAACCTCCTAATGTTATCAAGATTGATGTAGATGGGTATGATGGAAAAGTTCTGGCGGGAGCCACTAAAACACTGAAGGAGCACAAGCCAGCAGTAATCTTTGAATGGGATCCATCTTTATGTAGAGATACGTCTAATAATTGGCTAGAGCATTTTGAAATCCTTGGCAAAGCCGATTACACACGATATATCTGGTTTACAAAGTACGGAGACTTTAGCCATTTTATGACTGATGTAGATATCAATGCGGTATCAAAACTCGCGGAAGTCTGTCTCAGTGGAGAGCGCGATTATAATTGGCACTACGACGTAATTGCATTACATAAAACAAGTCCTATCTCTGATACAAACCTCGCATTTTTAAAGTTTGCTAAGCGTCGCCGTTCTTGGTTCTGAAGACCATTAAAATGATTCACACTCGGTCTTCTACACCCCTCCGCGTGCTCTTCCTTTCGCACGATTCAGGGCTCTTCGGTGCGCAGCGTATGCTGCTGACTCTCTTGCAAAGGCTAGACCGTGAGCAATTCTTACCTTATGTAGTCGTGCCATACCAAGGGCAACTTGTCGACGAGATAAAGCTTTTGGATATCCCCGTGATGCAGCGCTCACTCCTTCATTGGGTACCAAGCATTCGCGCGGTAAAGGGTAATAATCGTCTAATCCATTTATTTCACGTCTTGCGCGGTCTTCGTGCCCGAGTTTGGGCAGTCGCCACGCTAATAGAGCGCAATCAAATTGATCTTGTGTATACGAATACGGTGACGTGCATTGAAGGTGCAATAGCCGCGCGCATGACAAACACGCCGCACGTTTGGCATATACACGAACCCACAAAACAAAACAGCGAATTAGCGCCACTGCTGCCTGCTACTCTCTATTCAACGGTAATCGGAACGTTATCAAGCAGCGTAATTTTTCCGGCTCAAATAGTCGCGAAAACTTACAAGACACTGAAAAACAAAGCGGCTGTTGTGTACAACGGTCTGAAAATCCCGGAATTGCGAGAACGCACTCATTCCCGTGCCTATGTTGCGCGATGCTTAGGGCTGGATGTAGACATGAAGTGGGTTGCCGTGGTTGGCGCCCTGCAACCCCGCAAGGATCACGACACATTCTTGTGTGCTGCGAAAAAAATCCTTTCAAAGCGGAGCGATGTAGTCTTCTTAATTATCGGAACAGGGCCGCAAAGCTATACCTCTTCCATCCTAAAAAGAATTGACTCAAACGGGCTCCAATCAAGTGTAAAACTCGCTGGTCGATGGCCGGAGGAAATTCAGTACGTAATGGCAGCCATCGATGTGCTCGTCATCTCGTCGGAGCAGGAGTCATTCGGCCTTACCGCGATCGAAGCACTGGCCATGGAGACGCCTGTTGTCTCCACCCGTTGTGGAGGCCCGGAAGAAATCATCGAAGACGGCATAAATGGCTATCTAGTCCCCGTGAAGGATGCCGAAGCAATGTCAGATGCGATTCTGGACCTGCTAAGCAATCCTGAAAAGGCGAGGGCTTTCGGCTCTAATGGCAGGCAACTTGTTGGGCAACGATTCACCGACCAGATGTATGTAACAGCCATCCAAAAAATCATGTTTGAGGCCGCCTGTCTCCCAAACTCCTTGGAAAATTCAAACTCACGAACGTAAGCCGCCATTCATGAATTCTCCCGCACCTGTCACATCGGCGATCCGCGCTATGGCATTTTATCTGCCTCAGTTTCATCCGATCCCTGAAAACGATGAATGGTGGGGTAAGGGCTTTACGGAATGGACCAATGTCACCAAGGCGCGCCCGCTCTTTCCAGGCCATCATCAGCCGCATTTCCCTGCCGACCTAGGGTTCTACGACCTAAGGCTGGCAGAAACGCGCGAGGCACAAGCTACACTGGCGCGGCAGTATGGCATCCACGGATTTTGCTATTACCATTATTGGTTCAACGGCCGGCGCATTCTAGAGCGTCCATTCAATGATGTTCTAGCTTCCGGCAAGCCGGATTTTCCATTCTGTCTCTGTTGGGCAAACGAAAACTGGTCTCGTGCCTGGGACGGCGGTTCGCGACATCTGCTCCTCGAACAGCACTACTCGGAAGAGGATGACCGAGCTCACATCGTAAGTCTGTTACCTGCGCTTCGGGACCCGCGATATATCCGAATCAATGGTCGCCCGCTGTTGCTGATATATCGAACGGAGCTCCTTCCCAATCCTTTACGTACGGCAGAAATCTGGCGGGAAGTCGCAAGAGAGTCCGGTTTAGGCGATTTATACCTGGCGAGAGTAGAAAATTTTGTCAGCGGCATTGATCCGGAGAGCATCGGCTTCGATGCGGCGGTGGAATTTTCCCCTGACAATCGGGATGTTGGTCAAGCCGTATTCTCCGGACCGATATCGAACAAATTGAGCAGATGGGGATTACTTCCGAAAGCCTTCAGCCAGCATTCTGTTTTTAGGTACTCCGTGATTGCCGAAGCCAGAAAGAAACGCCCTATTCCATCGTATAAACAATTCCGCTGCGTTACGCCGATGTGGGACAACTCCGCACGCCGGAAATCAGATGGACGAATTCTTGTTGGGTCTACGCCGAAACTTTACAGGGCGTGGCTCTCTGCCATGCTTAAACAGACCCGGGAAAGATTTTCCGGCGAAGAGCGCATTGTGTTTATCAATGCCTGGAATGAGTGGGCCGAAGGCTGTCATCTTGAGCCTGATCTAAAACACGGTCATGCATATCTTGAAGCGACGAAACAGGCTCTTGCGGAACTCAGTGACGAAGTTCACGAGCATGCGACTGCACGAGATCAAGAAGTCCAAATTTCCAAGCCTTCCTCCTCTTGGCGCCATTCATACTGGCGGCTTCTACATAAAATTCGCCACGTCGGCCAAATCGTCAGAGCCATGGTTCGGCAACCCATAAGCTAAAGCCGACTTAATAAAAATGACAAATACATTGCCAGGCGTAGCAGTCGTCGTTCTTAACTGGAACGGACGCGACGATACGCTCGAATGCCTCTCTTCTCTCAAGAAGATTGATTATCCAAACTGGACCGTTATCGTTGCAGATAACGGATCTAGCGATAATTCAGTTTCGGCAATTCGAGAGCAGTACCCCGATATCGATCTTGTTGAGAATGGCACCAATCTGGGGTTTGCCGAAGGCAACAACCGCGCTATCGCTCGTGCGCTTGAGGGCGGAGCAGAGTTTGTGCTCATACTCAATAACGATACGGTCGTCGACCCCGAAATTGTGTCCGCCTTCGTTCGAGCGGCGGAGCAAATGCCGGGCGGTGGCGTGTTCGGTGCCAAGATTTACCACTATCACCAGAAGGACTTGCTTTGGTACGCAGGCGGATACTGGGATCCCGAGACGCTCAGATTCGAGGAGAGAGGCGCCGGCTTGCGGGACGAAGGCCAATTCGAAGAGCTCACCGAAACGGAATGGGTGATCGGCTGTGCCATGTTCGTTCGTGCTTCCGTCTTTCGGTCCATTGGATTACTGGAGCCTAAGTTTTTCTTGAACAACGAGGAGATCGATTTTTGCAGCCGCGCGAAGCGCGCCGGATTCTCGTGTGTGTTTGTGCCGGATGCAAAGGTATGGCACAAGATCTCCGTGTCTTTCGGGGGCGAGCATTCGCCACTCAAGGAATACTTCATCGCCAGAAACCGGCTTTTGTGGGCTCAACGCAACGCCGATACGGCGCTTCGGTTTCGTATTTACGGTCAAACGCTGCTCGGTCTCGTTAGGCGATTTCTGTTTCCGCTTGGGGGGCGACATCAGCAGCCTATCGACCTGAGGCGCTGGTGGTGGCGTGTGCGAGAAACGTTTGTCGATCCCATAAATCGTGCTCACTTCCTCGGCGTCAGAGATTTTGTCCTGGGCCGGTTCGGCGACTGCCCGGATGCCGTGCGCGTGCTTGCCAAGAATTGGGGACGCAAAAGTGCGGCAGATTCATCCACCCTTATGTCGCCTCAAGAACCCTAAGATTCAAAGCGAAAAGCTTTTTCATGCGCATCCTCTACGCCAGCGAACGCCCGCCCTACCCTTTTTTCCTCGGGGGTGCGGCTCGTTGCGCGCACCAGTTGCTGCATAAGCTGGCGGTCGAACCGGACGTTCAATGCGCGGCCGTCGGCTCCAGCGAATACGCCGTTACGCCTTGGACCTTTCCCGCCCCGGCCGAGCATGACGCCTTGGGTGTGAAATCGGCGCATTCGGATGGGCAGGCGGGTGAAGTCGATTGCGGATATCCGGTTCAGGTCTTCCCCCGTTTCCTCGACGAGCTGAACGAGTTCATCGACACCTTCAAGCCCGATGTTGTCTGGGCTCAGTTGGAGGGTGCCCAACAAGTTCTGGAGCTTGCCCGCGACAAAGGGGTTCAGGGTCTTTACTACGTTCATGACGCGGAATTCGACCCCGCCGAGCTGAAAGCGATCGCGCAGCTTGGGTGCCATGTGGTGTGCGGCAGCGGTTTCCTGGCCGACAAGGCGCGCCGGGCCATCGGCCGGCCAACACACGTGGTTTATCCGGCCGCCGAGCTTTATTTCGATACCGTGGGAGATCCGGACGGCTATGTGACGATGATCAATCCGCACCGGGTGAAAGGGGTTGAAACCTTTTTCGAGATTGCCAAGCGACTGCCTTCGGAACGCTTCCTGCTGCTCGAATCCTGGAAACTCAACGACGAAGCCCTTGCCGATCTGGAGCAAAAGCTCGCTCAAGTGCCCAATGTGCGATTCATGCGCCGCACTTCGGACATGCGTGCGGTTTACCGTCAGACCAAGCTGTTATTGGTCCCGTCTGTCTGGGAGGAAGGCTTCGGCATGGTGGCTGTCGAGGCCCAGTCGTGCCGCATTCCGGTCATCGCCAGCGCGCGCGGCGGACTGCCCGAATCCGTGGGCGATGGCGGAATGTTGATCAAGGACTACCGGAATCCCGAGGTCTGGATAAAGGCGATACAAGGCGTTTTGTCCGATCCGGTCAGTTATCAAAACTATGCGAACCGCGCCTACCGACATGCCAGTTCAGGAAATTTTTCTTCCTCCGATGGCGCGCGCCGGCTTATGGCCGTATGCGGCTCGAAAGTCAGACTGCCCAATGTTCTCAGCCGAAGCATGTATGCTGCGCGCGAACGCGTGGGGCGTTTACCCGTGCTCGGCAGATGGTTTCGGTAAGGCCGCCCGTTACGGCATCGCGAAAGGAGTGACACATTGAAGATTCAGCAAACGCCGACTGACAGGAAAACCCGACCCGTCGGCTGCGGATATTTGCCGCTCGTAAAGGAAACTCTGAACAAGTGGATTCCGTTCGTGGTTCGACAAGCTCACCACGAACGGAATCAACACCTTACCGTTCGTCCTGAGCCTGTCGAAGGACTTAATCAGATCTTCCTAAAGAAAAGAAAGCCAGTTTTGGAATCACTGCGCTTGGTATTCGGCGCGGTGATGACCGGGGCAATAGCCATGCAGACCGGCTGCTCGGGGCCTGAGGACAACACCAAGCTGTTCGAGGATGTAACCCTAACCTCCGGGCTTCAGAACTATGTCGGCATGACTTATGGCGCGGCTTGGGGGGACTTCGACGGGGACGGTCTGGCCGATCTTTACGTCACCAATCATTTGAACGAAGCGCGGCTCTATCGCAATTCTGGTCAGGTGCGGTTTATCGATGCCACGGGCCAGTTTTTCGCCCCGAACGATCTTCGCGGCGACAAGCACGGTGCCGCATGGGCGGATTTTGACAATGACGGGCGACAGGATCTGGTGCAACTCACGGGGGCCGATCGCGGTGTCGGCTCGGAAGCGAAACGCTTGTTCATCAATCGGGGGGATCGATTCGAAAACATCGCCGATGCGGTCGGCGCCTCCAATCCGTTCGGCCGGACTCGAATGCCTTTGTGGTACGACTTCGATGGCGACGGTCGCTTGGACCTGTTCCACGGTTCGGAGAAACGGTTCGACGATCGGGTGCCGCCTTTAATTTTCCTTCAGCGTGACGGTCGATTCATCGAATCGGCCGATGCCGTGCCGTTCAACTCGCGAGCGGTACCGTTCTGCGTACTGACTCAAGTGACCGACGGCGGCAAGCCCGATCTGCTGTGCCGGATGTTCGAGTCGAACCGCGCCTCGCAGGTCTTCACGACCGCTACGCAACCCGCCAAAGCGCTCGACTTGTTGCCCGCTACCGCCTTCGAGGACCTTGCGGCGGGGGATTTCGACAACGACGGGAAAATCGACGTCTATCTTGCGCGCAAGAACCCGGTCGACTCCATCGGCTTCGCTCAACCGCGGGCCACCGAAATCATCGTCGATACCTCGGTCGATCCGAAAAGCGTAGGCAGCCCTCTGAGCTTCAGCTTCCGGTCGGCGGGCTCGCTCCGCGTGCAAATTTCTCCCGAAAATCCGAAGGACGTTCTTCCGCCGGACCATATTCACATCGGTTCGCGCGACATTCATCCGGACGGCTTGGCGTTCGATTTGTCGAAGGAGACCGCCGGCATCGCCGGGAGTCTCCCGCTCCAGCCTGGAGCGGGTTCCGGCGTTTACCTCAACCTGACACCGCCCGATGTCTGGCAAGTAAAGGTTTCCGGCTCGCAGGAAGACTTGGCTACAGGCAAATACAAGTACCAACAGATCGCGCTGAAGATCTCCTCCTCGGAACTCATTGCGGATTTGAAGGCCGACGGGCTTTCGCTGAGACCCGAGGAAGCGGCGGGCAGGCTTTTCATGAATCGCGGAGGCACACTCGTCGAGGAGGGAGACAAACGCGGCGTCAACCCTACGGCGACAGCTGCGACCAATACAGTCGCCGGAGATTTCGACAACGATATGGATTTGGACCTTTTCGTCGTGGGTTCCGGCGATGTGGGCAAACGCGAGAACCTGCTCCTGCTCAATCGTGGAAACGGACATTTCGACGCGATTTCCGGAGCCGGCGGAGCCGCCGGCAATCGGGCGGGCGTCGGCGATTCCGTCACGATGGTCGATTTCGACCGCGATGGCTTTCTCGATCTGCTCGTGGCTACCGGCGGCAGCATGGGCCGGAGTCTCGGCTTACCCTCGAACGAGGGCGGATATCACATCTACCGCAACGTCGGCAACGGCAACCACTGGCTGGAAATCGATCTGGAGGGCACGGCGTCCAACCGCGACGGGATTGGGGCGCGCGTTGAAGTTACCGCGGGCGGAATCACCCAGGTGCGGGTGCAAGATGGCGGCATACACAACAAAGGACAGAACCACACCCGACTGCACTTCGGCCTGGGCAAGAACGCGGGGGCGGAGAAAATTAGGGTGCAATGGCCGAGCGGCGCGATTCAGGAATTGAGCAACATCGAGGCAAATCGGGTAATGCGGATCAAGGAGCCCTAGTTTTGCAGAAGCTTGCGAAGTCTTTGTTTGAAAGCTCTATCGTGACTTTATAGATACGAGAACCAAGTCCGCCATGCGAATTTTATTGATTACGAATCGCCCCCACTTTCCCCAGCAGATCGGCGGTCGGGAGTCGGTGATTCATGAGACGGCATGTGAACTGAAGCGTCGGGGACATGAGCCCTTCGTCATGTGCGGACTGGAGCCCACCGGTTGGCTTTATGCGCGAAACCGGATTATTAACCGCGTCACCGGGAGCACATATCCGGGTGACTCGCATGCCGGTTACCCGGTTTTCAGAGGGTGGTTGTGGGAATCCGGCTTAGTCGAGCTAACCCGCAAGATAAAGCCCGACGCAGCAATCCTCGAAACCCGCGAGCCGCTGCACTATGCCGCGAAGCTGCAGCCATTCGGAGTCCCCTCGGTCGTCAGAATGCATGATTCTTCGCTTCATTTGATGGGCGGAGATCCGCGGGATTTTCCTCATATTCCATTCGTCGCGGTTTCCAAATTTCTGGCTGACCGCTTCACGGCACAGTTCTCCGTGCCAGCGACGGTTTTGCCGCCACCTGTCAATCGCGAGCGCTGCACTACGAAATCAACTCGGCGAAAGGTCGTCTTTGTAAATCCGCGCCCTATAAAAGGGGGCGACATTGCCATTGCCGTGGCTGAGAAGTGCCCCTCGATCCCGTTCAAATTCTTCGAAGCCTGGGTTAAAGACGACGCGGTCAAAGAGCTCGAAGCAAAGGCGCGAAGGCTGCCCCATATCGAGTGGTCGCCATCGGTCACGGACCCCAAGAAAATATACGAGGACGCTCATACGGTTCTGATTCCGAGCCGGGGTAACGAAACCTGGGGACGGGTAGCGACTGAAGCTCATTTCAACGGTGTCCCGGTTATCGCCACCCGACGGGCTGCGCTGCCGGAGTCGGTTGGGCCGGGGGGGATTCTGATCGACCCCGACGCGGACGCCGATACCTGGGTCTCCGCCCTGCGTTCGCTTTGGGATGATGCGGACCTGTATAAGAAAGCTTGCGATGCGGCACTGGCCTTCTCCCAGAGACCCGAGGTCGATGTATCCAGAGTCATGGACACACTCCTCGAACTCATCGAACGTGCCCGTTTCGAGTTACCTAAATGATTTGCGAGTGCCCTCCCCTCATTAAGTCGGTACAGCCCCTACTCGACCGAGATGATCCTTATGCGAAAACGAGGTAAACCCTGATGCTTTTCTGGCAGAAAAAGAAACCCAGTTACGAGCTGGCCATGGATTGGTTCCGGCAAAACATGGTGCCCGGCCAGGGCATCATTGTGCATACGAGACAGCCCGTGGCTTATCCGGAAGTAACCGGGTATTTCATCCCGACGCTGTACAACTGGGGAGAAAAGGAACTGGCCAGATCATGCACCCGTTGGCTCCTCTCCATCCAACTGCCGGAAGGCGCTTTTCCCGCGCCCGATGGAGTGCCGTACACCTTCGATACCGCCCAGATCATGCGCGGTCTTTGTGCCGCGCTCAACGATATGGACGACGTCGAAGTCCCCTTGCGGAAGGCCTGCGATTGGATTCTGACGCAGGTGGAACCGAGCGGCCGCCTGACCACGCCTTCGACGGAGCTGTGGACCGACATCGCCAACGATCTCATCCATACCTATGCGCTGCCGCCCTTGGCCGAAGCGGGCAAGCTGCTGGGCGTAAAGGAGTACCTGGACGCGGCGGATTTCGTGCTGGCTTATTACAAGAAGCAGGAAGGGCTGATTCCCTTCAACCGCCTGTCGCATTTCCATGCCTATGCCATGGAGGCGCTGTGCGAACTGGGCGAGCTTGAACTCGCGGCCGAGGGTATGGCCGACGTGGAAAGCTGCCAACGCAAGGACGGTTCCATCCCGGCCTATCCCGAAGTGAATTGGGTCTGTTCGACCGGCATGGCCCAATACGCCATCGTCTGGTACACCTTGGGCAAGAAAGAACCCGCCGACCGCGCGATTCGCTATCTGGAAAAAATCCAGAACAAGTCCGGCGGATTCTTCGGCAGCTACGGCAAGGGCGCGCAATACATCGCCGGCGGGGAAATCAGCTGGGCGGTGAAATACTTTCTCGATGCCTATCGTCTGAAACTGCACGGGGAAGGCAAGCATGCTTAAAGTTCTCACCGTGTTCGGCACCCGTCCGGAAGCCATCAAGATGGCGCCGGTAATCGCGGAGCTGGATAAGTATCCGGGACTGATCGAAAACAAGAACTGCCTCACCGGGCAGCACAAGGACATGGTGGCGCCGCTGATCGGCCTGTTCGGCATCCGCGTCGATTACGACCTGAACCTGATGCGCGAGAACCAGACCCTGGAGCACATCACGATCAGCGTGTTGCGGGAGGTTTCGCACATCCTGCGCGAGGAGCATTTCGACCTGCTGTTGGTGCAAGGTGACACCACCACGTCCATGGCGGCGGCGCTGGCGGCCTTTTACCTGGGCGTAAGAGTCGGCCACATCGAAGCGGGGCTGAGGACCTTCGACAAGCGGCATCCTTACCCGGAAGAGGCCAACCGCAAGATCATCGATTCGGTCGCGGACCTGTTCTTTGCCCATAGCGACAAGGCCAAACAGCATTTGCTCAACGAAGGCATAGCGGAAGCGAGCATTGCCGTGACCGGCAACACGGTGATCGACGCCCTGCTCGATGTTTCCACCCGCCCGCACAGTTTTGCCGGGACACCGCTAGATGCCCTGCCGTTCGATTCGAAGCGGATCGTTCTGGTGACCGCGCACCGGCGCGAAAGCTTTGGCGGCCCGTTCGAGTCAATATGCCGGGGCTTGCGCGATCTGGCGCTCAAGTACCAAGACGAGATCGTGCTGGTGTACCCGGTGCATCGCAATCCGAACGTGCGGCAGGTGGTGAATAGCATTCTCGCCGACATCGACAACGTGATGCTGATTGATCCCCTGGATTACATGCCCCTGGTGCATCTGATGAAGCGTTCCTACATGGTGCTGACAGACTCCGGCGGCTTGCAGGAAGAGGCGCCCAGCCTGGGCAAGCCGGTGCTGGTGCTGCGCAAGGTGACCGAGCGCCAGGAAGGCGTGGAAGCGGGCACCCTGAAGATCATCGGCACCGACGCAGCGGACATTGTCGCCGAGGCATCGCGACTTCTGGAAGACGCAGCGGCCTATCAGGCCATGGCCTCCAAGGCCAACCCTTACGGGGACGGCACCGCCGGGATCAAGATCGTGCGGCGGATTCTGGAAGACGCGGGCGAGAAGTCCCATGAACGATAATGTGTCCGATATGCCGCTGGTCAGCATCGTCCTGCCCACCTACAAGCGGGCGCATCTCCTGTCGCAGGCGATCCGCAGCGTGCTGGATCAGACCTATGCGAACCTCGAACTGATCATCGTCGACGACAATTCGCCCGACGACACCGCCGCCGTAGTCCAGTCATTCGACGACGCGCGTATCCGCTATGTCAAAAACGATCCGAACCTGAAGCTGCCGCGCGCGCTGAACCAGGGATTTTGCCTGGCGCGTGGCGAATATCTGACCTGGACGTCGGATGACAACCTGTACGCGCCCAACGCCATCGAAAAAATGGTGGACGCGCTGCGGGATAAAGGCTGTCACTTCGTCTACGCGGACTACTACCTGTTCGCCGAGCAGGATACGGATGGCCGGCCCCTGGATGTTTATCACGACAAGCTCCCCGGCAGCGTGCAATTGGAAAAGGGCAACCATATCGGCGCCTGCTTCATGTACACCCGCGAAGTCTACGAAGCCGTGGGCGAGTACGACCCGGAACTGTTCCTGGTGGAGGATTACGACTATTTCATGCGAATCGCCAAACGCTTCCGCATGTGCCATATCCCCGAGCCGCTCTACTATTTCAGGCGCGACGACGCAACGCTCTTTTGCTCGCGCTTTTGCGAAGTCAAGGCCTCGGATTTTTTGGTGCGCTACAAGAACGAGATGCTCAGCGACCGGGAAGTATTGGATGCGGTGGTGGCCTTGATCGCCCGCAACAAGGAAAGGCTGAAAATGCCCTTGCTGCGCTGGACTTATCTTGCCGTAAACAGGCTTTCGTACAGGCTAACCCGTATGCATGAGACCATGACTGTCCGTTATATGCGGCATAAGCTGCGCAATCCGGTCTTCGGTCTGCTGGAAAACTATCGGACAAAAAAAATGACCTTCGATGAAGCGAAATCGGCATTGATGGGTTTGATGAAACGCCTGGGCACCATCGAGTACGTACAACCCAAGCTCAACTGAGAAATTATTCTGATGCTGCAATACATTACTTCCGCGCTAAAAGGCCCCGCCCAGGCGCGCGCGGCCCATCGCCAGGCGTTGCTGCGCAAACCGGGCATCGGTCCCGGCATCGAGGCGCTGCTGGCCGCTTGCCCGCCGGTGGACGCCGATGACGACGAGGCGCCCATCTTCCTGCTTTCCGCAGGTTGGCGGTCCGGCTCCACGCTGTTGCAACGGCTCATCATGTCCGACAAGAACGTGCTCATCTGGGGCGAACCCTACGACGAATGCGGCATGATTCAGGCTCTGGCGGAAACCACCAAAGCATTTCGGGCCGGCTGGCCGCCATCCGATTATTTCTACGATGGTACGCCGCCCAACGAATTATCGGGAGCCTGGATCGCGAATTTGTTTCCCTCGCTGGAGGATCTGCGCAAGGGACATCGCGCCTTATTTGACACCATGTTCGCGCAGCCTACGAAGGCCGCCGGCGCTTCGCGCTGGGGCATCAAGGAAGTCCGGCTGGGCATGGAGCACAGCGTCTACCTGCGCTGGCTCTATCCAAAGGCCCGCTTCCTGTTTTTGTACCGCAATCCTTTTGAGGCCTATCGCTCTTATTGCCGGTATGGACGCAGTTGGTACGACATCTTCCCCGACAAGCCGGTGTTTACGCCAATGGTTTTCGGTTCCCACTGGCGCAATCTGATGGAAGGATTCATCAGGGATTCCGACAAGCTGGGCGCGCTTCTGGTCCGCTACGAGGATCTCATCGCCGGAAAAGCGCATCTGGACGAGATAGAGGCATACTTGGGCATTCATATCGACCGCGGCGTTCTCAACGCCAAGGTGGGCAGCTCGGAGCGGGATGGGGAAAAGGCCAAGGTGAGCCGATTTGAGAGGTGGCTGTTGAAGCGGGCGGTTTCGCCAGTCGCAGAAGAGCTTGGCTATTATTGATTTAAGTAACTAGTGTCCTGTCCCATTAATTCGCTGACATAATCGTTGAAGTTTGGCCAGGATGGAATCCGCCGTGGCGGTCCAGACGAAGGGTCGGCAGGACTGGTTGTAATGGGAGATGAAGTGGTCGATCTTGTTGACCAGA
>NZ_DASPLO010000211.1:0-22066 GCF_035627495.1 Methylocaldum sp.
AACTCATCAACATTCCGGGCCGTCTCCAGAACCGCTTTGGCCTGCGCCAACACGGCCCGTCCACTCGCGGGTCTCGCCATGGCCGTTCACATCTGAAAGAACAGGCCATATTGTTACCCTTATGATCGCGAAATGGAATTATCGGCCCGGGACGAATGGTCCTGCCAAAGTCGGATTTGGCTCGGTTGGGAAATCAAACTCCTGCCGTTCGGCGAGCGATCTTGGGAACCTACGGGTGCTCCGATCCTGCGACCTCAGTGGTAATGCAGCCTTACCTTGTCGGTTCCGACACGCTTTTGCAGACGGGCAAGAAGTTCGTCACCGGGATGTACGCGCCATGTTTCGCCCAACTGGACTGTTGTTTGTGCGGTTTTTCCCCGGTATTCGATATAAATAGGGCAGGCGCCGCCTCGAAACGGCGCGAGCAGGTCTAACAGTTCGTTGACCCATTGGTGGGCGCCCGGTTGCTCGGTGTTCGAGTCCGGCGGAGGCCACTGAATGAATAGGTGCTTGGCGAAATGGGCGCGCGCCTGTGCCATGGTGAGCAGCTTTTCCGCTGTCAGACGGAGTTGGCCGGCATAGTCGTCGAAACTCAGATTACCTTCTATTACCAGTAAGGTGTCTTTTACCAGATGGTCCCGGTATTTCTCCAAAACCTCCGAAAATACCGCCACTTCCAGCCTTCCCGTCCGATCGTCCAGAGTCACGAAGGCCATGCGCCTGCCGTTCTTGTTTTGCCGGGCGCGGAGCTCCACTACCAATCCCGCGACTACCGCACGCACCTCCCGGCGGCCGGGCCCCGTGGGGCCTCGCTCGTTGTCGAGCGACAGCTTTCCCAGACGGCTGGTGACAAAGTGCTGGATTTCGGCCTCGTAACGCCCGATGGGATGGCCGGTGAGATAAAGACCGAGCGTTGTCTTCTCGTGGGCCAGCCGTTCGTCTTCCGGCCACGGTTCGATGACTGCCGCCGCACGCGGTGTTGCCTCGGCCGCCGCCGGAGCCGCGAGCCCGAACAGATCGTCCTGCCCGGTTTCGGCCATGGCGCCGTGTTGCTCGGCGGCTTTGAGCGCGTCCGATAATTCCACCATATGGCGTGCGCGATTCGGATCGATGGAATCCAGGGTGCCGGAACGGACCAAAGCTTCGATCACACGGCGGTTGACCTTGCGCAGATCGACTCTGCGGCAGAAGTCATACAGGTCCTCGAAGCGGCCGCCCCGGCTTCGTTCCTCGAGAATATCCCGGATCGCCGTTTCGCCGACGCCTTTGATGGCGCCAAGCCCATAGAGGATCGTGCTGTCATTGAGCACCGTGAATCGGTATTCGGAGCGATTGATGTCCGGCGGCTGGACAACCAGCTTCATCTCCCGGCATTCTTCGATCAGGACGACGACCTTGTCGGTGTTGTCCATGTCCGAGGACAGCACCGCCGCCATGAACGCGGCCGGAAAATGGGCCTTGAGCCAGGCGGTCTGGTAGGACACCAGCGCATAAGCCGCCGAGTGCGACTTGTTGAACCCGTAGCCGGCGAACTTCTCCATGAGGTCGAAGATATAGCCAGCGATATTCTCGTCGATCCCGAGCCCGACCGAGCCGGTGACGAAAATTTCCCGTTGTTCGGCCATCTCCTCGGGCTTTTTCTTGCCCATGGCGCGGCGCAGCAGATCGGCGCCGCCTAGGGTGTAACCGGCCATGTCGCGGGCGATTTGCATCACCTGTTCCTGGTAGACGATGACGCCGTTGGTGGGCCGGAGAATGGGCTCCAGCACCGGGTGCGGGTATTCCGCCTTTTGCTTGCCGTGCTTGACGTTGATGTAGTCGTCCACCATGCCCGATTGCAGCGGACCCGGACGGAACAGCGCCACCAGCGCGATGATGTCCTCGAAGCAGTCCGGCTGCAGGCGCCGGATCAAGTCCTTCATGCCGCGCGATTCGAGCTGGAAGACGGCAGTGGTCGCGCAGCTTTTCAGCAGTTTGTAAGTGTCGGGATCGTTCAGCGGAATTCGGGCGATGTCCACGGGCGGTTCGCCTTTTTCCGTCCTCTGCTTGTTGATGGTGTCCAGCGCCCAATCGATGATGGTGAGGGTGCGGAGCCCGAGGAAGTCGAACTTGACGAGGCCGACCGCTTCCACGTCGTCCTTGTCGAACTGGGTCACCAAATTCTCGCCGCCGGCCTCGCAGTAAAGCGGGGAAAAATCGATCAGCTGGGACGGCGCGATAACGACGCCGCCCGCGTGTTTGCCGGCATTTCGCGTAATGCCTTCGAGGGACTTGGCGAGATCGATGAGCGTGCGGACTTCCTCGTCGCCTTCGTACAGCTTCTTGAGGTCTTCGCTGTCCGTAAGGGCCTTGTCCAGGGTGATGCCCAGCTCGAACGGAATCAACTTGGCGATCTTGTCCACGAAGCCGTAGGAATGGCCCAGCACCCGGCCCACGTCCCGCACCACGGCCTTGGCCGCCATGCTGCCATAGGTGATGATCTGGGACACCCGGTCGCGCCCGTATTTGCGGGCCACGTAGTCGATCACCTCGTCGCGGCGCTCCATGCAGAAATCCACGTCGAAGTCGGGCATGGACACGCGCTCGGGGTTAAGAAAACGCTCGAACAGCAGCTCGAATTCGATGGGATCGAGGTCGGTAATCTTGAGGGCGTAGGCCACCAAGGAGCCCGCGCCGGAGCCGCGTCCCGGCCCTACCGGAATCCCGTTGTTCTTGGCCCACTGGATGAAATCGGCGACGATCAGGAAGTAGCCGGGAAAGTCCATCTGGTTGATAACCGAAATTTCCAGTTCCAGCCGATCTTCGTAGCGCTTGCACCGTTCTTCCAGGGAGCCATGCCCGGTGGGGGGGCGGACGGCCAGACGTTCCTGCAAGCCTTTGCGCGACTCCTCGGCGAAAAATTCGGCCGGACTCATGCCCTCGGGCACGGGAAAGTTCGGCAGAAAGTTCTTGCCCAGGGTGAGTTCAAGGTTACAGCGTTTGGCGATTTCGACCGAGTTCTCCAAGGCCTCGGGGAGATCGGCGAATAATTGCGCCATTTCCTCGGGGCTGCGGAGGTATTGCTGTTCGGTGTAGTCCCGCGGGCGGCGCGGATCGTCCAAAACCCGGCCCTGATGGATGCAGACCCGGGCTTCGTGAGCCTCGAATTCCGACGGGCTAATGAAACGTACGTCATTGGTGGCGACCACCGGCGCATCGAATTCGATCGCCAGGCTCACGGCGGCCTCGATATATTCTTCCTCGTTCGGACGTCCGGTGCGTTGCAGCTCCAGGTAAAAGCGCTGATCGAAAATTCCGAGCCAATGTTCGAGGAGGCGTTTCGCCTCGCTTCCGTTGCCCATCAGCAAAGCCTGTCCGATGTCGCCCTGGCGGCCGCCGGACAGCGCCAGCAGCCCATCGTTTCTTTCTTCCAGCCACTCCGGCATCAACAACGGTACGCCCTGATGCTGATTCTCCCGGTAGCTTCGTGAGATCAACTCCGTAAGGGTGCGGTAGCCGGCGACATTCTGCACGTATAGCGTCAAAGCATGGGGAGAGGCCGGGTCCGCTTCATTGTAGAGACGTACGTCCGCTCCGGCGATGGGTTTCACGCCTTCCGACAAGGCGGCTTTGTAGAATTTAACTAGGGCGAACAGGTTGGATTGATCGGTCACGGCCACCGCCGGCATGCCCAGCGCCGCGGTGCGCTTGACCAGAGCTTTCACGTCCACCAGACCATCGACCAGGGAATATTCGGTATGAACGCGGAGATGAATGAAATTAGGATTCATGATCCGAAGCTAGATCGTTGGCCGCACGCCGGTTTCAATCGGACAAACAGAGTTCCAGAGCCTGGTCCCATGCCGGAAGCTGTAGGCCGAAATGTTGAAACAGTTTTTCGTTGGATAGAACCGAGAACGCAGGGCGGCTAGCCGGAGTGGGGTAATCGGAGCTCGGGATCGGTTCCAGCCTGGCGGCGGATTCCGGCAACAATCCGTTTTCGTGGGAATAGTCGCGGATTCTGCAGGCGAAGCCATACCAACTGGTTTGGCCGCCGCAGGTCAGATGGTAAATCCCCTGACGGTCGCCCGGTTCGAAACGCCCGTTCTCGCCGGATCGGGCGACCATCAAGGCGGTGGCTTCGGCGATGAGACGGCTCCAGGTCGGCGCGCCTCGCTGATCGTCCACGATTCGGAGAAGTTCGCGTTCCCGCATCAGCCTCAACATCGTGAGCAAAAAGTTTTGGCCGCGCCGTCCGTAGACCCAGGCAGTCCGGAGGATAAAGTGATGCACGCCGGTTTGCTGGATGGCCTGCTCGCCGGCCAGCTTGCTTCGGCCGTAGGCATTTTGCGGACCTGTGGGATGACTTTCGCGATAAGGCGTTTCACCATCGCCAGGGAAGACGTAGTCGGTGGAATAATGGATCAACCCGGCGCCGACAGTCAGTGCTTCCTCAGCCATGATTCCCGGCGCCACGGCATTGATTCGCCATGCCAGATCGCTCTCCTGTTCCGCCTTGTCTACGGCCGTGTAAGCGGCCGCATTGACGATCAGCTGCGGCTGGACTTGCCGGATTGCCGTGCGGATGGAATCGGGATCGGTCAGGTCGAGAACCGGCGCCGACCGGCGGTCCAGAGCTATGACCTTCCCCAGGCAGGCTAAACTGCGGCGTAGCTCCCACGCCACTTGTCCGTCACGCCCGATCAGGAGAATCTTCATGCTTGCCAGACGGGGAGCGTATCGCGGGGAAAATCCTTCAAAAACCGGGCGGACTCATCCTTCGTCGACAAAACGGGATTATCGATCGGCCAGGCTATGCCCAAATCCGGATCATCCCATCGGAGGCTGTATTCGGCGCTCGGATTATAAAAATCGGTGCATTTGTACGAAAAAAGCGCTGTCTCGCTCACCACGCAGAACCCGTGGGCAAAGCCCTCCGGAACATAAAGCTGATGATGATTTTCTTCGGACAGGAGCGCCCCGAACCACCGGCCGAAGGTGGGGGAGCCGACGCGGATGTCCACCGCCACATCGAATACTTCGCCTTGCAAGGCCTGCACAAGCTTGCCCTGCGGCCCGGGATTCTGGAAGTGCAGGCCGCGCAGAATGCCTTTGCGGGACAGCGATACGTTGTCCTGGACAAATTCCCGGTCCAGACCGGCTTCCCGATAGCGCCGCCGATTCCAGGTTTCCAGAAAGAACCCGCGGGTGTCGCCGAAGACGTCGGGTTTGATCAACAACACACCCGGCAGCGGGGTGGACTCGATGTTCATGCGGGGCGGCCCAGATGTAGGAGTCTGATCAGGTACTCTCCATAGCCGCTCTTGTTGAGCTTGATGGCGTGCTTTTCCAGATCTCCGGCGCTGATCCAGCCCTGGCTCCAGGCGATTTCCTCCGGGCAACAGATTTTCAGGCCCTGACGTTCTTCTATGGTTTGAATGAAATTCGATGCCTGCATCAGCGAGTCGTGAGTTCCGGTGTCCAGCCAGGCGACGCCGCGGCCGAGCTTTTCAACTTGAAGCTGACCTTGCTCCAAATACAGGTTGTTGATGTCGGTGATCTCGAGTTCTCCGCGGGCCGAGGGTTTCAGGTCGGCCGCCATGTCGACCACTTGGTTGTCGTAAAAATAAAGCCCGGTGATGGCGTAATTGGACTTGGCGCGTTTGGGTTTTTCCGCCAGATTGACCACACGGCCGTCCTCGTCGAACTCCGCCACGCCGTAACGTTCGGGGTCCTTGACCCAATAACCGAAGACCGTCGCGCCGGTTTCGCAGCCGGCCGCCTTTTCCAAATAGGTATGCAGGCCATGGCCGTAGAAAATGTTGTCGCCCAGGATCAGACAGGAGCGATCCTCGCCGATGAAATCCCGTCCGATGATAAAGGCTTGGGCCAGTCCTTCGGGTTTCTCTTGCACCGCATAACCGATCGACATGCCCCATTGCTCGCCATCGCCCAGCAAGCTCTGGAATAAAGCCGCGTCTTGGGGAGTGGTGATGATCAGTATTTCCCGGATGCCCGCCAACATGAGCACGGACAGCGGATAATAGATCATCGGCTTGTCGTAGACCGGCAGCAGCTGCTTGCTGACGACATAGGTGAGCGGATGCAGGCGGGTGCCGGAACCTCCGGCCAAAATGATCCCCTTCAGATTATTGGACTTCAACGGTATCCCCCTGTGTTGTTCCTGTTAGCCCGATCGGCAGAGCTCTTGCGACCGGCGTCGACGTTTTGCTCAGGGAGTTTCGACTCCCAAGCGTTCCCCCCGGTAGCTGCCATCCGTTACGCGCTGACACCAGTTCTGGTTTTCCAGGTACCACTTTACGGTTTTGCGGAGCCCGGTTTCGAAGGTCTCGGCCGGTTCCCAGCCCAGCTCCCGACGTATCTTGCTGGCATCGATGGCATAGCGAAGGTCATGACCGGGGCGGTCCGCGACGAAAGTGATCAGTTCGCGGTGCGGGCGGTGTCCGGAATTCGGTAATAATTCATCGAGCAGACTGCAGATCGTCTCGACGACCTCCAGGTTGGTCTTTTCGTTGTTGCCGCCGATATTGTAGACCTCACCCGGCTTGCCCTCCTCCAGAACTCGCTCGACGGCCCGGCAGTGGTCCTCGACATAGAGCCAGTCGCGCACGTTGGTGCCGGTCCCGTAGACGGGCAGGGGCTTGCCGTTCATGGCATTGTGGATCATCAGCGGAATCAGCTTTTCCGGAAATTGATAAGGCCCGTAATTGTTGGAGCAATTGGTGGTTAGAACCGGCATTCCGTAAGTATGGAAATAGGCTCTGACCAAATGGTCGGACGAGGCCTTGGACGCGGAATAAGGAGAGTTCGGGCGGTACGCGTTCTCCTCGGTGAATAGCCCGGCGGGCCCCAGTGTTCCGTAGACCTCGTCGGTGGAAACATGCAGGAAGCGAAACGCTTCATGCGCCGTGGGGGAAAGCGACCGCCAGTAACGGCGCGCAGCTTCCAGCAATTGGAAGGTGCCGAGGATATTGGTCTGAATAAAGGCTTCCGGCGAGTCGATCGACCGATCCACATGGCTTTCCGCGGCGAAATTGACGATGGCATCCGGCTGATAGCGTTCCAGGAGATAATCCACCAGACTGCGGTCACCGATGGAACCTAGGACAAAGACGTGGGCGGGGTTGTCTTCGATGCTTTCTAGCGTATCCAAGTTGCCGGCGTAAGTCAGGGCATCCAAGTTGACAACTTGAACGTTGCCTCGGCCCATTTGCCGGAGCACGAAATTTCCCCCGATGAAGCCGGCGCCTCCGGTTACCAATAATGTTTTCGATTCTGTCATGCGGAAGGTCCACCCTTGCGTTGCATCATTCCTCGCGAGGGATTGTAGCCGATGATGGCAACGATCAGGAAACCAATCAGCGCCCCCGACGTGTAAATACAGGCGTAAAGATTGAACTGCCCGTAGAGAGCGAAACGGATGAGTTCCACGGCTTGGGAGAACGGGTTGTATTGGGCGAGGGTGTAGAGCAGTTCGCTCGATTCCTGAATCTTCCACAGCGGATAGAGTGCGGTGGACAGAAAGAACATCGGAAAAATCACGAAGTTCATGACCCCGGCGAAATTTTCCAGTTGCTTGATGAAGGACGACAGCAGCAGACCGAGCGCGCCCAACATCAAGCCCGACAGGATTAGCGCCGGCAATACGGTCAGATAACCTTCCAAGGGCGCTTGGATGTCGTAGAACCAGGCGATCAGGAGAAACGTGTAAGCCTGCAAGACTGCGACCAGAACACCGGCCAGGAGCTTGCCGGCCAGCAAATACCAGCGGGGCAGGGGGCAGACCAAGAGGGTTTTCATGCTGCCCATCTCCCGGTCGTAAACCATGGATAGGGAGCTTTGCATGCCGTTGAACAGCAGAATCATCCCGAGCAGTCCCGGAGTGATGTAAACCTCGTACAAAATATAAGTTTCATAAGGCGGAATAATGGCGACGCCCAGGGTGGAGCGGAAACCGGCGGCGAAGATGAACAGCCAGACCAGGGGGCGCACCAGGGCCGAGACGAAGCGTTCGCGCTGGTGCACGAAGCGGAGCAGTTCCCGCGCCATGATGCCGCGCAAGGCCCGGAGGTAGTGCATGAACCTCATGCGGCCTCCCGCGTCAGCGTGTGGAAAGCGTCGCCCACGGTTTCGGCGCCGGTGGCTGTCAGCACGTCCGGTATCGAGCCCCCAGCCCGAACGGTTCCCTTGTGTAACACGATCAGGTGATCGTTTTCATAGATCTCGTCGATGAGATGGGTGGCCCAGAGCACGGCAATGCCGCTATCCGAACACAGTCGATGCACGTAATCGACGATAGCCTTGCGGCTCGGAACGTCCAAGCCGACTGTGGGTTCGTCCAGCAGCAGCAAGCGGGGGTTGTGCAACAAAGCCCGCGCGATTTCGACTCTTCGCCGGTGGCCGCCGTTGAGCTGGCGGACTTTTTCTTTTCGCCGTTCGTACATGCCTTGCCGCTCCAGTTCTTCGCGGATGCGCAAGTCGGCCCGGCGGCGGCTCAAGCCGTGCAGCGAGGCGTGATAATGAAGGTTTTGCAGCACGGTCAGATCGAGATCCAAGGTCGTTTGCTGGAAGACGACGCCCAACTGCGCCAAAGCACGACTGGATTCCTTCCTGACATCGTGTCCCGCGATGAGGACTCGGCCTTCGCGACTGTCGTACAGCCGGGTGATCAGGGAAAAAAGGGTGGTTTTGCCGGCGCCGTTCGGACCCAGCAAGATGGTGCATTCACCGGGAGCGACACTAAAACTCACGCGGTCGAGAGCTTTCTTTTTGCCATAGGCATACGAAAGCCCCGCCACGGTCAGGGCAGGCGTGGAATTAAAAGTCATGGTTTAACGGCGAGTCCCCAAGGGTAATGGCCCACGGCGACCGACTTCAGCACTTTGTGTTCTTTGAGATCGATGATCGAAATGTCGTTACTCACGCCGTTGGTCGTATAGAGCCGGGTCTGATCCGGCGAAAACTCGAGATTCCAAACTCTTTGGCCGACCAAGAGGTAATCGACGACTTCCAGCTTTTGCGCGTCGATGACGGCGACCCGGTTCGCCGGCCCCAGGGCCACGTAGCCGTAACGTCGATCCTTATCGATGCGAATGCCGACCGGCTGGATTTTCTCCTGAGTGACGCCGGGAATTTTGAAGCCGATCTTTTTGACCGGCTGTTTGGTGCCGACGTCGAAAACGGTCAGGGTGCCGGCGATTTCCGAGGTTATCCAGAGCTGCCGGCTGTCGTCGGTGAATGCGCATGCGCGGGGGCGTGGATCGACCAGGGTGTTGTCCGCGATGTCCAGATTTCGGCGGTCGATCCAGTGGGCCATGTTGGTGGTCTCGCTGGTGCTGACGACCCATTTCCCGTCGGGGCTGACTGCGATGCCTTCCGGCTCCACCCCGACCGGAACGGTTTTGACGGCCTTTTTTGCGGCGATGTCGATCACGGTCACCTGGTTGTCGTCTTCGTTGGAGACGTACAGGAAGCGGCCTTCGGGATCCATCGCGAAGGTTTCGGGATCTTCCCCCGAAGGCAGTTTTCCGACGACTTTCAAGCTTTCCGTATCGATGACCTGAATGGTGTCGTCGTCGCTGGCTGCGACGTAAAGCTGCCGTTGATCCTTGCTCAGCACGATGCCGCGCGGCCGCTTGCCGATCTTGATGGTCTTTACCAGTTTCCCTTGCGCGGCATCGACCACGGCCAGGGCATTGTCTTTTTCCAGGGTGACGAAGATCGTTTCGCCGAAAGCGGAACTTGAGGCTATCCCACCCAGCAAAAGGGCCGACATCAGCAGTTTTTTCATCGATCGAGTTCTCTCGGAAGGCATGGATTTTTTTACGCGGCTCGCTGTTTTCGGATGATATTGATCAAACTACCCGCAAGGACCATTTCAACTTGCCGCGGGGTCATCGGGTGCTCGGTTTCGTAAGTTTCATTCTTGGTCACATTGGTCACTCTCACCCGTTTTCCGGTACTAATGGCCTTTCTGACGTCGGATATGGCGAGGACATCGTCCTTGTCGATACGCTCCCAGTCGGCCGGGTCGACAAAAGTCAATGGCAGGATTCCGAAGTTGCTCAAGTTTTGCAGATGAATCCGCGCGAAGCTCTTGGCGATGACCGCTTTCACGCCGAGATAACGCGGCGCCAGGGCGGCATGCTCGCGGCTCGACCCTTGGCCGTAATTCTCACCGCCGACGACCAGCGAGCCCGTATCCTGATGCCGCAGGGCTCTGTCGTAATAGGTCAGATCCACTTGGCCGAAGGTAAACTTGGCGATTTCCGGAATGTTGCTGCGGTAGGGCAGCACTTTCGTGCCGGCCGGAAGGATCTCGTCGGTGGAGATGTTGTCGCCGACTTTCAACAGCACCGGTCCCCGGATTTCATCGGATAACGGGTCCAGTTCGGGCAGGGGTTTGATATTTGGACCTTTTTCCAGCGCTACCGGCTCGCCTTCCGGAGCGGGCGGAACCAGCATTTCGCTATCGACGTGCAAGGTCCCCGGTTCCTGGAATCGGGGATAGGGGATGTCGAGGGTGCGGGGATCGGTGATCACGCCGGTCAGGGCCGAGGCGGCGGCGGTTTCGGGGCTGCAAAGATACACCTGGTCTTCGCGCGTGCCCGAGCGGCCGGGGAAGTTTCGCGGCACGGTACGGAGGCTGATGCGCCCACTGGCCGGCGCCTGTCCCATGCCGATGCATCCGCCGCAGCCGGCTTGGTGCAGGCGGGCACCCGCGTGCACTAATTTCGCCAGGATGCCCAGTTCGATCATGTTCTCCAGGATTTGCCGCGAGGTAGGGGTCACATCGAACGACACCCGATCGCGCACTTGCTTGCCGTCGACAATATACGCGGCGATGGCGAAATCCCGGAGGCCGGGATTGGCGGAAGAGCCGACATAGGCCTGGTAAATCTCCCGGCCGGCGACTTCCCGCACCGGAACGACGTTGCCGGGGCTGCTGGGAAGCGCGACGAGCGGTTCCAGCGTCGAAAGATCGATCTCCTCGTACTCGTCGTATTGTGCATCCATGTCGGCGAGGATTTCTGTCCAGGCGTCTTCCCGGCCCTGGCTTTTCAAAAATGCCCTGACGGCTTCATCGGAGGGAAACACGGTGGTGGTCGCGCCGAGCTCCGCGCCCATGTTGGCGATGACGTGCCGGTCCATGGCCGTTAGATTCTTCAATCCGGGGCCGTAGTATTCCACGATCTTTCCCAGTCCGCCGTCCACATCGTGCCGGCGCAGCATTTCCAAAATGATGTCCTTGGCGCTGACCCAGTCCGGAAGTTCGCCCACTAACTTGACGCCCCAAACTTTGGGCATGCGCAAGTGAAAAGGCTCTCCTGCCATGGCCAGGGCCACCTCGAGTCCGCCGGCGCCGATCGCCAGCATGCCTAGGGAACCGGCGGCGCAGGTATGGCTGTCGGAGCCCAGCAAGACCTTTCCCGGAATGCCGAAACGCTCCATGTGGACCGGATGGCTCACGCCATTGCCCGGCCGGCTGTACCAAACCCCGAATTTCCGGCAGGTGCTGCCCAGGAAAAGATGGTCGTCGGCATTCCTGTAATCGACCTGCAGCAGATTATGGTCGACGTACTGCGCAGAGAGCTCGGTCCGGACTCGCGGTATCCCCATGGCTTCGAGCTCCAGCATGACTAAGGTGCCGGTAGCGTCTTGGGTGAGCGTCTGGTCGATTCTCAAGCCGATCTCTTCGCCGGCTTGCGGGTTTCCTTCAACGAGATGCGTTTCGATCAGTTTTCGAGTGACATTCTTGCCCATGGCCGTTATCTCCGTTTCTAAAGAAATCAGGTCTTTGACCTCATCTTAGAAGTGGCACTTCGACTCGGGTTCATCATAACCCAGGGTATCCAGCTCGTTCTTGGGATGGATAAAACCCTCCACCGGAGCGACGGCGACGAGCGACCTGTCGGAAGCGATCAGCACCGGTTGCCGCAATTGTCCGTCCCAGCGGCGGAACGACAGAGGCACGCCTTTGAATCCGGCCAAGGCGAACTCCTCGCCGAGCATAAAGGCCCTCACTTTTTCGAAATCTATCGCTTTGGCGCGCGTTGCCGACTCGCCGATGGCCCGGACTGCCAGCCAGGCACCGTAATCTTCCTCGGTCATCCAGCGGCCGGTTTGCTCGCGAAAGCGGTTTTGCAATTGAAGTGCGCCCCAGGCTTCGTGAGTACGGTGCCAAACGGTTGCAACCAGCCCCTGAGTGCCGGCGACGGGGCGCGGCAGCCAAGTGCGATAAGGGAGGTAATCGCCGAACAGGCCTGATTCGTCGGCGACGATAAGAATGTCGTATTCGGTGCCTTGAGTGAAAACGGGCACCTCGGATTCCGGCGTGCGGCGCTCGTCGAAGCTGTGTTGCCAAGCTTTTTCCGCGACGATTTTGGCCCCGAAACGCTTGGCGGCGCGGTTTATCGCTTCAGCGTAAAACTTGTCTCCGTCCCCTGGGCCAACCGCCAGAAACCACTTGTTCCAGCGTTTTTTCGCCAGGTACTGCGCCAAGGCATCGGCGCGCATGGTCCGGCTGGGCAAGAGGTGGAGCATATTGGGTCGGCAGACTTCGCCGCGGAGCCCGTCGTCTCGGCTGGCGATATCGTACAGCAAGGCGTTTTGCGACTCGGGCAAGGCCGCCAACTCGCTGATCTTGGCGGCCTCCAGGTTAAGGAGGATGTGCCTGTGGCCATCTGCCAGCAGGCTTTTGAACGCCGCGGCAACATCGCCCTCCGGCGGCACGACAACTTCACGCAAGCTGAAATTCTGGCGAGTGAAGCGGCCGGTCGTGTTGTTGTCCTGGATGCCAAGACGGGCGCCTTGTACCCCCTTATCGGTTACCACCTGTTCGAAAAAAGGCAGGATCGGCGGGTTCTGAACGTCTTGCGCGAGATAAGCGATGGGCAGTTTATCGAGCTTCGTTTCCGAAGCCGCCTTGGGTTGGGGTTTCGGCGCCGGCGGCATTTTCTTGGCTCCATAGGCTGGCGGAAAGGCAATCAGCAGGAGACTGAAAAAAATAAGCGATAGTTTTTTTGAAATTAAAGGCATGATTCCGCACCCTTCGACCGCGGGAATTATAACGAAACCGACTGCCGCCGAGGAAAGTGCCGTGGCCGGTATGTGTGCTGTCCGACGTTGTGGCTAATTTAAATCCCTATGCCGGACGAGAATATCGTAAAGACTCGAACGGAATCGTTCCGCCAACGCTTCCACCAGATACACCGAACGATGCTGTCCGCCGGTGCATCCAATAGCGGCGGTCAGGTAACTGCGGTTTTCGGCCGCGAACTGAGGCACCCAGCGTTGCAAAAAGCTGGTGACATCGTCCAGATAGCTTTGGACCTCGGCAATGTCCGTGAGAAAGTCGATGACTTCCGAATCCTTGCCGGTCTTGCTGCGAAGGCTGGGTTCCCAATGCGGATTGGGCAGGCAGCGTGTGTCGAAAACGAAGTCCGCATCGAGCGGAATGCCGTTTTTGTAGCCGAAGGACAGGAAATACAGGGACATCAGATGGTCCTGTTTTGCCCCGACGCGCCCCCTTATCAGTTCACGCAACTGGTGTATGTTGGTATAGGTCGTGTCAATAAGAAGATGGGCGCGGCTCGCTACGGGTTCCAGAAGCTTGCGCTCCAATTCGATAGCTTCGCTAAGCGGGTGATCCGCGTCCGTTAACGGATGTTTGCGGCGGGTCTCGCTGAAACGCTTGAGTAGAGTGTCCGTCTCCGCCTGCAGGAAGAGAATCTGACACTCTATCCCAAACCGGTCGGCCAGCTGCAAAGTCAGGGGAAACTGATCCAAGCTGGCGCTCTGATTTCGAGCGTCGATGCTGATGGCGGTTTTCCGAAAAACCCCCGGATTGCCGATCACGGCTTGCCGGATGAAAGGTTCGAAGAGCGAGACCGGTAGGTTATCGATGCAGTAATAACCGGAATCTTCTAGAGTTTCCAGCGCAATACTCTTGCCCGAACCGGATAAACCGCTGACGATGACGAGTTTCATGACGGCATTCATGCTTTTCTGGTAGCGCCGTTTTGTTTACGTGCGTATAAACCGGAAAAGCGATGGTTTAGCGCGGTAGGCAATCAGTGCTCTTGCACTTTTTCCTTGTGTTTGAGGACTTGCCGATCGAGCTTGTCGGCCAGGCCGTCTATGGCGGCGTATAAATCCTCGCTTTCGTCCTGAGCAAATAAGTTGGCGCCGTTTACCTGCACCGTCGCTTCCGCTTTTTGAATCAGCTTTTCGACTTCAAGCACGACGTGCACGTTTACGATCTTGTCGAAATGGCGCCCGATTCGCTGCATTTTTTCCATGACGTAATTTCTCAAGGCTTCGGTTACCTCCACGTGGTGGCCGGTGATGCTGATTTGCATGATGGTCTCCCTATTTTTGGTGGTTGTTATTAAAAAACGCGTTTTCTTTCGTTAGAGGGCGGAATAGCCATGGCTTCCCGATATTTGGCGATGGTGCGGCGCGCCACATTGATGCCCCGTCCTTTCAGCATGGCTGCGATCGTGTGGTCGCTCAAAGGCTTCAGTGAATCTTCGCCTTCGACAATTTCCTTCAAATACGCTTTGATTGCTGTTGCTGAGCATTCTCCGCCGGCGTTTGTCGATACATGGCTGGAGAAGAAATACTTGAATTCGAAGACGCCGTTCGGCGTGTGTATATACTTTTGCGTCGTAACCCGGGAAATGGTGGATTCGTGCATGCCCACTTCCTCGGCGATGTCTCTCAAAACGAGCGGCTTCATCGCCGTCTCGCCGTACTCCAAAAAGTCTTTCTGACGCTCGACTATGCACCGCGCCACTTTCAGCAGAGTCTCGTTCCGACTTTGCAGGCTCTTGATGAACCAGCGCGCCTCTTGTAGATGGTTCTTCATGGTTACGTTATCGGCGCTATTGTCGGCACGCTTGATCATACCCGAATAAAACGGATTGACGCGCAGCTTGGGCGAAATTTCAGGATTAAGGGCGACGATCCAGTCGTCTCCCTGCTTGACGACAAAAGCATCGGGAATCACGTATTGAGATTCCGTCGAGGAAATCTTGCGGCCGGGTTTGGGTTCCAAGGTGCGGATCAACGCCACCACGTGATTCAGATCCTCATCGGATAAGTCCAAGGAGCGTTTGAGTTTGATGAGGTCTTTCTTGGCCAGGAGTTCCAGATACCGGGTCGCCAAGGCGAGCGCCTCCTTTCTCCAGGGGGTGTCGTCGGGTAGCTGATTCAATTGGATCGCCAAGCAATTGGCGAGGTCAGTCGCGGCCACCCCGGGCGGATCGAAGTTCTGAACCCGGTGTAAAACGGCCTTCACTTCCTCAATTTCCAAGCCATTAACTTGAGTGGCCAAACCTTGATGAATGTCTTCCACGCTGACCGTCAGATAACCATCGTCATCGACCGCATCGATAATCGCCGTGGCAATAGCGTAGTCCTGTTCGCTGAACGGCGTTAGTTCCATCTGCCAGTGCAGGTGATCCTGCAAGGTTTGAACGGGAGCCCGCTGGAAAATGAAATCGTCGTTGTCCGAATCGGACGATGGGGCCGAGTAGCTCTGAAAGCTGTCGTATACCTCGTCCCATGACGAATCGACCGGTAATTCCTGGGGAATGTCGGTCTGGGCGTCAAGATTCGCCAATTCCTTAAATTCCGGCTCGCTGGCTGGTGTCGGTGTCTCTATCGACTCCTGGAATTCCCCGTGGCTGCCCTCATCCTCCGCCACTTCGAGCATCATGTTCGAGTCCAGCGCCTGTTGTATTTCCTGCTGTAAATCCAGGCTCGACAACTGCAGCAGCTTGATGGCCTGTTGCAGTTGGGGGGTCATGGTCAACTGCTGACCCAACCGGAGTTGCAGAGTTTGCTTCATGAAGCTTTACATCCAGAAATACACATTGGCGGCAGGAGGGTTAAAGTCATTCTAGTGCACAGCTATCAACCATAAAAGGGACCGTCTAAAGGGAAAAATGTTCGCCTAGATAAACTTGGCGTACTTCCTTGTTTTGCACGATGTCTTGCGCCGCACCTTCGGCAATTACGATGCCTCCGCTAAGGATATAGGCGCGGTTGCATATTCCGAGAGTCTCGCGCACGTTATGCTCGGTAATCAGGATGCCGATACCGCGGTTTCTCAGGTGCTCGATAATCTTTTGGATGTCGATGATTGAGATTGGATCGACCCCGGCGAACGGTTCGTCCAAAAGCATGAACTGCGGCTCGCAGGCTAATGCCCTTGCGATTTCGACTCTTCTGCGCTCGCCGCCCGAAAGACCTAGGGCGGGCTGATCGCGCAGATGACCTATGTTGAATTCCTCTAAAAGCTCCTCGATCACCAGTTCTCGCTGTCCATTGGTCAATCCCTTACGCAACTCTAAAACCGCCCTCAAATTATCGGCTACGGTCAGCTTGCGGAAGATGGAAGGTTCCTGCGGCAGGTAGCCTACTCCGAGCTGCGCCCTGGCATGCATGGGCAAATTCGTGATGTCGTGGTCGTCCAAATAGATTGTACCGCTATCCGGGCGTATAACACCCACGATCATATAAAAACTGGTGGTTTTTCCCGCACCGTTTGGACCCAGCAAACCCACGATTTCTCCGCTGCCGATTTTCAGCGAGACACCGTTGACGACATTGCGCTTGTTGTAGCGTTTAAGAAGATCGGTCGCAGCCAGGATAGCCATCGGTTTACTCGGATTTCTCTTTCGGCTGCATTTTTACATGAACGCGTTTGCTGCCGGTGGAAGGGCTGCCGGCCTTGAATAAAGCGTTTTTGGTGTCGTATTCGATGATATCGCTGGCGGTGGAATTCTGCCCCTGCCAAACCAGCGCCTTGTCGTAGAGAATCAATATTCCGGTTTCCGGGAAATAATCGGCCCGTTGCGAGGTCCCGTGAATGTCTTCCTTACCGCCTTCGGGAGTTTGTTTCAGTCGGGTGGGCTTTCCGGTAACGACGACTTTTTCGGTCTGACCGCCTTTTTGATAAACGGTCATTTGGTCGCCCTGAACCTCTAGGCTCCCTTGTGTGGCTTTCACGTCCCCGGTGTAGACGGTTTCGCCCTTCTTTTCATCGTAAGTAGCCGTATTGGCCTCGATATAAATCGGCTGCTTCGAGTCGCTGTCCAATGCGAACGCGTTTCCGGCGGCCAAGAAAAACCATAAGAAAGTCAGCAGACTTAAAATAAAGCCGTTAATCCTGCCGTGCGGCGCTTGCTGAAAACGCATCGAAAAACAAGTGTAGGTCTCGCATTCGGGCCTGCCGCTCGAATATTTCGAGTTGTCGCAGAGGCTCTTAGGGTATTTCATGCTTTCGTCGTACATCTGAGAGTATCGTGACTTTTAGGTCATCGCCGAAATGAACTTGTGCGCCCTTGCCGGTCAGTTCGTCCGGCGGGCTCAATACTTGAATGGACTCGCTGGTTTCGGCGTAGTTGCTATCCGGTTGGACTCTGGCGTTCTGCGTGACGATTTTCAGCGTCCGATTGTTTGCGTCTCGCTCGCGCAGAATAAGGACGTTTCCGTTTAGAAAGAGGGTATCGCCTTCGGCCGGCATAACGGCCGTATCGGAGTGAATGACCCATGGTGGTCCGTCCGTTCCGTAGAGTGTCAACACCGGCTGTGCCAATTCGGTACGATCTTCGTCCACATAATGGGTAAGGTTTACCGCAAACAGCAATTGTTTAGGCTTGCCGTTTTCGTCCATCAGCGTCCGACTGATGTTTTTCGAATAATAATCGATCTTGCCGTGCGTTCCCGGTCCTTGGGACTCTTCGTCGGGCGTAAAGATACCGGCCAACCACCAGGTCAATAATGCCAGGGTGGCTAGCGTCAGGTAGGTTACCAGTGATCTAAGAGCAAGAATGCTCATTTAGAAATGGCTCTCGATCACGCCTTCCAAGGTGCCCTGAGCCTTCATGACGAGATCGCAGACCTCCCGAGCGGCACCCGCTCCGCCGGGGCTGGCCGTAACCCAGTGAGCATGCCGCCGAATACTGAAGTGGGCGTCCGCCACCGCTACCGCCAGTCCGACCCGCCGCATGATCGGCAGATCCAGCAGGTCGTCGCCGACGTGGGCTATCTCATCGGGAGCCAGTGCCAACTTCTGGCGAAGATGGTCGAATGCGTCCAGTTTGTTTTGGTACCCCTGATAGACATGCCGAATGCCGAGGCTATCCATACGCAACGCCACCGATTGAGAATGCCGGCCGGATATTACCGCCGTTTCCACGCCCGTTCCCTGGAGCAACTTGATGCCGTGGCCGTCGCGGGCGTGAAAGCTCTTGTATTCCACGCCTTGCTGATCGAAGAAAAGCCTGCCGTCGGTCAAAACGCCGTCCACATCGAAAATGACCAGGCGAATGTCGGCTGCACGAGCCAACACGTCTTGTGCGGCATGCTCGGGCATCAAACCACTCCGGCTCTCAATAAATCGTGCATGTTAAGCGCTCCCATTAGCCGGTTGTCCTCGTCCGCAACCAAGAGAGCGCTGATCCGCTTTTCCTCCATGATGCGCACCGCTTCAGCGGCTAGGAGTTCGGCGGAGACTTTGGTGCAATGTCGCGTCATGACCTCTTTAATCGGAGTGGTGTGAATGTCGCCGGCTTTTTCGAACAATCGCCGGAGATCGCCGTCGGTGAAAATGCCGAGCACTCGACGATCGTTATCGACGACAGCCGTCATACCGAGCTTCTTGGCCGTCATTTCCAGGACGGCATCGCGCACCAAGGCCATTTCCTGCACCGCTGGAACTTCCGGGCCGGCGTGCATGACATCTCGCACTCGGATCAACAATCGTCTTCCGAGACTTCCGCCCGGATGGGCGAATGCGAAATCCTCCCGCGTGAATCCCCGCGCTTCCAGTAGCGCTACGGCCAAAGCGTCTCCCATTGCCAGCATCGCGGTCGTGCTCGATGTGGGCGCAAGACCGAGCGGGCAGGCCTCTTCTTTCACGGCGGTGTCGATATGCACCTGCGACTGCCTGGCCAGCGTAGATCCGGAATTGCCCGTTATTCCGATCAAGGGGACGTCGAGTCGCTTGATCAAATGCAATATGGTCAATATCTCGTGGGTTTCGCCCGAATTCGACAAGGCTAGAACGACGTCGTGCGCGGTGATCATGCCGAGGTCGCCATGACTCGCTTCGCCGGGATGCACAAAAAACGCAGGGGTGCCGGTACTCGCCAAGGTAGCGGCGATCTTGCCGCCGATGTGGCCGGATTTCCCCATTCCGGTCACGACAATGCGACCCTTGCAGACCAGCATGAGTTCGCAGGCTGCCGCAAAATGCCTGTCGATGCGTCCGGCCAGGGCAGCTACCGCCTCGGCTTCGGTTTGTACGACTTTGAGTCCGGCCCGACGTAGGCTCTGCTCATCGTAGGTCGTCGTGAATTTGGCGCGCTGTAAGCTCGACGTCATGCGTGTGAACTGCTCAGAATTGGGCGATTATGCCATGAATATAGCCCACAGGTTGCCGGATGCGCGGATTTTCCGGCTTCGGTTCTGCGCTTTGTATTGGCTGAAAGTAAAGCGCTTGGTGTCTGCCCTGTGCAAAAGGAGCGATCGCGCAAACCATAGATTCATCGTTGCGGCTGAAGCCGGCTATTCCCGCGTAATGAATGCCAGTTTGGTGATTCCCGCCTTGTGAGTGACGGCCATGGTTTCCGCGACCCGGCCGTAGGCAACGGCGGTGTCGGCCTGGAATTGCACGATCAGCTCCGGATCGGCTTGCAGCAGGTCGCGCAGCAATTGTTCCAACGCTTCCAGCGGTTGCGGTTGATCGTTCAGAGTAATCTGGCCCTGGGCATCGATGGCGATGGTGGCCAGGTGCTTGTCGGGGGAGGGGTCGGTTTTCTCGGTCTTCGGCAGGTCGACTTTCACCGCTTGGGTTAGCAGCGGAGCGGTGACGATGAACACAACCAGCAAGACCAGCATGACGTCGACCAGCGGCGTCACGTTGATTTCGCTCATGGCTTCCCGATCGGAAGAGGAATCGGTTTTAAATCCCATGGTCATTCACCCCCGTTGGCTTTAAGACCTGATTTCACAGCGAGGTTGAGAAAATCGGTGGCGAAGTATTCGAGGTCCGCCTCGCACAGCTTGATGCGCCTTACGAAGAAGTTATACGCCAGTACCGCCGGAATGGCGGCCGCTATGCCGATGGCCGTGGCGACTAGCGCTTCGCCGATGGGGCCGGCGACCACATCCAGGCTGGCTGACTTGGCCTGGCCGATATCCTGCAGGGCATGCATGATGCCCCATACCGTGCCGAACAGTCCCACGAAGGGCGAGGTACTGCCGATGCTGGCGAGCATGGACAGGCCTTGCTCCAGATCCTTGCGCTCTCTGCTGATCTGCTGGCGCAGGGACCGCTCCAGAATCGACTCGATGTCACCGCTCCACTCTAGCATGCGCGAGGCATTGCTGCGTACATCCTTGAGGACGCCAAAACCTGCGCCTGCAATGCGGCCCAAGGCGCTGGCCGAATGTTCGAGACTAGAAGCCGCGGCGAGGTCCGGAGCCGCCCAGAAAGCCTTGTCGTAGCCACGATTGCGCAGGCCGATGCTCCAGATCGTCCAGCTCTTGAAAAAGATGATGCCCCAGGTAATGACGGAAAACCCGATCAGCACCCATAAGGTGATCTGAACGATGTCGGCGGAAGATATGTGAATCATGCGATAACCTTTTTCAATGTTTTAGTTTGTACTCGATGGGGACGATAACCCAGCTAATCACGCCCTGGCCGCCTTTGCGCGCGGGGATAAAGCGCCAGTTCCTGACCTGTTCCACGGTCGCTTCGTCCAGAATCCCGTGACCGCTGCTGCGTTCGATTTTTATTTCTCCCGCCGAGCCGTTCGACAGCACTTGAACGCGCAGAGTGACCGTGCCTTCCCAACGTCTTTCTAGAGCAATACGCGGATAGCGCGTTGGCGGATTGTTCAGCCCGGGAGCCTTGTAAGTGGCCTCGACGAAAGGTGCCGGCGCGGCTGGTCTAGCCTGGACCGGCGCGGTCGATGCCTCAACCGGCGCGCTGGGCGTGGGCGTTGTGGCTTGAGGAGGCTCAGGCGCGGGGGCGGGTGTCGGGCGCACCGTCGGCTTAGGTTTGAGTTTAGGTTTGTCCGGTTTTTTCGGCGCAGGTTTTTCCGGTTTGGGCGGCGGCTGTTGTACCTGCGGCTGTGGCGGCTCCGGATCAGCTTTAGGTTGCGCGGCGACGAGTGAGACTTCCAGTAGTTGCGGGGGGGCTTCCACCGGTTTGGGGTCTACGGCCGCGGTGAGCCAGACGACCCAAATCGCAGCGTGCAGTGCGGCTGCGGCAACAATGGAAAAAGTGGGCTCCAGCCACGAGCGACATCCGTGGTTGGTGTCGGCGGAGATCGAGGTCATATGCAGATGTGCGGGTGATGGTTCGGTTCAGAAGACGTGGGATGCGCAGCTTAAATAACGGGAATTCTAACTGGGGCAGTATTTTACACCCAGTTTCTAATCTCAACCCCCTAAATATCAGTGTTGTAATTGATCGATCCACGGCGAAGATCCGTCAGCTTCTAATAGGGCGGATGGTTTTATTCGGCAAAATTCAGGCCGTATGTGCCATTTCGTAGCCTTACCGCAGCCAGGCGGACACGTCATGGATAGGTATGTTTGCGTGATATGACTCAATATTCAGGTTTAGACCCCGGATTCAGAGAGGGCTGCCGGCATTCGTGAGCGTGGTGTTGTGGTGATGGATTTCGGGAGTCATTGAAAATGCAATGAAAAATGACCTTTCCGGATGTTTGTTTGGGTGGGGTGGGAAATCGATGCTGTGGCGTAAAAAGGTGTCATATAACCTATCGAAATGTGTCATATGACACACTTTTTGCCTATCCGTCGTGCCCGTGGCTCTGCAGGGCGCGTGATTATTGAGGGAGGTGATATGGCACGGATATTTCTAGTAGAGGCGGCTCGGGTTTAGGTTCTGTTGACATTTCGGGAGCTCTCCGGCGATGTCGCTCGCCATTTACGAAATGGCGAACCGATTAGCAGTCACGGAGAATGAATGGCGTATCCTCTTTCCGATTTTGGCGGCTCAAAAACATGTATATATCGG
>NZ_DASPLO010000212.1:0-11950 GCF_035627495.1 Methylocaldum sp.
TCTGGTCAACAAGATCGACCACTTCATCTCCCATTACAACCAGTCCTGCCGACCCTTCGTCTGGACCGCCACGGCGGATTCCATCCTGGCCAAACTTCAACGATTATGTCAGCGAATTAATGGGACAGGACACTAGTTACTCTGCAAAAAACTGCCGAAAAGGACGTGACGAAAGAGATTTACGCCACTTTCGCCTTCGAGACATTCATGGAATCCAAGCCAAATCACGAATCCATTTTGCATCAGTGGATGGAGGCGCGTCCCCAATTGTATGCGGCGCGGCTTGCGGCTGGAGAATATTTCTATAGGCTCGGCACGGTCGAGCGAGGAGGCAAATGGGCCGATGAGACTTCTCCCGAACAGTTCAAGCAAATGGATATCGCTTTCGAGCAGGCGGTCCGCCACGTCAAAGCGGCGCTATCCCTGCATCCCACGCTAATCGAAGGCTATTACGTATTGGCAAAAATAGCGATGTTCCATGGTGATGATGGTACGGAACAGGCATTCATCCAACAGGCTCTGAAAATAGCGCCGGCGAGTTTTCGCATCCGGCGGGGCCACATGCAGGCGCTGCTGCCACGATGGGGAGGCTCATACGAAGCAATGGAGCGTTTCGCCACGGAATCCCAAGCTTATGCCGCCCAAAACCCGCGACTCAAGATTCTACAAGGACTTACGGCCTGGGACCTTGGGAAGGTCGCGGTTAGCCGAAAAGACTACGGGACGGCCGTGCAACTCTTTTCAAAGGCCTTGGCCACGGGTGAATACTCCCAGTTTTTCGCGGACCGCGCCGATGCCTACCGCAGGATGAACGACTCCGCCAAAGCCCTCGCGGATGCCAACGCCTCGCTCGATCTTTATCCGCAAGTTCCCGAAGTGCTCGGCGACCGTGCGCGGGCGCTTATTGACCTAGGCCGCATCGAGGAAGCCACCGCCGATATGGAATTAGCCTTAAAACTCGATCCAGGGGAGAAAAGCTTGAAGAGCGTTCGCAAGTGGGTCGCGGAAAAATTCACATCCGATGCTTACGAAGCGCAAAAACGCAGTCATTACGACGAAGCGATTGCACTCTTCGGCAAGGCGTTGAATATCGATCCCGAACGGCATGAGACCTATTATTGGCGTGGGCGGACCTATGCCCAAAAGGGCAAGCCGGATATGGCACAGAGCGATCTCGAAGAGGCCATCCGCTTGAACCCGCATTATTTCGAGGCTCATCAATCCCTGGATTGGGTGTTCGCCCAGACCCAACGATGGGACGATATCATCGCTCTCTGGGATCGATTCCTGCGTGAGGAGCCAGACAACGCCAATGCTTACCTGGAACGGGCCGGTGCTTTTCGACACAAGGGAGATATGCCCGCGGCCGTGAATGACCTCAAGACAGCTTGCCGCCTCGGAAACGGAAACGCTTGCCAATACCTTGAGCGGGCAGCCGTTCGGCCGTAAGCTTCGGGATAACCCGAAATCCCGAGCCCTAAAGCCGGGAACGCTGATGCTGATTTCGGCCTACTTGTCTCTGGTAAAAGGTGACGATTTCCCTTAGTCATAACACCGGCTGAGCTCGTCGGCCAGTGAATATCTCTACGCCGCCTGCTCCATTCCGGGATCGTATTTCCCCTGCGCCGCGGCCCCGTTCAGGCGTGCGCGTTGAATGAGGGATTGCCGGGCCGCGGTCTCGTTTTCCGCCCGGCCGCGCCAAAGCGCCATCGGCGAGGCCTGCAAGGCCCGGCTGAACGAGAAGGTGAGCGTCCACGGCGTTTTCATGGCCTGGGCCTTGGCATTGATCGCGTTGAGATTGGCAGTCGCCGCCGTGTCGCTCTGGCCGCCGGATAGGAAAGCGATGCCGGGGACCGCCACCGGCACGGTCCGCCTGAGACTGGTCAGCGTCATGTCCGCGACTTCGTCGGGCGACGCCTGCCGGGGACAATCCGTTCCGGAGAGCACCATGTTCGGCTTCAAGATCATGTGCTTGAACCCGATGCGGTAACGCCCGAGCGCGTCGAAAACCTCGTGCAGGGTCGCTTCGGTCGCCCGCCGGCAGGTTTCGATGTCATGAGCGCCGTCCATAAGCACTTCGGGTTCCACGATGGGCACTAGTCCGTGTACCTGGCAGAGTCCGGCGTAACGGGCCAGAGCCTCGGCATTCGCGCGCAAACACTGGGACGTCGGGATACCTTCGCCGATGGCGATCACCGCGCGCCATTTAGCGAACCGCGCTCCCAACCGGTGATATTCGTCGAGCCGGCCGCCGAGTCCGTCGAGCCCCTGGGTAAACCGCTCGCTGGGGAAGAACGGCAGGTCCACCAAGCCCTTGTCCACTTTGATGCCGGGAATGATCCCTTTGGCGGCGAGGAGTTCCGGGATAGGCGTGCCGTCGGAAGCTGTCTGGCGGATCGTCTCGTCGAACAGAATCACGCCGCTGATGTATTTTTCCAGGTCCGGCGCGGTGAAGAGCATCTCGCGATACTCCCGACGCGACTCCTCGGTGCATTCGACGCCGACATTCTTGAACCGCTTTTCGATCGTGCCGCTACTCTCGTCGGCGGCGAGCAGCCCCTTGCCCGGCGCGACCATGCGCGCGGCTATTTGCGCCAGTTCATTGGACATAAATCCTCCTTTTTCCTCTTCGAAATTCATGTATGGCCAAATCCGGAAATGCCGATGATCGGCCGCACACGAAACCTTAGACCGAATCCAGGACAGCGGGTGCGATTATGCGGCCTTTGTGCCGCAAACTTCCGGGGCTACAAGCGCAACGCGCCAGGTTTCGGATTGTCGAACAGGTTTAACGGATCGACGGAGGGAATGGCCATGCATGTCAGCTATGACGAAGCGCAACGCGCCGTCGCCGCGGCACTGAAAAAAGCCCAGGAGATCGGCAACCGGAGTTGTATCGCGGTCGTGGATTCGGGCGCCACCTTGAAAGCGTTCGCCCGGATGGACGACGCCTGGGTCGGCAGTATCGATATCGCGATCCGAAAAGCCAGGACCGCCTGTTTCTTCGGTATGCCGACCGGCGAAATCGGCAAAATGTCGCAGCCCGGAGGGTCTTTGTACGGGATCGAGGTCTCCAACGAGGGCTTGATCACGTTTCCCGGCGGACTCCCGATCGTAAATGCGGACGGGGTTCTGATCGGGGCGATCGGGGCGAGCGGCAGCACGGTCGAGGACGATCACAAGGTTGCGAAAGCGGGGTGCGAAGTGATCGGAGTATCCGATCTGCCGGAACATCCCTGGCGCACCTGAGTTGGATAAAGGAGCGGAACGCTATGGACGAGAAGCAAATGGCGAAGAGTCTGGGCTGGTTCAGTATCGGTTTGGGCCTCTTCGAACTCGCGGCACCGAAGAAAGTCGCCGATATGGTCGGCCTGGACGGTCGCCACGGCATCGTACAACTGTTCGGACTGCGCGAAATCGCGACCGGGATCGGCATCCTCGCGCAACCCGGAAATCCCAATTGGCTCCAGGCGCGGGTGGCGGGCGATGCGCTGGATCTGGCTTTGCTCGGATCGGCTTTGGGCGAGGAAAATCCAAAACGCGGCAGAGCGGCGGCGGCCATGGCGGCCGTAGCCGGCGTGACGGCCCTAGACATCATCGGCAGCGAGCAGCTGAGCCGGAGCGCCGGAATGGCGCATGGCGGCATCCATGTCAAAGAAAGCATCACGATCAACCGCTCGCCCGAGGACATCTATCGGTTCTGGCATGATTTCGAAGGTCTGCCGCGCATCATGAACCATCTCGAATCCGTGCGGGAGATCGGACCGCGGCGTTCTCATTGGGTCGCGAAGGCGCCGGCCGGAATGCATGTCGAGTGGGATTCGGAAGTGGTCGACGACCGGCCGAACGAGTTGATCGCCTGGCGCTCGCTCGAAGGCGCGGATGTGGACAACGCCGGATCGGTGCGGTTCGAGCGTGCGCCGGGCGGACGCGGCACGGTGGTCAAGGTGGAGATGGATTACCGGCCGCCGGGCGGCATCATCGGCGCCAAGATCGCGAAATTGTTCGGCGAAGCGCCCGAGAAGCAGATTCCGGTGGACTTGCACCGGCTCAAGCAGGCCATGGAAACCGGCGAAGTGGCGACGACCGAAGGGCAGCCCGCCGGGCGGGCCCGCAGCCTGTCGACGAAGTACGACGAAATCATCCAAACCTAATACCGAACTCCGCTGCCCGTCTTTTGCCGACGTTCAGCGGCCCATCGAGTCGGACAAGGAACACTGTCATGAAAGCGAATTGTTGGTACGGCAAAAACGACCTTCGGGTGGAGCAGGTGCCCGATCCGGAAATCCTCAACCCGCGCGATGCGATTGTAAAAATCACGTCGACCGCGATTTGCGGCTCCGATTTGCACCTTTACGACGGCTTCATCCCCACCATGGAAAAAGGCGACATCCTCGGCCACGAATTCATGGGCGAAGTCGTCGATGTGGGGCGCGGCGTGAACAACCTCAAGGTCGGCGACCGCGTGGTGGTTCCATTCCCCATCTCGTGCGGGAATTGTTTTTTCTGTCAGAAAAAGATGTTTTCGCTGTGCGAGAACTCCAACCCGAACGCCGTGATGGCTGAAAAGCTATGGGGCCATTCGCCCGCGGGGATCTTCGGCTATTCGCACCTCACCGGCGGGTATGCCGGCGGGCAGGCCGAATATGCTCGGGTGCCTTTCGCCGACGTCGGCCCAATCAAGATCGAGAACGGCTTTACCGACGAGCAGGTCCTGTTTCTTTCGGACATCTTCCCGACCGCCTACATGGCGGCGGAAGCCTGCGACATCCAGCCCGGCGACACCGTGGCCGTCTGGGGCTGCGGCCCGGTGGGCCAGCTCACCATCAAGAGCGCCTATCTGCTCGGCGCCGAGCGGGTGATCGCGATCGACCGGTTCCCCGACCGGCTTCGCATGGCGCGAGAACAAGGCGGGGCGGAGACGCTCAATTACGAGGAGGTCGATGTCTACGACTCGCTCATGGACATGACCGGAGGCCGAGGACCGGACGCCTGTATCGACGCCGTCGGCATGGAGGCGCACGGACACGGCGCTCAATACGCCTATGACCGCGCCAAGCAGGCGACGATGCTGGAGACCGACCGGCCCATCGTCCTGCGCGAAGCCATCATGGCCTGCCGCAACGGCGGCACGGTCTCGGTTCCCGGCGTCTACGGCGGATTTATCGACAAGTTTCCCATGGGTTCCGTCATGAACCGGTCGCTGACCATCAAGACCGGGCAAACCCATGTGCAACGCTATATGTCGCCGCTGCTCGAGAAAATCCGGAACGGGGAAATCGACCCGAGCTTCATCGTCACGCACCAGATGCGGCTCAACGATGCGCCCGAAGGCTACGAAATGTTCAAGCATAAGCAGGACGAATGCATCAAGGTAGTGCTGAAGCCGTAACGCGACTGTGACATGCAAGATCGCTTTTCTGGCTTCAACATAAAGGCTTCAAAAAATAAAGGCCTGCTTTTCGGCAGGCCTTTTTCAAATATGAGTTCAAATTGAGGGGCAGTTTCCGCGCTGGCCGATGATCAATTAAGTCGTCAGGTTATTGTGAGCCTTACACTCGAATTGACCTGCCAACCAAGTCCGATGGATGCGGTCTTTGCCGACAAGCGATCGCTCTTCACGTCGCCCCGCTCGACCATTTTACCCTCCGCCTGGCTACGGAGTCGGTTGTCCACCCGGCGGTTGTCCACCCGGCGGTTGTTCACCCGGCGGTTGTTCACCCACGGTGATGGACATGAGCTGCCCGCGAATTTCCCCTGGGGGATTTTGAACCGAGTGCACATTCACATAGATATTTCCGGCCTGAATGGCCTGAATCAACTCGGCCATGGTGGTGATCGGGGTCCCGATCGTGGCCGAGCAGGCCGTCTGCTCACTAGCCATTTGGTCCGCCTCTTGAATGATATTGGCCTCCGACGCGGTTGCTCTGAGCTCGAGTGGTGCGGCCACGCCGCCTCTGATCATTCCCAACAAGTCGACGACTATCGGACCGGCTTGCCCCGGCGGAGCGCAGTGCAAATGCGCCATGGTCAGCCTTGTCCCGTCTTCGGTGTCGACTTGTTGCAATTGCTGCACGCTGAGGTGGTAAGTTAATTGCGTCGCGTCCTGATTGAGCGTAAAGATGCCTACACCCCGGAGCATGGACTCGACTGGGGGAACCTCGTCCTGGCCCGTCATATTGGCGACAAAGGGTCCCTCCTGGCTATAGACAGCGCCGGAAAATAAACCGGCTAACAAAATCGATATCGCTTTTTTGCGCATGATCATATCCCTATCCTCCGTGTAAATCCTTTGCTCCCCGTGGCACACCACTTGGAGAACGATTACAACTATGCCTACATAAGAAAACTCGGATTAACGGATCTGCCCTTTTAACCTTTAGTGATTCGATGCCGCTACAGGCGATTCCGTTCCGATACGATTTTTCCCAACTAGGCAACGCGCTATTTCTTTTTAGGAAACAATTAGATGGGGGATATGAATACTTTAGGCCAGACCGACGCGCTCCAGGGTGCCCTGGGCGATATTTCCGGCACAGTCTTCCGCTTCGATGTAATAACGAACGTCGCCGGCTCCGACGGGCAAATCCGCGGTGTAATAGCCGGCGGTGACGGCTGCTCCGGTCTCGCACGGGTAAGGGCCGTGATCCCGCATCGGCAGGGTGGTTTCCCCGTTAGCGGCGCGGAGGACCAGATCGACGCGCTTGATGCCGGAGACATCGAACACGAAGGTGTGCGCGGTGCCCTGGCGCGGGGCGTCCACCAAACAGCCCTGCCCCCACCGTTTGCCACCCGGATTTTCGGGCGTTACCCACGGGGCGAAGATGGTCGGTCCCGTTCGATCCCGACCGGCGGCGATTAACTGCTCGACCGCCGATTTCACCAACCCATAACCCCGATTGGCGGCATTCGTGACTTGCCGATCCCAAACCTCCTGTCCGGTCCAATACCAGTAACAACTGGTTTCAGCGGTCAAGAGCAGCCGCATCGTCTCGGCGAGCTGAGGGTGTCCGGGTTCGCTGTCTTCCAAAGTGTGGATGATGTTCTGGAAAGCCGTCAGCACCGCCCAGGAGTTGAGGTCCGGCGAATAGGGCTGGTCGTAACGGCTGAACCACTTCATGAACTGCGGATCGCCGTTGTCGGCACCGCTCCACGAGCCGGGCTCGATGTACACGGCGTGGGCCGGGTCGGGCGGGAACTGCTGCAAATAGTCGTCGATGGTAGTCAGCTCGAAGCGTGGGTCCTCGCGGAGCCAGCGCACCAGTTGCCCGGTATTATGCTTGTAATAGCTATCGGCGCCGCCGCCGTGATTGTCGCCATCGGAGTGCAGCAGAAAAAAGGGCGGGTGCGCGGGATCGTAACCGCCAGTTTCGACGATGCGGTCGTACACTTGGCCCAGCACGTCGGGATATTGCAGCGCGCCGAACCCGCCGCGGGCATCCTCGTTTCCGATGTAGCGTTCGGCCGGAACGGCGATGAGCTTGTAGGTATGACCGTCCGCGTCCTCGTAAGCGACATATTCCGGCCGAAGGAGCGATGGCGAGATCTTGGAGCCCGCCCAGATGTTGCGGAGTTGCAGCCAGTCGTCCACAGGTGCATTGGCCTGGTCCGCGGGATTGGGCGGCAGCATGCCTTCGCCGATTCCGGCGTAAGGATAGTCCCGGCAGGCGCGGAAGCGGTGGATCGAGTCGTAAATAACCGCCGTAATGCCGGCTTCGATCAGGGCCGGGATCATCCGCACATGGAAGGCGGTTTCCGGCGGGAACAGCACGCGCGATGCGTCGACGCCGAATGCGTCGCGGACGATCTGCCGGTGCCAGGCGATCTGCCTGACGATGTCCCGCGCCGGAATCAACGGCATCAGCGGATGGAAAAAGCCGAAGGCGCTAAAGGCAACACGGGCATTCCCGAGCGCGGTTTTCGCGTCGGCCATCTCGCGGAGCGCTCCATTCCAATTCGAGAAGCGTCCCCCGCACAGGTTTTCGGACGCACACCGGCCGAGCTGCTCCATCAGCGAACCGCTCCAACTGGTCGACAGCCCCGCGTGCGGCAAACCGCCTTCGATGTACTGCCGAATCGCCGCGGGGATGAAATCGGTGTAGTTGCCAACCCGCGAGCCGAAGATATCATCCTTTTCTCCGTCCCAATAATTCCGGTCGGTGGTGTTGTAGTACGGCTGGTGCATGTGCTTATGGATGCCGAAATACACTTTGATTTCGGCGCCGCCGGCCATGGTGACGCGAACTTGCGGTTTCGCCGCGGGCGTAGAAGCCAGCCGCAGCGTGCGAAATTCTTTAATCCAGTCATCGCCGCCGGCCCTGGCGAGATCGGCCTTTCGGCAGCCCTCTACCTGAACGGCAATCTCTCCGGCCTCCAATAGTCCCGCGGGCACCGTGGCCACATAGGTCCCTTCGGCGCCCAATTGGATGCCATCTCCCTTGATAAGCTGCTGAGAATCCCGCCCGTGCAGAATGACTTGCGGGAAAGGAATTTCCCCGTCGGCGCTAAAGACGATCCGGAAGGCCGGATTCTTGCCTGAAGGCCCGCAGACGAGCGACACGGGACAATCGATCGCGACAAACCTGGAAAATACAACCATCAAGGATTCCTCTGTCTCGTGTGGCGAAACTGCCGAATGGCAAGGGCACGGTGTCGGAAAGCCGCAAACTGGTCTCGGCTAGAGCGGTTTCGGTTTAGATGTGGGGTGCGCTGTGCGCACAGCGCATCCTAGCCATACATCAACTCTGAAACCGCTCTAATCCGAATCCGTTCAAGGGAAGGAAAATGCATCGGTGAACCATAGGGCGGCTTTTCTAAACATCGGTGGGGGCGCCGATAGGCAACCAATCGAAAACACTGCGTTACATGCCGTTAATGACGTCGGGGCTGTTGTAAACTGTGCCGCCCGTTTTTTCAACGATACTTTTGCGTGAGGTTTATTCATGGCGAGCGGATTTATCCACCCTAGGCAGGCTTCTCCCGATGCGTGGCGAAACTGGATCAAGCAGGGGTTTGAACTGGTTTCCCGGAAATGGCCGGTATGGATCGCCGTGATGACCGCGTGCTGCCTCGTTACCGGCGCCGCAGGCGTCGCCGAGCCCATCGGAGAATATTTGACGCTCGCGATCGGGTTCAATCTCGCGGTGACGGTGGACCACGAATCGGACTGGGCCGGAATGAGCTCGCGATTTGGTTCGCTGTTCCACGATGCGGTCAAATTCGGGTTTCAGGTCGGCACGTTCGTCTTTCTAACGACTATTCCGCTGAATATGGCCATCACCTCCAGCAAGGCAGCCATGCCGACCCAAGCCATGGCCGATTCAGGCCGTCAGGAGATCGGTGCCGGGGCAACGAAGATTCAAGGCGGAAGCGATTTTTCAACACGGCTCGCAAAGGTGTACGAGGAAAGCGGAAACAACCTCATCGAGTGGGCAATGATCTTACCGGTCGGCCTCGGGTTTCTTTATCCCTTGCGAAGTCTCGGCGTAGGCTTTATTAGAGCGCTGACGTACGGACAACATGGCGCCGTGCTAAACCGAAACTCGGTCCTTCTCGTGGCCGTTTTCTCTTTTGCGAGCGTATTGGCCTTTATATCGCTTGGCCTGTACCCGCTCATTCCTATCGTCCACGGTTTCTGGATGGCCGTGAATTACGTGATGTTCAGAGATATCTTCCTAGGCATTTCGCAAAACCGCCGAATCAGCGCCAAGGCGGCGGATCGGCTCAAGATGGCAATCACGAGTTGATCCTGAACCAGGCTGGTCACTATGCCGCAAGCCTACTCAAACCGCGTCCGACTGATGGGTGGTTCCTAGCCGCCGCCGTAGTATCACGACCCGGATATGCCGCCAAGACGTGGCCAACCCTTCCGGGTCGTTCTCGATGCGCATCACCGCGCACAGGTCTCGCTTGACAACCGGGTATTTTTGAGTATAGCTTCCTGATTGCCCCTATGGACAACGTGTAACAGGAGGTTACTCTCATGAAACGGATTCACCTGTCCCTTCTTTTTGGCGGCGCGCTGGCGATGGTTCAGCCTGCGAACGCCGATCTTTACACAGCCTCGATGTCGGGCGTCAATGAAGTTCCGCCCAATACGTCTACGGCTACCGGCTTTACCTCCGTAACAGTGGAAGGCGATACCCTGGCCGTTCACGTCGACTGGGCCGGGCTTACCGGCGGTAATGCAACCGCCGCCCATATCCACTGCTGCAGTGATCCCGGGGCCAACGCCGGCATCGCGGTCGGGCTTCCGTCATTTCCAGCAGCCACGTCCGGGACCTACGAAAACACATTCGACTTAAGTGCGCCGAGCACCTACAGTGATGACTTTCTCAACGACGTCGGCGGGGGATCGGCGGAAGGCGCCGCCGCTGCGCTCATTGCCGCGCTGAACGCTACGAGAGCTTATTCCAACATCCATAATGCTGACTTCCCAGGCGGTGAGATTCGGGGGAATTTGGCGCCCATCCCGTTGCCGCCCGCGGTAATGCTGTTTACCACGGCGCTGCTCGGACTTCTGCCCTTGGCCCGTCGTTCCCGCTGACCGTTCAACGCGCCGGCGGGGCCGTCGCCGGCGCGCGTTAGCGCTGCCTGTCGGCATGAGCCACAGAACTTAACTCTAATGCAGTCGCTTGTGGCCACCACGTTTATCTTTTCAGGGCCAACGCCGGCTGTCCCACCCTTTTGTTTATTGTGATTCCCGAAAACGCGTGAAGCTCAGTCCGAAGGATTGAACCGCTGAAAGACGATTTCAGGTCATTCGCCACAACAAGATCGATTGAGTAAAGCGGGCGCTGCGCTTGTCTTATTTATTGTATCGACATCTCACCGGCCCGGTGAAATGTAAAACCAACCACGGAGGATATGCCATGATAGGTTGGGCAGTTACTTTTCTAGTCATCGCCATTATCGCCGCCCTTTTAGGGTTCAGCGGCATAGCCGGTACGGCGGTCAACATTGCTTGGATATTGTTCGTTGTCGGGCTTATCCTCGCGCTGGTCTTTTTTGTGATGGGCCGCCGCCCCCCTGTCTAAACAGGTACTTTGGCCGTTTCATCGGGCGGCGGATTTAGTAGCCGCTGCCTGCTGGCCGGTTGTTGTTCTGCTCACGATCTACTTGTCGGATAATACGCCCGCGAGGTGCGCTATAAGCCACAGCTAACCGTTGACGATCACACTCATCTCGTTCATCCGCATGGGTGCGGCATTTTATACGGCCGCAACAATCCTTCTAGTCCCACATAGCCGCTACATTCCTGCTAAACTGCCCCGTCCCTCGGCCTCGCTGAGCCCCTTAGCCTTTGGCGGATCCTGGCCGGTGTCCATCTCGAAAGATGGTGGATTTTGCTGTTTATTTGGTTTGAGGTATTGAGTGCATGTCCCTCGTAGAATGCAAAGAATGTGGCCATCGAAACTATGAAAAACTTTTCCAATGTCGAAAATGCGGTACTCCTACCCATTTCGGCGCCGAAAAGAAAAAATTGCAGCGTCTGGCTTTGGGCGCTGCCCTGATAGTCGGCGAGCTGATGCTCTTGAATAATCCAGCCAAGGAAGATCACTTCAAAAAAGCGATCGAATTCGATCGCATACCCAGTTCGTTTACAGTTGAGCACGATTTGGAACTCTACGACTATCACGACTATTACTTATTCTCGGCCCTGAGCGTTGGCCAAGAAGGACATAAGACACTGCTCACGTTCGGGTTTCTTTCAGTGGTGCTGTAGCTCGGCTGAGCGGCGTGTCCGCGCACCGATATATTTCGGTATCGTACGTGACGGCATCCGACGAGCACGCTGGTCCTTCGGCGGACTAGTGCTTCATCAAGGTTGAATTGAAGGGTAAAGATGCTTGAGCTTTATGCGCGCATTGTCGGTGGTGAAACGCCAATCGATTTTGGCGCGGACGGTATTCCGGCGGGTTTCCCAGGCAGCGACTTCGCGCGTCAGGTG
>NZ_DASPLO010000213.1:0-1165 GCF_035627495.1 Methylocaldum sp.
CTTGTTCGCTGGAGGCCTGCGACAGGCTCTGGGCGGTCGCCGAGACCTCTTCCGAGGCGCTCGACAAGTGGCCCGCCGCGCCCCGCACGTCGGCGATGATCCGCGACAGCTTCTCCACCATGGCCCTCATGGCCGCCAGCATGCTCTCCGTGTCGTCGGACTTGGTAGTGACCTGCACGCTCAAATCGCCGTTGGCCACTCGGCGCACTACCTCCGCGGCATAGTGCGGTTCGCCGCCGAGTTGCTTGGCCAGGTTATTGACGAGCCACAGGCCGATCAGGGCGCCGATGACAATGCTCGCGACAATCGTGCCGATGGTGAGACTGAGGATAGCGCCGTAGTTGTCCTGAGCTTTCGCGTATTCCCGTTCGGCGACAGTCAATTGCAGATTGACCAAGTCCGCGATCTTGTTGCTAACCGGGTCGATCACAGCATAGAGCGGCCCGTCGAACTCACCGAGTTGTCCCGCTAATTTCCCGGTCTTGGCGTTCAGGGCTTTAAGCAAAAGTTCCGTCGCCCGGTCGGCTTCGCCGAACAGCATCTTGGCCTCGTTGACCAGTTTACCTTCGTTAGCTGTCAGGTTCGTGGCGATATAGGTGTTCCATTCCTTCTTGATGCGTTCGTCCGCGCTACGTACCCGCTGCCGAGCTTCTTCAGCGGTAACAAGTCCGGCATTGGTTTTGTTGACGGCGTCGATAATATCGACGGCATAAGCGTCGGCGATCAGCTTGAGCTGTTTGAGGGGCACCACGCGGTCGTTGTAGACGGTTGCGAGTCCGGCGTTGCTTTGCTTCATGCCGGACAAGCCAGTCCAGCCGATCCCGAGCTGAAAGGCGCAGAGCATAAAAATCAGCCCGAACAAGCGGGTTTTGACGGTGAGTCGATTGAATGCATTCATTATGCGGTTTTCGTTGTTGCAGTGCGGTGATTACCGAAATGGCTGGGGGTATCGATCCCGCCGGTACGGCCTTTATGAAAGGTCAATGACATAATCCCCATGATGTGGCTTTCTCAGAACCGCTGGAACTCGTGTTCGCTCATGGCGTAGGTTTCCAGCGGGCGCGGCGCCGGGGCTGGCATGGCTTGGCGGACGGTCGGCGTGGCCGGTGTGCCGCGGGGCTCGCCCTGCGCCAGCTTGAAGAACTCCATGAGCTGCTGCAATTGC
>NZ_DASPLO010000214.1:0-46766 GCF_035627495.1 Methylocaldum sp.
ACCATATACCGCGGTGATTCCCGCCGACCAACACCACGCTGGCCCGAAACGGGACGGGCAAACCGCTCATGTCGAACGCGGGAACAACACCGTGCGCCAGCGGTCGGCGCGCTATACCCGAAAAACCCTGGCGTTCTCCAAGTCAACCCGGATGCACGAAGCTTGCTTGGTTCTGTTCCTCCATCGCTACAATCTGGACCAGATCATTCTTTAGTTACTCACTACCCGAAAAGGATTCGGGTCGAGTTTTGTCCGGGTATTCGCAAAGGTCGGCGATTGGGCAGATGGGGCATTTCGGCTTGCGGGCGACGCAGGTATAGCGGCCGTGCAGAATGAGAAGGTGATGGGCATCTTTGAGATAAGCTTTGGGAATGGAGCGCTCTAGTTTTTTTTCCACCTCCAATACCGTTTTGCCAGGCGCGAGCCGAGTTCGATTGGCGACTCGGAAGATGTGGGTATCCACGGCGATGGTATGCTGGCCGAAAGCGGTGTTGAGCATGACATTGGCGGTTTTACGGCCGACGCCCGGCAGAGCCTCTAATTCTTCCCGGGTTTGCGGCACTATGCCGTCGTGTTTTTCGATCAGTAACCGGCAAAGCCCGATGATGTTTTTGGCCTTGCCGCGGTACAGGTTAATGGTGTTGATATATTCCTTCAGCCCTTCTTCGCCCAGGGCGAATATGCCCTCGGGCGTATTGGCAACCGGAAATAGCTTGGCGGTGGCCTTATTGACGCCTTTATCGGTGGCTTGCGCCGACAGCACCACAGCAATCAGCAGCTCGAACGGCGTTGAGTAATTAAGCTCGGTCGTTGGTTCTGGGATAGCAGCGGCTAGACGTTCGAAAATCTGTCTGCGCTTTTCGGCGTTCATGATTCATGGACGGGAGATTTGTGGAGTGAGTCGGTTTGAACGGGAGCTGTCTTGCTCATGGCTTTTTTCTTCGCACGGGCGTCGATGACGTTTTTCACCGCGATCAAAAGACCGAGGCCGATGAAGGCGCCAGGTGGAAGAATCGCCAGCAGAAAACCGTCGTAGTCACTGAAAATCGGTAAAGTCCAGTTCTTAGCGATTTCGCCGAACATCAAATCCGCCCGGTTCAGCACGGCACCGGTTCCGATCGCCTCGCGGAGGGCGCCGAGCATGACCAGCGCGAAAGTGAATCCCAGCCCCACAAACAAACCGTCCACAAACGCACGGTCAACCGGGTTCTTGGACGCGAAGGCTTCGGCACGCCCAATGATGGCGCAGTTGGTGACGATCAGCGGAATGAAGATGCCGAGAATCTTATGGAGATCGTGGAAGAAGGCGTTCATCAACAGCTCGATGACGGTGACGTTGGAGGCGATGATGAGCACGAACACCGGCAACCGTATCTCGCTCGCGACGTGATTGCGGATCAGCGAGACAATGACGTTGGAAAAGACCAGCGCCACGGTGGTGGCCAGACCGAGCCCCAGGCTGTTGATCACCGAATTGCTGACCGCCAGTAACGGGCATAATCCCAAAAGCGCGACGAAAGCTTGATTGTTGTGCCAGAGGCCGTCGCGGACGATTTTTCGGTATTTGGATAGATCGATCATGGATTCGGTCCTACGGAGCTTCCCGACTCTTGGTCAAACAGCCGGTCTCTGTTCCGGTTGAAGAAGGTTAGGGTCTTGTATACGGCTTTGACCACCGCGCGGGGTGTAATCGTCGCTCCGGTGAACTGGTCGAAGTCGCCGCCGTCCCGTTTGACTTTCCAGCGGGATTCGGGAGGATTGTCCAGCGAGCGGCCATCGAAGCCAAAAATCCAGTCGGATTTGTCCGTATCGATAGGATCGCCGAGTCCCGGCGTTTCGCGATGGCTGATAACCCGAACGCCTCTCAGCGAACCGTCCGTACGGACGGCCACTAATAATTTGATAGTGCCGTTGTAGCCGTCCGGAGCAATGGGGGAAAGAACAGCCGCTACCGGTTTGCCGTTTTTTCGTGCTCGATAAACGGTAACCGGCTTGTCGGTGCCCAGCGTGAGGTCACTAACCGTTATGGTGTCGGCGAGGATGTCGTTGTCGAACCAGTCAGCCGGAACCAAAGATTCCAAGGTATGCCGTAAAACGGCCTGTTCGTTGGACTCGATGCGATCCTCCGTCCCATGATGTACCAGGGCCACCAACCCCATGCCGATAACGGCAAACAATCCAAGCGCAGCGGCAGCGTTGATGATGGATTTAGGCAGGTTCATTTGGCGTGTCCATAGACCCGCGGTCGGGTGTAATGATCGATGGTGGGAGCGGCCAGATTCAATAGCAGGACCGCAAAGGCGACACCGTCCGGATAGCCGCCCCAGGAGCGGATGACGAATACCAGTAGGCCGATCAACGCACCGTAAATCAGTCGTCCACGCGGAGTGGTCGAGGCGCTGACGGGGTCGGTGGCAATGAAGAAGGCTCCCAGCATGGCGGCTCCGCTGAAGCACTGGAACAGTGGCGTGGGGTAGAGCGCCGGGTCGATCAGGAAAAAGAGCATTGCGACGGCGAAGAGGGCGGCTAGAAAACCGACCGGAATTTGCCAGGCAATGACGCCACGTTTAAGCATCCATAGCCCGCCCAGGAGAAAGCCGAAATTGACCCATTGCCAGCCTCTGCCGCCTATTCCCGAAAATAGGCCGCCGGTTTGAATTTCGTCCAATAACCGGTTCAGTCCGAGCTGGGTTTTGATCGTGTCGAGCGGCGTCGCCACGGTCAGGGCATCGAAAGTCAGGTTCGACGGCAGCGTGCGGCTGAAGATCGCATTCCAGGCATCGGCAAAATTCAGCGCCGAAGCGCTGAGTTCCTTAGGTGGAAGCCAGGCGGTCATGTGCTGGGGAAAAGAGATCAGGAGCACGGCGTAACCGACCATCGCCGGGTTGAAGGGGTTGTATCCCAATCCGCCGTAAAGGTGTTTGCCGATGACGATCGCGAAGAGCGTCCCGAAGGCCGTGAGCCACCAAGGCGCCAAAGGGGGCAGCGAAACGGCCAGCAGCACGGCAGTAAGGGCGGCGCTGTAATCCTTGAGCGCCGGCGTGATGGGGCGTCGGCGCAAAGACAGCATGGCGGCTTCACCCAATTCCGCCGCGATTAGGGCAATGATGCACTGCACGAGCACCCCGGCGCCGAATTGCCATACCAGGGCCGCCAAGCCCGGTATTAGGGCGGCGAGCACCTCCAGCATGATACGGTTGACGCTGCTGACGGGCGCAAGATACGGCGCTTGGGCGGTCGGAAAACGCATGATGGAGAATGTTGGATGATTGGTGTTTTTTAGTTGGCCGGTTTGGGGGGCGAACTCAGAAATGCCGAGTTAATCGATTTCCGACGGAATCGGTTGAGCCTTGGAGATCTGGTCACCAGACTGCTTTTCGGCGTGACCAGCGTCGACTGAGATGTCGCGGCTCTCGGCATCGGTTGCCGGCGATATTGCTTTTTCCTTGTCATCATCGATCGGTTCGCTATTTCCGCTTGGCGGTGCCGTTTTTTCAGCACGACGGAGTTTGGCGCGTTCGATGGCTTCAAGGATTTCCGGCGCCTTTCCGGTTACCAAGGTTTCTTTCTTTCGCCTCGCGCTTTCCGCGCGCTCACGTTTCTCCTGTTCCTTCCGCGATTGTCGTAATTCGAACCGCAGGCGGGCATGATCCGCCTTTTCGCGCTCGCGCCGCTTGGCCACGGCTTTGCCTTTGGCGGCACGGAAATGTTGCACGAGCGGAATGTGGCTCGGGCACACATAATCGCAACAGCCGCATTCGATGCAATCGAATAAGTTGTAATCCAGCGCGCGTTCGATTTGTTCCGAGCGGCTGTACCAGTAAAGCTGCTGCGGCAGCAAGCTCACGGGGCACGCCTCGGCGCAGGCACCGCAACGGATGCAGGGTAGGGATTGTTTTTCGCCGATCAGTTCGTTTCGGCCGGCAACCAGTAGGCAGTTGGCCGATTTAGTCAATGGCAGATCGTCGGTCGGCACGCCGAAGCCCATCATCGGGCCGCCCAGAACGAGCCGCTCGGCTTCGTTCGTGTACCCCCCGCATTGATGGATTAGATCGGCCAAGGGCGTGCCGATCCGGGCCAAGACATTCTGTGGCTGTTTTACGCCACGGCCGGTTACCGTCACGATACGGGAAATCAAAGGAATACCGCGAATGACGGCATTGTAAACGGCGGCGGCCGTTCCCACGTTCTGGCAGACTACGCCGATGTCGGCCGGAATGCCGCGCATCGGCACCTCGCGGCCGGTCAGTATGCTAATCAACTGTTTCTCGCCGCCTGTAGGGTAAATGGCCGGAACGCGCACGAGTTGAATGGTCTCGAAGCCTTCGCGTTCTTTGGCTCTCTCCAGCGCGGCCAGCGCTTCCGGCATATCGTCTTCCACCGCCAAGAGGCAGCGCTCCGCCTGCAGAATATGGAGGAGGATTTTGGCGCCATTCAGCACGTCCGCGGGATAATGGCTGAGGAGGCTGTCGTCGCAAGTGATATAGGGCTCGCATTCCGCGCCGTTCAAGATCAACGTGTCCACCTTGCGGTGGTCGCCCGGCGCTACCTTGATCGAGGTGGGAAAAGCGGCTCCGCCAAGACCGACGATGCCCGCTTCGTAGATGCCCCGGCGCAATTCATCGGGGGAGCACTGCCGGTAATCCGCCACGCCGGTGAATTCCATGGCGACATCGTCGCCGTCGGTATCGATCACGATGCACAATCCGGATAAACCGGACGGGTGGGGCAGAGGCAGGTCTTCGATAGTCCGGACGATGCCGGAACTGGAGGCGTGGATCGGCGGGGTGAACGGATTATCGTCGCGAGCAATGACCTGGCCTTTGAGAACCCGGTCACCCGGCGCGACAATCGGTTGAGAATCTTCTCCATTGCGTTGCTGCAATGGAAAAATCAATCTTTCCGGAATACGAGCGATTGCGAGAGGGGCTACGGAGGATTCCCGCTTGTGCCCGTCCAGATGCAGGCCGCCATGAAAATTCCAGAGTTTGAGTAGGTTCACTGGCCTAGCGCCTTGGGTTCGGGCCATCGCCAGGTGGCCAGGGTTTCTTTAATGGGCTCCATGCGGATGCAATCCACCGGACATGGCGCCACGCACAGCTCGCAACCCGTGCACTCGGACTCGATGACGGTGTGCATAAGCTTGGGTGCTCCGAGGATGGCGTCTACGGGGCAGGCCTGAATGCACAAGGTACAGCCGATGCATTTGCTTTCATCGATGATGGCAGCGGACTTGGGTTTTTCGATGCCGTGTTCGGCGCTTAACGGCTTCGGCTCGACGCCCAGCAAATCGGCCAAGGCGATAACGCCTTCCTCGCCGCCGGGGGGGCACTGGTTGATGTCCGCATCGCCCCGCGCGATCGCCTCAGCGTACGGGCGGCAACCGGGAAACCCACATTGTCCGCATTGCGTTTGCGGCAGAACGGCATCGATTTTATCGACTAATGGATCGCCCTCGACTCTGAAGCGTCGGGCGGAATAGCCGAGGATCAATCCAAATAAAGCAAATAATGCGCAAACGACGAATACGGCCAACATGGGTAAGACCGGATCAACCTTTGACGAGGCCGGTAAATCCCATGAAAGCCATGGAAATCAGACCGGCGGTAACCAAGGCGATAGCGTTGCCGCGGAAGGGTAAAGGGACGTCGGCCACTTCTATCCGTTCGCGGACAGCGGCGAACAGAACCAAAACCAAAGTAAAGCCGAGAGCTGCTCCAAAGCCATACAAAAACGATTCGATGAATCCGTGCTGGGATTGGACGTTCAGCAGCGCGACGCCAAGCACCGCGCAGTTGGTGGTGATGAGCGGCAGAAAGATACCCAGCACCTGGTAGAGCAACGGACTCGTCTTGCGTACGACCATCTCAGTGAATTGCACGACCACGGCGATGACGACGATGAAGACGATGGTGCGGAGATATTCCAATCCTAGAGGGACCAGCAGATATTCATTGGCGAGATAGCTGCTCACCGAGGACAGGGTCAATACGAACGTGGTCGCCAACCCCATGCCCATCGCGGTTTCAAGTTTTTTCGATACGCCCATGAAGGGGCAAAGCCCGAGAAACTTGACCAGGACGAAGTTATTGACCAGGGTCGTGCCGACCAGGATGAGCAGGTAATCCTTCATTAAGGAAAAATCGGGGAAGCGGGTCGTGGTTTGGAGGACGGAATTTTAAAGAAAAGCAATGGCTTGTCAAACCGTTAATCCGACTAAAATACTTTGTTTTTGTGTGGAGTCAACCACCGTAGATTTCCGAGTAAGTGGCGAGGTCATTATTTATGCTTTGTAAGAGTAGCCCACCATTAAGTTCACGGGGATGGCGCGCAGGGCCGATAATCGGGAAATGTCCCAGCTTCGGATTGCCCAATCAAGGACTTCTTCCGTTGTGGCCGACTGCAAATCCTGAGGCGGATTTTGATTTAGGAGAGTCAATAGACCAACCAAGGTAAACGAAGGATTTTGCCCGTCTACGGGATCGGCGTATGTCTGTTTGCTGAGTTTGAGACCCGTTTGATCTAGGAGAACCGGAACATGCGCGTATATCGGAGTGGGCAAGCCAAGCAGTCGCTGCAAATAAATTTGCCGGGGAGTGGAATCCAGCAAATCGACGCCCCGAACCACTTCGGTAATGCCTTGTTCGTAATCGTCAAGCACAGTTGCCAAGTGGTAGGCGTATACGCGGTCGCGGCGGAGAACGATGAAGTCCCCGATTTCCTTTTCGAGGTCTTGTGCCAGCGGTCCTTGGAGCAAGTCCTCAAACGCTATGGATGAATCTTCGGTTATGACGCGAAGGGCGTGAGGATCGGTCAGTCGCGTCTTTTTGTTCCGGCAGAATCCAGGGTAAATCGATGTTTCCGCATTTCCATCGGACAACGCGGCGAGATCTTTGCGGGAGCAGATGCAAGCATAAAGAAGCTTTTGAGTATCGAGCAGGTCAAGTGCCGATCGATAGGCGTCGAAGCGCTCGCTTTGGCGTAGTACCGAGCCGTCCCAATGCAAGCCGAAAGCTTCGAGGGTGTGAAGAATGCTATCCGTTGAAGCGGGAACTGTGCGGAACGGGTCAAGGTCGTCGATCCTTAAACACCATTCGCCTTGTTGCGATTTAGCTTGGAGAAAACTGGCCAGAGCGGTGTAGAGCGAACCTAGGTGCAGGGGGCCGGTCGGCGATGGCGCGAAACGGCCCCGGTACTTTGGCTTAGAAGACGAGGTGGGGAATGGAGTGTCGTTCAAGTCCGAACGTGGATGGACCTAGGTTAGCTGACTTGCTTTTCCCGGATTTCATCCAGAGTCTTGCAGTCGATGCATTGGGTTGCCGTCGGCCGTGCCTCGAGGCGCCGAAGACCGATTTCGACACCACAGGTTTCACAGTAACCGTAATCGCCGCGCTCAAGATTTTCCAAGGATTCTTCGATTTTCTTGATGAGCTTCCGTTCCCGGTCGCGGGTACGCAGTTCCAGGCTGAACTCGGATTCCTGCGTCGCTCGGTCGTTCGGGTCCGGGAAATTGGCTGCTTCGTCCTGCATGTGATGCACCGTGCGATCGACTTCCTTCATGAGTTCCGCCTTCCAATTCTGTAGAATGCGGCGGAAGTGTTCAACTTGAGCCTCATTCATGTATTCTTCGCCCTCCTTAATTGGATAAGGCGTGAAGCTGAAAGGCGTCGCATGATTATCGGCTTTTTGGGCGCTGGACATCCGTAAACTCCTAAACCAAGTTCAAAAACCGAATATTACTAGCAGACAAATCGCCGTTCTGCAAGATTGTCTAAGCCCTGCTGAAGCGGGCGTAACATTGCTTCCGGCCTACCTTTAAAGCTTTACGGATGCAAAAATGATTATTTCGGATCGTATGGCCGGTATACAGCCGTTTTTCGTGATGGAAGTCTTGTCTCGCGCCAAGGCTCTGGAGCGTCAGGGGCGGGATGTCATTCACATGGAGATCGGCGAGCCGGATTTTCCGACCCCGCCGTTAGTCATCCGGCACGCGACCGAATTCATGCAGCGCGGAGAAATAAAGTATACGCCGGCCGCTGGGTTGCCTGAACTTCGGGAGGCAATATCGGAATATTACCGTGACCGCTACGGCGTCCGTATCGCGAGTGAGCGGATCTTCATCACTCCCGGCGCCTCCGGCGGTTTTTTATTGGCCATGGGGTTGCTGCTCAACGAAGGTGACAAGGTTCTGCTGGCGGACCCGGGCTATCCGTGCTATTCGAATTTCGCTCGCCTTTTCGGCGGTATTCCTTCCTTAGTCCCCGTCGACGCGTCAACACGCTTTCATCTCAATTCAGAGATGCTTTCCGCCTGCTGGGACAGTCGAACGAAAGGGGCTGTGATTGCATCACCTTCAAATCCCGCGGGTGCGGTGCTGCAACCGGAGGAGTTGAAGAGGCTTGTCAACGAATTGGAGCAAAAATCGGCCTTTTTGATAGCAGACGAGATTTACCACGGGCTGGAATATGACAAACCTTCACCGACGGCTCTAACGTTTTCGGACCGGGTTTTCGTGGTTAATAGCTTCTCGAAGTATTTTGGCATGACGGGCTGGCGGGTCGGCTGGCTTGCGGTACCCGCTAACTATATCGACGATGCCGAAAAACTCGCACAGAACATTTTTATTTCTGCGCCCGCTCCCTCACAATATGCCGCCTTGGCATCGTTTACGGAAGCAAACCTACAAGAATTGGAACGGCGACGGCTTGTTTTTCAGGAAAGAAGAGATTTTCTTTGTGAAAATTTGCAGAAAATCGGGTTTTCAGTAAACGCCGTCCCGAATGGTGCATTTTATGTCTATGCGGAGTGCTCTCGATTTACATCAAATAGTCTCGACTTCGCCTTGAATTTGTTGGAGGAAACCGGCGTGGCGGTGACTCCAGGTAAGGATTTCGGTAAAAACCTGCCTGAGAGACATCTTCGGTTTTCCTATGCAGTCACTTTTGATCGGTTAGCGGAGGCGATAACTCGTATAAGACGATTTGTTCAGTGCCGATCCTGATTGTCCGATTTGGGAGCACAAGAGCTATGCTAGACTTCGTAATTGCTGCTTGAGTCGGCACTGATGGGGTGTGACGCCGCATTGCGGAAGCGGGAAGCCAGGCTTTGGCGCTAACATGGAGCCTGACGTTCCGCATAATTGCATCCTTTAAATCAAAACTAATGAGTGCTATCTGGGTTTTGCAGGGTCAGGATTTCGGCCGGCTTTGTTTCACCCCGGGTTTCCTAAGCCGCCGTCTTTATAGAAAGCTAATTGGGGATAGGTATTATGCGTCGTGTTAAGTATCGAGCCGTGTGCGGAGTTGTATTCTGCCTCTCGTTTCTCGTGGGATGTGCTCCGCTTGCTCCAAATGTGGATCCACCCTCGGAATATACTTACATTATTGGACCCGGCGATAGTATCGAGATGTTTGTATGGGGAAATCCTGAGGTATCTCGAACCGTACCGGTTCGGCCGGATGGGAAAATCAGCGCGCCCTTGGTCGAGGAACTACCCGCATCGGGTAAAACCCCTTTTCAGCTTGCGCGCGATATCGAAAAAGAATTGACGAAATACATTCGCAATCCATTAGTAACGGTAATTGTGAGTGGTTTTGTCGGTCCCTATAGTGAGCAAGTTCGAGTTGTCGGGCAAGCTACAAAACCCCAGGCTGTTCCTTACAAAGAAAATATGTCTCTGCTTGACTTAATGATTGTAGTGGGCGGGGTTACGGATTATGCGGCGGGAAATCGAGCTTCGATCGTGAGAACGGTGAATGGCGTAAAGCAGCAACTAAGGGTTCGCATTGATGATCTGCTCGAGGACGGCGATATTACGGCTAATGTAAATATTCTGCCTGGAGATGTTTTAATTATTCCGGAAGCTTATTTCTAAACCCGTTTTGCGTAGGGCCGCCTTCCATGCATGAACTAATTACCGAAATTCTCACTTATATCCAAAGCGCGACTCGCTACAAATGGTTTTCTATAATTTTGGTATGGGTAATTAGTCTTGCCGGCTGGGTTTTTGTTGCACAAATGCCTGATAAGTACCAGGCGAGCGCGCGGGTGCATGTAGATACTCGCTCCGTTCTGCGTCCTCTGCTTTCAGGGTTGGCAATTCAACCGGATGTTTCCGGTCAGGTCCGTCTGATGTCCAAACTAATGTTCAGTCGTCCCAACCTCGAGAAAGTAGCTCGGATGACCGACTTGGATTTGGGCGCTAAGGACGAAGGGTCCATGGAAAAATTAGTCGGTCGCCTGCAATCGTCAATGAGCATCGCGGGTGGGGAAAATAATTTGTTTACGATCAGTGCGGAAGATCAGAATCCAGCGACGGCCAAGAAGGTCGTTCAAGCGCTTTTAACTATTTTTGTCGAACAAACGCTGGGAGAGTCCCGGGAAGATTCGAACTCCGCGCAGAAATTTCTAGATCAGCAGTTAAAGGAATACGAGGCGCGCTTACAGGCAGCGGAGAAAGCAAGAGAGGATTTTAAACGAACCAATTATGGATTGCTGCCGGAACAGGGTGGCGACCTTTATGGGCAGCTTAACACTCTCGCCGGGCAACTCGAACAGGCCAAAATGGCTCTGCAAGAGGCTGTTAACCGTCGCGACGAGATGCAGCGGCAGTTGAACGATGAGGAACCGACGTTCATGGACTCCGGTGCCCAAGCTGAAAATCCTTTAGATACGCGCATTCAAGCGTTGCAAGCCCGATTGGACGAATTATTGCTTAAATATACGAAAGGGCACCCTGAAGTCATAGCGGCTAAAAAGAGTATTGCCGAGTTGGAAAAGAAGAAGGAGGAGGCTGCCGCCTCTGGAAAAGGGGCCGGCAGCGGCGGCGAGGCAAATCCTGTTTTTCAACAAAAGAAAATTGCGCTTGGTGAGGCGGATGCCAATGTGGCCTCCTTGAACTCGCGAGTAAAAATTTTCGAGGAAAAAATAGAAAATCTCAAGAAGCAAATGGACGAGCGTCTGAAGGTGGAAACTCGGTTGCAAGGACTGAATAGGGACTACTCTGCGATCAAAGAAAATTATGATGCACTCCTTCAGCGGCGGGAAACAGCGAGAATGTCGGAGAGCGTAGAGCAAAATACTGATAGCGTTAAATTCAAAATTGTCGATCCGCCTCAAGTACCTATGAAGCCGTCCGCTCCCAAGCGAATTCTTTTGTCTACAGGGGTTTTTGTGGGGAGTATTGTTGTAGGTGTTGGGTTGGCAGTATTTTTGGCGCTTCTCCGCCCTGCGTTTACCACGATGAATAAGCTTCGCGAAGTTACGGGATTACCGGTACTTGGTAGTGTTTCCATGAATTGGATTCCGCAAATCAAAGAGCGGAAGTGGCGGGAGTTCTTGGCTTTCACGGCTACTTTCGCCATGTTACTGGTGGTGTTCATCGGGGTAATTGTATTGGAGGTTAAAGGGTATCATCTTCCGTCCTTTATCTAGTCGGAGTCAGTCGCGTGAGCATCATTGAAAAGGCACTTGATAAGGCACTAGAGCTCGAACAGTCTTCGACTCATAAAAAGGCCGATCAACAAGATTTTTTAGAAAAAGCGGCGAAGCTTGAAGCTGCCGCGCCGAGCCCCGAGCCAGCCGTTGAAGACGCTGAGGCCAAGAAAATACATCCGATCAATTGGAGCAGCCTCCAGGCAAAAGGCATGCTCGGGCCCGAAATGGCATACAGTCAGTTAGCGGAGGAGTATCGCTTGATCAAGCGCCCGCTTTTGATGAACGCATTCCCGGATGGGGATAACGGCATTGATCGTGCGAATTTGATTCTCGTTACTAGCAGTGTTCCCGGCGAGGGAAAGACCTTTACCGCCGTGAATTTGGCCCTCAGTATAGCCATGGAGCGGGATAAAACTGTGCTGTTGGTAGATGCCGATGTGGCGAAACCCTCGATAGCGGAATTGCTGGGGATTTCGGCGAAGACGGGATTGATAGACTTGCTTCAGGATAAAACGATCCGCTTTTCCGACATCCTCGTTAAAACGGATATTCCGAATCTCACGTTGTTACCGGCAGGCAAGTTGGATAAACATTCCACCGAGTTTCTGGCCAGCGACGCGATGAAACGGCTAGCCAATGAGTTATCTGCGCGTTATCCGGATCGTGTGGTTATTTTCGACTCCCCTCCTTTGTTGGCTGCCAGTCAAGGCTCTGTTTTAGCCACCCTGGTTGGGCAAATCGTCCTGGTGATCGAGTCGGAATCGACCCCACAATACATTGTCCAGGAAGCCATTTCCAAATTAGAGTCCTGCGAGGTCATTGGCTGCGTATTAAACAAGACCAAGAAGGGATTTGGGTTCAGATATTACGGCTATGGGTACGGTTACGGATATGGATCTTATGGTCAGCAAAGAGCGGAAGGCTGATCCTCTTGACGCTTCGTCCGTGCCGAATATCAGAAAGATTAGTCAGAGCCTATCTGCTCTTTCTTTTTTGTTGTCTCTATCGCCGGTGTATGCGGTTGATTGGCGCGTAGAGCCAAGTCTAACCGTACGGGAGATATATTCTGACAACATCAATTTGGGTGGCGGCGCACAACAGCCTAACGGTTCTTTGAGACGGAACGGCGATGATGCATTCGTGACCGAGTTAAGTCCTGGCGTATCGGTCAGGCGCCAAGGGCGGAATAAATTTAACTTGGATTATCGAATGCAGAATTTATTCTACGCTGGAACGGACATAGATCCACGAATCAATAACCAACTTCAAATGAGTTCGACTACCGAAATTTGGGATGATGCGGTATTCGTCGATTCTACAAGTTCGATCGCACAGTACAACAATACAAACACGGGCCGCTTTGCGCTCGACAACGTATCACAAACTGGCAATACCACTGAATACCGAACTTTTCGGATAAGCCCCTATTGGAAGCCGCACTTAGGCGGTTACGCGGAGGGCATTGTCCGGGTCGGGTACAGCAACGTCGGCGGTGGAAACTTCGATTCGAATATCTTGGAGGAAAGCATCGATTTGCATAGCGGCAACTGGTTCGACACGCTTACCTGGCGCGCTAATTTTTATAACCAAGATAACAAGCGTGATAACGGTACCGGAGGAGTTGGCGGTACCGATGACGTGAAATTTCAAAACTACAATGGTGAGTTGAGATACCGGCTGTCCAGGGAGTTCAGTCCCTTTATCCAGGGGGGGCATTTCGAAAATGAATTTTTGGGCCAAACGAGCGCTGCGAGCGCTCAAAACGGTAGTTATTGGACCGCGGGACTGGCTTGGACGCCCAGCCCGAAATTGATCGTCCAGGGCGGAATAGGTAGTAACAATCACTTCTTGTCTTTAGGATGGAATCCGAGCAAGAGAACTACGCTGCAAGTCACCTACCGGGAAAGTGACGTGGGTGGTGCTAATGGAGGAGGTTTCGGCGGCGGAGGAGCCTATGGCGGTGGCTTTACCGGTGGAGGCTATGGCGGAAGCGACTTCGGTGGAGGTTCGTTCGGTGGTGGCTTTAGCGGAGGTGGACTTGACAGAGGCTCCTTCGGTGGAGGTTATGACGGAGGAGGCGTCGGACAGTTGGGGGGATTTAACGCCGGAACGACTTGGGACGCTCTGCTCAGTCACAGGACCCGCCGAACGCACTGGAACGCAAGCTACACGGTTAGCACCACGACCATTCAGCAGGTTCTGCTGGATCAGCAGGTGTTCGTATTGAATGATCCATTCGGTAATCCGATCGTGAGTCCGGTTACCAATCAGCCATTCTTATTGGCCATCAACCAACCTATTTTGACCAATGAGGTCATCACTCGAAAACGGGGGCAAGCGTCTGTTTCCGGTCGTACTGCCAAGAACACGGTAACCTTGACGGGCTATCAGGAAAATCGAAGCTTCCAATTTTCAGGTGATCAAGACGTACTCGGGCTGACCGCATCATGGAGTTGGCGATTCACGGCCCGAACCCACTCATTCTTGAATTTCACATGGCAGGCAATCGACAGCCAGAGCATCACCTTGGGTAATTCCGATAACAAGTTCATGACCGTGTCATTGGCGTTGAACCGAAACATTTGGACAGACTTGATAGGCTCTTTGGAGTTGCGGCACACGCAGCAGGATTCGAATCGATCAGAAAATGAATACGACGAGAATCGGGTAACCGCCAGTTTAAATATGAGGTTCTGATCCTTCATGTACGATGCGTTTTACAATCTGAAAAAGAAGCCTTTCCAGCTCAATCCCGATCCCGAATTTTTCTACAACAGCGCGGTTCATAAACGAGCTTTGGCGTATTTACGCTACGGCTTGGCGCAAGGTGAAGGATTCGTCGTCGTAACCGGAGAGCCGGGTACGGGAAAGACGATGCTGGTAAAGGAGTTATTCGGCACGCTCCGGAATGAAAATACCGTTGCCGGCCTCATGGTTACTTCCCAAGTCGGAGCCGAGGATACTCTGCGCATCATAGCCGCCACTTTCGGTCTTTCTTACGATGGAGATGCGAAGGCGGTCTTACTTAAGAATCTGGAAGAATTTTTTAAGCTTAAGGCTAGAGAGGGAAAGCGAGTCTTATTGGTCGTCGATGAAGCGCAGAATCTTCCGGTTCAGTCTTTGGAAGAGCTGCGTATGCTGCTTAATTTCGAGTTGGAAGGGCGATCGATCTTTCAAGTATTCCTGCTGGGGCAGGATGAGCTACGATCAACCGTGCAGGGCTCCAAAATGGAGCAGGTACGGCAGCGAATAACTGCTATGTACCATTTGCGACCATTGGAAAGCGAGGAAACTAAGGAGTATATCGTTCATCGCCTGACAACGGCAGGCTGGGCACACGATCCGGAATTCACTAAAGAGGCATTTGAAGAAGTCTATCGGCACACCGCAGGCGTTCCACGAATAATCAATACGCTATGCGATCGCCTTTTATTGTACGGATACTTGGAGGAACTTCACGTACTGGACCTGGAGGCAGTCCGCTTGGTGATAAAGGAGATGGAGCAGGATACCGTCCGAGTTAAGCCCCCATCTCGCCAAGAACTGACTAATGTTGAGACGCCAATGTATCCGATCGACTCGGAAGGTGCGGTTCCGATCGCCGGGAGTTTGGAGGAGAGGGTAGTTCAACTCGAGAATTTGGTTCTTGCTTTGCGGAAAACAGTACAGAAGGAACGCGCTTTGTTGAGGAAGGCCATTCTCTTGCAGCTCGATATGGATGAGGCTTATAGCGAACCGGTTGACGAAGTGTAGAGAGAAGCAAGATTGGCATAAAAGCTTCTACTGTGAATTAAAAATTACTACTCAATAAACGCTGGTCGGATGACTTAGGGGACATTCTTGGGTACTCCAACACTTGCTGCCAATCCCATTGTCAATGCGATGACAGTGGATGTCGAAGACTATTTCCATGTGTCGGCATTTGAGCCCTATATTGGAAGGGATAAATGGGATGAATTGCCCTGCCGCGTTGAAAGGAACACCGACCGAATACTTCAGCTCTTTGCCGAATCGGGGGTGCGTGCTACTTTTTTTATGCTGGGATGGGTGGCCGAACGTTACCCGGTGCTCGTCAAGCGGATAGTGAATGCCGGTCACGAACTGGCCTGCCACGGCTATAGCCACGTGCGAGTGACTCGACAAACTCCCGATGAGTTCCGGGAAGATGTTTTACGGGCCAAGCATTTACTCGAAGATCTCGGCGGAGTTCGCGTCCTTGGATATCGTGCAGCCAGCTATTCGATCGGTTCTAAAAACCTCTGGGCTTTACAGGTTCTGGAAGACTCCGGATTCGGCTACAGCTCCAGCATTTATCCCGTAAAACACGATTTATATGGCATGCCGGAGGCGCCTCGTTTCATGTTCCGGCCTTGTAAGCCCGACGGTTTGCTGGAAATTCCCGTAACTACGGTTGAGTTAGGCAATAAGAAATTACCGTGCGGCGGCGGAGGCTATTTCAGGTTGCTGCCCTATCAGGTTTCTCGCTGGGCCATTGATCGGGTGAATCGGAAAGACCAACAATCAAGCGTCTTTTATTTCCACCCATGGGAAATCGACCCGGATCAACCGAGACAGCAAGGCATCAGTCTTAAAACGCGGTTTCGCCATTATTTGAATCTTTCTCGGACCGAATTACGCTTGCGCCGTCTTTTACAGGACTTCCGCTGGAACACGATGGCTAAGGTGTTTTTGTCTCCGAACCACAATTAATCCGGATCGAAACGTTTCAATACATGGAAATTAAGCGATTAGACGGCGGTCGTAAGTCCGATTGGGATGCTTTCGTAACCGAATGCGCCGAAGCGAGCTTTTTTCATCGAGCCGGGTGGCAGGAGGTGATCGAACGGGCTTTCGGCCACGAAACGCATTATCTCTTTGCGGAAGAGGGGGGGCGGATAGTCGGAGTATTGCCGCTCGGTCACGTCAAGAGCTTGTTGTTCGGCAATGCGCTGATATCGAATCCATTCTGTGTATATGGCGGCGCTGCTACGGAAACCGATGCGGCTCGCACTGCGTTGGAGCGGGCGGCCTGCGAGCTGGCACATCAGCTAGGCGTCGATTATCTGGAGCTTCGTAACGTCAGATCGACTGGATCGGGGCGGCCGACCAAATCACTTTATGTCACATTCCGCAAAACACTCGATCCCGATCCCGAAAAAAATCTCGCCACGGTCCCGCGCAAACAACGCGCTATGATTCGGAAGGGCATTGCGGCGGGGTTGAGCAGCGTCATCGATTCCGGTGTGGACCGGTTTTTTGGCGCCTATGCCGAGAGCGTCCGCAATCTCGGAACACCGGTATTTTCAAAACACTATTTCGCGATCCTGAAAGAAGTATTCGGCGAGTCCTGTGAAATTCTAAGCGTCGAGCATCAAGGGCGCGTAATCGCCAGCGTGATGAGTTTTTATTTTCGTGATGAAGTGCTCCCGTATTACGGCGGAGGAACCGACGAAGCCAGGGAACTAAAGGGTAACGATTTCATGTATTGGGAGGTCATGCGGCGGGCGGCGGAAAACGGCGTGCGGGTGTTCGACTACGGTAGAAGCAAAGAAGGTACCGGCTCCTACCGGTTCAAAACCCATTGGGGATTCGAGCCCGAGCCACTGGCTTACGAGTACGAGCTGGTGAAAGCAAAAGCGGTGCCCGAGATAAATCCGCTTAACCCGAAATACCGGTACTTTATCGCTGCTTGGCAGCGTCTGCCTTTACCGGTCAGCAATCTGGTAGGGCCTTGGATTTCCCGCAACCTCGGCTAGACGCAGAACTACGCGCCACTCATGAAGGAGATCTTGTTCCTCGCTCACAGGATTCCCTACCCGCCCAATAAAGGGGACAAAATACGGTCCTTTAATTTACTGAAGTATTTATCGGGGACTTATCGCATTCATCTCGGTGCTTTCGTAGATGACTCGAACGATTGGCGTTATGCGTCTGACGTAAAGAGATTTTGCGGGGAAACTTGCCTGCTTCCACTGCATCCGGGACGCGCCAAGCTCAAGAGTCTTAAGGGACTATTGGCGAGACTTCCTTTGACTGTGCCTTATTACGCCGACGCTCGTATGAGCAGTTGGGTAAACCGCATTGTGAATGAGCGCCCCATACATGCCGTTTTAGTGTTTTCGTCTGCAATGGCTCAATACGTGGCGGGGTTTGACTCGCTGCCGCGGATCATAGATTACGTTGACGTCGATTCCGACAAATGGCGGCAGTATGCGGCCAAAAAGTCATGGCCGATGAGTTGGATTTATCGGCGGGAAGCCGAGTATTTGGCTCGCTACGACCGCAATATCGCGAATTCTTTTAACTATTCCCTTTTCGTGTCGGAAAACGAAGCGAGCTTATTTAAAGGTCTTGCCCCTGAGGTGAAAGACCGGATTTTAGGTATCGAAAACGGCGTCGATACGACTTACTTTTCGGACGAAGCAGACTGTCCCAACCCTTATTCGACGGATGAGGATGTCATGGTATTTACCGGAGCTATGGATTATTGGGCCAATGTCGAAGCCGTTACTTGGTTTGCACATGGCGTATTTCCGGAAATACGCCGCCAGATGAAGTTCGTGCGTTTCTGTATTGTCGGCGCGCGCCCTACCGAGGTGGTCCGGAACCTTGCTCGCATCGAGGGTATTACGGTAACCGGGGCGGTTAAAGATGTTCGGCCTTTCCTGAAGCATGCTCGTTGTGCGGTTGCACCTCTGAGAATCGCGCGGGGAATTCAGAACAAGGTGCTGGAGGCCATGGCGATGGGCAAATCCATCGTGTCCACGAAGGCGGCGATTGAAGGCATTGAAATCAAAAGCCCTCTGGATCTTCTTGTTGCGGAGACTGCCAGTGAATGGGTGGACATTGGTTTGCAGGCACTTCGCACTGATTCGCTGCCGCTTAAGTCCGAGAGAAATAGGGAGTTTGTAGTGCGGCGGTACGGTTGGGAGAACAGTCTTCGCCGTTTGGGGGCCTTGCTGGATACCGTATGAAAACAAGTTGCGAGCTATCGTCGGGCGCGGCGGATAAGAACATGCGGGATACGTCCGCTGGCTGGCATGCTGCCTTGGGGTTGACGATCCTATCGGTTCTGGCGCTACTGGGCCTCTACCACTCGACCTTATTGTCGATGGTCGCGATTTGGTGGCGTTCGGAGACTTTCGCGCACGGCTTCGTTATCTTTCCGATCAGCATTTGGCTTATCTGGCGTCGCCGGCTGCAGGTGGCTCGGCTTTCGCCGCGGCCCGACTATCGTGCGTTACCGCTGCTGTTTTTTCTCGGAGCGGCATGGCTTGTGGCTCACGCTGCGGACGTTGTGGTGGGCGAGCAGCTTGCTTTCATCGGGATGGTTCCGCTGCTCTGCTGGTTGATGCTCGGCTGGCCTGTGTTCAGCGAATTGGCATTTCCCTTGGGCTTTCTTCTGTTTTCCGTGCCTATCGGTGAATTTCTGATTCCGCCCATGATGGATTTTACGGCGGATTTTACGGTGAAGATGCTGCAAATTACCGGGATTCCAGTTTACCGGGAAGGAACGTTTTTCAGCATTCCCAGCGGTGATTGGTCGGTCGTAGAGGGATGTAGCGGCCTGCGCTATCTCATTGCTTCGGTCACATTGGGATGCCTTTATGCCTATCTGACTTATCGCTCTCAAATTCGGAGATTGGTTTTTGTCATCTTGGCGCTTGTTTTTCCGGTGGTCGCCAACGGTCTTCGTGCGTATATGATTGTCATGATCGCCCATTTGAGCGGAATGAAGCTGGCTCTCGGGGTGGATCATTTTATCTACGGGTGGGTATTTTTCGGAGCGGTAATGTTGCTGATGTTCTGGATTGGCTCGTTTTGGAGCGAACCCGAGCAGGAAGGTATCAATCCGTCTCCGGTAAGTGGCGGGGCACAGACCGATCGACGCAGCATAAGCAAACTCATAAAGAGTGCCGGTATCGCGTTAGCCCTTTCCGCGCTTTGGCCCGTGCGGGCAGCTTATATCGAGTCGCTAGTGGCGGAGCGGAATACTCCGGTTCAGTTGCTGGTGCCGCAGCCCACGGGTCATTGGCAGTCCATAAAGTTTCTGACGGATTGGGAGCCTTTCTATGTGGGAGCGGATGCCGAGGTTAGCGCGTTTTTCGGTGACAGCTCCAGTAGGATCGGTTTGTACCTCATGTACTATCGCGGCCAAGAACAGGATGCGGAACTCATTAATTCCCAAAACATCTTGATTCGCCAAAAGCATCCGGTATGGAAGATGCCGGAAGAGAAGCCGGTCGAGATTCAGTTGAATGGTATTCCCGTCACGGTCTGGCAAGGGCGTCTTAATTCGCCCGGCCAAAACCTGTTGACCTGGCGCTGGAACTGGGTATCGGGGCGCTATACGGCAAACGACTATCTTGGGAAACTGCTTGAAGCCAAAGACAAACTGTTGGGAACGATTCGAGACGGCGCGGCGATAATCGTCGTTACGGAATACGACGAAAATATCGAGGAAGCTTCGCAGGCGCTTCAGCGTTTCATCGATGCGATGTTGCCGTCGTTGGAGCAAAGCCTAAGACAGGCGGCCGAGTCGTAGACCGATGACTTCGCCGCTGGTCGCGCATATCATCTATCGCCTTGGTGTCGGCGGCCTGGAAAACGGGCTGGTGAATTTGATCAACCGGACCCCGCCGGACCGGTATCGGCATGCTGTCATTTGTCTCAGAGATTCGACCGATTTCAGATCGCGGCTCAAAAAAGAGGTTCCGGTTTACGAGCTGCACCGTCGGGAGGGTCAGGATTTTGCGGTTCACGCGCGGCTCTACAAACTGCTGCGTCAACTCAAGCCCGCCATTGTCCACACCCGCAACCTGGCCGCCTTGGAATGTCAAATGGCCGCCTGGTTGGCGGGCATTCCCCGGCGGGCGCATGGCGAGCACGGATGGGATGTTTTCGATCCGGAGGGGAGCAATCGGAAATACCAGTGGTTGCGCCGGTTTTTCAGGCTGCTTGTGCATCGTTATATTCCGCTATCGCGCCATCTGGAACTCTATCTTCGAAAGAAAATTGACGTTCCGGAAGACAGAATCACCCGCATTTGCAATGGCGTCGATACGGCAGTATTTCATCCGGCTCCTGATGGCAAGCGTCGGATAGAAGGATGTCCTTTCCTGGATCGGGAAGAGAAAATCATCATCGGCACAGTAGGTCGCATGCACGGTGTTAAAGACCAGATTACGCTGGCGAACGCCTTTCTGCACCTGATCGATCGCCGCCCTGATTTTCGGGAAAGAGTGCGCCTGGTGCTGGTGGGTGACGGCCCACTGCGCGCTGAGGTTCGTCATCTGTTGGAGGAAGCCGGTATGGGGCACCTGGTCTGGATGCCGGGCGAGCGTTCGGATATCGCCGATATATTGCGCGGGCTGGATATCTTCGTGCTCCCGTCGCAAGCCGAAGGCATATCGAACACGATCCTGGAGGCTATGGCTACGGGTCTCCCGTTGGTCGCAACCGACGTGGGCGGCAATCCGGAATTGGTGGTGGACGGCGTCACGGGAATTTTGGTGCCGAAAGAAAATCCCGAGGCCATGGCGACGGCTTTGGCAACTTATCTGGATGATCGGGAAATGGTTTTGGCTCATGGTCGGGCAGGGCTCAAGAGGGCGAAAGAGTCATTTAGTCTAGACGGTATGGTTGATCGTTATCTTGACGTTTATGACGAGTTATTAAGCACGAGGCATTGAGGAACAAACACTATGTGTGGAATCGTTGGCATTTTCGACAGGTTCGGGCGGAAAGAGATTGACCGCGATCTGCTCGGGCGGATGAACGAAAGCCAGCACCATCGAGGCCCAGATGAAGGCGGCTTGCATACCGAGCCGGGGCTGGGATTCGGGCACCGGCGCCTTTCTATTATCGACCTCTCGAGCGGTCAGCAGCCGCTGTTCAATAAAGACAAAACCGTTGTCGTTACCTATAACGGCGAGATTTACAATTTCCGCGAGATTCGACGCGATCTCGAAGCTCTGGGTTTCGAATTTCAAACCCACTGCGATACCGAAGTCATCGTGTATGCCTGGGAAGCGTGGGGGGAGTCCTGCGTTGATCGGTTTCGCGGCATGTTTGCGTTCGCAATTTGGGATCGTCCGCGAGAAATCCTATTCCTGGCTCGTGACCGGTTGGGGGTGAAGCCTTTGTACTACGCCGATCTCCCGAACGGGCAGTTTATTTTCGGATCGGAATTAAAGGCTCTGTTGCAACATCCGAAGGTTCCGCGCGAGATCGATCCTACCGCAGTGGAAGATTATTTCGCCTATGGATATGTCCCCGATCCCAAAAGTATATTTTCGGGTGTTCGTAAACTGGCTCCCGGGTTCCGGCTAAGGCTCAAGCGCGGTGAACCGGAGTGTGTCCCCAATTGCTACTGGGATGTGCCGTTTGCAGTAGATACCGGGATTACGGAGCAGCAGGCGCAGGAGGAACTCATCGAGCGCTTGCGCGAGGCCGTCCGTATACGTTTGGTAGCCGATGTGCCGTTGGGCGCGTTTCTGTCGGGCGGCGTCGATTCGAGCGCCGTAGTAGCGATGATGGCCAGTCTGTCCGGCGACCCGGTCAACACCTGTTCCATTTCGTTCGGGGATCCGGCATTCGATGAGACCCGGTACGCGGCAATGGTGGCGGAACGCTATCATACGGGACATCGGGTTGAGCGAGTCGATCCGGACGATTTCTCGCTCGTCGACCGGCTCGCGGATCTGTACGACGAGCCGTACGCGGACAGCTCGGCCTTACCGACTTATCGGGTGTGCGAGTTGGCGCGGAAAGAAGTTACCGTGGCGTTGTCCGGAGATGGCGGTGACGAAAATCTGGCCGGTTACCGGCGCTATCGCTGGCATGTGTACGAAGAGCGCATCCGTTCGTTACTGCCCCTGAGCGTTCGGCGCCCGCTATTCGGGTTGCTCGGCCATGTTTATCCCAAGGTCGACTGGGCGCCCAAAATTTTTCGGGCCAAGTCCACTTTCGAAGCCTTAGCCCGCGATTCCGTCGAAGGTTATTTTCACAGTGTCTCGATTTTGCCCGACAACTTAAGAGAAGGGATCTTTAGCTCGGCATTCCGGCGTAATCTACAAGGCTATAGCGCCGTAGATGTCTTGCATCGTTTTGCGGAAAATGCTCCGAGCCGGCATCCGCTGTCGTTGGTGCAATACCTGGATATGAAGACCTATCTTCCCGGCGATATTCTCACCAAGGTCGATCGCGCGAGTATGGCCCACGCCTTGGAAGTGCGTGTTCCCTTGTTGGATCACAAGTTAGTGGAATGGATTTCCGGATTGCCGCCGGAAGTCAAGTTACGGGGGCAGGCGGGGAAATATCTGTTTAAGAAGTCTCTGGAGCCGTATTTGCCCAACGATACCCTTTATCGTCCGAAAATGGGTTTCGCTGTGCCTTTGGCGAATTGGTTCAGAGGACCCCTCAAACAGAAAGTGAGGGATGCCGTCATGGGCTCGAATCTGGCGGAATCCGGAGTCTTCAATATGGATTTTCTCAAGACGATGCTCGACCAGCACCAAGCGGGGCTTCGCGATCACAGTGCCGGATTATGGTCGCTCCTGATGTACGAATCTTTTTTACGCCGTCATGCATAATTGAGGACGATAGCCGACCACTATGCGTATTCTTCACATCCTCGACCATTCCATACCCTTGCATAGCGGCTATACCTTTCGTACGCGCGCCATTCTCGAGCAGCAGCGTGCTTTGGGATTCGAAACGTTTCATATCACCTCCGCCAAACACAAAGCTTCGGATGTGCTCGTCGAAGAAGTGGACGGCTTTCGGTTTTTTCGAACGCCCCAGCCGATCGGCTGGTATGCCCGTTTACCTTTACTTGATCAGTTCGCGGTGGTAGACGGCCTTGCGAAGCGATTGGGTGATGTCGTTGAAGAGGTGAAACCCGATATTTTGCACGCCCATTCGCCGGCTTTGAATGGCCTCGCCGCATTACGCGTCGCACAGTGGTACTCGTTGCCCGTGGTGTATGAATGCCGGGCATTTTGGGAGGATGCCGCCGTAGATCACGGGACAAGTCGGGAAGGAGGGCCTCGCTACAGGGCGACGCGCGCCCTGGAAACCTATGTGTTCAGGGGAGCGCACGCAATCACTACGATTTGCGAGGGCTTGCGCCAGGACATCATTCAAAGGGGCATTCCGGACGATAAGATAACTGTCATCCCGAACGCGGTTGACGTTAATCGTTTCCAATTCGGGGGCATGCCCGATCAAGATCTTCGTGAAGAATTGAGCCTCACCGGAAAGACGGTATTAGGGTTTATCGGGTCCTTTTATGCCTATGAAGGGCTACCGTTACTTCTCGAAGCCATGCCGGAGATGCTGCAAAAAAAACCGGAGCTTCGTCTGCTCTTGGTCGGAGGTGGTCCGCAAGAGTCGCATCTCATGGAAATCGCGAAGAAACTCAGAGTAGAAGACAGAATCCTTTTTGTCGGGCGTGTGCCACACGATAAGGTTCAGAGATATTACGACCAGGTCGATATCTTTGTTTATCCCCGTTATTCGATCCGGTTGACCGAGTTGGTTACTCCCCTTAAGCCGCTCGAAGCGATGGCCCAAGGGCGTTTGGTGGTCGCCTCCGATGTCGGAGGGCACAAGGAACTCATCAAGAACCGAGAAACCGGGTGGCTGTTCAAGGCAGGTGACGTTCCAGACTTGGCCCATAAGATTTTAGATATCCTCGATCACCCAGAGACTTGGTCGGCAGTCAAAGAGGCGGGGCGGCGGTTTGTGGAGCAGCAGCGGAATTGGGCAGGGAGTGTCGGGCGTTATGTGAATGTTTATCAGCCCTTGCTTCAAGGCAAACCGTAGCAGTGGACTTTTGGGCTAAAGACCAGACGACGTAAAAGGCTTCACAACAGCGATCTTTATAAACCAGGAGGCCGGTTTCGCGCCAAGCGTCTATGTCGAGACAATCGGGCATGCGCACCGGGGCTCTGGGGCTGTCTCAGATAATAATCTTTATCGACCGGGATTCTGATGGCAATTAAACGACCGATCAGCATGATGGACGCTGACGCTTCCATGCCTCGCGTACTGGTGTTTACGACCGTGTTTCCCCACACAGGCCAGCCCAATGTTGGTCTATTCGTGCAGGAGCGTATGTTCAGGGTTGGGCGCAGAGTGCCTTTGATCGTAGTTGCACCAATACCCTGGTTCCCTTTTCAAGGCCTATTGCGAAAATGGCGTCCTTACTTCAGGCCCGAGGCGCCAGAATTCGAAATTCAGAATGAATTTCACGTTTATCACCCAAAGTTTTTTTCCATCCCGGGACTGCTCAAATCCTGGGATGGTTTCTTTATGGCGTTAGGTAGCTATCCCACGCTATGCCGTTTGCGGCGAGATTTCGGATTCAATCTCATTGATGCTCACTTCGCCTACCCGGATGGTTATGCAGCGACTCTTCTCGGTCAATGGTTCAAGATTCCGGTAACTATTACCTTGCGTGGAACCGAGGTGCCTTTGGCAAAGTACTCTGGGCGGCGGAAGCGTTTAGTTAAAGCTTTAAGGAACGCCAGTCATGTTTTTTCGGTTTCCCGGGCACTGAAAGAACACGCCGTCCGCTTGGGCGCCAAATCCGAAAAGATTAGCGTTGTGGGTAATGGAGTCGCTTTAAGCAAGTTTGAGCCGGTGGACCGGTTTGAAGCACGGCGGCAACTGGGAGTTTCTCCTCAAGCGCGGGTGCTGATTACAGTGGGTTCCTTGGTCCCGCGCAAAGGATTTCACCGCGTAATTGAACTCCTCCCGAACTTAGTTGAGAAGTATCCGGACTTGATTTACCTGATCGTCGGTGGGCCCGGACCCGAGGGGGATATAGGCGATACACTTAAAGCCTTGGTTGTGCAGCTGAATCTAGAGCAGCATGTTCGATTTTTGGGCGCGATGCCGCCAGAACGTCTGAAATGGTTGCTTTCCGCCGCGGATTTGTTTGTTTTGGCTACATCCAACGAAGGCTGGGCGAATGTTTTTTTGGAGGCAATGGCATGTGGTTTACCCGTCGTCACCACTGACGTTGGCGGAAATCGAGAAGTGGTTTGCCGAGACGAATTAGGTTTTACAGTTCCTTTTGGTGATCCCGTAGCGCTATTGGATGCTCTTCACCGAGCACTAGCCCAACCATGGGAGAAAGCACCTATCCTCAACTATGCAGCTGAAAATGAATGGGAGCAACGAGTGGATATATTGATTGAAGAGTACCTAAAGATTCTAAATCCCGATATGCGGAATTAATGCATGTCTCTATTAAAGCTCTTTGTCATTTGAGTTTGCTTGAGATAGTTATCACTACATTTGTGACGATACCCTATGCCACTTAGAGACGTCTTTGTAACAGTGGTTGTTTTCGGATTGTTGCCGAAAATTTTGTCTCGGCCAGATATTGGTCTATTGCTGTGGTGTTGGTTGTCTTATATGAATCCCCACAAGCTTTCATGGCAATTTGCTCACGATTTTCCCTTCGCTTTGATTACCGCGCTTGCCATCTTGCTCGGTCTATTAATTTGGAAAGAGCCTAAGAAGGTACCCTGGACATCTATTCCAGTAATTTTGTTGATTTTTATTGGATGGATATTTCTGACTACTCTTTTCGCTATTGATCAAGAAGGAGCCTGGGAACAATGGAATAAGGTTTGGAAGATTCAGTTAATGACTTTCGTGGTCATCATGGTTATGACCACTAAGTGGCGAATAAATGCCATGGTTTCAGTTATTGCTTTGTCACTCGGATTTTATGGATTTAAAGGCGGTATTTTTACTGTGTTAACGGGTGGGGCATATGCAGTTTATGGACCTGGGGGAAGTTTCATTGCGGGGAATAATGAAATTGGTCTTGCACTTATCATGACCATCCCTTTGCTTCGCTATCTCCAACTTAGTGTGGAGCAACAGCGGCTGAAGCAGGGCTTGGGACTGGCGATCCTGTTATGCGTTATTTCCATTGTAGGAACTCAATCTCGCGGTGCTTTACTTGGACTCGCTGCGATGATCTTCTTTCTGATCGCAAAGAGTCGCAAAAAAGGACTGTTAATCTTAGTTTTAATTGTTTCGATACCTACTATTATCGCCTTTATGCCGGAATCATGGCACGCGCGGATGTCAACTATAAAAACATATGAGCAGGATGACTCGGCAATGGGGCGTATTAATGCTTGGACAATGGCTTTTAATCTTGCTAAAGACAGAATTATGGGCGGAGGATTTGAATGCTTTAGGCCAATAACATTCAGCCTTTATGCACCAAATCCCGACGATGTGCACGACGCACATAGCATTTACTTTGAAATATTAGGCGAACACGGGTTTGTCGGCCTCGCACTTTTTTTATTACTTTGGGTTTCCGGATGGAGAGCCGCTTCCGCGGCAATTCGTATTGCGAAGCGGTCTGATGAGACAAGATGGATTTCCGATTTATGCTCGATGATCCAGGTTTCGCTGATAGGTTACGCAACTGCCGGAGCTTTTTTAGGCCTAGCGTACTTCGATCTTTATTATAATCTTCTAGCCATATTAGTACTGTGCACGGCGATTCTGAACAGGAAGAGCGAGGTTAATACTCAGGAGAAGGATCTTGAAAATCCCCTAGCTGCAAGAAGTAGAGCCATACCTAGAAAATTCATTAAAGAGCGGAAAAAGCAGCTGATTTACGATAAAGAAGGATGATCGCAATTTTATGGAAGATGTTTAAGTTAAGCGAAATGTTACGTATGAATGGAATACGCACGGCAGCCATTCAGTGTGACTCATTTCTCGGTGATTACCGTAGAAGGTCCTTTCAGTGCGCGAAACAACTTGTCAGAGGTGAAGCTGCACACGCGGATCCTGAGTCGACTGTTCGGAGTAGGCGTGAGTTTTATGGGCTTCCCGGGGAGTTCCGGGATACCGATGTCATGATTGATACTGGCACTATCGGGAGTCTAAGGGACCGTTTGGAAACCGCTATTCATGAGCGATGCGCCTGAGTAAAAGGTTTTCCCTTAGAGAAGCTCTAAAAAACTCCCTGTGATACGCTGATGCCATCCATGGTTGTGAGTTGGTCGTCATGAAGCAAACCACCTTCGCTAGCAGACGCCAGAAACAAAAAAAGCCTACAGATGTTTATCTGTAAGCTTCTGAATTTATTGGTAGCGGGGGCAGGATTTGAACCTACGACCTTCGGGTTATGAGCCCGACGAGCTACCAGACTGCTCCACCCCGCGTCAATTCAGAGTACTATACCGTAAATGTTTCCTTAACGCAATCAAACGTTAACGTTGAGTGACAAAAAGGCTTTACGATCGTCAGATGCCGAATCCGGTTCGTAACGCCAGCAAACAAATGGCTGCGTAAATGCCTGCCAATGCATCGTCGATCATTATCCCGAGTCCGCCGTGAACGGTGCGGTCGATTATGGCTATCGGCCAAGGTTTCCAGATGTCGAAGAGACGAAAGACCAGGAAGCCTATTAACACCCATTCCCATGAAGCGGGTGCGAACATCATGGTGATCAGGAAGCCGGCGATCTCGTCCCAGACTATGCCAGGATGATCTTGCACCTTAAGCAGTTTTTCACAACGCCCACAGATGTAGACGCCAGAAATCAAAAAGGCGATTACGGTTAGTGCGTAAATCGGTGCGTCTAGACTAGCTACGAGCCAGTATATCGGGACGGCGACCAGCGTCCCGAAGGTTCCCGGTGCGACTGGCGCAAGACCGGACCCGAAACCGAAAGCCAGGAAGCACGAGAGATCACGGAAAATCTCCGCCGCTGCAATAGGCCGATGGGATCGTGTTTTTCTTGTCCGACTAATCACTGGAAAAGTGTTGATATCCGTTTTGAGAAAGTTCAATGGACCGGCCTTCTTTGGAAAGCCTCAGCCCCGCTTGGGACTCGATTTGGCCAATCAAGGCAAATGGAAAACCACCTGCGGTTAGGTTGCGCTCTAACTCCTCCCGGCTCGTCGGTGGAACAGTGAAACAAAGTTCGTAATCGTCACCCGCCGATAAGGGCATCGACCAATCGTCCGTCTCCGCGACATAACGGTGCACGCCATCCGATAATGGTAGCCGTTCCCAATAGAGAGTCGCGCCCACGTCACAGGCTTCCAAGATGTGTCCTAAATCGGCGGCGAGCCCGTCGGATACGTCTATACAGCTGCTAGCCAAGCCGCGTAGCTTCAAGCCGATGTCGACACGGGGCTCCGGTCTTTCCAAATGGGCGAAGGCGCCTTGGTCTTCGATGCCGGTTTGGCCCAGACGAATCTTAAGCCCTAGTCCGGCGGCGCCCAATTCGCCGGTCAAATAAACCAAGTCCCCGGGACAGGCGCCGGATCGCCGGAGAGCGTGGTTCCGAGGTGTAAGACCGAGCGCTTGGACGGTAATCGTCAACGGGCCACGAGTGGTATCTCCGCCGATCAACTCTACCTCGTAGCGTTTGGCTAAAGTGAAAAAACCCTTCGCGAAACTTTGCAGCCAGTCTGCGTCGCAATGGGGGAGGGTAAGAGCGAGGGTGACCCACTTAGGCTCTGCGCCCATCGCGGCAAGATCGCTGAGATTTACGGCCAGCGCTTTATGTCCCAGACTTTCCGGATCGACATCGTGCAGAAAATGCACTCCTTCCACTAGGGTATCGACGGTTATGACCAACTCCTGGTCACTCTCGCACCGCAGCAAAGCGCAATCGTCGCCGATGCCTAAAATCGTCGACCGATGTTTGACGGCTTGGACGGTGAAAAATCGGCGAATGAGGTCAAATTCACCTAGCGCCATGGTATTACGCCATGCAGGGATTGGTGAAGCAACCGCTAGGTTTTATGTCTCGTTTGCAGTTCCGCCGTACGGTGCTTACGGGCTATCCGGTCCAATATGCCATTAACGTATTTATGGCTTTCTGCGGCTCCGAAATGCTTCGCGAGGTCGATGCCTTCGTTCAGCACGACCCGATACGGCATTTCCAGGCGAAAGAGCAGCTCATAGCCGCTTATCCGCAGAATGGCCCGCTCCACCGGATCGATCTCCGCGACGGTGCGATCGGCGAATTCGCTCAGCGCCGAATCGATAACATGGAGGTGTTCGGGCACGGCATGCAGCAATTCCTTAAAGTACCGGGTGTTGATTTCCGGCGCACAGCAATGCTCGACCAGGTAATCGAGAGGGGGCCGCTCGGGTGTCGGGTCTTCCGTTTCCCTCTGGCGGCAGTATTTCTCAAGCAATTCTTCAAGAAGACCTTGTTCATGATCGGTTAAGTCGTACCCGTTCTGATATCTCTTAAAAAGTACCTTGACCGCTTTCAGTTCATCGAGGAATTGAGATTCGATCGCCGACAGATTGGCATCGCTCAACTGCCATTGATACAAGGCCTGTACCGCACAGCGCCGTGCCATGGTTCGCGCATTACTCATGCCGAGCCTAACTGGTTCAATAGGTTAACCATCTCGACTGCGGACAATGCCGCTTCGGCGCCTTTATTCCCGGCTTTGGTCCCGGCCCGTTCGATGGCTTGCTCTATGGTGTCCACCGTGAGGACGCCGAAGGCGACCGGAATTTCATGCTTTAGCGAGATGCTGCTCATGCCTTTCACGCATTCGCCTGCCACGTAGTCGAAATGGGGTGTGGAGCCCCGAATGACTGCGCCGACGGCCACGATGGCATCGTAGCGTTTCGAGGCCGCTGCCTTCTGCACCGCCAGCGGCAGTTCGTAAGCTCCGGGTGTCTTGATTAGATGTATGTCTTCTTTTTTTCCGCCGTGCCGCAATAGGGCATCTACTGCTCCGGCTACTAAATGGTCAACGATGAAGCTATTGAAACGAGACGCCACAATGCAAAAACGGGCGCCTTGGGCCAAGAGATGGCCTTCATAAGTTTTGATATCGGACATCGATGTTCTCTCTATTCTCAGGAAACGTATTCGACGACTTCCAGATCGTAACCGGATAAACCAAGATATTTTTTCGGAGCACCCAATACGCGGAGTTTGTGTACCCCCAAATCCGCCAAGATTTGGGCACCGGTTCCGGTGGTGCGCCAATCGTCGGTTTTTGGATCGTTGACGGGCAGTCCGATGCCATTATCTTCCATCTGGTATTGGTGTATGCGTTCGACCAGAGACTTGTCATCCTCTTCCTTGCGGATGACCACCAATACCCCGTGCCCTTCGTCGGCAATCCGCTTCATCGCATTGCGCAGGGGTAGACCGCTATCGCTCCGTCTGGCTCCGAACAAATCGCTCAGGAGATTGCGCCCGTGCACCCGAACCAGTACCGGTTCGTCGCCGGCCACTTTTCCCATCGTCAGCGCCAGATGCAAGCGCTTGTCGATCTGATCCTGGTAGGCGTGCAAGCGGAATTGGCCGAATTCCGTCGGGAAATCACAAGAGCAGATCCGCTCCACGGTCTTTTCATTCTGGATTCGGTAATGAATCAAATCGGCGATCGTTCCGATCTTGAGGCCGTGCTCTTGCGCGAATTTCTCCAAATCGGGGCCGCGCGCCATGGACCCGTCGTCGTTGAGAATCTCCACAATCACGGCGGTGGGCTCAAGTCCTGCCAGCCGGGCAAAGTCGCAACCGGCCTCGGTGTGCCCGGCACGATTGAGCACGCCTCCCGGTTGCGCCATCAGCGGAAAAACATGGCCCGGCTGAACCAAATCGTCCGGTTTGGCCTCGGCTGCCACCGCGCAAAGAATCGTGCGGGCGCGATCTGCGGCCGAAATGCCGGTCGTGACGCCGCTCGCGGCTTCAATGGACACCGTGAAATTAGTGGAATGGGGCGTCTTGTTCTCATTCACCATTAAGGGCAACCGCAGTTGCTGGCAGCGCTCCCGGGTCAATGTCAGGCAGATCAATCCGCGGCCATACCGCGCCATGAAGTTGATGTCCTCGGGACGCGTATAGACGGCGGCCATGACCAGATCACCCTCGTTTTCGCGGTCTTCGTCGTCCATGATGACCACCATTTTGCCGAGGCGGATATCCTCGATGATTTCTTCGATGCTGTTCATGCCTAGGCGATAAAACCGGTGTTTTTAAGAAAATCTTCGGTAAGGGCCGGTCCGCTCTCGGAGGCTCGCTCGCCGAGTAAAAGCCGCTCGAGATAGCGGGCCAGAATGTCAACTTCCAGGTTAACCCGCTGCCCCACGGCGGTTTCGCCCAGAGTTGTTTCGGCCAAGGTGTGCGGAACGATATTGATGCCGAAGCGGTTGCCGTTTACTTCGTTCACCGTCAAGCTGATCCCGTCGATGCAGATCGAACCTTTCTCGGCAATGTATTTGGCCAAACCTGCCGGCGTTTCGATGGTAAAACGCACCGAGCGGGCTTCACTGCGCTTGTCGACCACCGTGCCTACGCCATCCACATGGCCACTGACGAGATGCCCTCCGAGCCGAGTGGTGGGCAGCAGGGCCAGTTCCAGATTCACACGAGTGCCGGTTTTGGCTCCGCCCAGCGTGGTACGGGACAAGGTTTCCCGCGAGACGTCGGCGGCAAAAAGCTGATCGCCGAGTTCGATCGCCGTCAAGCAGACGCCGTTAACCGCAATGCTGTCGCCCAATTTGACATCGGCGAAGGGAAGTTTTCCGGCGGCTACCGTCAAACGGCAGTCGCCCCCTTTAGGCTCGATGCGGGTGATGGTTCCAATCGCTTGGATGATGCCGGTGAACATAAAGAGCTCGTTGGTGATTCAAAAACACTTCTGTCTGTGCAAGGTCAATTTGAGATCGCTCCCAACCTGCCGCACGTCGCTAATCGTCATCTCAAACCGCTCGGCCATCCGCGTCAAGTCAGGCAGGTAGAACAGTCCGCGCGCCTGATCGCCCAGAACTACCGGAGCGACATACACGATCCATTCGTCCACCAGATTTTCCCGGAGCAGGGCGCCGTTGAGGATCGGACCGGCCTCGACCAGAACTTCGTTGAATTGGCGATCGCCCAGCCAGTCGACGACCGCCGTCAAGTTCAGCCGTCCGTCAAGCGCGGCGGGCAAGCTCTCGATGTCGAAACCGGCCGACAAAGCTTGAATTCTTTCCTTATCCGATACGGCCGTTAAGACCGTCGTGCGGTTCCTCTCGCTGGCGAGACGGATTGTCGCGGGAATGCGTAGCCGGGAATCGAGGACTACACGGACCGGCTGTAAAACCTCTCCCGCCGCTTCGGGCAAGCGCGCCGTCAATTCTGGGTTGTCCTGGAGCACGGTGCCGATGCCGGTCAGGATGGCCGAGCTCCTGGCCCGCAAACGGTGCGCGTCGCGCCGGGCGTCTTCGCCGGTAATCCATTTGCTTTCGCCGGAGGCTAAGGCGGTTCGACCGTCCAGGCTCATGGCCAGTTTGCTTCGGATATACGGCCGGCCGGTTTTCATGCGCTTGCAGAAACCGGGATTCAACGTCGCCGCCGCATTTTCCAATAGCCCGCATGCGACTTCCACGCCGGCATCCTTGAGTTTCTTCAAACCCTCGCCCGCAACCCGCGGATTCGGGTCTTTCATGGCCGCCACCACGCGAGAAATTCCGGCCGATATCAAAGCCTCCGTACAGGGCGGCGTTTTGCCGTGATGACAGCATGGCTCCAGGCTGACATAGGCGGTCGCGCCGTGTGCCCGAACACCGCTTTCCCGAAGCGCCTCGATCTCGGCATGGGGCCCACCCGCTTGTTGATGCCAGCCCTCGCCGACGATCTGTCCGTCTTTTACGATCACGCAACCGACCCGCGGGTTGGGGTCGGTCGTGTATAAACCGCGCTCGGCCAAGTGAAGCGTGCGGGCCATGAATTCCGCGTCTTCGAGGGTAAATGCCATAGAAAGACTCATCCGGAGTGGTCGCTTGGCTTATGACGCCGACTCGTCGTCGAACAAATCCGGCTGATCTCTTTTCTCGTCCGGATCGGGCTGTTTCTCGAGGCGGTCGATCACCTCGCGAAATTCGTTTACGTCCTCGAAACTCCGGTATACCGAGGCAAACCGCACATAAGCGACATGGTCGAGCTCACTGAGTTCTTGCATCACGCTTTCGCCGATCAATCGGGATGAAACTTCCCGCTCGCCGCGAGCCAACAGTTTTTTCTTGATGCGATTGATGGCCGCTTCGATACGGTCGCTTCCCACCGGGCGTTTCTCAAGAGCGCGAAGGATACCGGCGCGAAGCTTGTCTTCCCGGAACGGTTCCCGGCTGCCGTTGCCCTTGATCACCCGAGGCATGTTCAGCTCCGCCGCCTCATAAGTCGTGAAGCGTTCCTTGCACTCGGTACATTCGCGGCGCCGACGCACCTGATCGCCTTCTTGGGACAAGCGGGAGTCGATTACCCGCGTGTCTTGAGCACCGCAAAATGGACAGCGCATGATTGGTTCGTTACAAACGGAGCGGCGCGGGCCTTCAAGAAACCCGTGCCGCCCGGAAGAAAAACTATATTAGTCCGCGTAGACGGGGAATCTGCGGCAAAGCTGCAGCACCTCTTCTTTAACCCGGTTGATGACCGCTTCGCTTTGCGGCTCGTCGAGCACGTCGCACATCCAGCCGGCCAGCGTTTCGCAATCGAGCTTGGTGAAACCGCGGGTGGTTACGGCCGGTGTCCCGACGCGAATGCCGCTGGTGACGAACGGCGACTGCGGGTCGTTGGGAACGGCATTCTTGTTTACGGTGATATTGGCCCGTCCCAAAGTTTCGTCCGCCAACTTGCCCGTGAGCCCCTTGTCGATCAAATCGACCAGGAACAAATGATTATCGGTCCCGCCCGAGACGATTTTGTACCCACGGTCGATGAAGCGCTGTGCCATGGCACGCGCGTTTTCGACGACGCTCGCCTGGTATTGCTTGAAGTCCGACTGTGCGGCCTCCTTCAAGGCGACGGCCTTGGCCGCGATCACATGCATCAAGGGTCCTCCTTGGATGCCGGGGAAAACCAGGGAATTCAGCTTCTTCTCGATATCCGGGTTGGACTTGGCCAGAATCAGCCCGCCGCGCGGACCACGCAGGGTCTTGTGGGTGGTCGTCGTGGTGACGTCGGCTATTTGTACCGGGCTGGGGTAGACGTCGGCAGCGACGAGTCCCGCCACATGCGCCATATCCACAACCAGAAAAGCTCCGACCGAATCGGCGATGCTGCGGAAGCGCTGCCAGTCGACAATTCTCGAATAGGCGGAGAAGCCGGCAATGATCATCTTGGGCCGGTATTCCTTGGCCAGGGTTTCTACCTGGTCATAATCGATATGCCCGGTCGCGGGATTGAGGCCGTATTGAATAGCGTTGTAAATCTTGCCCGAGAAATTGACCTTGGCGCCGTGGGTAAGATGGCCGCCGTGGGCCAGGCTCATGCCGAGTATGGTATCGCCCGGTTCGAGCAGGGCCATGTAAACCGCGGCATTGGCTTGCGAGCCGGAGTGGGGCTGAACGTTGGCGAAATCGGCGCCGAACAGTTCTTTTGCACGTTCGATAGCCAGGCTCTCGACGACATCCACGTATTCGCAGCCGCCGTAGTAACGTTTGCCCGGGTAGCCCTCGGCGTACTTGTTGGTGAGTACAGTGCCTTGTGCTTGCAGCACCCGTGGACTGGCATAGTTTTCGGAAGCAATCAGCTCGATATGGTCTTCTTGTCTTCTTTCTTCGTTTTGAATCGCCGACCAAAGTTCATCGTCGAATCCGGCGATTTCCATACCCTTGCTAAACATAAATCGAACCTACAGGCTGGTTGGATGAATGGCATATTGTAACGCAACAGCCATAGGGCGCGCGGGGGCAAATTCGTTTTGTCACATAAAAATTAATAAGGCAACGGATCACCCGTACATGAGTTTATGGCGGCTGTTGTCCCGTGCCGGTGACAAAAGCGCCATGCGCGCGATTCCAGGGCGTTTAGCCGCTGACGCATTCAGTCGGACAGCCGGAAGGATTGCTCGGCGAATTTTTCCTTGAGAAATCGTCCATGCACCAACAAACCCTGGGCATCCTTTTCAAAGAGGCTCTTCGCGAGATCGTGCAAGGCACGGTCGAGCAAGTTCAGTTGATCGTTGAGCGATTCTTCGGCGGTCTTGCCGCTGCTCAACTGTTGCGAGCGGGCCATACTCGGCGGAAGTTGCAGATATTGATTGACGGTGTCCGGCAGATAGTCGAAGGCGATCTTGCGTACTTCGAAAGGCGCCAGATCGAACACATCGTTGCCGCTGTCGATCCGTTCCATGAGAAATGTCAGTTTTTCCTCGATTTGCTGCAGCATGAGCAAGGTATTTCCACCCGCACGTTCGCGCAAAGTCTCTCTCAAGGGAGAGAGACGTTCTTTCCATATTTTTACCTGTGGCGAAACAGCGTCCGCATCGCCCAAGGTTCGGTGTATTTCTTGATCGATCAATTCGTTCGAGGCGCGTTGAATCTCGTCCTTTAGCTCTGCCAACTCGACAAGTAGGCGTTTGAAAGGGGGTAAGTTTGCGGGGAAGGACAGCATTTGCCTCACGACGGCCGGAAAGCGCAGCAATGCCTGTTCCCGAAGTGAATCGGTCGTGTTTGGCGTGGTACTCAGGCGTTCCAAATAAGGAGCAAGAATCTTGATCGCGTCAAAGGTTTCCTGAACCTCATCGGCGACCGACGCCGGCAATCGGCGGTGGGCTTTGCGGACCAGTTTCTCGATCCGTTTGAGTTCTCGATACAGACGCCAGGAAACCTCCGGCATCGGCGTTTCGGTTCCGGCCGGCAGCAAAGCCCAGAGCGCCAGATAAATCCACATCGTCAGGCTGAACGAAAAGAATACCGACAAGGTGAACAGAAAACGCACTACCGTGACGTCGACGTCAAAATAATCCGCGATTCCTGCGCACACGCCGCCCAGCCGGCGTCGCTGACGGTTGCGTTGAAGTTTGCGTCTCGAGCTCATTTTTCGGAGTGGTTGGAACGGATTTACTGTATCCGGATAGCCAAGATTCGGCATGGGCTTAGATTCTAAACGAGAAGTCGACACTTCGAGCGAAAAACGGCTGGAAAGTTTCAGATTCTGAAACTCTGCCGTCCGGCCCCAAGCGGTAAAGCCGGAGCCCATTTTCGCTTCGTGCATCACGATGGTTTAGAGTTGGGTAAGATATGGCGTGACGAATCAGGTCGCTAGGGCGCAGAAAGTCGAGAAGATGACCAATTTAGAAGCAAGCGAAAACCCGATCGGCTTCACCGAAGCGATTTCCGAGATGGTGAGCGTCGATTGGCTCACCTTGGTGGATCACAGGACCTGTGTACAACTAAGCGAACCGTTGGAACGCGTATACGAGAAGTTCCGGCAGGCAGACGTGAGTTTTATGGCCGTGCTGGACAAGGAACGTGTGATCGGTTTGTGCGCCCGCCACGAGATCGGCATGCAGCTTGGCTCTCAATACGGATTCTCGCTGTTCGGGAAGGCGCCGGTTCGCGATCATCTGGTCGCCCTACCGTTATTGATCAATCCCAAGCAACTCTGGGCTGACGTGCTGCAACGCGTGTTTTCGCGCACCGGTGCAAGTTTCAATCAAGATGTGCTGCTGGTGGATGATAGAACCACGTTTTTGGGACTCATTTCGGTACAAACGCTCGTCCGCCTACAAACTCGGTTGCTGATGCAGAGCATCGCGCAACTGGAGCAAAAGCAAGCCGAAATCAGCCGACGCAATCAGCAAATGACGGAAGACTTGCGCATGGCCCGCGAGATGCAACTGGCCATGTTGCCGCGGACGATGCCGACCATTCCCCCCGGTGTCGCGCCGGAAGCCAGTGCCATACGTGTGCTGAGTCATTACGCTCCTTTGGGCTTGGTGAGCGGCGACTTCTTTGAGATCTTGCCAATTTCCGACACCGCGATCGCCGTTTTGATAGCCGACGTTATGGGACATGGTGTACAAGCCGCTTTGGTGATGGCCATGATGCGGGCGCTGATCCAAGACCACAGCGACGCGGCCACCGATCCGGGCGAATTCCTGACGGCGCTCAACCGAAACCTTTGCGAGATACTGGAAGATAGCAGCCTGCCTACATTTGCCTCGGCTTTTTCCTTGGTGATCGATTTCAGTGCCGGTGAGCTTCGTTATGCCAATGCCGGACATCCTTGCCCTATCCATTTTCATCACGAAACCGGACGCGCTGTGCACTTGGATTGCGAAAAATCGAGCAACGGCGGGGTACTCGGCGTGAGAGCCGACGTGACTTATCGTACCGGCAAAGCCGCATTGAAGGAGGGGGACGCGGTGCTGCTGTTCACCGATGGATTGTTCGAAATCCGGGGAGAAGATGGCGACATCTTGGGTCAGGATCGCCTTTTCGAATTGGCGGCGGCAAACATGACGCTCTCGGGCGAGGTTTTGCTTCAGGAGCTGATTAACGAGGTTCAGGGCTTCTCGCCCCAGAGGCAATTCGAAGACGATGTGTGTTTAGTGACGGTGGAAATTGCGGATGTCACATTCGACAAACCCGTTTAGCCGAGTTTACGGCGGAGCGTTAGCGAAGAATGGAGCCGATTTTGACCGGATTGGCCGGAGCGCGCTTGGGAAAATTACTATGGTTTGGGTTTGCGGTATGTTGCGTCCTGTCTATGGCTGGCTGTACTCGTTACTTTAAGTTCCCCACGTTAAGCGGAGAGCCGCCGGTCGTCATCGCCCATCGGGGGGCGAGCGGCTATATGCCCGAACACACACTTTCCGCCTATAAACTCGCGATAGAGCAGGGGGCCGATTTCATCGAGCCCGATCTGGTGTCCACCAATGATGGGGTGCTGATCGCGCGTCATGAGCTGAACATCACCGAAACCACGAACGTTGCCGAGCATCCGGAGTTCGCCGACCGGCGCACGACCAAGGTCATTGATGGAGTAAGCGTGGAGGGCTGGTTTGCCGACGATTTTACGCTCGCCGAGATAAAAACCCTGCGCGCGAAGCAACGCCTTCCATTTCGTTCGCAGCAGTTCGACGATCTATGCGAAATTCCGACGCTCGAGGAAGTGATCGAGTTGGTAAAGCAGGAGAGCGAGCGGAGCGGACGCGTAATCGGCATTTATCCGGAAACCAAGCATCCCACTTATCACAGGTCGGCCGGCCTGCCGCTGGAGAAAAACCTGGTTAAGCTGCTGGAGCGGCATAAGCTGAACCACAGAACGGCGCCGGTGATGATCCAGTCTTTCGAAGCAGCCAGTTTAAAAGCGTTGAGGAGAATGACCGAGGCTCGGCTCGTGCAGCTCATCGATGGTAATGGCATTGCGCCGGATGGTGGGGTGATACCGGGCAAGCCGTACGACTTTACGGTCAGCGGCGATCCCCGTACCTATGCGGATCTCTTGACGAGAGAGGGATTGGCGGAGATCAAAACGTATGCGGACGGCATCGGGCCGTGGAAGCGCTATCTCGTCGGCGTCACCGGAACCGGCGGAGTTGACGCCCTAGCGAATGACTCGCACAAAAAACTCGGGCATCCGACCCATATGGTTCGGGAGGCGCACAACGCCGGTCTATTCGTTCATGCCTGGACCTTTCGCAACGAACCTCGCTATTTGGCGAGCGACTACGGCAGCGATCCGCTGAAAGAGTACTGGCAGTTCTACCGTCTAGGCGTCGACGGTGTTTTTTCAGATTTCCCGGACACCGCGATCGCCGCTCGTGCAGCTTTAGAAAAACGGGATCAAGTCCCGCGATAGATTTCAAAATGGCCGTTGATCAGGTGGCTGACGAACTCGGTCCATGTCATCTGTTGATGGGGCTCAGCGTCCGGCATCCAGGCGTTTGGGTCGTATTGTATCGCCACCGTGTTTGCCGTCGGATCCAGGCCGACGATTTGGAAGCGGTTGCCGGAAAGATGATCGTGCCCGACGTGTTTGTGCATGCGGTAAATCTCCTATTTGAGTAACCTCGGATAAACATAGAGTCGTAAGCGAAATCATCGACGGCTCTATGAGCTGGGTTGGAACATAAAACCTAACATTGTAATCCAATACTTACAGTGAGTAGGTGTTTTGATCTTTTGAGGTGAATGCACCATGTCGCACGTAAACTTTTTTCTTCCGCGTTACTAAGGATTTTGGCGGGCAAGCCTGGAGCATATACGCTCTCATGTTTCACAAAAGGCTATAAGGCGCGTTACGTCATAAGCTTGTCAAATTGCCCCGGTAGCCTCGTTTTACGAAGAGATAGAAGGAACAGTCCATATGCAAAACGAATTTATAAAAGTCATCGGGCGCCGGCCGGTCTATTCGGTTCAAAAAGGATGGAACGAGCTCTCCGAAACCCATCGACGCGAGGCTGGCAGGCATGAGCAGGAGTGTCAGAGCGACAGAAACGAGGGATCGAACGATAAGGCTATTCCGCAAACGAGCCGGGCGGATCGGGATTGATAATTGGTTTGCGAGAAGGATCGAGAATGGGTGGATCAAATATCAAGGGAGATCCGCTTTCTGCATCGCAAGCTAATCAAGTAGCCAATTACTACGGCCACAATCAACGAGGGTTCAACCCAGGCACTTCCTGCTAATCAGATTTGTGCCCCATTCCGCCCAAATGATCTCGAGTGGAAAACGCGGGACGATGGGAAGATCATGCCAAGAGCGCGGTGGACTAAAGCGCTTCCTCGCCCGCCGAGGAATGGCGAGGAAGCGCTTTATGGACAAGATTAAGTCAACTCGCGAGCGAGTTCTCGCCCCTCGTATGATGAAGTCGTCGGCTTCGTTACAACGATTTCAGGTATTCGACCACATCGCGTTTTTCCTGGTCGGTTAGTCCCAAGTTGAAGCGCTCGTTATAACTGTTCACCACGTCCAGCAGGGTCTGGAAACGGCCGTCGTGGTAAAAACGCCCTTTGTTCTCCGGACGCATGAACAAGCCGCGTTCGCGCACGAAGATGCCGGCCAAGTTCATCGTCTTGTAACTGTCGCCGGGGGCCCGATTCGCCTGGAAGCTGTCGATCTTCATCTCCTCGGGCGTGTGCAGGTTCCAGCCCGGTTCGGTCCACAGCGGTTCGACATGGCAAGTTCCGCACTTGGCCTTGCCGCCGAACAGTTCATGCCCCCGTTTGGCCGCCTCCGCGTCAAAGTCCACGCCGGCTTTTGGCTTGGGCGCGGGCAGAGCCAGTTGATAGAAGTGGAGCGCCGGCAGTTTGGGCGTGACCAAATCCTCGTCCGGATCGACGGATATGTGGCCGAATCGCCTTGCGGCAGCGATCGGAAACTTATCGGCGTTATCCAGCCGGGGATCGAAGAAGGTGCCGACCCCGCGCAGTTCCAATACGGCCACGAACGCATTCCAATAAGGGACGGTACCCCAGTCGCCGGTCCAGGTGTGCTGGTTGAAACCCGCCAGACCGAAGGCATTGGGAATGAGCGCGGCAGCCGGCTTGCCTTCCGGGGTGAACGCCTTGCCATCGAGCAGGAGTTCCGCATCGAACTTGCCGGGACCCCAGCTATTTAGCACGTCGCGGACTTCGGAATCGGTAATGTCGGGATGAACGATTTTCAGCAAATCGACGATCGGTTGCAGATTGGGCGCGAAGGCGATGATGGCCCCAACGTTGAGATCGCGATTTGCCCATCCGTCCAAGCGCTCGCCGACGCCCGGGGCGATCGAATCATTCACGGTGGAGTGACAGAAAGCGCAAGTGAGGCCGATGGACTTGAGCGAGCCGTCGGGATTGAACGTGCCTTTGACGCCCAATACGGCGTCTTGCTTGATGAGGGTCAGGGTAATCGCCACATCGTTCAGATCGACCGTGCCCTGTCTGAGTTGTTGGACGACCGCCCTCGGCAGCGCCTTTACGTCCACCTTCAGTCCCAGGCCCAAGGCTTGTTGTGGCGTCAGTCCGTCACCGACCCCGCCAAATCGTTCGCCTTCGATGGCCTTATGCAACTGAAGCGAATCGCCCCAGAATTGCTCGTCACCAAAAGTATCGAAGCGAAAAATCTCCCGTCCTTGGGTGACCGTCTGGGCTGCATTCTGGACAATGGGATCCCGCCTCAATAGGGAAGCAGCGTTTGCCCCGGCCTCCGTCGGTTTCCCGGGCGGATGAGAATCGTTGGCAAACGTCGCCAGGCTAAACAAAAGCCCTGCAACTGACAGACATATCGGAGTAATTCTCCGGGTAGTAAGGTTGACTCTATCCATAAGTCTTTCCTCGTGATTCCAATATGGTTTTCCGAGCGCCTGCAAGCGGCTCTCGTTTTGAAAATATCCAACAGTCCGCGCTACAACTACCCGTAGAATTACTAGCCGCTCCTGAATTCCTAAAAAAGGGACAGGCTTATTTTCTAGGCCAAGGCGACGAAGGCTACGCAAGAAAACACCGTAACACAGCCCAGCCTCGTTCCCCCGAATCTCGTCAACTCCTACCCACGTAGAATGCGGCGAACGAAGGAAACCGCGTCGCGGTCCCGCGGTACTCACCCCACCATACGGCTCTGTGTCGAGGCTAATTGTTGTGAACGATGGCGTTGATGTACAGGAGGGAATATCGACAAGTCATTGGGTTCATTCTAAAAACGAATTTCATCCGATCCACTCAATTCGAATTCTTTTACCACCTCGGCTTGTTGTTCGCTCCGGACTCGATCGAGATGCGTCTTGGCTTTATCGACTTCGTGCGATAGAAGCTCCACGGTTTGCTTCATGGTGCCGAGTGCTTGGGTCTTGTAAGTTGCTATGGCGTCCATGGTTTCGTAGATGTTCTGAAAGGCCTGTTTCAGCTGATCCAAGGATATGGCCGAACTGGCGGCTTGTTCGTGGGTGCGTGCCGCTTGCTGTTTCAGGAGGCGGGACGTTGAGGCGATGAGATTGCCGGTGGTGCTGTTCAACGCCGTAATTTGATCCAGCACCAGCTTTTGATCCGTGAGGGCTTGCGCCACGATTACCGCGGTTCGGAGCGCCGATACGGTCGTCGATGTCGCGCGGTCGACGCCTTTGATCAGCTCCAGATTGTTCTTGCGAATCATGTCCATCGACAAATAGCCCTGGATGGTCACGGCCATCTGCGTGAGCAGATCCTGAACTTTTTGGCGGGTATAAAAAAGCATTTCCTCACGCACGATGCGAGCCTTTTCGGGGTCTTGAGCCTCGATTTCCGGCAGGCGGTGCTCTATAGCCTGATCGAGTTTTTTGCCCACATAAATGTATTGCTCTAGCCTTTGCATGACCTCCCAGGCATGGACTTTTTCCTGCTCCAGCGCGGCATTGTCCTTACGAAGCTCATCCTGGCCGTTGTAGAGTGCCTGAATGATGGCGTTCAGGTGCGTTTGAGCGGACTGATAGCTTTCGAAGTAGTTTTTCAGCTTGCTGCCCAGCGGAATAATGCCGAGCAATTTCCGCGGCGCCAGGAGATCGCCTTGCCGCGAAGGATCGAGTTCCTCCACGGTCGCGCGTAGCTCCTGTAGGGATTTCGAGATGGTCGAAGTCTCGTCGTACACCCCGGACTTCATGGCTCTCACCGGACGCTCCAAGAGCCGGTTCGAAACCGTTGCGGCGGCCCTGATCTCACGATTGCCCATGTTGTGCACACCGGAAAGACGGTCGCGAAATTCCGGGTCGCTGACGTCGGAGGCCAGGACCGCATGTAGGAATTCCGCAATTTTCTCGTCCAATTTAGAAATAGTGTCCTGGTCCAGCTTGACCATGCCGGCGGCTTGTTCCTCGCCGATTTCGGAGACGGGTTGCGGTGGAGTCAAGGTCAAGGTGTCGTTCGCTGTGGCTTCGGCCATGGCTTTCTCCGGATTGAAATTTCAATGGGCATAAAGAGGAATTCGCATCCCATTAGATCGAATTCGAGACGATTTATCGAATCGTTCGATGCGGGACCCTTAGCCGACGTTCCGAATCATGACCGCAGCGCCCCCGAGCGGGCTCCGCTCGATGGCGAGTTGGCCGAGATAGGTTCGCACGATGGACTCCACTATGGCGAGGCCGAGGCCGTGCCCCGGCACCGACGAATCGGTGCGCTCGCCTCGGCGGGTAACTCGCTCGGCCACGTCCGCCGCTATTCCGGGGCCGTCGTCATCTACCCGCAATTCGAGGCGAGGGCTTGTTCCCAGCGGTTCCGAAACCGTCCGGGCGCTCAGTTCGACGCGGCTTCGACACCACTTGAAAGCATTGTCGAGGAGATTTCCTATGATCTCGAGCAAATCACCTTCGTCCCCATGGAAGACGATGTCATCGTCGACCATGATTCGGCAGTCGATCTGCTTTTCGGCGTAGACCTTGGCTAAGACAGCCGCGACTTGCCGGGATTTTTCCGCAACGCTGACCGGCGGAGTCAGATGGGTCCGCCCGGAGGCGGCGGCCCGCTTCAGTTGGTACTCGATAATTCGAGTCATGCGGTCGATCTGTTCCTGGGCTACCGCGCCGATTTCGGCATCGGCGTCCGAATTTTGCCGTTCCATGGCGCCGCGCAGCACGGCCAGCGGGGTTTTGAGGCTGTGCGCGAGGTCGCCCAGCGCATCCCGGTAGCGCGCGAGGTGGGACTGTGCATTTTCCAGCAGTGCATTGAGGTTGTCGGTCAGCCCTCGGAGCTCCTCGGGATAGTGGCCGATAAGCTTATCGGCGTGACCGGCCTCGATGGCCGAAAGGTCGGCGGCAACGCGGCGAAGCGGCGAGAACGCCCAGCGGAGAATAGCGCCTTGCACCAGCAGCAGCACGAGCGCTGCGGCTCCGAGCCAGCTCCAGAGACTGCGGCGGAATTGATTGACTTGAGCGTAGAACCCATCCAGCGTTTCGGCCACTCGAAACACGCAGCGAACCGGTTTCTTGCGCTCTTCTTCCCAGAGCACGCTGAAACTGAGCACATAAACCGGTGTGCCGTCTTCCAACACGGCATTGCTGAGTTTGGCAGTGCCGGTTTGGGGTGTGGGTGTAGAGGGAATTTCAATGCCGGCGGTGGAAAGAGATCGCCAGTCCGGTTTGCGGTTGCCTCGCCGGATGTCGGCATAAAGCCCGGACCCGGTTTGGTTAAAGCGGGGTTCATGCAGGTTTTCGGGGCCTTTCATCACACCGCGGGCGTCCAGTTCCGACCCGGCCAGCAGGGTATAGATGAACCCTTGCAGTCTGTCGCGCATGGCGGTCTTCGCACTATCGCGAAAGGCCTTGTCGAGGACGAGCCCGGTTGCGCTGAGAAAGGCGATCAGCACCACGCTGGCGACGAGCAGCCCCCGCGTCTGAAGGGAATAGGTCATCCGGGCGTGCGTTCCAGGGTAAACCGGTAGCCGCGTCCGCGGAGCGTCTCGATGGGACGATGAACGTTCTGGGGGTCGAGTTTCCGGCGCAGCCGGCCGATGAATACTTCGATGACGTTGCTGTCCAGATCGAACTCCTGATCGTAGATGTGTTCGGTCAGCGCTGTTTTGGAGATGACTTTGCCGGTATGCAGCATCAGATATTCGAGGACCTTGTATTCCTGGGCGGTCAACTCGACCGGCTGGCCGTCGACACGCACGGTCTGCGCGCCGGTGTCCAGCACGATGGGGCCGCACCGGAGCGAAGATTGTGCGATGCCGGCGGACCGCCGCAGCAGAGCCTTGGTTCGAGCGAGCAGTTCTTCGAAATGAAAAGGCTTGGCCAGGTAATCGTCCGCTCCGGCGTCGAGTCCTTCCACCTTGTCTTGCCAGCGGTCACGGGCGGTGAGGATCAGAATCGGAAAATTGACGCCGGCGGCACGCCAGCGTCTGATGACTTCGATGCCGGACACGAGGGGGAGCCCCAGATCGACTATGGCCAGGTCGAACGGATGCTCGCTTCCGAGAAAGACCCCCTCCTTGCCGTCGGCGGCGACGTCGACCGCATAGCCGAGGGTTTGCAGGCGCGACTTTAGCTGGGAGCGGAGCTCGGCTTCATCTTCGACGATCAGAAGGCGCATGAGAATCGCTTGAACTTAGCTCGTGTGATGGTTTTAGCTGGCAACGCACGCGAGGGCGAGATTCAGGCGCGGCAGTGGACCGGACAGATAACTCCGCGACGACGCTTCTGAATTCTCATCCCTCGGCATCGACATAGAAGACTCGCACGCGCCCGTTTGGCATGAGTACCTTGATGCGGTAGGTCACGGCGCCGTCATTTCTGACGGTGTCGGCAGCCAGGATGCGACCGCCGGTTTCACGCCGGATGCGCTGGATGGCTTCGTCGAGGCTTATACCGGATCGGAACTGGGGTTGGCGCGTAATAAACGGCGTGATTAAACCTTCCGGACCGAACGGCGGCTGCGGGTAGGCCGGACATGCCATCAGCAGCAGACAGCCAAGGATAACGGGCAAGAGTCTTATGTTTATCACGCGGCTTGATGCGACCACGAGGTTTGCGAAGGGTGGGCCGGGCCGCAAAAGCCGCCCGGCGCTGAGCTAACCCAAGAATAACACTGGCCTTTCCTGGCCGACAACGGGCTCGACCGAGCCACGGAGCGATGATGTAATCGTCTGGCTTCAGTGGCCGATCTCGTGTCCCAATACGGCTCCGGCTACCGAGCCGGCGATGATGGCTCCGTGGTTGCCGTAGCCGACCTGTTCCCCGAGCACGCCGCCGAGGACGCCGCCCGCGACGATCGGCAAGGTCCCGGATAAACCGCTGCTACGACGGTAATTGGAAGGGTAGTGGTCGTGATAGATCACCCGCGGTGCCTGGTAGTGGTGAATGTCCCGATGGATCACGCGCGGCTCGCGGTAATAACGCGGGGAAGACTCATAGTAATGGTGAATCACTCTCGGGCGGTGATGATCATGACCATGGTGATGATGCCCATAATCGTGGCGGTGATGCCCATGATCATGATGATGACGGTGGCCCCAATGGTCGTCGTCGGCGCGAGCGCCCGATGCGGCAGCGAGTAAGGCAATTGCGGATATGGCGATAATCTTTTTCAGCGGTTTCATGACTTGATCCCCCGTTCAAAAACTCGAAACTGGTGCCGGACCACGAAATGTAAACTTTGCCGGCAGGTTGAAGATAGTCTTTCGTTCCTGAACGGAAGCTGAACGGAAGCAGGTAACTTCAAATGAACCGGCTTCCCCGCTGAGGATTAGATCGTTTTCAGCTCTGATGTACGGTCTGAATAGCGTAAGGCATTGTAAAGAAAAGGAAACCACCGTTGGCAGCGCCTTATTTTAGAGCGGGTCTCGCCCCGCTGGCGAGTTGCTTGCCCAAAGAAAAGTAACCCAAGGGCACCCGGATGGCGCGCTAATCCTGCGCGTCACCGGCTTGAATTGGGGCGACAGAAGGCACATTCCCTGTGCCTTTGTCGTCGCGCGGCTTCTTGGCGATGCGATCCTGCATCGCGGCGAAGGCCGGGGTTCGCCTTTTCCGCTCCGCGTCCTTGTTACGCGGAAAAGTCCGGCCCGTACGTCCTGTACGGGCGTTCGCCGGGACGGGAGGCCACTGGCCTCCCGTCTTTTCCGGCTCACCCTT
>NZ_DASPLO010000215.1:0-9112 GCF_035627495.1 Methylocaldum sp.
AAGGCTCGCCTTCTGCTCAAGCGTCAGCACCGGGCTCTTGTCCATCAGCGCGAATGCCTCCTCAATGTAGTACCGGTTCAGCTGGTAATGGCCGGGCTGGTCCTTTCCTTCCTTCACCATCTCAGACATCAGCCGGAACAACAGCTCAGGCCCGATCGCCTCAAGCCTAACGTGGACGCAGGCAAATGCGGCACGGGGGCGCTGCGCCGCAAGCAGGCGCTCGACCGCCTCGTTGTTTTCATCGTCCGCATCGTGAATCCAGTTCGGATAGACGTCATTCCAGTATGTCTGACCGTGCTGTTCATCGAGCTCGTCGACTATCTGCCAAGTGCTGCGCCGGAACGGTGCGAGCAACAGCAGCCTGACGAAATCGGCCTCCGAGAGCTCCTTTTTTGCCTTCTTCAGCAGGCTCACACGTTTTTTTTCATCGCGTACTGCGCTTAGTGATCCGATAATAAGGTTTTTCTTGGTCCAACACTGGTTTTCCGATGCGGGCGGCAGCGCGGCTAACAGGAAGCCGGGAATGTCTTTCTCCGGCAGCAGCATCTCCGCCATAAGCCATCCAATTGACGATGCAGCGTTGCCCATCTCGGCTAACTCGAAGATACCGGGGAGCCCACGGGCCTCAAAGACTTCGCGCAGGGCTTCGGTCCGGAGCTTCGTGATGCGCTCCTCACGCTTGGAGAAGTCCATGTCATCGTCATAAAGTTCGTCCGCCGACTCTTCGACCCAATTCTCGCGGAACAACCACTCGTGCTTGTACAGGAGATCGGATGGCTCTAGCGCGTAATACGAGGCTTTCGCAGCAGCTGACAGCTTCGTGGAGTCGGTTTCCTTGGAACGCTTCACGCCCCAACGCGACATGACCGTCAATCGGATCTTTTCGCGCACACATGCCTTGTCGGCGTCGGAAGCGCCCGCATCCGCCCAAGTCTTTACCAGATTCCACACTCTGGCCTGATGTTCTTCGGACAGCCCATGGAGGTGCTCAATCAGATCGCAAAGCATTTCGCGCGTATAGTCGCCCTTCCAGTTGAGAGCCATATCGATCATCTCTCGCACGAAGGCGACGATTGGGTCCCACGTCTTGAAAGGCTCGCCAAAGCCGTGGCCATCGTTACGCCACTTTGGCTTGTGGCTGTAATCTCCTATTTTGGAGTCCGTGTTCATCTGCTCGATGCAGATCTTCCACGCCACTTTCGGGAACTTGTCCGCAAGGAGGTCCATAACCCGCAGACGTGTGTTGTGATCGGCGGCGGTCTGCGGCATCCACGCGCGGAAGATCGACTCCAAAGAGTGAATAGGCTTGTTGACCCAGTTGTCGTTGATTTCGATTTCGGCGAGCTGCGCTAAGATGAGGGCAGTCCGAGGCAGCGTGTCCGGACTCCAAGCAAGTCCTTCGAACGCCCAGAGTAATCCGGTTCGAGGACACCCACCACCGAAGAGGCCGGGGTTGGCCGGCCTCATGAGGCCATAGCACTCTGGATGGTCAGTTCTCAAGTCCTCTTCCAAAATTGAAAGGAACTCGTCAGGCGCGGCTTCGGCATACGCGGCAAGATTGCGCTCGTTCGCTTCAAGAATGCGCGTCTTCAGCGGCGTCAGCAACTCCCTGACGAGCCGCGTGACGGCGACTTCGCAGTCGAAGCCAAGGCGGGACCGGAACAGGTAGTTTCCGTGAACGGCCAACAGAACCAACGTCTCCGAAATGCCTTCGCGCAGAACGGCAGAGAATTCCCGCGACTTGCCGTAAATTTGCGCAGCCCAGCGTTTATCTTCGGGCAGGTCAAGCTTGGGATCGTCTTCGCCTAGAACTATCTTGGCCATATCGAAGTAGCGCTGGAGGTCCTGAGTCGTGATCGACCCGGCAATGGCAAACAAGAGATCTATCTTAGAGATCACGCCTCTGTAGGTGCCAACCGACCACAGCGGAGCGTCGTTCAGGCCCACAAGACGCTGACACTCTTTCTCTAGCTTTTCGTAAGAGTCCTCATTGGCGAGCAGCATCAGCGCAGTTTGGTCCGCTGTGTTCGCCGAACTCCACGCGCCGATGAACAGGAAAGGGATCAGGCGGGCAGCGATTTCATGATTGGCGACCCACTCTGGCGTGCGAATAGCCGGAACGTTTGCCAGCCGACGCCGTAGAACAGTGGGTGACCGGCCCGACTCATTGTCGTATTTCGTAATGTCATCACGTCCATATCCCATCTCTTCGAGAGCCGAGCGGAACGCTTCATAGTTCAACGGTTCTAGAACTACATGTGAGATTGCGTTCGCTGCATTGCGCGGATAGACGACTATGGTGTGCATCGTACGCGCCAGTGGGCCGAGCTCGCGTTCGACTTCCCGGCTAGTGGCGACAGCTATGAAGCCCTTAGTGCCTTGAGCCAACTTCGGCAGCACTCCTGGTTCGTCAAACACCAGAACCCGATCGCGGTATCTTTCGAGTTCGTCACCGCCGGCCGGTCCAAAAAGTTGCGCCAGGAACGCCAGCGCTTCTTCGGTGGAGTCCGCCGCAATGACAGTTGATTCGTCGGGCTGCTTCGAAAGTCGAGAGAGCATCGTTCGTAGAGCGCCGTCAACGGCGGGTGTAAACAGTGATCCGGCAAGTGGCGGACTAGCTACATTTGCCCAGTCGGCCCAGCATTTGTCGAGGGAGCGTACGCTATTGGAGGGGCGGCGTGTCTCGTTGGCGAACCACGCCTGCGCCGCAAGGGATTGTTCGAGCCATTGCTCCAAATCGCTGGAGTCGTAGGCGCGGACATCTTTCCATTGGCCCTTGGCCTTATTTTTCTTTATCCAGTCCGCCTTGCCCGGCCAGTGCCGGGGCGTGACGAACACGAAGATCGTCTGATCTCGCTCTGCCTTAGTGATGGCTTTCACGCTCTTGGTAAAGTCGTCATCGGCCTTCTTTTTAATGTCTTGATTGGTACCGAACTCCCAGCCAGAAAGACCTTCCGGGATCCATGGCGTCGGCTGCTTGGAGTCGACGTAGCCGTCCCAACCAGGCCGCTCCGCATCGTCGTTACCGGGAAAGTCGATCTTTGTGATGCCACTCCCAGTGGAGTTCACGAGCATACGGAGCAAAACTGATAGTCGAGTTCGGGCTGAGATATTTCGATCAACCCACGCTTCGATGTCGGCCGCCTTGATGCCGAGAAACGGCACTACATAAGGCATGGCATTCGCTGGAGTGCCTTTTGCCTTGGTTTGGGCGGCATCATATGCCGACTGCATGTCGAGCAAGTGCTGTGCTGGGATTCCAAAGGTAACTTCGATCCGCAATGCCATTTCAGGCGTTGCGGCGACATGTCCGTTCAAAAAATTGGACAGTGCTGGCCTTCCGACACCGACGAGTTTCGCAGCAGCCGACACTGACAGCTTCTTTTCGGCCAAGACAGAGTCACGGACGTATTGGCCGGGATGGACGGGCTCGATGGTGCTAGCCTCTGTAAGGATTGTTTTAGGAGCGTCGGACATAGAAACCTCACTGTGTGACCATGTGGCGCAGTGTCTCCTGTTGCGCAACAGGATACAACATTGGATGTTTCATTGTCCTACTTGACTTGATTGGGGGATTTGAGCGAGCCCGTGTCACATCGATAGGTGGGGCGAGCTTGGTGCCCGCTTGATAAGAGGCCACACCGGCTGCACTCAGTCTGTGGTTAGGTGGTAAAGGTGAAGACCACGCTCGGGGGTAAAAAGGTGAGTGCTTTACGGCGCAAGTAAGATTGATCAACGTCGAAAGCGGACGGTCAGAACAATCTGTCCCGGAGTTATGCCGACAGTCGGCTTTGGCCGAACAGCGGAAATTCACTCTGCCGGCCTTGACTGTCCGTTGAAGGCACGAAGCAGCCCTTCAGCGCTCCAAAAACGTTGTCACCGGTCGCCGCGACCATTGCCTTGCCCGACTTCGGCCTGCGAGCGATTCAGGTATTTGCCGGCAGCCTGGCGTTCGCGCCGCCGCCCAAGGCTTTATACACCGCAATCAGATTCGTGGAGGCCCCCGCTTCGGACCGGGCGAGCTCGATTTCGGCGGTATAGAGGGCGCGCTGGGCGTCCAGGACGTCCAAAAACGAGATGACCCCGACGTTATACCGCAACTGGGACAGCCGCACCGATTCGCGGAGGTCCGCCACCGAGCGGGCCAGCGTCTGCCGCCGCACTTCCTCCTTGAGGTAGCGGGTCAACGCGGTTTCGGTTTCCCGAAGGGCTTCGAGCACCGCCTTCTCGAAGGCGAGATAGGCTTCCTGTTGCCGGGCTTCGGCCAAATCGATGCCCGCACGGACGCGGCCGAAGTTGAGCAGCGGCTGCAGGAGGTTGGCGGCGGTGCCGTAGGAGAAGGCGGCCGATTTGAACAAGGCGTCGAGGTCGGTGTTGCGGAGGCCCAAAAAGGCGGACAGCGAGACCTTCGGGAACAGCTCGGCGATCGCGGCCCCCTGCATCGCTGTGGCGGCGGCGAGTTGACGTTCGGCGCTGCGAAGGTCGGGACGATGGCGGATCGTCGCCGCAGGGGAGGCTAGGATCGCCCGGCCCGGTATCATGGGGACGGCACCCCCTTCGGTCAGATCGGCCCCAAGTGCACCGGGGCGCTGCCCCACCAGGAGTTCCAGTTGCCGCAGCACGGCGGTCAGCTCGCCTTCGAGGGTGGGGATCTGGGCTGCCGTGGTCTCGGCCTGGGCCCGTGCCCGCACCACGTCATGGCGGGTGCCGACGCCTTCGTCGAAGAGCCTCTCCGTCAGTTTCAGGGTGTGCCGTTGCGCCTCCAGGTTGGCGCGGGTGATCCCCAACTGGTTCTGAAGGCTGCGGTATTCGATATAGCTTCGCGCCAGGTCGGCCGTCAGCGTCACCAGGGCCTGGGCGTATTGCTCCCCCGCCGCCTCCAGGTCGGCCGACGCCGCTTCCAGCCGGCGCCGCTGACGGCCGAACAGGTCGATCTCCCACAAGGCATCGAAACCCAGCTCGAACAGGTTGTAGCGGATGCCGGGTGCCAATCCGGGGAAAGGATTGTCGTTGCGCTGGGCGCTCGCCGCGACATCGACGCTCGGGAACAATTCCGCGCGGGTGCCGCGGCGCACGGCCCGGGCCTGATCGATCCGGGCCAGCGCCATCTTGAGATCCAGGTTGCCCGCCAGGGCTTGGTCCATCAAGCGGTCCAGCCGGGCATCGCCGAAGCTTTTCCACCAGGTTTTCAGGGTCTCCGGATCAATGGGTTTCAGATCGGCGGTCGCGTCCTTTCCGGCCTGCCAGCGATTGGGAACAGCGGACACGGGTTTTCGGTAATCGGGTCCCATGGTGCATCCGGCCAAGCCGATCAGCAGGCCTAACCAGCCCCACTTAGGCGTCATAGCCATGGCCTTTGAGAAACAGCGAAACGGCGGAGTCGATGAGGCGTTCTTTTTCCGCCTCGCTCAAGCCCGGCTGCAAACCCAAGAGGCAGCGCAAATGCTCATCGCCTTGCAGCATGCCTAATAGCAATCGGCTCGATGTGTTCACATCGGGGATTCGCAAAGCGCTGCGCCTATCCAGTTCGTTCAGATAGGCCGAGAGTCGTTTCAGCACGGGTTCCGGGCCGGAGCGGTAGACCAGTTCGCCCAGTTCCGGAAAGCTCTGCTGTTCGGCGATGATCAGGCGATAAAGATCCAGGGCCTCTCTCGCATAGATGAGATCGACGAAAGCGCCGGCGATGGCTTTCAGGCCGGCTGCCGGATCCCTTAGCTCGGTTTGGGCACGCGAGAGGGTGCGCAGGAATGCCTCGCACTGACCGGCGATCACGGCGGCGAACAGCTCCTGCTTGCCGTGGAAATGATTGTAAAGGGTGGGTTTCGACACCGGCGCGGCTTCGGCGATGGCTTCCATGCTGGCGCCGCTGTAACCGTGCGCGAGAAAAGCGTGCTTGGCCGCATCGAGAATGGCCTGTCGTTTGGGGTTGGAGGCTTTATTCATGACATCGCTCGAATAAATCACATTGCCTTGAAATGGGATCAGTGATTAGACTAAACCACACCGTTTAGTACGACAACAATAGATCATGCGAATCCCCGTTTCCAAAAGAACCGTGCTTGTCCTTCTCGTGTTGACGATCGGGACAGCGATCGGCGCCGTGTATTGGCTCAAGGCGATCCACCCCTTCGAGGCCACCGACAACACCTACCTGAAGGCGCACATGAGCTTGATCGGCCCCAAGGAGACCGGTTACGTCAAGGAGGTGCTGTTCGAAGACAACCAGAAGGTGATGCCGGGCGATCTCCTGGTCGTCATCGACGACCATGATTTCCAGGCCAAGGTCGCCCAGGCGGAAGCGCAAGTGATGGTGGAAACGGCGCACGTTCAGACCTTGGAGACCGACAAGCGGACGCAGGGCGCGAAGATCCGTCAGCAAGAGGCCGATATCGCCGCCTCGGAGGCCGACTTGGAACGGGCCGCGAAGGACGTGAAGCGATTCGGGCACCTGGCGGCGGATGGGGCGATTTCGGCTCAAACCCGCGACATTGCCGAGGCTGCCTACAAGCAAGCCGTAGCCCAGCGGGAGAAATACCGTTCGGCAAAGCTGGAAGCCGAAAGCCAATTGACTGCCCTGGATGCCCAAATCGGCGAGACCCGGGCCCGGCTGCAGGCAGCCCAGGCCGCGCTGGAACTGGCCCGCATCGACTTGGCGAATACCCATATCGTGGCGCCCATCGCCGGCATTATCGGCAATCGCAGCGTGCAGGTCGGGCAACTGGTGAAACCCGGCAGCGTGCTCGCTTACTTGATTCCGACCGACGGACTCTTCGTGGAAGCGAATTTCAAGGAAACCCAGATCGAACGGATGCAGCCGGGACAGCCGGTGGATATTCGGGTCGACGCTTACCCCGAGAGCCGATTCGAAGGGAGGGTGGATAGCTTCGCGCCGGCTTCCGGCGCCGAATTCAGCCTGCTGCCGCCGGAAAACGCCACCGGCAACTTCACCAAGATCGTGCGGCGCGTGCCGGTGAAGATCCTGTTCCGGCCCGGCACCGACGTGAGCCGCCTGAGACCGGGTCTTTCCACGGTAGTCAAGGTTAAGGTGCGGTAGCGCGGCATGGCGGCGGTAGCAAAGCCTTCATCTCCCGAGCCACTTGCCGGGAGCGATGCGGCGCGCGAGGACGTGGTCCAGGGCCAGGCAGTCAGTCCCCGGCAATGGATCGGGTTCATCGCCATGGTGTTCGGCATTTTCATGGCGATCCTGGACATTCAGATCGTCGCCAGTTCCCTGGAGCAGATTCAGGCCGGGTTATCCGCGACCCGGGACGAGATCACCTGGGTGCAGACCGCCTATCTGGTGGCGGAGGTGGTGATCATCCCCCTGTCCGGCTGGCTGGGGCGAGCGTTGTCGACCCGTTACCTGTTCGTCCTGTCCTGCGGCGGCTTCACCTTGATGAGCCTGTTCTGCGCGCTGGCCTGGAATCTGCCGTCCATGGTGGCGTTCCGCGCCTTTCAGGGCTTTTTCGGCGGCGCCATGATCCCCTCGGTATTCGCCGTGATCTACACCCTCTTTCCGCCGCGTCTTCAGCCGGCGATGACGATTGTCGTCGGCTTGGTGGTGACCGTCGCCCCCACGGCGGGGCCGGTGCTGGGCGGCTATCTTACGGAATCGGTCTCCTGGAAGGCGCTGTTTCTGATCAATCTGGTGCCGGGATTCCTGGTATGCCTGGCCACTTGGCTGTTCGTGCGGGTGGACGAGCCGGATTGGGAATTGCTGGACAAGATCGATTTCCGCGGCATCCTGTACATCGTCGCCTTCCTCGGCAGCCTGCAGTTCGTGTTGGAGGAAGGCGTTAGGGAGGAATGGTTCGAAAGCCGGGAGATCGTATTCTTCAGTCTCGTCGCCGCCGCCACCGGCATCGCGATGTTCTATCGCGAGCTAACCATCGATCACCCGATCGTCGACCTCCGGGCATTCCGCAACCGCAATTTCGCCGTGGGCTGTTTGTTCAGCTTCGTCCTCGGTATCGGGCTTTACACCCTCATTTATCTGATGCCGGTCTACCTGGCCAGCGTCAAGGGCCTGAACAGCCTGCAAATTGGCCAGTACGTCATGGTTACGGGGCTCTTCCAGCTCTTGTCGGCTTTCGTCGCCGGTCCTCTCGCCAAGATTCTGGACTCGCGCTTGATGCTGGCCTTGGGATTGTTTTTGTTTGGCTTGGGGAGCTGGATGAACGGCAGTCTCACCCATGACGCCGGCTACTGGGAGTTCTTCTGGCCGCAAGCGCTGAGAGGATTCGCCCTGATGTTCTGCTTCTTGCCGATCAATTCGCTGGCGCTGGGTACCCTGCCGCCCGAGGAGGTGAAGAACGCCAGCGGGCTTTACAACCTTATGCGCAACCTGGGCGGGGCCATTGGCCTCGCGGTCGCCAACACGCTGATGATTCAACTGAACAAGGAACATTACGCCGTGTTGCGCGAAGCGGTGACGCCCGGTTCGGCAAAGGCGCAAGCTTTACTGGCCGGTTTGCACGAACGCTTGAGCGGTGCGTCTTTGCCGGACAGCGAACTGGCCGCGCTCAAGCAGCTTTACGGTCTGGTGATGCGCGAAGCCGAGGTGATGACCCTCAATGCCCTGTTTCATACTCTGGGCCTGGTTTTCTTCCTGGCGCTCTTGCTGATGCCGTGGGTTAGACAAGTATCGGCGGATTCCGGCGATGCAGGCGGCGGGCATTGACCGGATAACGCCCATGTCCGTCGAATCACAGAGATTCCAAGCCGCTGAGCGGTGCGCGCGGGGCATGCAAACCAATCATGCAAACCAATTAAGCCACGAAAAATCCACCGCCCCAGAATGGGTCGAGAGCGCTCTTTGACGAAAGGTCGCTTCTGCCAAGAGCAGTCATTCAGCATGCCTATGGTCTACACGCGTAAAATCTACCAATAGAGGCGTAGATCTAGAGCATTTTCTAAACCTCTGTAGCGGCATCAGGCTTGATTCATTCGGTTTGTCGCGTCTTTGTCTTTCATGAGTAATGGTCAAATTTTGTGTACGGGGCGGACTCAGGCGGCGATTTTCTCGGCGTCTTCCCGAACTCCGTCCTTGAACACGACTCCCTCGATAACCTGAGCCAAGCGGGGAATGCCATTGAGTTTTCGCCAGTGCCGC
>NZ_DASPLO010000216.1:0-7473 GCF_035627495.1 Methylocaldum sp.
CTGGTCTGGGTCCGGCTCAAGTCCTTGGCGGCTCAAACCGGTCGAACGGTCTATCAACTCAAGCACGGCTTACTGGATGACTACCTTATTCGACAACTTAAAAATCCTTCGCTAGAAATGCGTCTTGCGTAAGTCCTGTAAGTGTAAGATAGGGGATATCCATGGCATCTCTTCGATTTGCCTTTGATCTTGACACGGTGCGCCTTCACCCGAGAAATGTCCATAGATCGGCAAAAAGAAATCCGATTAGGTAATTCCGAAACAACCTTGTATCCTGCTCTTAGTTTGTCGCGGCGCAAGAGCGGTCTTCGCCACGAGGGTTCGGAATTTTCCTCTCAGTCCATGCCGCCAGGCATCTGCTAGTCCCGCCTCCTCCTGCAAACCGCACGCAGTGTGTCCTTCCCGGATCACCCTGTGGTCTCCCCGAATGTTTCTTCTCTTGACCCAATGGAATCCATCATGCAAGCAGGCAACGTCATCGTTTTATTTTCCGAGGAATTTCACCAGCTAAAGAGCTTTTTCCAGAATATCCAGCCACCCTATACCTTGGAAAATATCGGCGGATTCAACTCAATTTATAAGCGCATCTATCCGCTATTGAATCGGGACGAGAAGCGCCGATCGGAGGAATTCGTCGACATTATGATTGATAACCTGGAACGGAAAGAATGGGCAGCGAAAATCTTTGGGGTCGTGTGATCTGCTTATCAGCGGCACCATAGACGATCGATTCCATACCATTGCGAGGTTGAGCCCGCTCTGCAACGGCGTTGTCCCGCTTGGGCTCGAAGTCTTGGCGAACTGCTGTCGAAATATCAGGCTTTCCATCGCGCGAAATCTGCGTCCTTATTAAAAAAGGACTGGGCGTGGCCGCGCCCCTTGGGCACCTGCCCCCGCCGGGCCATACGTGCAGTTACGTCCCGGCCCGAAGTCGGAGTGAACTCTCGCCTACCGGTCCGGCACTGAAATAGGCTGAAAAAATTGGAGTCGGCGTTGACCGATGAAGCTGGCGTAGTCTGCCAAGAGGCCTACCGCGTTGCTTCCGCCAACTCCCGCTTCAAACGCGAGATCTCCGCCTCCAGATCGCTCACCGGCTGGCGACTCTCGCCCACCTCGCTCAACTGTCCGGCACGGGCCTTATAGACCCAATTCGCCAAGGTCTTCGCGGATAGACCGAGCCGCCGCGCCGCTTCCGGCACGGACAGCTTATCCTCGGTGATCAATCTCACCGCCTGCTCACGAAACTCTGCCGTGAACGACTGTCTCGGTAATTTCGCCATCTCGTTCCTCCATCAATCAATCTACCGGATTTACACGATTGATGGCGTCCACTTTTTCGAGCCTAGCTCAATGACACTGAAGAAAAGAAATCCATCATCTTTTGGGTTCAGTCTCTGGACCGCAAACTTATCTTGCGCTTTTGCCAGAGCCGTCCCAGCACGAGGCCCGCAACAAATGCAGTCCCGAACAGTATCCCTTCCGTACTAGATATCCCCGCCGCAACTCCAGCATTCTGCTGAGCACTCGGACAGACTACTGAAGCTAATTCCTGCGTCGTAATCTGTGTCATTCTTGGAATATCATTGATCCCGTAAACGCAGATCTCACCTGTTGGAAGAGAGCAGAACCGCTCGGCAGGGCATTGCGTCAAAATTTTCTGCTTGGCCCCTTCACCGCAAATGGCCCCCGCTTCCTTCAGGACCTTAAGCGTTACCTCTGGGTACTTCGAAATTTGTTCCGGCATGAGCTATCCAACCCCACGACTCTTTACCTTAGAACAACGACTTCTAACATAGACCCCTTAAATGGGACCTTAGTTTGCACCATTTGTGTAAACTGGCTTCTCCTAAAAAAAACGTAAAGGCTTTCAATACCTTGCTGTCTTTAGCCAGGTCAATATTTAGTGGGTTTATACACCCTACCTTCCACCTCCCATGTCGAGCAAGCCAAAGCTGTTGCATCAGGTGTGGTGGAATCCGAAAAAGCCGCGTGCCGTCTGGATCTACCACCGCTGGCCAACTTTAGGTCACGGCACGACATCACAAAAAGCGTGCGCCCAAAAGAGCAGGCACGGCAATACTCGATTCGGGGCGTCCGAATCCGGACGTTCCCCGCGAGTACACGGGTTCGGCCGCTACGGGCGTCGTTATCGCTCCGGTCTTGCCGGGAATACCGGCGGGAGTATTCCTGCACATCTCAAGGCAGTCGCGGCGGAAGCTTTGCGGCTCGCTCTGCCGGCGCCGACAGCGCTGGCCGGTCCACAAGAGCCGCCCTGCTGAGTACCGCAAGACTACGGCCTAGAAGCACTGTGGGCGCTTGAGGCTCATCATAGGCAGACACTCACGGAACAAACCTGTTGCTCATCATGATCCAAACCTCATGGGCGTTCGGATGGATTCGTCCGGTTAATTACTGTTGGGCCATTGACCAGAAATACGTAGATGCGCGCAATTCTTATCCACGGCATGGGACGCACACCGGCAGGTATGTTGATCTTGGCGACACGCCTTCGGGCATCGGGTCTTCGACCCATTCTGTTTGGCTATTCGGCGACATTCGAGCGATGGAATGGCTGTGTTACGAGATTGGAAAACTTTATTGAAAAACACGCCGTGGCAGACCGCTTTATCATTGTGGGACATTCTCTCGGGACGGTCTTGACCCGCGCCGTCCTGCCAGAGCTCACCCGCAAACCAATAGCCTGTTTCTTTCTGGCGCCTCCGAGTCAGGCTTGTCTGGCCGCTCGCACATTCGCGCCTCGCCGACTTTACCGGCTGTTTACCGGGGAGATGGGGCAACTCCTGGCTAGCCGCCCGTTCATGGACTCGCTGCCGCAGCCCGATGTACCGACTAAAATCTATGCGGGAACCGGTGACCCGACTGGACTCTTTTCGCCGTTTGGAAAGGAGCCCGACAATGGCGTACTGACGGTCAAGGAAACGGTACTGCCGTCTGTGTCCGTGCAGACGGTGCCGTCGCTTCATACCTTTATCATGAACTCAAAAATCATCGCTCAAGATATTGTGAAAGTCACCCAATCTCTTTCATCTTCCGGGGCAGATTCGAGGAGCCGGATGCCCAAGCGGGCAGCCCGCCCTGGCGCCGTTTGAAGGTTCCGAGGTGAGGTGGACTTCAGTCTTGGTGGAACCCAGTATTTTCAACCTCAACTCAGCTGCATCCAGATCGTCTTTAACTCGGTGTACTGCTCATGAGCCGAAATTGACTTGTCGCGCCCGGCAAAGCCTGATTCCTTGAAGCCGCCGAACGGAGTCGTCATATCGCCTTCGGAGTAGCAGTTAACCGACACCGTCCCGGCACGAAGCGCCCGGGCAATGCGATGCGCCGCGTTGACGTCGCGGGTATAAAGGGAGGCCGCCAGCCCATAAGGGGTATCATTGGCCAGAGACACGGCCTCCTCTTCGGTAGCGAATGGAATCACGCACAGCACCGGGCCGAAAATCTCCTCTCGCGCAATCCGCATGCTGTTCGCGACGCCATCAAAGACGGTGGGCTCGATGAAATAGCCCCCCGTGTCCTCCAAACAGCGTTGGCCCCCGAGAACGAGCTTCGCGCCGGCCGCTTGGCCTGCGGCCACATAACCCAGCACTTTTTCCAGATGCCCCTTTTCGATCAGAGCCCCGAGGCGGGTTTCAGGATCCAAGGGATCGCCGACCTTCCAGGTTTTGCCGAGACGAATGATTTTCTCCAGCAGTGGGTCCTTGACGGATTGATGGACGATGAGCCGCGAGCCGCAGCTGCAATTCTCGCCCATGTTCCAAAACGCGGCGTTGGTGGCGTACTCAGCCACCTTATCGAGCTCGGCCGTGTCGGCCATGACGATCTGTGGGCTTTTGCCGCCGCATTCAAGGATGACGCGTTTCAGATTGGAATCAGCCGAATAGCGCAGAAACAACCGTCCCACTTCGGTAGACCCGGTGAACGCCACCATATCGATATCCCGGTGACGACCGATCGCCTGACCCGCGGTCTCGCCGAAGCCGGGCACGACGTTGAATACTCCGGCGGGAACTCCGGCCTCGGCGGCCCACTCCGCCATGCGCAACGCACTGAGAGACGTTTGCTCGGCGGGCTTCAAGACTACGCTGTTGCCCGCGGCCAAGGCCGGCCCGATTTTCCAGGCCGCCATTTGTGCCGGAAAGTTCCACGGAATCACGGCGCCCACCACACCTATGGGCTCGCGAACGATGAGGCCGAGGTTTTCGGGGCCCGTCGGCGCGATTCGGTCGTAAAGCTTGTCGATGAGCTCGGCGTGCCAGCGAATGCAATGAATGGTCTCCGGGATATCGATGGTCAAGCAATCGCTGATCGGTTTACCGGCTTCCAGCGAATCCAAGAGCGCCAATTCCGCAGCGTTGGCTTCGAGAAGATCGGCGAACCGGAGCAATGCCTTTTTGCGATCGCTTGGCTTCAGTGTTGACCAATGGCCGTTCTCGAAGGCTTGTCGCGCCGCATGTACGGCCCGGTCCACATCGGCGCCGTCGCATTCTGCAATTTGAGCAAGAACTTTGCCTGTGGCGGGATTCTCGGTAGCGAAACTCTTGCCGCTCAAGGCATCGACAAACTGGCCGTCGATGAAAGCTTGAGTACGGAAGTGGAGCTCGGTCATCGCCGTGTCCATCGCCGCTCGCTCTAAAGTGAGACTCATGGTTTTTTCTCCTCAAATGAAACGGTAGCCGGATCGACCGGGGGCGTTAGCGATCTCAAATAAGTCACCAGCAGCCATAGAGCTTCTTTGGAAAGTACCCCACCGTAGGCGGGCATTCCGTTCGGCCGGCCGGCATATATCGACTCGAAGATTTCGGCGTTCGATCCGCCGTAACGCCAGCGGCCATCCATGAGGCTCGGTCCGACCGCCCCCACCGCCCCGCTACCGTGGCAGCCATCGCAGTTCATGGTATTGAAGAGCGTGGCCCCCGACTCGATCGACTGCGCGTCATCTTGAAAAGGATTTTCCACAGGCTGCTCAGGCGGTGGGACTCCGCCGGCAAAAACGTGATTCCCGTGGCGCGCCTTGGGCGGTACGAGTGCGGCATCCTGCCGGTCAAGCGATACCGCCGACCGGGTTTTTCCGCCACACCCCGAAATCACCGTCAGTAAGCTGACCAGCGCGGCCGCCGCAAGGTTCCGGGTTAGCCCGCATTTCTCACACTCCTTCGTCGCGAGGGCGTCGAGACGCCGCTGTGGCGCGCCGCACGGACCGAGCGACGGCGAAGGCGTAGCTGACACTACGTCGAGCCGGCGCGAAGGAGTACGGTGCGCCACAGTGAGTGGATCGGCGTCCGCAGTCGGAGGGGTGTGAGAAATGCGGGCTATAGAGCAAAGAGCCATATCATCCCTCCCCGACTGGTGTGTTTCGCGATGTCCGGCATGAAGTCCGCCGGAGGCCGCACATCGGCTGGATCATCGGAGCGGGTATCGCCGCTGAGCAACAGCCAATCCCCCCCAAATCCGGCATAAATGGCCACATATTGCTTGCCGTCGGGGCCCAGATAAGTGATCGGATTGCCGATTACGCCGGACCCGACTTTGAACTTCCACAGCACCTCGCCGCTGCGGGCATCAACCGCCTTGAACCAGCCGTCCAGAGTTCCGTAAAAGAGTACATCGCCCCCGGTCACCAGCGCGCCGCTCCAAGCCGGATATTTCTCCTTGACCTCCCAGACCTTTTTGCCCTCGACCGCATCCCAGGCAATATAGGCCCCGAGATTCCCGCCGGCCCCGGGCCAGGCTTTGTACGGCATCGCCGCACCGATATACGGCGTTCCGGCCAGATAACCGGTCGCAACTGACTTGAAGTCCATGCATAGGTTGCTGGTCGGGACATAAAACAGCCGAGTGCGGGGCGAGTAGGCCGCGGGTTGCTGATTCTTTCCGCCTTCCAGATTGGGACAGATATCCTTCGCGACCTTTCCGGCCCCTGTCTCTTTTTCGGGGTTCACCTGTGGACGACCCGTTTTGAGATCGACCCGCTTGGCCCAGTTGACGTGGACATACGGTTTCGCCATCAGAAGCTCACCGTTGGTGCGATCGACGTTATAGGCGAAGCCGTTCTTATCGAAGTGCACCAGAGTCTTGCGGAGCTTCCCGCGGAAAGGCAGATCTACGAGGATGTGCTCCTGAGTCGCATCGAAATCCCAGTTGTCGTGCGGTGTTTGTTGATAGGCCCAGCGCACCCGCCCATCGTCGGGGTCGCGCGCCAGCATGCTGTTGGTCCACTTGTTATCGCCCGGGCGCTGCTTCGCGTTATAAGGCGCGGGATTGCCGGTCCCGTAATAGACGAGGTCGAGTTCGGGGTCGTAGGACAGCCATCCCCATACCGTGCCGCCGCCGATCTTCCAAGCCGCGTCATTCGGCCAACTTTTGGCCCCGAGATTTGCGCCTTTCTCCTGAGGGAGATGCGGGCGATAGAACGCCGTGTCGATCAGCACATCCTTGTCCGGACCGGTGCTGTAGCCCGTCCAGAGCAGCTTCCCCGTTTGAATGTCGAGCGCCTTGATCCAGCCCCGCACGCCGAGCTCGCCCCCCGCATTGCCCACCAGGACCTTGTTCTTGACGACTAGGGGCGCCATCGTGGTGGTCTCGCCGATTCGGATATCGGCCACCTGGGTTTTCCAAACTTCTTTGCCGGTCGCCGCATCGACAGCCACCGTGTAACCATCGAGCAGGTTATAGATGACCTTACCGCCAGCGTAAGCCGCGCCTCGATTGACCGTATCACAGCAGGCGATGCCTACGGACTGAGGGTTGACGAACGGGCGGTATTTCCATTTCAGCGGGTAGCCTTCCTCTCTCAAGTCGAAGGCGTAAAGCACGTTCGGGAATGGCGTGACCACATACAGTGTATCCTGCACCATGAGGGGCTGCCCCTCATGGCCCGCCAAAACACCCGTCGAGAACGTCCAGACCGGACGCAAGTGCTTCACGTTTTCGGTCGTGATCTCCTTGAGTCTGCTGTAACGAGTATTCGCATAATCCTTCGCCGGCATCGTCCATTGCCCCTCTTCCTCGGAAAGCCGGACCCGGTCCTGGGCACACGCCGGAACCACCGTGAATATCAAAAAGCTCGCGACCCATCCACGTGCCCAAAAGGTGAGGTGATTCATACCCTACCTATCCTCTGTCGACCCTGGTGAAATCATATTCGCCTCCGACTTGGCTTCAAAAAGTACTCCCAATTTAGCGCAGGAGAAAGGTCATCCGTGAAAATATCCGGGTGAAATGATGCTTCCGAACCTTACGCCACTACCTGTGCTCCGCAAGAACTCCGGATCGAGCTCGAAGACCGGGAAATTCGGTTTAATAGTGATAAAACTTATAGGACTTACGCAAAAACTGGGATTGGGAGGGCACTTGTTGGAGCGGAGCGCGTCAGAGCGGGATGGAAAAGAAGCCCATCACACGTCTGGATTACTGCCAATACTTGCTGGTGACCCAGATCAACTATACGTTGAC
>NZ_DASPLO010000217.1:0-49934 GCF_035627495.1 Methylocaldum sp.
TCGCGCTTTCGGGTAAACCCGCCAAGCTCATCATCGGCGCCATGATGCGCAAGCTTTTGCAGGTCGCCTTCGGCGTCCTCAAATCCGAAAAACCCTTCGATCCAGCCCTGCATGGCGCTTGACCCGGATAACAGTATCTACTCCAAACTTGGAACGAAACCGTGCCTCAGCGTGTTTTCGCTCACCACCCGTGTCCATAGGAACTGCTTGAGATAATCGGGGCCGCCGGCTTGCACGCCGGTTCCCGAAAGCCGGGTGCCGCCGAAGGGCTGTATGCCGACGCGGGCGCCAGTCGTTCGGCGGTTCAGATACAAATCACCGACGCGATACCGCTCTCGGGCGAGTTCGAGATGTTCCGGAAGGCGCGAGAAGACGCCGCCGGTGAGTGCGTAATCCGATTCCAGCGCCAGCGTGAGCGCGGCTTCGAACGTGGGAGCACGCAGCACGGCCAGTATGGGGCCGAAAATTTCCTCTCGCGCCAGGCGGTGGTGCGTTTCGATTTCGGTGAATATCGCGGGCGGACAGTAGAAACCGTCCGCGGGAACTCGCCCGAGATAATGAAGCCGGCCTTCTGTCCGGCCGAGTTCGATGTAGCTCAGGGCTTTTTCCTGTGCATCCCGGGTGACCAGCGGTCCGAAAAGATAGGCGGAATCTTCGGGCGGGCCGTAGTCATAGCTGTCGAGGGCCTCCGCCAGCCGTTTCACCAACCGGTCGTGAACCCGGCCCACGGCGATAAGCCGCGAACAGGCCGAGCATTTCTGTCCCTGATAGCCGAACGCGGAGTACAGGGTTTGGGCGACCGCTTCGTCCAGATCAGCGTCTTCGTCGACGATGATCGCGTTCTTGCCGCCCATCTCGCAGACGACCTGCTTGATGTACCGCTGCTCCGGCGCAAGCGTATGGGCCTGCCGAAGAATCTCCAGGCCCACCGTCTTGGAGCCGGTAAACGCGATGAGATGAACGTCCCGGTGCTTGACCAGATACTGCCCGACCGTGCTGCCGCTCCCCGGCAGGAGCTGGCACACGCCAGGCGGAAAGCCGGCCTCGTCGAGTACGGACTTGAACCCATGGGCGACGATGTTGGCGGGCGTCGCCGGTTTCACGATGGCCGTGTTGCCGGCGACCAGCGCCGCTGCGGTCATGCCGGTGAGAATGGCCAGAGGGAAATTCCAGGGCGGAATTACCACGGCCACGCCGCGCGGCTCGTAGCGAAGATGGTTCCGCTCGCCCGGAAAACACCGGGTGGGCTGCCAACCGGCCACACACTCCATTTGCAGGGCGTAATACCGCAAGAAGTCGACGGCTTCCGCCACATCCGCGTCGGCTTCGCGCCGATTCTTTCCCGTTTCCAGAATCTGCCAGGCGGCCAGTTCGCTGCGTCGTGCGTCCATGATGTCCGCCGCTCTGCGACACAGCGCCACCCGAGCGGAGGCGGGCGTATCGCGCCAGCCGGGAAACGCGTGGTACGCATTGCGGACGGCACGGTCAGCCTGGGCAACATCGGCAACGGCCACATGGCCGAGAATCTCGGCCGGCCGCGCCGGGTTCCTGGAGGCTTGCAATTCAACTCCCTGCGGCGGGACGCCGGCGATGTCCAACAGGTAGGTCGCGCCCAGCCTGGCACGTACCGCCGCCACCGATCTGCGGAAATCTTCGCGAACCCGGTCCCGGCTGAAGTCCTTTAACGGGGCGTTGACAAAGAGGTTGTGCAAAAACCGTCGCGAGCGGTTCGAATCCGTGCCGAGAAGCGCAGGCGTACAAGGGGGTACGTTGAGCATCGCAGGTGCGGAGTCGGACCGCGCAGCAGGTTTTTTCACAGCCTCAAAGGCGAGAGGAGGCGTTTCGGTCCGGGTTTCGGACAGCCCCGGTTCAGCCAGAAGCTCATCCAAATCCGCCCCTTCGACATAGGTTTGCCGCAGGATGGACGTATTGGCGGTGTTCTCCATCAATCGGCGGATCAAATAGGCGATGCCCGGCAATAATTCCCCGGTGGGCAGATAAATCCGAAGCTTAGGCCCGGATGCGGCAACGGCGTGGCGTAGGGGTTCGGCCATGCCGTAGAGCATCTGGACTTCCCAATCGGCTGTCGAAAGTCCTCGCCTTGAAGCCGAAGCAATCGCATAGGCGAGACTCCGAAGGTTGTGACTGCCCACGGCGGGATAGACCGCTTCGGTATGCCGGAACAAGAGTTCGAGAAGAGATTCGAATTGGGCATCGGTCGCCGTCTTTTCGCGAAACACCGGCACCGGCCAGTTGCGCTGTTCCGCGAGCGCCATTTCCGTGTCCCAGTAGGCGCCCTTGACCAGGCGTACCGAGATTCGATGTTTTCCCTGTTCCGCCCAATCGATCAGCTCTCGAAGATCGTCACTCGTTTCCGGAAGATAGGCCTGCAGGGCGATGCCGGGATGCCAGCCATCATGCCTCTCGCTTTCGACCAAGTCGCGGAACAGGCGAAGCGTCAAGGATTTAAGTTCGTAGTGCTCCATGTCCACCGTCATGCCGGCCCCGAGTTCCCGGAGCCGGGCCACTAAAGGCTGCAGCCGGTCGAACACCCGGCGGCGCACGCCGGCGTAATCGAGCGGATCGAAATGGGCGGTCAGGGCCGAAAACTTGACGGAGATATGAATCGGTGGATTTCCGACGAGCGAGCGGTTTGAAGCCAGGAGATTCAGCAGCGATAAATAGCGCCCCAGGTAAACATCGCATTCCCTTTCGCCCAAAGCCGCTTCGCCCACGGCATCGACCGTGACGGCCGCCGGTATCCGAGCGATGGTATTTAGTGCTCGATCCAGGCGTTCTCTTTGCTCCTCGACGACGAATTGACGGGCGAGCCGCGATACGGCGCGGCGGAGCGCGTAAGCGGTGAAGGAATGTCCCCCCAGTTTGAACACGCGGCCCCAGAGTCCGCGGAGCTGATCGGCGTGAGGCGCCAAATAGCTTCGAAAATGGCCGGCGAGTTCCCGGTCGGTTTCCAACACCGGCAACACATCGACGAATTGAAAGAGGGCGGCGCGTAAATCTTCGTCGTGCATGGCCCGCATCAACACGCGCCCTCTCAGCCCCCGCGGGTCGAACAATGAGGGCGGCGATTCTCCGGCCAAACGGTAAAGGTTTTCGCCGATTTCGCGCACCTTTTGCTCGAAAGCCGTGTCATTCATGACCTTACCTCAGAGTTGTCCAAAGAATTCGGTCGGTATCCGCGATTATAGTTCCGTGGCGGAAGCCGCGGCGGGCGTCTCCTGCAAGGAACAGAGTGCAGGAAATGCGCTCTAAGGGGAAGTGGCAGGTAATTTATGCAATAGGCCAGGCAGTCGGCTTGTTGCTTTCCGGACCATTCCCATGACCGACATTCCTCTGGTTAAACCGATACGACTGATCGGCGTCGCCTTCGACCGCGATGCGGAGACGGGGCCGGAACTATTGCGCGGTTTGGGGTTGGACCGGAGGCTGAAAAGCCGGGGCGTGCCAGCCGCCTGGCAGACGATTCTCCATCCGCAGCGAATGTCGGCCACGGTGCCGATGGTCGCGGAGCTTTGCGAACGGACCGCGCGGGAAACGGAAGCCGCGGTGAGATCCGGCGAATTCTTCGCCGTGTTCGGGGATGACCATTCCTGTGCCGTGGGGTCCTGGGCCGGCGCGGTGGCGGCCTTGTCCGATCGCGGCCCTTTGGGGCTGATTTGGATCGATGCCCACATGGACAGCCACGTGCCGGAGACGAGCCCCAGCGGCGCATTGCACGGCATGCCCCTCGCGTGCCTGCTCGGTTTCGGCGAAAAGCCTTTGGTGGACCTGGGGGGATTCAGCCCGAAGCTGTCTCCTCGGCAGGTTTGCCTGGTCGGCGTCCACAGCTTCGAGGCGGCCGAGCGGGCCCTGCTGGAATGGCTAGGAGTGCGGATCTTTTATTTGGACGAAGTCAACCGGCGTGGCCTGAACGATGTCATGGACGAGGCGCTCTCGATCGTCCAATCCGGTACGGCCGGTTTCGGGGTCACGCTCGACCTCGACGCCATCGATCCGAAGGACGCGCCGGGGGTGACGGTCCCGGTGGCGGGCGGTATTTCCGGAGAGGACATGATTGGTGCGCTGGCCAGGCTTCAAGGTAATCCGGCTTTTCTCGGCATCGAAATCGTGGAATTCGATCCGCCCCGCGATAAGAATCGTGCCACGACTTACTTGGGCAGCGAACTGTTGCTCGCTGCCGTAGTTCCCAAGCGAGCCACACGGGCGGAAGACATCCTGAGCGTCACGGAGCGCTACGGGGCGAACAACTACGACACCTTCCCGGTCATTTTGACCCGAGGCGAGGGCGTTTACTTTTGGGACATCGACGGGAAACGCTATCTGGACATGATGGGGGCCTATTCCGCCGCAAGCCACGGCCATGCCCATCCGCGCCTGATCCGAACATTCACCGAACAAGCGAAACGGCTTGCGATCACGTCGCGGGCTTTTCACAGCGATAGGCTTGCGCCTTTCTTCAAGCGGCTTTGCGAACTCACCGGACAGGACAAGGTGTTGCCGATGAACACCGGCGCGGAAGGGGTGGAGACCGCGCTGAAAGCCGCCCGGAAATGGGCGTACCAAATCAAGGGCGTAAGTCCCGAGCGAGCGGAGATCATCGGTTGTCGAGGCAACTTCCACGGTCGGACCCTCGCGGTGATCGGCCTCTCCTCGGAGCCCAAGTACCGCGAAGGCTTCGGGCCGTTTCCGCCGGGTTTGAAGCTGATTCCATACGGCGATGCCGCGGCCTTGGCCGATGCGATCAACGAAAACACAGCCGCCTTTCTGGTCGAGCCGATCCAGGGCGAGGGTGGCATTGTCATCCCGTCGCCGGGCTATCTCGCCGAGTGCGCCGAGGTTTGCCGGGAGCAGAATGTCTTGCTGCTGTGCGACGAGGTTCAGACGGGACTGGGCCGGACCGGAAAATTCCTGGCCTCCGAGCATGAAAACGTCACACCGGACGGCTTGATTCTCGGCAAGGCGCTGGGCGGCGGCTTGATGCCGGTTTCGGCGTTTTTGGCGAGCCGCGAGGTGATGGACGTTTTCGGTCCGGGCGATCACGGCAGCACCTTTGGCGGCAATCCGTTGGCCGCTGCGGTTGGGCTGGAGGCGCTCGATGTCATCGTCGAGGAAGGGCTGGCCGAGCGCTCGGCCGAGCTGGGCGCCTATTTTCTCGCCAGGCTGCGGGATTTGAGGAGTCCTCTGATTCGCGAGGCGCGCGGCAAAGGCTTGTTCATCGGTCTTGAACTTAATCCGGACATTTCGGGCCGCGATTTTTGCATGAAGCTGATGGAGCACGGCATTCTGACCCGCGAGACCCGCCGAACCGTCATCCGCTTCGCGCCGCCTCTCGTCATCGAACGGAAGGAAATCGATTGGGTGGTGGAGAAAATAGCAATCACCTTACGGGGGTTGGAACGGGGCTAAAAATTTGCCGTTAAGGCATGGCGGGCCCGTATGATCGAAAAGGACATATCCCGAGTTTTACATAAAACAAAAGGCATGACGATGAGGATCGCCATGCCTTTTTGAGTCCTAATGCCGCGACGCATGATGCGTCGCGGCTTCAACGACGCCGGCCAGTAGCCGGCTCGAGGTCCTTGAATATGTTTCCGCTTACTCGGCGCGGTTGGTAATCGCCATGGTCTTGTCGTTGCCCGTGCCGGAGTGCTGAACGTTGACGTACAGCGTGTGCGGATCCTTGCCGAAATAGATGCCGGTACCCTCGGCCGGTTTATCCTTCAGCGACGCAAAGAGGTGCACGTCGTCGGGATAGCCGTCGCCATTGGCGTCGGCGCCGTTCGGGTCGACCACCCAGATGTCGCTCCAGTCGTTGTCTTCCACGATCCACAGTTTGCCGTCAGGGCTGTTGGCCAGGTTGTCCGGACCCTTGAAGCCGGTGACTCCGGGTACGCCGGTAGCGGGTTTGGTTTCGAATGAGACGTTCTTGCCCGGCGCAACAAGGTACTTGACGGAAGGTGTATCGCCCAGGTTTACAGCGAGCACCGCACCCGGACCGCCGGTATTCGCGGCGTTGTTCACATCTTCGCAGGTCAAGGCCACGTAAAGGGTTTCGGCGATGCGCTCCATGTCTTCCGGACGGCAGTATTTGGTCGCTTTCACGCCTTCGGCTTGAGCGGCCACGCGTGCGCTGATCTGAGCCTGAGTCATGTCCAGCGCAACCCATTCTGCCTCACCGGTTTTACCGCCGTTCTTTACGCGCAGGGCGTAGAGCTGGCCACTGCTCAGATCGCCGTACTGTTCCGGTACGAACTTGTAGATGGAGCCGCTGCGATCTTCGTCGATCACGTAGACGTTGCCCTCGGCGTCGATTTCGAGTCCTTCGTGAGAGAGGGTGCCGAGTAGCGGACGGACAGTGACCGACTCGGCGGCGGTCGGGTCGCCATCGACCAGCTTCAGCTCGTACACAAGACCGCTTTGAGCCTGCGGTACCTGCGGGTCCGGGAAGGCGGCGTTAATGGTTTCCTCGGCGAAAAGAACCGTATGCCATGGCGTCCAAACGATGCCGTCGAGGGCCTCCCAATCCGCCCTTTGGACTACGACTTTTGCGGTGCCGTCTTGTAGATCGACGACGGACACGGCTCCGCCGGACGCGGTGGCGTCGCTTCCGGGACGAACTTCATGAGTCCGGTACATGTAACGGCCGGCATGCTTCTTGGTCTCGTTGACCGTGTTCATGTCGCCCCAATCGGCAATGCCCGAATAAATGTCCAGATTGCTTTCGTCGGAGACGATGAACTGGCGATAGCCTTCCGGAATGACCCAAGGTTCGGCCGGATCGTTGACGGCGTTATAGGCTGAGCCCGGTATGGGATCGAATGCCATGGGGCCGTTTACCGTGGATTCGGCGCATGCGGTGCCTGCGAATGCGGCTGCGATCGAAACGGACAGCAGGGTTTTCTTCGTCATCTCGAACATGTTTTAGGACTCCAAATGTTGTTCTTTCGGATGGGGTTCCCGTTTCTGGTGGGCGCATCCTGCACTTGAAGCGGGATGAATAGTCCTTCCAGCGGCGCCAATGATGTCGGCGCCGTCTGACATTGGTGTGACGAAATAGTGACGATTGGATGAAACATTCTCCCTTCAAGCCCGCCTGTCATCCGTGAGCATTCGGCAAGCTGCCTCTTCCGTCGATTGAAAAGTTGCGCGTGTAGATGTTCACCGCTAATATAAATGAAAACGATTATCAATAATGTGGGTCAGGGGTATGTCAAACAAATCGAAAAATCAGCGTGTTTCGGGGTTTTCCGTGGGCTTGCTGTTGATTGCCGGCGGCCTGGCGGTAACGGGGGCGGGCTTAGCGGAGGAGCCTAAAACCGAGGGTTCGGGCGAAGAACCTGAAGCCGCATCGGTAATGGAACTTCCTACAGTCGGTGTGATTGGAACTGCTACCGACGCATTGGAGAAAATCTCGGGCTCCGGCTCGGTTATCGACAAGGAAACCTTGTATCAAAGCCATGTCTTCACCACGAATGAGGCTTTGCGCAAGGTGCCCGGCGTGAACGTGCGGGACGAGGAAGGCTTCGGGATGCGGCCCAATATCGGCATCCGCGGGCTTAACCCGACCCGCTCGACGCGGGTCCTGCTGCTCGAAGACGGTCTCCCGCTGTCCTATGCCCCATATGGGGAGAATGCGAGCTATTACCACCCGCCGGTGGACCGCTTCGAGCGCATCGAGATCTTGAAGGGCGCGGGCCAGATCCTGTTCGGACCCCAGACCACGGCGGCCACCATCAACTACGTGACTCCGACACCGCCCTTGGAGCCCAAGGGATTCGTGAGCTTCACCGGCGGAAACCGGGAATATCGCAACGGCCACATCAACTACGGCGGAACCGTGGGGGATTTCGGCGGACTATTCGATTACATCCACAAGGAAGGCGAAGGCGCGCGGGACAATACGTTCCTCGAGATCGACGACGTCAACCTCAAGGGCGTGTATCGGATCGATGAGAAGAATTCTCTGATATTGCGCGGGAATTACTTCAGGGAAGACTCTCAATTGACCTATTCGGGAATCACCGATGCGGAAGCGCGCAACTTCGGTCTCCGCTACAACCCGTTCGACAACGATAATTTCTCGACGAATCGCTGGGGAACCTCGGCCACCCACGAATACAAGTTCAATAACGACGTCAAGTTGACCACCAGTTTTTACTGGACTCATTTCGCCCGCGATTGGTGGCGTCAGGCGAGCACCACTACCGATACGCAATGCGGCACCGCGTTCAGGAATGCCCGTTTTAACGGCGTCGCCGTGAACCCGGATGCCTGCAACTCGATTCAAGGCCGTTTGCGCGACTATTACACTTGGGGCGTCGAGCCGCGGTTACATGCGGCCTACGATTTCTTCGGCGTGCCGAGCGAGCTGGACATGGGGTTCCGCGCCCATTATGAAGAACAGTTTCGGCGCCAGGAGAACGCCACCTCGCCGCGGGCCCGCAGCGGGAGCATCGCCGAGCGGAACGAGCGCTTTGCCGACGCCTATTCGGGCTTCGTTCAAAACCGCTTCTTCATTGACCGGTGGACGATTACGCCCGGCGTGCGCGTGGAAAGCGTCGAGTACGAGAGGCGGAATCTACTCAACGGGAGGGAGGGCACGACCAGCCTGACCGAGGCTCTGCCCGCATTCGGCATCAATTACAACCCGCTCGACGAGGTTACGTTGTTCTTCGGATTCCATCGCGGCTTTTCGCCGCCGCGCGCCGAGGACGCCGTGAGCAACGCCGGGCTCGTGACCGACGTGGACGCGGAAAAAAGCTGGAACTACGAGCTGGGCGTGCGCAGCAAGCCGTGGAAGGGCGTCGCCTTGGACACGACGCTGTTCCAGACGCATTTCGAGAATCAGGCGGTGGTCGGCAGCATCGCCGGAGGTTCCACGCCCTTGGCACAGGGCGAATCGCTCTACCAGGGCTTTGAGTTCTTCGGCCGCGTCGACCTCGGAGATATTTTCGAAACGGATCATAACGTCTATTTCCAGGCGGCGTACACCTGGGTGGCCGATGCGGAGGCCCTGTCGCCGTTCCGATGCGTCCCGGTGGATGGAGTTGTTCCGAGTTCCTGCAGTAACGGTCTAGTGCCCGGATCGGCGAAAGGCAACCGGCTTCCCTACGCGCCGGAACACATGATCACCGCTACGGTGGGTTACGCCCATCCGATGGGCTTCGATTTTCATTTGGAAACGGTGTTCGTGGCCGACCAGTTCAGCGACTTCCATAACGCGGAAGGGCAGGTCAATCCGGATGGAACACCCAATCTGACCGGGCAGTTCGGCAAGATCGAGGACTACGCCATCGTCAATCTCTCCAGCACGTATCGCATCAAGCCTTTGAACACCGATCTGTTCGTCAGCGTGAAAAACCTCTTCGATCAGAACTACATCGTGGATCGTACCCGCGGCATTTTGCCGGGATCGCCGAGGCTGGTGCAGGCCGGATTCAAGCTGGACTTCTGAGAGGTTGGAAAAAACTACTGTCACATAAGGACATGCGGCGCACCGTCATTCCTTGACGCTTCCCAATACCAGCCCTTCGATGTAGTACTTTTGTAGCGCGAGAAACAGAAGGATTACCGGCAGTACCGTGAGCACCGAACCGGCCATCATCAGCTCGGCATCTTGAACGTGTTCGCCCAGAAGGTTGGCGAGGGCGACCGGGAGCGTGTAGAGGTCGTTGTCGGTCAGGATGATGAGGGGCCACATGAAGTCGTTCCAAGTGCCCATGAAGGTGAAGATGGCCAAGGTGACCAGGATCGGCTTGCAGAGCGGCAGAACCAGCGTCCGGTAAATCCGGAATTCGCCGGCGCCGTCGATGCGGGCGGCATCGAGGAGGCTGTCGGGAATCGACAGCGCGTACTGCCGGATCAGAAAGATGCCGAAAATGCTCGCCATGCCGGGGATGATGACGCCGCCGTAAGTATTCACCAATCCCATCTCTTTCAGCATCAGGAACAGCGGCAGCATGGCGACCTGCGCCGGGATCACCATGGACGCCAGAAGCAGGCGGAATAGGCGGTCGCGTCCCTTGAAACACAGCTTGGCGAAGGCGTAGCCGGCCATGGAGTTGAGCAGCAGGGAAAGCGCCGTGACCAGCGTGGCGATCAGCGTGCTGTTCAGGAGATAAGAGGCGAGATTCAATCGAGAGAACAGTATCCGGTAATGATCCAGCGTGGGCGACACCGGCAGAATCGGCGGCGGAAAACGGTTCGCCTCGGCCGACGGCATCAACGACACGGACACCATCCAGAACAGCGGAAACAGGGTCACGATCACCGCCGCGATGAGCGCCAAATGAAGCAGCAGCGTCTTGATCCGTTTTTCAGAAAGCGTAGCCGAGGCCATCAGATTTCCCGTCGCCTCAACTTCAACTGCAAAAGCGTCCCCGCCAGGATGATCAGAAACAACGCGAAGGCCACCGCCGCCGCGTAGCCGAGATTCCACCAGCGAAAGCCTTCCTGGAACATCAAAAGGGCCACGCTCAAGGTGCTGTTGGCGGGACCCCCTTGGGTCATGACATAGGGTTCGGCAAAAAGCTGGAAGTAGCCGATCATCGTGATGACGGTGACGAACACGAAGGTCGGCGCCAGCATGGGCAGGGTAATATGGCGGAATTGACGCCAGGTATTCGCGCCGTCGATGACCGCGGCCTCGTACAGGCGGGTAGGAATGCTTTGCAGCCCGGCGATGAAGATGATCATGTTGAAGCCGAAATTCTTCCAGATCGCCATCAGGATGATCGCCGGCATGGCCCAATCGGGATCGCCCAGCCAATCGACGGGATCGAGCCCGAACAGCCCGAGAAGATAATTCAAGAAGCCGTAGCGGGGATGATAGAGATAGCGCCAGACCACTGCTATCGCCACCAAGGTGGTGACAACCGGCAGGAATAGGAGCGAGCGGAACAGTCCCTTGAAGCGGACCAGGCGGTGATTGACCAATAACGCCGCGCCCAGCGACACGGCCACCGACAAGGGGCCGCCTACAACCACGAAATACAGGGTGTTCTTCAACGCGGTCCAGAATAAAGGATCGCGGAGCAATCGAAGGTAGTTGTCGAACGCCACGAAGCGCAGCCGTTCACTGTCGCCGAGGGCGTAAATGTCGAAATCGGTGAAGCTGAGAAACAGCGACGCCACGACCGGCAGGAAAAAGAAAGCGACAATCAGGATCAAGGCTGGCGCAAGAAACCAGAAAGCGGGGTTCGCCTGCGGAAAAGGGATTCTCATGGCGCCCGTTTCCGTAATAGCCAGCGGCGCTTTTCGAGAATATGGTCTACGTCCTCATTCAGGGCGGTCAGCGCTTGGTCCTCGGTCAATTCGCCGCGCACCGCTTTTTCGGCGTAATGGGCGATCTTGCTGGCGATGCGTTCCCACTCGGGAATTTTTGGCGTGGACACCACTCGTTCCAACTGAGTCTTGAAGGCCTGCGCGCGAGTCGCCGTGGCCAGATCGGGGTGTTGCCAGGCGGAACGGCGGGAGGGGAGATCGCCGGTCAGACGGTAAAACGCAAGCTGTTGTTCCGGTTCGGAGAGAAATTCGATCAGCTTCCAGGCTTGCGCTTTACGGCCGGAACTGCTGGAGATCGCGAGGCTGGCTCCGCCGGCGAGGGACAGGCCGGGGTAGAAAATGTCGGAACTGGGCAATGTGTAGGCCGGAATAAGCCCTTCGGCTGGGCTCAGGACAGGCTTCGCGTTTCCGGCAAAGTCCTTGCCGGGAACGGCTGCCGCCCCTTCGACGGGGCTCAGGACAGGCTTATCCCGGCCTACGATTGATTGACTTGACTCGACAGTACTCACCTTGGCTTTTTCGCTGCACGGAGGAGGGCAAGACGTGCTTAAATCTGGAGCCGGCAGCGGTGCCGTCGCCCATTTGTCTTGCACGGTCTTCGGAAGCCGGTGTTCGAACTCGCCGATGTTCCAGGGGCCGGTGATGTACATCGCGAAATAGCCGCTGGCGAACTCCTGATAAAGATTGGCAATCTGAGCCTCGGATACGGCGGGCGCGTAACCCCGGCGGAAAATATCGAGATAAAAGCGAAAGGCTTGGCGGAAGGTGTCGCTCCGAAAATTGCCGAATCGCGCTCCATCGCGGAGCAGTTCCGCCCCGAGTTGCAGGCCGAGGATCACCGGCACCTGCCATTCGTTCATGGGCAAGAGCAGCGCGTAGTGGTCTCCGCCGGGTAACGCCGTGATCGCCGCCATCGCCGTGAGCCATTCCTTCCAGGTTTTGGGCGGCGCGGAAAAACCGGCCTTGGCCAAAATATCCGTCCGGTAGAAAAGAAGGCGGGTATCGACGTACCACGGCAGGCCGTAAAGCCGTCCGTCGATCTTGTTGGTTTCGAGAATACCCTCGAAATAATCCCCGCGTTGCGGAGCAGTCAGCCGATCGTCTAGGCTATCGACGGCATTCAAAACCGCGAATTCCGGAATCCAGGTATTGCCCAACTGGAAGACATCGGGCATCGCATCGCCCGCGTAGGCGGTTAGTAGTTTCTCGTGAGCCGCGCTCCAGGGGATCTGCTGCACTTTGACGCGAATGTCCGGATTGCGGCGTTCGAATTCCGGCATCAGAGACTGAACCACTTCGCCTTCCCGCCCCATGGCCCAAAATTCGAGGACAGTCTTTTCCGCGTCCCGCCCACAGGCGCCGAGCAGCGTAAAGATCAGCAATAAACCGATCAGACGCACGTATTGTTTTCCGGCAGGTGTCGGTGCATGGTGAGGATCATCGATTCTATTCTCGGAAGGCAGCCGATCCTCAATTTACCACAAGACTGGACACAGCATGGCGAGACGGGCTTACCTCCCACGGCCTGTCAGATTTCAGGACACAGCCTGCGTAGGATGTGCCGACGAAGGAAGGGGCTGATTAAAGGCCCGTTTGCGATTAGAAGGATTGCGACTAAAGCAACCGTTTGCAATTAGAGGCGAATCGATCGCGAACTCGAACGATGTGGTTCCTGCGTCATCGCATCCTACGCTATTAAATAAGGACGGAAAATGAAGACGCCCGCAAAAGCGGGCGTCTTCGGGCTATCAGTGCGATTACGCCGGATGGCTAATGGGTATCACACACCCAATCTTTGTAGTTCCAACGCCCACCACCGTCTAAGCAACTGTCAATTTGCAACTGTTTCCGCAACCAAATACCGCCGATTACCAACAGGATAAAAAGTGCGGCAAGGACAATAAGTTTCCTAAAAGACATCACAACTCCATCAATAGTTCGCTGGTAATCCGTTGGGGCGGAAAGGAGCACAAACAAGCTCGCAGGACATTGGTGAACTATTCGCCCCTGAACGGCCAGAGGTATTAGCTATCTGGTCAGCTGCGGAGGCGCTTGCGGGATCTCCTTTGACATTCTGATCGAACCATTCACGGGCATCCGATATGGTGCAAGCCGTGGCCTCTCCAGACTTGCCGCGATGCGTAGCTTCACAGTTTGCTTTACAGTGGAAGTACTTGTCTGCGCCAATTGTATTGGCGTCGCGCATGTCTTTATAGTTGCCCAAGAAATCTCCAGTAGCTCCTACGACCGCTTGCCCTGGCAACGTGCCTGGCCCTTCATCTGGACCGTAGGGGCCGTGTCCCGGAGCGTGACCTAGCAATCCAAGTGGGTCGACCAAATTGACCGGGTTATTCTCGACATAGACATACAGATTAACTCCACCGGCTTCTCCAATCGGATCTCGAGACAGCCACCGGCCAATATCGGCATCATAGGCCCGGTAGGGGGCCACCGCCAGGCCGGATTCGTGATGGACGTAGTGGCCCGTATAGCCGAAGTCTACCGCGAAGGCGCTGCCCAGCAAGGCGGTTTGGCGGCCGTAGGGATCATAACGGTAGGCGGCTTTCAGGGTGCCGGCCGCGTCGGTCACGGCCCGAATGGAGCCCAGGTGGTCGCGGTGGTAGTAGAGGCCAGCGCCTTCTCGGCTTTGGCCGTCGCCGTAGTAGCGCGTGACGGTGCCGGAGAGGCGGTCTTCTTTGGCGCACAGGATCATACCGCAGTAGATGAGTCGGCTGTCTTGGGTGAGCACGCCGTTGTCGCGGTCCTGGATGCCGATGCGCCGGCCCAGGGCATCGTACTGGAACTCGCTGCGGCTGGCCGGGTTGGTACTATCTTCGATGGCGATCAGGCGGTTTTCCGCGTCCCAGAGGTACTGGCGGTCGTCCAGATTGGCGCTTTGCCTTTCGACAAGGTTGCCGTCCGGATCGTGGGCGTAACTCTCCGCACCGGCGGTAAGGAGTTGGTTGAGGTTGTTATAGGCGGCCACGGCGGTCTGGCCGCCAATGGTTTCCTGGATCCGATTGCCGGCGGCGTCGTAGGCATACGTGTAGAGAGCGACCATGCCGCCTTTGTCGTCGTCTTCATCGTCCTCGTCGTGGCCCTTTCCGTGCTTGCCGTTGCCATGTGAATGGTGTCCGGACTTGGCGTGTTTGGCGTGGCCGGCGTGTCCGCGAGCGTGGCGGCGCTTTCTATGTTCGTCATTGCCCTCATCGTGGTGGCTGCCGCTTTGCGTCGTCACCTCCAGCAATTGGCCGGCCGCGTCGTAGGTAAAGCCTTCCTGGGCGGTTTCGGTGCCCGTGCGCTGCCAGGTCGTGATCTGGCCCTCGGCGTCGTAGGTGTAGCCATTGCCGGCCAGGAGGACGTTCAACGGATCGAGGTGGTTTAGGGTTTTGAGGCGGAAGTCCCTCAGAGCATCGAAATAGCCGAACTGGGTCTCGGCTTGGTTCGGGTAGAGAACGTGCGCCAAGCGCCTCGAGTCGGCGTCGTAAGCGTATTGGAAGGTGCCCAGGTCGTTATCGTTGCGGATGATTCGGCCCAGAGCGTCATAGCTCAGGGCGTCGGGCAGGTGAGTACCGTCCGGTTTGATCACGGTGGTGGTTTGCGGCCGCCCCAGAGCATCGTAGCCAGAGGCGATGCCGAAGGCGTCGGGGCTTGTCTCCTCGGCCAGGCGCCCGGCGCCAGGCTGACCGGCGGAATGGTAACTGAGCGTGGTGATGCCCTGGCCGTTGTCGAAGACGGCTAGGCGCGGGTAAACGCTGTCGTATTGGAAGTGCCGCGTGGGCGTGGCGTTCAGCGCGTTGGGGTAGGCAATTTCCAACAGGGCGTTGTCCTTGACGTAGCGGTAGCGGGTTTGCTGACCTTGAGCGTCGGTACGGGTTTTCAGACGGCTGATGGTGGCTTCGTAGACATAGTCGAGGCCCCGGCCGTCCGCGTAACGCTTGGCTGTGGTGCGGCCCTGCACGTCATGACTGAAGGTGGTCACCTGGCCCAAGGCATCCGTCAGGCTTTCCAGGCTGCCGCAGCCGCACCAGGTGTAGCGGGTGATTCTCCCCAGGGCGTCGGTCACTCGCACCAACTGGCACAGGGGGTTATAGGCATACTGGGTGGTTCTGCCCAAGCGGTCCGTATCGCTCGCCAATTCCAGCTTGTCGTAAGCTAGGGTTCGCTGGGTGCCATCGGGATAGGTGACTTGGGTAAGCCGGTCCAGGGCGTCGTGGGCATAGGCCAAGGTATAGCCGCTCTCGTCGGTGGCCGTGGCGATGCGGCCGAGGCTGTCGTAGGTGAAGCGCGCTTGGGTGTGCCCCAGCGGATTGACTACGCGCAACAGATAGCCCTGGGTGTCGTATTCGTAGCTCGTGGTCTCGTCCAAGGCGTTGTGGGCAGTGAGGAGTTGACCGGCGGCATTCCAGGTGAAGGTGGTGATCGCGCCGGCGGCGTCCTGGTAGCTCAGCGGTCGGTGGTGAGTATCGTAAGTAAATTCGGCGAGCAGGTCGTAACCGGCGCCGTTCTTCTGCTTGACGCGCAAGAGATCGATGCCGTCGGGGGCGTATTCGTAGACGGTGGTGCGGCCCAGAGGATCGATGGCCTGGGTGGTCTTACCCAGGGGATTGTAGGCGTACTGGTAAAGTTGTGTCGTGCCGTCGTCCAGTACTCGGCCGATGCGGCTGGGCTTTTCCAGCATGCCGGCATCGACGCCGCCGCCCCAGGTTTGGCCGGGGTAGTTGTACCAGACGCGGTTTTCCAGTGGTTGTTTCTCGCTTTCCTTGACGCCGACCGACACCGAACTGTTGACCCCGTGCAGCCAGTGGGTGATGCGGGCCTGGGTGTAATCGCCCGGCGCCGTTTTCATGGCGTGCTTGTCCCAGTAAAAGCTGTTGCGGCCATTGATGTAGGAATTGAATACCGGCGAAATGCCTTGGGGAACAATCGAGTCACTGAACGGAATGCCGGGGGCTTGGTGGCGATATTCCAAGCGTTCCTTGTCGCCTTGCGGGTCGGTGGCCTCCAGCCAGCGAGTGGTGCCGCTTTCGCCGTAGGCGAAGGTGGTGGTGCCGTAGGGTGTGGTGAGGCTATCAATGAACTGGTTGGCGCCGTAGGTGAATTGTGATTGCAGCCCCAGGACGTCGGTGATCGATGTCAACTGACCGCCGGTGTAGGCGAAGACCGCCGAACGCCCGAAGGGGTCGGTGACGCGGGTGATCTTGTAGGGATCGTCGGCGTCTTCATAGGCCAGGGTGGTGACCTGGCCCAGGGCGTCGGTGATCTGGGTGATGCGCAGGTCGGGGTTGTAAGCGAGGGCGACGGTATTGCCCTGAGAATCGCGTTTTTCCGTGAGGAACACCTTCCGCGGATAGACAATGTGGCCGTCGGGCTGGCCGTAGACATCGACGCTGCCGTCGGGCTGGCGCAGTTCGTAACGCACCGGATTGGCGGAGGTTCGCACCAGCACCGATTGGGAGCTCGCTTGCGGTGCGAAGGATTGGGTGGCGGCATTGTAGCCGGTATGCACCTCCGCGCCGCCGCCGGCCACGTAGCGTTTGATGTCCCTGGCCGCGTAAGCCGGATCGTCCTCCAGATAGATGAGCCAGTTGAAGGTCCACTTGGCACCCAGGTTGGCATAGGTGAAGTTGGCCGGCTGGTTGGCTTCGCGCTGGTTGTAAGTGGCCGTGAATTTTACCGAGGGGCCTTTGGGCGGTGTGTAGCCCACCGGGGTGTCGGTGAGGTTGAGGCTGACCAGTAGCGTGTGGAAGTTATATTGGCACATGCCCTTGTCGTCGGGACAGGGCTTGGCCTTGTCGTCGTCCGGCCGGGTATCGTTCGGGTCGGAACTGCTGGTGTAACCGCGGCCGTAAACCCGGTCGGCGTCGGCCAGCGTCACCGGCCGATAGTCCCTGGGCAGCTTGCCCTCGGGAACCAGCACATAACCGGAGGCTTCTTCCTCCAGGGACTGGCGGCTGACCCACAGGTCGCCGCCGAAAGTGGGGTCTTTGATGTGCAGCAGACCGTCGCGCTCTTCGATAAGGGCCGCATAGTGGTTGACCTTCCAATGCACTACCGCGGGCATGGCCCAGTCCGCGCCGGGTTGCCGCTTCGCCATCCGATAGGGCAAGCGGGCCTTCTTGGCGAGCGCTTCGACCTGGGCGAGCGAGTAGCCCTTCGGCCCGGAGCGGGCGTTATCCACAGCACGCCGGTTCACGCCCTTGGGCTGCAACCGATCGATAATGCTTTCCAGGGCCTTGGGGCCGCACAGGTAAGCCACGCCCGGGTTATGGTCCATCATCCACAGTCCTTCCTTGGCCCCGGCGATGCGCTCGGTCGCGGGACCGGTCAAAGGACGGTCCTTGATTTCATCCAGCAGCTGGCGGAGTTCCTCTTTGTGGCCGATCCTGGCGTGCATGCGCACCAACTCGCCCAAGGCCAGATCGACCACGGCTTTGGCCGGGCCGTCCGCCGTGATCGGTTTCCCTGCTTGCCAGGCGCGGTCGAAGGCGGCCAGGGCCTTGGAAAACTGCGCGGTGTCGTAATAGATGAGGCCCAGATTGGTGAGTAGGGCGACGCGCCAGGGGCTGTCGGGATGGCGGTCGAGGTATTTGGTGAGGGCGGAGACATCCTCCCGATTTCCGCCTTGCTGATAGCGCCGGAGCGCCTCTTTGAGCGCTATAGTCTCTGCCGCCGTTGGTTGGTCGCCCACGGGAATCAGGGCTTCGGGCAACGCTCGCTTCAGGAGAACATCGCCGGGAAGGGCATCTCCGGCGCTCCCGGAGATGCCGTTTGCGATTGGAAGGGTCGTCCTGGCGCTTCCGGAGATACCGTTTGCGATTGGAAGGGTCGTCCTGGCGCTCCCAGGACGACCGTTTGCGATTGGAAGGTCCCGCGACTGAAGCGGGACGTTTGCGATTGGAAGGGCGGTCGGTTCAGCCGCGTCGACGGCGGCATCCGGCCAGGCGATCGAGCCCAGGACCAGGATCGACAAGATCAGCGCGGATCGTGCAACGGCGGACAGTCGGGTGAGGGAGGAATGCATATTTACCGGCTCATGGAAGGAAGACGATGTCGAGGCGAATTCAGCCCCGCAGGTTGGCTGGCAGTAGACACCGGAGCGGACGATCGCTTCAAGTCGGCCAAATCTGATATTTGTGTAAACAAAAGCTTACACGACGACTATAAGGTTCCGGATGGGCTTCAGAGTACGGAGGTCATCATTGGGGCAACGTGAAAGCACCCAGGCCGAAGAAGTAGCGTGATTCTTGGCAAGACTCATCTGAGGTTGTGCAGAACCCTTATCAAAAAACTATCGTTGGCGATCGGTGTGATGATTGAAGGGCAGACGCCAAACGCGCTGTAACTGACCAGTGGACCGCCCTTGAAAACTAAGTGTCAGGACACGCCTCGACTCCGCTACCCCCGAGCCGGGGCGAGCGGCAGCGAGCGATGCATCTCTTTGAATCGAACAATCCCGCCGCCCGCGAATTGAGATGCCTACCGGCATCCTCTATTCTTAGCTACTTCGACGAAACTAGGCCGATTCGTGCTGAATAAGACGACGGGCAGGCGTACACGTGAACCTTGTTAAAAAACTGTTTTTGATAGTTGGCTTGGGTGTGATGACGTTTTCGGTGCGTGGAAGCGATCTGGCCCTGAGCGATGAACCGGTGCTGAAAGAGCTGCATTTGGCGGACTTCGACGGCAAAGGGGATGATGAATCCGCCTCGTTGAGCGCTTGGACAGCCCTTGCGGAGCGACAACCGGCGAGTGTGACGTTTCGGCTGGACGAAGATCGGGCGAACTCTGCTTTAAGGAGGTCGTTCCATGTGAGCTATGCGTTGCCGCCGTCGGCTAATTCGGTGGATCTTCCGGAAATGAGCGGCGAGTTCAGCGTGTCTTTGGATCTAAAGGCACTGGACGCGGCGGATTACGACCACCTGGCCTTTTGGGTGAAAGGCGATCCGGCCGAGGGTTTCAACCCCGAGTTCGAGGTGCAGTTTCGCCGTCCGGATTCGGCTGGAAACGGGATGAAGGAAGTCGGCAGCTTCATGGTCAGCGGGATCACCGATCAGTGGAAACAGGTCGTCGTGCCCTTGAACTACATGATCGGCATAAAGGACTGGCGACTATTGTCGTCCTTCGTCATGACTTTTCCGCCCCGCGAGATGCGCATACGCAAGGGCGCATATTGGGTGGACAATGTCACCCTGATCAAGACGGGCAAGCCGGGGCCGAGCACCGGCGATCTGGTTGTCGCCGAAAAGAAGAAAGCCTGGGAGGATGCATTGGGCGGCGAAGTGGCGGCGCGTTCCAAGTTACAGGCACGACTGGCTGGCTGGCCGGCCATGGCCTTGATCGACGGTAAAACCCTGCCCGGCGACAAGCGCGAATTCCTCCGCCGCATCGCGCAGGATACCTGGCGCGGACTCGACGCACTGACCGACAAGCAACACGGTCTGCCGCTGGATCGGGTCCATTTCGGCAACGGCTCGGTAGTGCTGTCCGATTCGAAGATCGGCGATTACACCAGCGTCACCAACATCGGGTTTCATTTTCTGGCAGTGGCCGCGGCCCATGAGCTCGGGTTCATTACCCGCGAACAGGCGCTGGAACGGCTCGCCGCAACGCTCACGACCCTGGAGGCTTTGGAAAGCTACCGAGGTTTTTATTTCAACTACTACAACACCACGACGCTGGAACGTACCAGCAATTTCATCTCCTTCGTCGATTCGTCCTGGCTGACGGCCGGACTCATCGCGGCGCGGCAGACTTTCCCGGAGCTCGCTTCCCGCTGTACCCGGCTGATCGACCGAGAGGATTACCGGTTTTTTTACGATCCCGGCCACAAGCTCATGTCTCACGGGTATTACGTAAACATGGCGCTACGCTCGACCTTCCATTACGGGGTGTTTTACGCCGAATCCCGCATCGGCAGTTTGATCGCCATCGGCAAGGGCGATGTTCCGGAGGAGCACTGGTTCCGCATGGCGCGCACCTTGCCGGCGGAATTCGACTGGCAGTCGCTTCCGCCCCTGGGCCGCAGGGAAAAGAGTGCCAACGGGTTTCGCTGGCTCGGCGGCTTTTACCAATGGCGGGATTACCGCTATGTACCGTCCTGGGGAGGGAGTTTGTTCGAGGCGCTGATGCCGGCCCTGGTGCTGGATGAAGAGCGCCATGCGCCGGCTAGCCTTGGCTACAACGACAAAGTTCATACCGACATACATCGGAGCTATACCTTGGAGTCGCTGGGTTATCCCGTCTGGGGCATGTCCCCTAGCTCGACGCCGGGAGCGGACCGCTATTCGGAGTACGGCGTGAAGTTTCTCGGCACGGCGGGTTATGGCGCAGGGGTCGTGACACCCCATGCGGCAGCCCTGGCGTTGCTCACGGAGCCTGAGGAAGCGACCGCCAACCTGCGGAAGCTGGTCGAGCTTTATCCCGTTTATGGCGATTTCGGATTTTACGACGCCGTAAGTCCCGCGACGGGAGAAGTAGCGTATAACTATCTGTGCCTGAATCAGGCGATGATCCTTGTGGCGCTGGCCAACCATCTGGCCGACCACGCGGTGCAGAAACGCTTCGCGGCCGATCCGATAGTACAACGGGCGTTGCCCGTGATCGGGTTTGAAAAGTTCATCGATCAGGAACCATAACCGTGGAACAGCTAGTTAGGCGTAATGGAGTTTTTGGCCCTGGAAGCGGCGGCTCCATGCACCGGGCACATCAACTTTAGGCATACCAAGGATGGCCAGCGTCGAATTCGAACAGGTCGATAAAACTTATCCCAACGGCCATCGGGCCATCTCCGATTTGAGCCTCCGAATCGAGGACGGCGAGCTGATGGTCTTTGTCGGTCCTTCGGGCTGCGGCAAGTCCACCCTGCTGAGAATTCTGGCGGGACTTGAGGAGATTTCGGCCGGGACCATCAAGATCGGCGACCGCGTGGCGAACGAGCTCAGTCCGCAGCAGCGGAATATCGCGATGGTGTTTCAGGACTACGCCTTATATCCGACCATGACTGTGCGGGGCAATCTGGAATTTCCCTTGAAGATGCGGAAGCTCGGCAAGGAGGAAATCAGGCGTCGAGTAGGGTGGGCCGCGGACATGCTCGGATTGGGAGAGGTCATGGATCGATTGCCCAAGCAGCTTTCCGGCGGGCAACGTCAGCGCGTCGCCATGGGGCGGGCGCTGGTGCGGGAGCCGACGGTGTTCTTGCTCGACGAGCCGCTGTCGAACCTGGACGCGAAGCTGCGCACGCAGGTACGGGCGGAAATCGGCGACCTGCAGCGGCGTACGGGCGCGACCATGATCTATGTCACCCATGACCAAGTGGAGGCCATGACCTTGGGGCAGCGTATCGCCGTGCTCGACCAAGGCCGCATTCAGCAGGTGGCCAGCCCCAAGGAGCTATACGAGCACCCGGCCAACACCTTCGTTGCGGGATTTATCGGTAATCCGCCGATGAATTTGTTTACCGCGGAACTGCGAAAAGATCTCGACGGACGGCTGCAATTGATGGTTAACGGGCAAGCCTTGCCGGTATCGCCCGACAAGCACGCGGCAAACCTTCGCGACGGCGGCCTGTCCGTTACCGCCGGTTTCCGGCCGGAAGCCGTGCGTTTGTCGGAAGACGGCGGAGCGGGCTTTCCCGCCACGCTCGTCAACGCGGAATATCTCGGTCACGAAACCTTGCTTCACTTTCGGCCCGGGCGGAGCGGCGATCAGCCGGTGGAGGCACCGGTCTGGACGGCCAGGTTGCCCGGATTGCACATTTTTTCCAAAGGCGACGCCGTTCGCCTGACGGTGTCGCCGGATCAGATCTACCTGTTCGATTAGACGCGTTTACCGGAACGGCCGGTAAGGCTGTCAGTGCACGGCTGAACGAACCGGGAAAAATCAAGTCGGAGTTTTATTCGTCGCCGGCTCCACAAAGTGGCTAAGACGTCTTCAGCCGGGGCGGGAATCATGATCGAGTGGAAGCAACCGGCTTTTTTTCTTGAATTGCTGGTCATTCTGACCAGTTCGCTCATCAGTGTCGTCGTTTTTCGGCGCCTCCGCATTCCGGACATCCTGGCTTATCTATTCGCCGGCGCGCTCATTGGGCCTTATGCGTTGGGCTTGGTAAAAGACGACGAGAACATTCGTTTATTCTCCGAGCTGGGCGTCACCTTCCTGCTATTCGATCTGGGGCTCGAATTTTCCCTGCCCAGGCTTCTCGCACTGCGCCGGTCGGTGTTCGGCTTGGGCATATTGCAACTGACCCTTACGATCGCCGTTCTATCCGGTGCACTGATCTGGTTCGGCGGCTATTCGGCGGCAGCCTCTCTGGTCATCGCCGGGGCGCTGACGGTGTCTTCGACCGCGATTATCGTGCGGGAATTGTATGAGTTGAAGCTCGGCAACCGGCACCACGCCCAGTTGTCGGTAGGGGTTTCGATTCTTCAGGATCTCGCCGCCGTAATGCTTCTGATACTAATCCCGGCGCTCGGAGTTACCCCCGATCAACCGGTTTACGAGCAAATCGCGTGGACTATCGGCTCGACTCTGCTTCTGGGAGGCTTTCTTCTTGGTGTAGCGCGATGGGTGTTACCGCACGTTTTCTATGAAGTCACCAAGATTCAGTCCGAAGAAATCTTTGTACTGACGACCTTGGTGATCGTATTACTCTCGGGTTGGCTGATGAATTCGTTCGGCTTATCGATGGCTTTGGGCGCATTCATCATCGGAGTCATGCTGGGCGAGAGTGAATTCCGCCATCAGGTCGAGGCGAGCATCCGACCGTTCCGGGATATTCTGATGGGGCTGTTTTTCGCGAGTCTCGGCATGAAACTCGACATCGGACTGTTGAGCGGCGAGTGGTCGATGCTCCTGCTCGGTACGGTCCTAGTGGTTCTATGCAAATTGGCCATGACGATCGTGTCGGCTCTGATCGTTGGCGAATCCTTAAATACCGCCTGCAAGGCCGGGCTGATATTGGCGCAAGTGAGCGAGTTCGGCTTCGCTCTGATTGCCCTGGCCACCGAAGTGGGCATATTGACAACGGACACCAGTTCGCGGGTCCTGCTGATTGCCTGGGCCACTATGGCCCTGAGTCCCCTGTTAATCCGCTACAACTTCGAAATCAGCCAGGTTCTGGCCGGGGTTACGGGACGGCGACTCTCGGCGCGTGACAAAGAAAGCGAGCACATTCCGCCGGATTTGGCCGGTCACGTCATTCTCGCCGGTTATGGCCGGGTAGGGCAGATGATCGGGAAGTTTTTGCAGGCCAACGATATTCCGTTCATCGCGATGGACATCGACAGCGAACAGGTGAAACGAGGACGCAAGGACGGAGAGTTGGTGATTTACGGGAGTTGCGACCGGATCGAGCTACTCGAACACTGTCATATCGGTCGCGCGCGCCTGGCCATTCTAACGTTCAAATCGCTAAAGGAGGCTCAGCGGGTGGTCTCGAAAATCCGCTCGTCGGGATATGTGTTGCCGATCATCGTGCGGACTCAGCATCACAGCGACTACACGGGCTTGATCATGGCCGGCGCCAATCACGTCGTGCCCGAGATGTTCGAGGCCAGCCTGCTGATGGCGGCGGAAGTCCTGACCATGCTCGGCCTTGCCAAAGCCGAAGTGGAGGAGCAGGTCGACGCCGAGCGGAAGCGCCATGGCCATCTAAAGTGGACCAGCGCCAGGCAATCGTGAGAGGTTGTGAAAAAAACTACTGTGCAGCCGAGTCCGCTCGCGACGGTTTTTTCACAACCTCTGATGAGTGGTGGGAGCTAACGGTTGGCGATGCCGTGCGGCACGTGGCCCGTGGCGACGTGAAGGCAGGCGGACTCGCAGTGGCCTTTTTGGTCGTCGAAAAAAATGTCCGCGCCGAATGCTCGGAGAAACGGGCCTTTGTCCATGCCGCCCAGAAACAGCGCTTCATCGATACGGATGTTCCAGGCGCGCAGAGTGCGGACCACCCGTTCGTGGGCTGGAGCCGCTCGGGCCGTTACGAGAGCGGTCCGGATCGGTGACTGGTCCGGGCCGAACAGGGTCTGAATCTGATGGAGTGCGGCTAGAAAGGCCTTGAAAGGGCCGCCGGAAAGCGGATTTCGCGCCTCGGTTATTTCATTTTCAGTGAACGCTTGCAAGCCATCGGAGCGGTAGATGCGCTCCGATTCGTCGGAAAACAGCACGGCATCGCCGTCGAAGGCGATTCGTAGTTGCTCGGATTCGTTCGCGGACTTGCTGGACGACATGATGGTGGCCGCTGCGTAACCGGCATCCAAGGCCTTGGCCACGTCCTCCGCATTCGTGGAGAGGAACAGGTGTGCGCTGAAGGCTGCGATGTAATTGAACGGGGATTGGCCGCTGGTGAACGCCGCGCGGCAGACATCGAGCTCATGATGCTGGATCGAATTGAAAACCCGCAGCCCGGTATCCGCGCTATTGCGCGACAGCAAGATCACTTCGACCATCGGGGCGGGCAATACCTTGTTCAGCGCCAGGAGCTTTTTAACCAGCGAAAAAGCCACGCCCGGCGCCAGCACCTTGTCTTCATGCTCGACTTGATACCGGCAAAAGGACTCTTTACCTTCCTGTTCGAAAATGGCATGGGATTCGTCCAAGTCGAATAACGCTCTGGAAGAGATGGCCACGACCAGTTTCTTGTCCTGTTTCATAAGCTTTGCCGTTGGGTCTGGAAGTCCGGTCACGCCGTTAGCAGTCCATCAAAAAAATGATCCATAATCTCAGTACGGGCACTAATGGCTGCCCGGCAGGTCGTAGTCGCTGTGTTCCGGTTTGCGTTCAGTCGTCCGGCCGGCCGAGTGAACCCTAAAAATCCGCTTGATTAAACGAGTTAATATATACATTTTTTGCCTCCTGCCGCAAAATCTGTCCTCCTTTTAGGAACGTGCCAAAATTATTCAACTGCCAAATCACCTGAGAATATAACAAGGCGCCAGCCATGAAAAACTTATTGCGCAGCAAGTATTCACTTTTATTCTTATTTTTGTTCATCGTCCTGCTTTATGTTTTTCAAGACAAAGCAATTGTTCCCTTCGTGATGAAGGTGGTCGAGTCGGACCTGTTTTTTGAGAAAGAAGCGGAAGAAGAACAGTTGGGAAAAGTCAAGAACGAACGTACCGACTTCGCTCTGATGCACTGCAAGAACTCGATGAAAGAGGAGGGCACGCTGCCTGAAAACGCAGATTTCCTCGATGACAAATACGATGCTTGGGCCTTGGGCAATCGGACCTATGTCATTCGCTCGAGTGTAAGAGTGATGGATCCCGAAAAAGGCCAGGCCGAGAAAAAGTTCGCCTGCAAAATCCGTTTGGTCGAAGGGGACGCGACGGACTTCAATAATTGGTCGATCCTTGGCATAGATTTCAATCCGGAAGCCGAGGGGGAATAAGCATTAGAGCATCTTTTCATTCGGTATAGCGCCCGCGAAAGCGGGCGCTATACGGCCTGATCCAGCAATGTCCGGCGCCAAAATGCCGGATCTTTTGAAAGGCTGAGAAACTCGGCCCAAGACGAGATTAGCCCGGCGGCCAGCTCATCGGCCGTCCGCCGAGAACATGGAGATGGAGGTGATAAACGTCTTGGCCGGAATCGCCCCGGCAATTAATGACCGTGCGGTAGCCTGTTTCCGCTATGCCTTCGGATTGGGCGACTTTCTTGACCGCTTGCAATAGCTCGGAGGCTAACGCCGAATCGGTCTCGGGCAGATCGTCAAGCGTCGGGACATGGCGCTTCGGTATGACCAGCACATGAACCGGCGCCCGCGGCCGAATGTCCCGAAACGCGAGCACGTGATCGTTCTCGAATACCACCGCGGGCTTGATGTCGCCGGCGACCATCTTGCAAAACAGGCAATCCGTCATCGTCTTCTCCGCTCGGTTTAAAAATCTTTACGGCCATTGAACGCATGAGCCAAAGTGGCGCCATCGACGTATTCCAATTCGCCGCCAAAAGGAACGCCATAGGCGATGCGGGTCGTCCGAATCCCGTTCTGCCTCGCCATCTCGCTGATGTAATGGGCCGTGGCTTCGCCTTCCACCGTAGTGTTAGTGGCCAAGATGATTTCCGCGACTTCGCCCGACTCCAGCCGCTGCTCCAAAAGGTCGAGACGCAATTCGTCCGGGCCGACGCCGTCCAGCGGAGAAAGCCTTCCGTTGAGTACGAAGAAGAGGCCCTTGAAGCCGGTTGCGTGGTCTATGGCATATACCTCGGCGGGAGTTTCTACGATACACAACTGCGATCTGTCGCGATTGGGATTGGCGCAGATGTTACACAGCTCGCCTTCGGTTAAGGTGCGGCATAACGCGCAATGTCCGATTCTCTCAAGGGCGGCCAGCAGCGATTCGGCGAGATGTCGCGCGCCCTGCCGGTCGCGCTGAAGCAGGTAAAACGTCATACGCTGGGCCGATTTCGGGCCCACGCCTGGCAGACAGCGCAGGGCTTGCATCAACTGGGACAAGGCGCCGGTTTTTTGCATTGCCGATACGACGGCTAGATTTGGGGTTGAGAGCGATTCAGAATGGCAGTTTGAATCCGGCCGGCAACTCGATGCCGCCCGTTAAAGCGGACATTTTATCCTGTTTGAGGCGGTTGACCCGGTTTACGGCATCGTTAACCGCGGCTGCGACTAGATCCTCCAGCATATCGCGGTCGTCTTTGATCAGGCTTTCGTCAATGCTGACCTTCTTCGTTTCCTTTTTTCCATTCATGACGACCTTGACCAATCCGCCGCCCGATTCGCCTTGAACTTCCAAAGCGGCTAATTCGTCTTGGGCCTTTTGCAGGTTTTCCTGCATCTTCTGCGCCTGCTGCATGAGGTTGGCGAGCGGGTTTTTCATGGGATTCTCCGTCAGTCTTCAATCTATGGGTTTAATGGAGCCGGGGACGATACGGGCGTCGAAACGCTCTTTCAGTGCCCTGATGTTCTCGTCTTGTTCTATTTCGATTTCCGCAGTCCGCTGGCGTTCCTCTTTTTCGCGTTGAATCTGCGAAGCGGGCGTTTCCCGGTTTGGCGCTTCGAGTTTGATCGTCAGTTTCAAAGAACTTCGGAAATAATCCTGCAAGGCTTTTTCCAGGTTGGCTTCGACCCGGCTGACGCGGAGGTGAGTATGCTGTGGGTCGAGCGCCAGCACGCAGGATTTTTCGTCCAGATCTTGCAGCACGCAGTTGTTGGCCAGTTCACGGGTCATCCCGGCGATGCCCATCGCCTGGACCAATCCGTGCCAGTCGTGGCTCGATTCGGCTTGAGGCGCATGTACGGCGGGGCCAGGCTCGACTTGGACCGTTGCGGGAGCGGGTGGCACGTCGACCACCGGACGGGCGATTTTCGGCGGATCTGGTTTCCGCGGGGGCGTCGTATCGGTGGCGCTGGGCAATTCCGCCGATTTCATCGCCGGACGGAAGGCCAGCATGCGCAACATCACCATTTCGAAGCCCGAGCGCGGGTCGGGGGCGAGCGGCAAATCCCGTTGACCGATCAAACCGATCTGATAAAACAGTTGTAAATCCTCCGCGCCGATCCTGCCCGCGAGATCCAAAATCCGGTCGGCGTCGTCCTCTCTCTTGATCGCCTCGGGAACCCATTGGGCCAGGGACGCGTGGTGCAGGATGATCAGGATTTGTTGCAGTACATCGGCGAAATTCGGTGTGTGTTCCGCCATGTGTTCGATATGCCTCAGCAGCGATGCGGCGTCGCCCTCGGCCAGCGCCGCCAAGAGTTCGAAGACGGGATGTCTCGCCACAGTGCCCAGCATGGCGCTGACTTCGGCTTCCTTGAGGCGACCTCCGCCGTGGACGATGGATTGATCGAGAAGGCTAAGCCCGTCGCGCATGGAGCCTTCCGCGGCACGGGCAATCGACTTCACGGCGTTAGCCTCGAATTCGATACTCTCGCGCCTCAGGATTTCCTCCATTTGCATTCGGATCTGATCCGAAGTCAGCCGCTTCAAATTGAATTGCAGGCACCGGGACAGCACCGTGACCGGAATTTTTTGCGGATCGGTCGTGGCTAACAGGAATTTGATATGGGGCGGCGGCTCTTCCAGGGTTTTGAGCAGGGCATTGAAGCTATGCCCCGATAGCATGTGCACCTCGTCGATCAGGTAGACCTTGTACCGCCCTTGGTTGGGCGCGTATTGCACGTTTTCGAGCAGGTCGCGGGTATCTTCGACTTTGGTGCGCGAGGCGGCATCCACCTCGATCAAATCGACAAAGCGGCCTTCGTCCACTTCCCGGCAGATAATGCATTCGCCACAGGGGTCGTAGGTTTTTCGACCTTCGCAGTTGAGCGCCTTGGCCAGAATGCGAGCGATGGTGGTCTTGCCGACGCCGCGGGTGCCGGTGAAGAGATAGGCATGGTGCATCCGGTCGAATTCCAGGGCGTGGGTCAACGCTCGGACCACATGTTCCTGGCCGACGATTTCGCTAAAGGTGCGGGGACGCCACTTCCGGGCTAGGGCCTGATACGGCATTGCGGGTTTGTGCAGGCGATCGACCGGGATGAATGGTTTAGGGCGGCAAGCCACGCCAGCCACACCTCGGCACACGAATCCGCTGCTACCGCTGCTCCCTTCCGGGCCTGACGGGGTTTACAGTGTATCGTTGCGAGGGGACCGACGCGACTCGCCATTGAACTCGGAACCTCAGCCAAGGAATTCCCCGGGCTGGACTAAAGAAAACGTATTATCGTCGATTAAGGGCAAGGCTTCAAGGACATGTGAAGTTTCCATTATCCTAAGCGGTCTTCCGGCGCAGAGATCTTCGCTTATAACGGATGGACGACAACAACGACAGCAGAATGAATCCGATGCCGGTCAATCCGGTTATCAATTCGGATACTTCGACCACCATGCTGGCCAGCATCAATAGGGCCAAGGCGCCTATGGCATAGTGGGCGCCGTGTTCCAGGAACAGATATTCGTCCAGAGTGCGCTTGTGAACCAGGAAAACCGTCAGGCTACGTACGAACATCGCGCCTATGGTCAGGCCCAGCATGATAATCACGACGTCCTTGGATAACGCGAAAGCGCCGATGACTCCGTCGAACGAGAAAGACAAATCGAGTATTTCCAGATAAAGGAAGGACATGAACCCGGCTTTATGCGCCGTGTGTTCGGCAGCTTTGGGATTTTCGAAGAGAGCGGACAGGCTTTTTACCAGCACGAATAAAATGACGCCGGCCAATCCAGCTATCAGGGCATCCAGGCGCTCTTCGAGCAGCAGATAGTATTGGGCGGTCAAAAGAACGGCGAGTGCGGTGATGACCTCGATGGATTCCAGTTTGCCGAGGCGCGACAATCGGCGTTCGATCCAGCCCAGCCAATGCAGAGTCCTTTCCGACTCGAACAGAAAGTGGAAGAACACGAGCAGCAGATACATGCCGCCGAATGCAGCAATCTGTATATGCGCGGACGTGATATGACGGGCATACTCGTCACCGTCCCGAAACGCCATGATGGTCACGTCCTGCAGGCTGTGCCCCGTGATGACGGCGACGATCAGGATGGGCAGCAGAAAACGGGCGCCGAATACGGCGATGACCATACCCCAGGTGAGAAAACGCCTCTGCCAGCGCTCGGTCATGTTTTTCAGCACCGAGGCGTTGACCACGGCATTGTCGAATGAAAGGCTGACTTCCATGACGCTCAAAATGCCCGCCAGAAAAAGACCGTTCAGTCCCGCCCAGTAGTAAGCGGTCGACAACCCAGCTATCAGTACTAAAAAGGAAAACAAGAAATACCGCACAGGGAACTCCGCATTAATCCGCATTAAAAAGTACGGCTATGGTCTTTCGATAATCGATCTTCCCGTTTCCGAGAGCTCCTGGCGAAGGCTGCTAGTGCCGAATTAGGCGGCCAGCTGCTTCAGCAATTGGCCGATGAAGGCGACTTTACTCTCGGGGCCATCGAAGGTGCCGAAAAATTTCAGTTTATCCGCGCCGTCAAGTTTGTAGGTTTGCGGTTGAGCTTGAATTAGACGGATAACTTGGGTTGGATCGATAGCCGGATTCGAGTTGAATAACAGGCGGCCACTTCCGGAACCCGCTTCGATCTTGTGAACTCCGAGAGCTTCCGCTTTCAATTTGAGTTCGGTAATTGAGAACAAGTTCTTAGTCGCCGGGGGTAGAAGCCCGAACCGGTCGATCATTTCGACCTGCAGCTTACGTAAATCGTCTTCGTCCTTGGCGTTGGCGAGTCGCTTGTAGAGCACTAGGCGAGTATGAACATCCGGCAGATAGGTATCGGGGATGAGGGCGGGGCACTGAAGATCGATTTCCGGGCCGGCTTCGTGGGGGAGAACATCGAGATCCAGCGGCTTGCCCGACTTGAGCGCCGCCACCGCCCGCTCCAGCAGTTCGGTATAGAGGCTGAGACCGATCTCTTGAATCTGGCCGCTCTGTTCATCCCCCAGCAGTTCGCCGGCGCCACGGATTTCCAAATCATGGGAAGACAGCATGAACCCGGCTCCGAGTTCGGCCGTAGCCTCGATGGCCTCCAGCCGCTTGACCGCGTCGGCGGTCATCAAGGATTTTGGCGGTACGACCAGATAGGCATAGGCACGATGGTGCGAGCGGCCGACCCGCCCGCGGATCTGATGCAATTGAGCGAGTCCGAGCAAATCAGCGCGGTTGATGATCATGGTGTTTGCCGTCGGAACATCGATACCGCTTTCGATGATGGTGGTGCATAGCAGTACGTTGAAGCGCTGATGGTAGAAATCGAGCATGATGCGCTCCAGTTCCCGCTCCGCCATTTGTCCATGGGCTACGCGGACACGGGCGATCGGCACCAGTTTTTCCAGGTCGCGCGCCGCTTTTTCCATGGTTTCGATCTTGTTGTGCAGGAAATAAACCTGCCCGCCGCGTTTGATTTCCCGGAGAATCGCTTCCTGAATCAGCGCGTCGTCCCATTCGTTGACGAAGGTCTTGATAGCGTGGCGGTTGGGCGGAGGGGTGGCGATGATGGAAATATCCCGAAGCCCGGACATCGCCATGTTGAGCGTCCGGGGAATAGGCGTCGCCGTCAAGGTCAAAAAGTCCAGTTCGCTGCGCAGTTTCTTGAAGTGCTCTTTCTGGCCGACGCCGAACCGGTGCTCCTCGTCGACGATCACCAACCCCAGATTCTTGAAGCGGACGTCCTTTTGCAAAATCTTATGGGTGCCGATGAGAATATCGATGGTGCCCTTGGCCAGGTCTTCGACGAGTTGATCCTGCTGCTTCTTGCCGACGAAGCGCGAAACCACTTCGACCCGGATCGGCCAGTCGGCGAACCGATCCCGAAAGTTCTGATAATGCTGCTGCGCCAACAGGGTCGTGGGCACGAGAACCGCCACCTGCCTGCCGTTCTGGGCGGCAATGAAAGCGGCTCGCATGGCCACCTCGGTTTTGCCGAAACCGACATCGCCGCAAATGACTCGATCCATGGGGCGGGTTGAAGCCATGTCCTTGATGGCATCGACAATGGCGTTCTCCTGATCGGGTGTTTCCTCGAAGGGGAAACCGGCGGCAAAAGCGGCATATTCCTCGGTTACGGCCCTATAGGCATGCCCCTCTTTGGCCGCGCGCTTAGCGTAAACATCGAGCAGTTCCGCCGCGACATCCCTCACCCGCTCCAGGGCTTTGCGCTTGGCCTTCTGCCATTGCTCTCCGCCCAATTTGTGCATCGGCGCGGTATCCGGGCTGGCGCCGCTGTACCGGCTGATCAAATGCAGGGACGATACCGGCACGTAGAGCTTGTCACCGTTTGCATATTCGAGCGCGAGGAACTCCGTTTCGATACCGCCCACCGTGAGCTTGGTCAGGCCCAGATAGCGGCCGACGCCGTGGTCCTCGTGCACGACCGGCGAACCGATATCCAGCTCTTCCAGGTTGCGGAAGATCTGGTCCAGATTGCGCTCGGTTCCCGTCCTGCGTCGCCGTCGCTGTTGAACCTTCTCCCCGGAAAGCTGCGTCTCCGTGATGATGGCAAGCGGGGGCTCGGAAAGCCATAGCCCGTGGTCCATCGGTGCAACGACCAGGCAGAGGGTTTTAGTCTCCGTGGCTAGAAAATCTTGCCAGCTTTCGACGACGTGGGGCCTTATGGCGTGTTTCGCAAGCGTGTCCAGCAGCGCTTCCCGATGGCCAGCGGTTTCCGCTACGAACAAGATCTTGCCCGGTGTCTCGGCTATGAAAGACGAAAGCGCGGCAGCCGGCTGTTTCAGCTTCGGATCTATCGCGACAGGTGGGAGCGGCCGGCAGTTGTAGTCGGCCGAATCGAATCTTTCGGAGGGTCGCGCGAGGGACGATGCAATCAATATTCTGGGATGGGCGCCGAGCTGCTCGGCCAGGATGCCGGGTGTCAGATATAGCAATTCAGGCGAAAGCGGGGGCCTGTCGATATGCCCCGATCGTTGGTTGTGCCGTTGTTCGGCCTCTCGAAAAAACGTTTCGGCGGCATCGTTGATCGAGTGGTGCAGAACAACCGTGGTTTTTTTCGGCAGATAGTCGAATAAGGTTTCGGTGCTGTCCACGAACAGCGGCAAGTAGTATTCGATGCCGCCGGACGCAATTCCTTTGCTGACGTCCTGATATAAAGGATTGTTGATCGATGCTTCGGAAAAATGCATTCGAAAAGCCCGTCGAAACCGTTTAATTGCTTCGTCGTCGAAAGGAAATTCGCGAGCGGGAAATAAACTAATTTCCTTTACCTTTTCCAGGGAGCGTTGAGTATCGGTATCGAAAGTCCGGATCGATTCCACTTCGTCGTCGAAAAGTTCGATGCGATAGGGAATGGTGCTGCCCATGGGGAAAAGATCGATGATCGAGCCCCGTACCGCAAATTCCCCGTGCTGCAGAACTTGCGACACACACTGATATCCGACGCTTTCCAGCCTTTGCCGGGTTTCTTCGAGATTAAGCCGGCTGCCCACCTTTAATACAAAGGTGTTGGCCAATACGTGGGAACGCGGGGCCAGCCGCTGCATCAGCGTCGCGACCGGGGTGATAAGTATCCCATGCTCGATACGCGTCAACTGAGCGAGCGTTTTCAACCGCTCAGAGACGATTTCGGGCAGAGGGGAGAAAACATCATAAGGCAAGGTTTCCCAATCGGGAAAGTGGAGTACCGGTGCGCTCCCGTCGAGAAAGAATTCGATCTCGTGTTCTAGTCTAAGTGCGGTTTGCGTATCTTCGGTGACGATCAAATACAGCCGTTTATCTTGCTTTACGGCTTGAGCCAAGGCCAGAGAATCACCACACCCATTTAGGTTTTGCCAGACCATGGGGGTTCCGTTATGGATCGGCGCGGCGGGTGTGAACAGCGAGATGGCTTCCAAATGTTTTTCAGCTTGATTCATGGTTCTGAGGTGAGGAATGTCGGGTAAATGACTAACCGGGTAGTTCGTCGTCGCAGGAAATTCTGGTCTAGCCCCTCGCGCGGGCGAGTTGGCGGTATTCGGAATGTCTGCCGATATATAAGGTCAAATTGTTGGGATGTAAGACCTGCGTCAATACATCTTGGTTCTTGGGGCCAATCATTTGCTTTAACACTAGAGATTTCGGAATCAGCGCTCTTTGACTCTATCTAACTGTCTAAGTTAAATGATTTCTGTGTAGCGGAGCAAATTAGCAAACTGATCGGTCTGAGGTGATGCATAAGGCTCCGAGCTAATCGGGTGTTATCGAGAACGTTACATAAAACGATTCCTTGGGAGTTTTCGGCTTCCGGAATATCGTGCTCTCGGCACATATTCTCAGGTCGCGGATTCGGATAGCTCATGTTTAACCCGAATGACAGCCTCGTTATTGGAGCTATGTCGCCGATGAATAGAAGGCACAAATGGCCAGAGCACCATGGAGGCAACCCTTATTCTTCGCAGAGGCTCGCTCTATAAACCTCTTAAGGGGACTGGGGCTGTAAGCCGCTGTTAAGCTTCGGCGAAAACTGTTTTTAGTACTCTCCACGAAAAGGAGAAATTATGAGCGATTCATTTTTTATGTTTTTTTAATATACTAATTAGGTCATCACAAGGTTAATCTATATCGCATCAATTTCTTAATAGAGGTAATCCATGAAGAGCAATTTAGCCGAACTCTCCGAAACCGAACTGGCGAACATGATTGAAAACGCGCAGAAGGCCTTGAAGGAAAAGAAGGAAAATAAGCGCAAGGAAGTCATGACTAAGATAAAGGAATTGGCCGCTTCGATCGGTGTCAATGTGGACATTACCGAAGGCACAAAAGCTTCCGGGAGAAAAGGCAGTAAAGTTCCAATTAAGTATCAAAACCCTAATAACTTGTCTCAAAAATGGACGGGGCGTGGTATGAAACCGAAATGGCTGCAAACGCTTATTGAGCAAGGTCATCGACTGGAAGACTTTGAAGTAAAGTCCTGATCGAACGCTGATAAGGTTCCCGGCCGGATCGCCGGGTTCCGCTGTAATTCCGTTATCAAGTAAAGGGGACTTTAAAGGATTTTGGTTTCCTCAAATTTAACCGTCTATCGGTTGCTTGCGCTGGATTTCGCGACGATCTTTGTTAGTCCAGATAACGTTTGGTTAGCCCGGCATAATCTTCGATCCGTCGGTCGCGAAGGTATGGCCATATGCGACGCACGTCTTCCGACCGGCGGCGGTTTATTTCGACCACTATAACCCGGTCTTCCTCCGCATTGGCGTGACAAAGAACCTCTCCTTGGGGACCGGCGACAAAACTGTTACCCCAGAACAGGATACCTTTGCTCTGATCGCTGGGATCAGGCTCATGCCCGATGCGATTGCAGGAGATAACTGGTAGGCCGTTGGCAACGGCGTGTGCCCGCTGAATGGTTATCCAGGCTTGCAGTTGCCTCTGCTGCTCGTCGGCGTCATCGTCCGGATTCCAGCCGATCGCAGTGGGATACAGCAACAAATCGGCGCCCGCAAGGGCCATTAACCGGGCCGCTTCCGGATACCATTGGTCCCAGCATACCAAGACCCCAAGTTTCCCCAATGAGGTTGTTATAGGTTTGAAACCGATATCTCCGGGAGTGAAATAAAACTTTTCGTAATACCCCGGATCGTCGGGTATATGCATTTTTCGGTACTTGCCCGCAAAGGTGCCATCTTTTTCCAGCACGACGGCGGTGTTGTGATAAAGCCCCGGAGCGCGGCGTTCAAATAGCGAGCCTACAATGATCACGCCAAGCTCCTTGGCGAGTGCTCCGAGGGTTTCCGTAGTGGGTCCCGGTATAGGCTCGGCCAAATCGAAGCGGCTGCAATCCTCCGTCTGGCAGAAGTAGGGGCCGAGATGGAGTTCCGGGAGCAGTACCAGTTCCGCCCCTCGAGCCGCGGCCTCTTTCACGCCTTCGATCGATGCATTCAGATTGGCGTTCTTGTCCGCGGAGCCGCAGGCTTGCTGTACCAGGCCGACTTTGAGCATCTGTGTCATATCAGGTTACTCGAACGGTTTTCGGAAACTGCATGGTCATGCAATGCAAACTGCCGTATTGCCGGATTAGCGGTATACAGGGTATACCGATGATTTCGCGGTCCGGAAAGCAATCCGCCAAACGCTCCAAAGCCTCGGAATCCGCCGGATCGTCATACACCGGAACCAAAACGGCTTCGTTGATGATCAGAAAATTGGCATAGGTCGCCGGCAATCGGTCGCCTTCCTCACTGTAAATCGGTTTCGGAATATTTAAAGGAATCAAGCGATAAGGTTGACCGGTAGACGTGAGAAAGGTTCTCAGTTGGTTCTCCATCGCGTTGAACTCTCCGTATAACGAATCGTTCGAATTGTCGCAGGCCGTGTAAGCGATGGTGTCGGGCGAACAGAAACGGGCCAGGGTGTCGATGTGGGCATCCGTATCATCGCCCTCCGCGTAGCCGTGATCGAGCCAAAGGATGCGACGGGCGCCCAGGCTGGTCTTCAGCCGGTTTTCGATTTGTTCGCGTGTCAGTTCCGAGTTGCGGTTAGGATTGAACAGGCAGCGGCCGGTTGTCATGATCGTGCCTTCGCCATCCGATTCCACGCTGCCGCCCTCCAATATGAAGTCGACTCGATTTATCGGGGTATCTCCCAGCAATCCGGTCGTGTAAAGCCGCTGGGCCAATTGGGCGTCCGCCTCGTGCGGATACTTTCCGCCCCAGCCGTTGAAGCGGAAGTCGATGAGCTTCGCGCTCTGTTCGTTTGCGAGCGTGAGCGGGGCCGTATCCCGGACCCATACGTCGTCGTAAGGCATTTGAGCGAACCGAACTCGGCCGAGATTCGCGGCACAAGCCGTCAGCCTTTGACGGATGTGCTTTTGATGGACATCATCTTGGCAAACGATGATCACTGTTTCCCGCCGGCTGATTTCGAGCGCAATCAGGTCGTACGTTTCTTCAACCGCATTTAGCCACCGGTTGAAGTCGCCTTTGGAATACGGCCACGCGATCAAAACGGCCGATTGCTCTGCCCATTCGGGCGCTAAGACGGATAAAAGTGATGATGTCACGGTCTGATATCGGTTCCGGAAAAACCCATTATTGTATCGTAAAACACCGGCAGTAGCGGGGACGCTTGGTTTGGTATACGTTAACCGGAAATGAAGCAAGGCCCCGTTCATGTTTGGGCCGCACCTCCGCTCAACGGCCGATAAAATGATGCTGGCATATCCGTCGAAAGGGTATTAACCCCGCATAAGACTTTTTCTCAGAGAGACCGCTATGACGTCGACGCTTTATCCCGAACCGAAAATCACCCGACTTTCCGTCTCCGGCATGCGTTGCGCCGGGTGTGTCGAAGCCGTCGAGACTGCGCTGCGCTCGGTGCCCAATGTTTTTTCGGCCGATGTCAATTTTGCGGATCATTCCGCTTCGGTGCGCGGGAATGCGGACCCGGAAGCCTTGCGCAAGGCCGTGCAGGATGCGGGTTACGATGCGGCGGTGATGGAAGGGCTGGAAGACCCGGCCGAGCAGGAAGCTTTGGAAGTCGCCCGTTACCATGCGCTGCTCAACAAGGCCGGCGTCGCCGCAGGGGTTGGTGTGCCTTTGATGTTGGCGGAGCATCTGGGGTGGTTTCCCATGCTGGGAACGCCGGCCGCCGGTGGATTGTGGTTGCTGGTCTCTTTGGTCACGCTGTGGGTTTTGTACTTTTCGGGCGGTCATTTTTTCAAAGGGGCGATTAAGAGTTTGCGGCATCGTCAAGCCAACATGGACACCCTGATCGCCCTTGGCACCGGCGCGGCCTGGTTCTACTCCACCATGGCCATCTTCTTCTCCGGCAGCCTGCCGATGCCGGCGCGACACGCCTATTTCGAAGCGGCGACGATCATTCTGGCGTTTATCAATCTGGGGAGCGCTCTGGAAATGCGCGCCCGCGGCAAGACGTCATCCGCAATCCGGCAGTTGATCGGACTTCAGCCGAGGACGGCGCGCGTCTTGAGAAACGGTCAGGAGATCGATGTTCCGATTGCAGAGGTGGGCTTGGATGAAACCTTGCGCGTGAGGCCGGGAGAAAAAATTCCGGTGGACGGCGTGGTCATCGAAGGTCATTCCAGCGTGGACGAATCGATGCTCACCGGCGAGCCCATGCCGGTCGAGAAAGCTGTAGGGGGCGAGATCGTCGCCGGCACCCTCAACCAGTCGGGAACGCTGCTGTTCAAGGCAACCCGCATCGGTCGCGACACGGTGTTGGCCCAAATCATCGCCAGCGTTCGAAGGGCGCAGGCGAGCAAGCCGGAAATCGCCCGGCTCGTGGATCGCGTTTCGGCCGTATTCGTGCCGGTGGTGGTGTCGGTTTCGCTGCTGACCTTCCTGGTTTGGTGGGCGGCCGGCCCGTCGCCGGCCCTCGGTTACGCGTTCGTCACGGCCATGACGGTGCTGGTTATCGCTTGTCCCTGCGCCTTGGGACTGGCTACTCCGATATCCATCATGGTGGCGGTCGGGAAGGCGGCGCAAAAAGGCATACTCATCCGTAACGGCGACGCGCTTCAAACGGCCGGGAAACTGAGCTGCATCGTGCTCGACAAAACCGGAACGGTAACGGAGGGCAAGCCACGGCTGGTAAAGGTCGAGACAGGGCAAAGCTGGACCGAAGAGCAAGTATTGCGGTGGGCGGCGAGTCTCGAAGCAGGGTCCGAGCATCCACTGGCGACAGCCATTCTGACGGCGGTCAGCGAGAAAAATAGCGAGCTCTTTTCGGTTACGGGGTTTGCGGCAGTTGCCGGTCACGGGGTCTCGGGCCTCATTGAGAACCGGGCCGTACTGCTGGGCAACTTGTCCCTTATGACCGAGCAAGGGATAGATTGCGGCCATTTCGCCGAGCGCTTGATCGAACTGGCCGGTGAGGGGCAGACACCCATTTTGCTGGCGGTCGATAGAGTCGTGGTCGGGCTGCTTTCGGTGGCCGATCCGATCAAGGCGGATTCCAGGCAGGCTGTGTCGAAATTGCGCTCCATGGGCGTGCGGGTGCTTATGGTGACGGGCGACAACGAGGTCACGGCCAAAGCGATTGCCGCCGAGGCTGGTATTGGCGAGGTGCGCGCGCAGGTTCTACCTCAGGACAAGGCCGCTGTGGTGAAAGCCTTGCAGGATGCCGGGGAAATCGTCGGCATGGTGGGTGACGGGATCAACGATGCGCCGGCTTTGGCCCAGTCCAATGTGGGTTTGGCGATTGGTACCGGTACCGATATCGCCATAGAAAGCGGCGATGTGGTCATCATGGGCGGATCGCTGCTCAAGGTAGCCGAGGCTATGGAGCTGTCGCGGGCGACGGTGCGCAACATCAAGCAGAACCTTTTCGGAGCTTTTATCTACAACACGCTCGCGATTCCGATTGCTGCCGGTTTTCTTTATCCGCCGTTCGGAATCCTGCTCAACCCCATGATTGCCGGCGCGGCTATGGCCATGTCTTCGGTAACCGTGGTGAGCAATGCCAACCGCTTGCGGTATTTTTAACAGACGGAGTCCGCCCGTGAGCAAACTCTTCTGTAGCAAAAATGATAAAATTCTCTGATTTTTCGGCACGTTTTTGGCTGAAGCGGAGGTAAGTTACTGCATGGCAGGTCATAGTAAGTGGGCCAACATCCAGCACCGGAAGGGCGCTCAGGACGCCAAACGGGGCAAGCTCTTCACCAAGTTGATTCGGGAGATCACCGTATCGGCCCGCAACGGCGGGGGCGATCCCACCAATAATCCGCGCTTGAGGGCGGCAATGGACAAGGCTCTTTCCGCGAATATGTCCAAGGACACCATCGAACGGGCCATCAAGAAGGGCACGGGTGCTGCGGATGGCGATAATTACGAGGAAGTGCGCTATGAGGGTTATGGTCTCGGCGGTATCGCGGTGATGGTGGATTGCCTTACCGACAACCGTAACCGCACGGTTTCGGAGGTGCGTCATGCCTTCACCAAGTCGGGTGGCAATCTGGGTACCGACGGCTCTGTGGCCTATTTGTTCACCAAGACCGGAATCATTAGTTACCCCGCAGGGATTGACGAGGACCGGGTGATGGAAGCAGCGCTCGAAGCCGGCGCGGACGATGTCATCAGCAACGGCGACGGTTCTGTCGACGTGCTGGTCGGTCCGGACCAGTTCGAAGCCGTTCGGGACACCCTCGTGAAAGCCGGACTCGCGCCGGAGAGCGCCGAGGTGACCATGCGCGCCAGCATCAGCGTGGCGCTGGATAAGGACGATGCGGAAAAGATGATCCGTCTGCTGGAGCGGCTGGAAGATTTGGACGACGTGCAAAATGTTTATTCCAACGCCGACATCAGCGAGGACATCCTCGCCCAGATCGGTTAAAGAGGCGATGTGACAGTCGTTCTAGGATTGGACCCCGGCTCGCGGTGTACCGGTTACGGCATCATTCGCGATGGCGACAAGGGCCCGGCATTGATTGCCTACGGGTGTATCCGTACGGAAACAGATCGTTTTCCCGAGCGCTTAAAGCAAATATATGACGGGGTCTATAAAATCGCGCTTGAATACCGGCCCGACGAACTGGCCATCGAGCAAGTGTTCATGCAAAAGAATGCCGATTCGGCATTGAAGCTGGGACAGGCCAGGGGCGCTGCCATCTGCGGCGGTCTTGCGGCGGATTTGCCGGTTTATGAGTATGCCGCGCGGCAGGTAAAGCAGGCCTTGGTCGGCAAGGGGAGCGCGGACAAGCTCCAAGTCCAGCATATGGTGCGTTTCCTCCTCAAGTTTTCCTCGCCGCTGCAATTGGATGCTAGTGACGCCCTAGGCGTGGCCTTGTGTCATATTCACCATCGGCAGACCTTGCGGCGTTTGCAACTGGCCGGAGTGGTGGTGCGATGATCGGATTTCTACGCGGTTTGGTGGTCGCCAAAAAACCGCCTTCTCTTTTGTTGGATGTGCGCGGGGTGGGGTACGAGGTCGATGCGCCGATGTCGACTTTCTACAAGCTGCCGGATATCGGCGAAGAGGTGATGCTGTACACCCATCTGGCAATCCGCGAGGATGCCCACAACCTGTTCGGCTTTGTGTCCGAGGCGGAGCGCGCCTTGTTTCGCAGTTTGATTCGCGTCAGCGGAGTCGGTGCGAAGCTGGCCCTGGCCATTCTGTCCGGCCTAAGCGCCGAAGAGTTTCACCGTTGCGTGGAGGCTCAAGACGCCGCGCGTCTGGTGCGTTTGCCCGGGGTCGGCAAGAAAACCGCGGAACGGCTGATCATCGAGATGCGGGACCGCTTGCCCGAGCTTCCCACCGTCCATCTGCCGGGAGCCGGGACACTGCCGGCACCGGCGGCGAGTCCGGTGGAGGACGCGGTCAGCGCACTGATCGCGCTAGGCTTCAAGCCGCAAGATGCGAGCAATCTGGTTCGAGGTCTTCCGTCCGAGGGAAGGACCAGCGAAGACCTTATACGGTCGGCTTTGCAGTCGGCCGCCAAATAGAGATTTACGACGATGCCGACCAACCGCCTGATCAGTGCGAGCGGGAGTCACGAAGAAGACGCCGTCGACCGCGCCATCCGCCCGCGTCGCCTGGAAGACTACATCGGCCAAGCGGCCATGCGCGAGCAGATGGCGATTTTCATCCAAGCGGCCCGCGCGCGGCGCGAAGCCTTGGATCACGTTTTGATTTTCGGACCGCCGGGACTCGGCAAGACCACCCTCGCCAACATCATCGCCAACGAGATGGGTGTCAGCATACGCCAGACTTCGGGGCCGGTTTTGGAGAAGGCGGGCGATGTGGCGGCATTGCTCACCAATCTGGAGCCGCGGGACGTTCTGTTCATCGACGAAATCCATCGCTTGAGCCCCATGGTGGAGGAGGTTCTCTACCCGGCGATGGAGGACTACCAGATCGACATCATGATCGGCGAAGGGCCGGCCGCGCGTTCGATCAAGCTGGACATCCCGCCGTTTACCTTGGTAGGCGCGACCACCCGCGCCGGTCTCCTGACTTCGCCCTTGCGGGATCGATTCGGGATCGTCCACCGTCTCGAATTTTACACGCCCGAGGAATTGGCCCAAATCGTCGGTCGCTCGGCGAAAATCCTCGGGGTCGAAATGAGCACCGAAGGCGCTCAGGAAATCGCGCGCCGGTCGCGCGGGACGCCTCGTATTGCCAACCGGCTTTTGCGGCGGGTTCGGGACTTCGCCGAAGTCATGGCGGACGGCCGGGTGACTGTCGAAGTGGCCGGCAATGCGCTGGAAATGCTAAACGTCGACCGCAACGGCTTCGACCAGCTAGACCGGAAGCTGCTGCGCACGATGATCGAGAAATTCGAAGGCGGTCCGGTGGGGCTCGACAATATCGCCGCCGCGATCAGCGAAGAACGGGGCACCATCGAGGACGTTCTGGAGCCTTACCTGATCCAGCAAGGCTTTATCATGCGCACGCCGCGGGGGCGGGTTGCGACGCGCACCGCTTATCTTCATTTCGGCTTGGAGCCGCCGAAAGCGCTCAATGTGAACGAGGAGCTTTTCTAATTGCTTGATGTCTCCGAAAAAAGCAGGTTTCGCTGGCCGATCCGCGTGTATTACGAGGATACCGATGCCGGCGGCGTGGTTTATCACGCCAGCTACCTAAGGTTTTTCGAGCGCGCCAGGACTGAGTTTCTCCGGGCGCTGGGTTTCGAGCAAGACGAGCTCCGCTGCCAGTACGGCATTCTGTTCGCGGTTCGATCGATGCAGATCGAATATGTGAAAGCGGTCCGGTTCAACGATGCTCTCTCGGTGTCGGCCGAAGTGGAGCAATTGAAGTCGGCGAGCCTGAATTTCAAGCAGCTGGCGACACGGCAGGACAATGAACTCGTGTGCGAGGCGCGGGTGCGCGTCGTTTGTCTTGCCGCCGAATCCTTCCGGCCCACGGCCATTCCTGATTTTTTATTGCAACGGTTAAAACATGACCTCTGAACTCTCCATATTTAAGTTAATCACCGAAGCGAGCCTGGTGGTCCAGATCGTGATGTTCATTCTCGTTCTGGCGTCCATCGTTTCGTGGACCTTTATTTTCTCAAAATACAAGGAAATCAAGCGCGCCGAGGAGACTTCGGAGGAGTTCGAAGAACGCTTCTGGTCGGGCATCGACCTTGCCGATCTTTACCGGCAACTGGCCAAGGAGGATCACGCGACCGAAGCGCTCGAAAATATCTTCATGGCCGGATTCAAAGAGTTCGCAAGACTCCGGCAACAGCCGAACATCGGTCCCGACGCCGTCATGGAAGGCGCGCAGCGGGTGATGCGCGTGGCTTTGAACCGTGAGTTGGAGAGTCTGGACGAACGATTGCCTTTTCTTGCCACGGTCGGTTCCACGAGCCCCTACGTCGGACTGTTCGGCACCGTATGGGGCATCATGAACTCGTTCCGGTCGCTCGGCAGCGTGAAGCAAGCGACCTTGGCCATGGTGGCGCCAGGCATCTCCGAAGCGCTGGTTGCGACAGCCATGGGCCTGTTTGCCGCGATTCCGGCGGTAATGGCCTACAACCGGTATTCGACCGAAATAGGCCGGCTGGCCAATCGTTACGAGGCGTTTACTGAAGAGTTTCTGAGCTTACTGCATCGCCAGGCGCACGCAAAATGAACGTATCATCCGGGAGAGGCGGGCGCGGCAACCGCCGCAGGCCCATGGCCGAAATCAACGTCGTTCCTTATATCGACGTGTCCTTGGTGCTGTTGATCATTTTCATGGTTACGGCGCCGCTGCTTCAAACCGGAGTCGACGTGGATCTACCCCAGGCCGAGGCCAGAACTGTCGATCCGCAGCAGGATTTGCCCATCATCGTGTCGATCAATGCGGAGGGGCGGTTGTTCGTGGATGCCGGGAATCAGGAGGATATCGAAGTCGATTCCGACGAGCTGACGGCCAAGGTCACGGAAGCCCTCCAGAAAAAGCCGGGGCTCGCGGTCTTGATTCGAGGCGACAAGATGGTGGATTACGGCAAGGTCGTCATGGTCATGGCCTCACTCAAAAACGCGGGTGTCCCGAGCGTCGGTTTGATGACCGGTCCGGCCGAAGACGAATGAATCATTCCGATTCTAAACGCTATCGCGGTCCGATCGGGCTGTCGCTGGCGCTACACGCCATTCTGATTCTCCTTTTTACGGTTCAGTTCGACTCCGTCACGCCGGTTGAGCAGCCGCCACAGCCTGAAATCATTCAGGCGACTGCGGTCGACGAAACCCAGATCGAGCGGGTTCAGCAAACCAGGCAGCGCGAAGCGCAGACACGGAGGGAAGAGCTTGACAACCAGCGCCAGGCCGAAATCCAGCAGAAAAAGCTGGAGGAGGAAAGGCGTGTCCAGGAGATAGCCGAACGCCGCAAGCAGGACGAAGAGGCCAAGCGGCAAGCCGAACTGGAAGCTCAGCGTAAGGTCGAGGCGGAGGAAAGAAAGCGCCAGGAGGAAGCCAAACACCTCGCCGACCAAAAGCGCAAAGCCGAAGAATCCAAGCAAGCCGAATTGGAAGCCCGGCGTAAGGCGGAAGAGCAGGCGTTGCGCAAAGCTGAAACCGAGGCGAAAAAACGCCAGGAAGAAGAGCGCCGTCAGGCCGAGCTTGAAGCCAAGCGCCAGGCCGAAGAAGACGCGAAACGCAAGGCCGAGACCGAAGCCAAGCGCAAGGCGGAACTCGAGGCCAGGCACAAAGCTGAAGCCGAAGCAAAGCGGAAAGTCGAGGCCGAAGCCCAGGCGAAGCGAAAAGCCGAACTAGAGGCCGAGCAAAAAGCTGAGGAAGAGGCCCGGAAGAAAGCCGAAACGGAGGCCAAGCTCAAGACCGAGGAAGACGCCCGCCGCAAAGCCGAAGCCGAGGCGAAGCGGAAGGCCGAGGCCGAAGCCCAGGCCAAGCGTCAAGCGAACATCGAGGCAAAACAGAAAGCCGAGGAAGCCAAAGAAAGAGCGGAGGCTGAAGCTAAACGTCAGGCCGAACAGGAAGCGCGCCGGAAACTCGAAGCCGAAGCCAAGAAGCGTGAAGACGAGCAACGCCACGCGGCCGAACTCGAAGCCAAGCGTAAAGCCGAATTGGAGGCCAAGCGCAAAGCGGAGGCTGAGGCGAAACAGAAAGCCGAGGCGGAAGCCAAACGCAAGGCCGAACTTGAGGCGAAGCAAAAAGCCGAGGAAGACGCCAGAAAGAAAGCTGAGGCTGAAGCGAAGCGGAAAGCCGAGGCGAAGCGTCAAGCGGAAGAGGACGCTAAGCGCAAAGCCGAGGCGGAAGCGAAACGAAAGGCCGAAGACGAGGCTCGACGTAAGGCGGAATTAGAGTCCAAGCTCAAGGCCGAGGAGGACGCCCGACGTAAAGCCGAAGCCGAGGCGAAACGGAAGGCAGCTGAAGAGGCCCGTCGTCAGCAGGAGGAGCGCGAACTGGCGTTGCGCGAACAGATCGAGGAGGAAAATCGTGCCGCCATGGCACAGCAGGCTCAGAAAGCGGCGAGCGACTGGGCAAACATGTACATCAAGCCGAAAGTCACGCGGTCGTGGCTCCGTCCACCCTCCGCGAAAAGCGGCCTCTCCTGTATAATTCAAGTCCGCTTGCTGCCCGGTGGCGAGGTGGCGGATGTGCAGGTGGTTAGCGGTAGCGGCGACCCCACTTTCGATCGATCCGCCGAGGCGGCCGTCCGCAAAGCTTCGCCCTTGCCTTGGCCGTCTGACCCAAAGGTGGCGGAACAGCTTCGATCATTTAAGTTCACATTCAAGCCCGAATAATCCTTGTCCAGGTGTTTGATGAATAAACGATTTCGCAGCGTTGTCTTTTTGAGTGCTTTTCTCATTTTCTTCAGCGGTTGGGCGCGTTCCGAATTAAACGTGCAAATTACTCAGGGCGTCGAAGGCGCCATGCCGATCGCAGTGGTGCCTTTCGGTCAGCAGATGTTGCCAGGCGACAATATCGGCAGCATCGTCGCCGCCGATTTGGCGCGCAGCGGCCGCTTCAAAACGTTGCCGGAGAGCGAAATGCTGGAAACGCCGACGGCGCCCGAGCAAGTCAGGTTCCGGACTTGGCAAGCTTTGGGACAGGATCATTTAGTCATCGGGCGGGTACAGCCGGGTGCCGGCAGCCAGTACGAAGCCGAATTTTTTCTGTACGACGTGATTAAAGGCGCGCTGCTGACCAGCGCCAAAATCCCGTTCAATGCGCCGGAGACGCGGCGTACCGCGCACCGAATTGCCGACATCATTTATCAGCAATTGACCGGCGAGCCCGGCGCCTTTGCGACCCGCGTGGCGTACGTGACGGTGGCGGGCGACGGCCCCCGCGGGCGGCAGTATCGTCTGCAAATCGCCGATACCGACGGGTATAACCCGCAAACGATCATCAGTTCGGTCGAACCGATCATGTCCCCGGCCTGGTCGCCGGACGGCAAGCGCATCGCTTATGTATCGTTCGAGAACAAGACCTCGGCCATTTTCATTCAAGCCCTCGCCACCGGCGAGCGCCAGAAAGTGTCCGACACACCCGGCATCAATGGAGCGCCGGCTTGGTCTCCGGACGGCTCTCAGCTGGCGCTGACCTTGTCCAAGGACGGCAACCCGGATGTTTATGTGATGAATTTGGCCTCTCGCTCGTTGCGCCGAGTAACGGATCATATCGGCATCGACACCGAGCCGAACTGGTCGCGGGACGGAGGAAGTATCGTGTTTACGTCGGATCGCGGCGGCAAGGCGCAGCTGTATATCGTGTCGTCCTCCGGCGGATCGGCACAGCGTCTGACCTATGAGGGCGAGTACAACGCTCGCGGCGTGTTCTCGCCCGACGGGCGCAGCATCGCGATGGTCCACGGCAACGGCGGCGACTACCGGATCGCCGTGATGGATATGCAGACTAGAGCGCTGCGCGTCCTGACCAAAGGGCGTCTGGACGAGTCGCCGGGTTTCGCGCCTAACGGCAGCATGATTCTTTACGCCTCCAAGAGCGGCGGAGTAGGACAGTTGGCGGCCGTTTCCGTCGACGGCAAGGTTCAGCAAAGCCTTCGTATCGACAGCGGGCAGGTACGCGAGCCGGCGTGGTCCCCGTAAAGGGCTGGATGAGGAGCGGGTTTGGCGCGAAGCGAAGGCCAGAGAATTACAATAATCAACGGGTTTGATCAATTCTTGTCAATAAGGAAAACACATGAAACTTCTCAAGACTGCATTAGTCGTCTCTATGATATCTCTTGCCCTGAGCGGCTGTAGCTCCAAGGGCGGTGTGCAAGGCGAGGGCGGTGCCGATGCCGGCATGGAAGGCAGTGCCGGAGGCCCGCAGATCAGCAAATATGGTGAAGGCGCGGATAGCGGCGCATACGGCGGCGGTGCCGGTGGCGCCGGTTACGGTGCAGGCGTCGGGGGTACGGGCGATCCGATGTTGGACGATCCGTCCAGCCCGCTGTCAAAACGAGTGATCTACTTCATGTACGATAGCTATGAAGTGCTGCCGGAGTATCAGCAAGTCGTCACTGCCCATGCGAATTATTTGGCTTCCCATCCGGAGCGTAGCGCCGTCTTGGAAGGCCATGCCGACGAAAGGGGTTCTCCGGAGTACAACATCGCGTTGGGCGAGCAGCGGGCCAAGGCCGTGGCCAAGATGATGCAATTGCAGGGCTCGTCCGACGGCCAGGTACAGGTGGTCAGCTTCGGCGAGGAAAAGCCCTCCGTGTCTGGCCATGACGAATCGTCCTGGGAGCAGAACCGCCGGGTGGAAATTTCCTATTCGGGACGCTAACCGATATGCATCTTAAAAAGCCGGTTTTTACATTGTTGTTCCTGGGATCATTACATGGGACGGTTTCCTGTGCCCAGCAATACGATCAGAGGTACGATCGAACTTACGATCAAAATCAAACCGGCTACGGGGTGGCTACCCTTGAGGAGCGCGTCTCCCAGTTGGAGAAACGTCTCTCGGGGAGCACCTTGATGGAGATGTTTAATCGGATGGAGCAGTTGCAGGCTGAAGTGCTTAAGCTCCGCGGGGAAATGGAAGAACTTTCCCATCGGCTCGAAGGCGCCCAAAAGCAGCAACGGGATATGTATACGGACTTGGATCAGCGGATACAGCAGTTATCTGCCGGCAGTTCCGGAGCACTGCAGGCGCCTGCCGACCAGTCCGCTTCATCCGATGCCAATGTAACGGCTCCCGCAGTACCGTCGACGCCGCCGGCGCAAGCTCCCGCGCCAGTGGCAGCCGATTCCGGAAATCGCCAGGCGGTATATCAAAAAGCATTCAGCACTTTGAAAGAAGGAAAGTATCCGGAAGCGATCAAGGAATTCAAAGGCTTCATCGCGACCTATCCGACCGGCGAATACGCCGATAACGCGCATTACTGGCTTGCGGAAGCGTATTACGTTAACCGCGATTTCAATGCATCGCGCGACACGTTCCGGAAAGTCATCAAGGACTTCCCGCAAAGCGGCAAAGTGCCGGACGCCCTGCTGAAACTGGGTTTCATCGAATACGAAACCGGCCAGAAGGCGAATGCGAAGGAATTGCTGACCGAAGTCGTCAAGCGCTATCCCGACACCAGCGCCGCAAAGATGGCGGAGAAACGGCTGGACAGAATGCGGCAAGAGAACCGCTGATTTTTTGCAACGCCTGATCTGTGGATCAAATCCGAATTACCGAAATCTTCTATTCCCTGCAAGGCGAGTCCCGCACCGTGGGGTTGCCGACAGTCTTCGTCCGTCTGACGGGGTGCCCGTTGCGTTGCGTGTATTGCGACACGGCTTACGCATTCAGCGGCGGGCACAAAATGTCCATAAGCGAGATTGTGGATGAAGTCCGGTCGTACGATTCCCGCTATGTAACCGTTACGGGCGGCGAGCCCTTGGCGCAGCGCGGGTGCCTCGGCTTGTTGGATGCTCTGGTGGCGGAAAGCTATGAGGTTTCGCTGGAAACCAGCGGCGCCCTGGATGTGTCGGAAGTTAATCCGGAAGTCGTCAAAGTCCTGGATCTCAAGACGCCATCATCGGGTGAGGAATCCAAGAATCGCTACGAGAACCTGGAATTTCTCGATCAAAAGGATCAGCTCAAGTTCGTGATCATGAATGAGGCCGATTACCAGTGGGCCAAGGCCAGGATGGAGGAGCTCGGTTTGTCGGACCGCTGCGAAGTGCTCTTCTCGCCGGCTATGGGCACGCAAAATCCTACGGAACTTGCCGAGAAGATCTTGCGCGACCGTTTGCCCGTTCGCTTTCAAGTACAGCTACACAAGATTCTCTGGGGCGATACACCCGGGAGATAAGGATCAATGAAAAAAGCAGTTATTTTGCTCTCCGGCGGGCTCGATTCGGCGACCACGCTGGCTATCGCGAGGTCGCAAGGATATGAGTGTTACGCCCTAAGCTTCGATTATGGTCAGCGGCATAGCGCGGAACTCGATGCGGCTTGCCGTGTAGCGCAGAACTGCGGCGCAATCGAGCACAAGATTATTCGAATAGGTCTCGGCGAGTTCGGCGGCTCCGCGCTTACCGACACCCGCATCGCCGTGCCTGATAGCCCGCAAGAAGGCATTCCGGTCACCTATGTGCCCGCACGGAATACGGTTTTTCTCGCATTCGCCCTCGGGTGGGCGGAAGTGTTGGGCAGCGTAGACATTTTCATAGGCGTGAACGCCGTCGACTATTCCGGTTATCCCGATTGCCGGCCGGAATATATCGAGGCTTTCGAGCGTCTGGCGGACCTGGCGACTAAGGCCGGTGTCGAGGGTAGTCAGTTTAAGGTACATGCGCCGTTAATCACACTTAAAAAGGCTGAGATCATCCGCATCGGGACAGATTTGGGCGTCGATTATGCCCTCACGGTGTCATGTTATTCGGCTGATGACGAGGGGCGGGCCTGCGGCTCGTGCGACTCGTGTAGATTCCGGAAAACCGGCTTCGCCGAAGCCGGTGTTGGGGACCCGACGCGCTACAAGTCCTAAGAACCTCTTTGCAAAACTACTGCGCGACCGTGATCCGGAGTCGGGCGGTGCTCGGACAAATCCGCCGGGAGCGGATTTGGGCGCGAAGCGCCGCGGAGCGGTGAAACACAGGAGGTGTTTCATCACTCCTCATGTACCCCATGTACACTCCGGGTCCTCCGCTCCGGCCGCCTCCGCCTGACGGCCGCTCGCAACGTTTTGCAAAGAGGTCCTAGTGTCCTGTCCCATTAATTCGCTGACATAATCATTGAAGTTTGGCCAGGATGGAATCCGCCGTGGCGGTCCAGACGAAGGGTCGGCAGGACTGGTTGTAATGGGAGATGAAGTGGTCGATCTTGTTGACCAGATCCCG
>NZ_DASPLO010000218.1:0-115194 GCF_035627495.1 Methylocaldum sp.
GGCACGGGCGTGATCTCCCAAGGGCGGAAACGGCATCCAGTCGCTCGAACCTGGCGTGCCCGCCAGGTGTGAGTCTTAAGACACGGAGTATCTCCAAAATCTTAAGAACATCACGAAATCGATAATACAAGGGCGGGATAAGCCTGTCCTGAGCCCCGTCGAAGGGGCGCCAGCCGTTCCCGACAAATAGCCGGCTCTTGGAAACGACAGAATTGTAGGGCGGGTTAGCGTACTCGCGTAACCCGCCTTTTCGCGGTCTGCGGCGGGTTAGGCGGATGCCGTAACCCGCCCTACCGTGCTCGGGAAGGGGGTAGGTTCAGAACCCCACGAAACTTCTTGCAAAATTTGATCTCGAAAAATATATTCAAATCTTGATCCATTTTCCTCTGGCGCTCGTGGCAACGATGCCGTCGGTGCGTATATTCCAAGGAGGAAGCCGCGGCCAGTAACCGGATTGTTCGCAGGCCGCCTGAGTCGCTACCACTCCGCCGGTCATGCTCAGAACGTGTTTTAGAAGCGTCGCGAGCGGCCCGAGGGCAAGCCTGTCCTGAGCGTAGTCGAAGGGGCGCCCGGCGCGGAGGACCCGGAGTGTACACGGCATACATGAGGAGGCCTACACCTCCGCAACGCCGCCATCGGGCCGCGCAGTAGCTTCTAGGACACGTTCTCAAGGAGAGAGTATGCATCGCAATAAGGTACGGGTCGCCATCATCGGCGTAGGCAACTGCGCATCCTCACTGGTCCAAGGCGTCGAGTTCTACCGCAAGGCGAAGGACGGTGAATCCGTCCCCGGTCTGATGCACGTCAACCTCGGCGGGTATCATATTTCGGATATCGAGTTTTCCGCCGCCTTCGACATCAACGCTAGCAAGGTCGGCAAAGACCTGTCCGAAGCTATCTTCGCGGAGCCGAACAATACTTATAAGTTCTGCGAAGTTCCCGAGATCGGCGTCGAAGTGCACCGCGGCGTCACGCTCGACGGCCTCGGCAAATATCTCCGCGAGGTGATCGAGGAGTCGCCCGATCCGCCCGCAGATATTGCCCAAGTCCTACGCGACACCGCCACCGATGTCGTCACCTCATATCTTCCCGTCGGCTCTCAAAAGGCCACCGAGTTCTACGCCGAGCAGGCTCTCGACGCCGGCTGCGGCATGGTCAACTGCATTCCCGTATTCATCGCATCGGACCAGCGATGGCGGAAGCGCTTCGAGGAAAAAAACCTTCCGCTCATCGGCGACGACGTCAAATCGCAGGTCGGCGCCACCATCGTTCACCGGGTACTGGCCAATCTTTTCCGCGAACGCGGCGTCCGTCTGGACCGCACCTATCAGCTCAATTTCGGCGGCAACACGGATTTTTTGAACATGCTCGAGCGGGAACGGCTGGAATCCAAGAAGCTCTCCAAGACCCGCGCCGTCACCAGCCAGCTCGATCATGCCCTGTCCGATGCCGAGGCCCATGTCGGGCCCAGCGACTACGTGCCCTGGCTCACCGACCGCAAGTTCTGCTACATCCGGCTGGAAGGCACGACCTTCGGCAACGTACCGCTCCACGGCGAACTCAAGCTGGAAGTGTGGGATTCGCCCAATTCCGCCGGCGTGGTCATCGACGCGGTGCGCTGCGTCAAGCTGGCGCTGGATCGGGGCATCGGCGGGGCGCTGATCGGACCGGCCGCCTGGTTCATGAAATCGCCGCCCGAACAGTTCACCGACGCCGAAGCCCGCACCCGTACGGAAACATTCATCCGTGGCAAGGCGCCTCGCTAACCCGCATTTCTCACACCGCTTCGTCGCGAGGGCGTCGAGACGCCGCTGTGGCGCGCCGCACGGACTGAGCGGCGGCGAAGGCGTAGCCGACACTACGTCGAGTCGGCGAGAGGGAGTACGGTGCGCCACAGTGAGTGGATCGGCGTCCGCAGTAGGAGAGGGGTGAGAAATGCGGGTTAAGGGAGAGCGCCATGGTTGAGACCACTCAACCGGACGGGACTACCGTCTGGACCCGCGATCGCATCGAGCGGCGCGTCCGTGAACTGGGCGAATGGTTCCATAACCTCGACCTCAACGGCGTGCCCACCGCCCCCGGCCATTTCCTCGGCGACTATCCCGCCGCCAAGTGGCGGCAGTTCGCCGATGCCCTTCCCGCCGATTTAGACGGGCAGTCGGTTCTCGACATCGGCTGCAATGCCGGTTTCTACGTCATCGAGATGAAAAAGCGCGGCGCCGGCCGGGTGCTCGGCATCGACTCCGACGAGGCTTATCTGGCCCAGGCCCGCTTCGCGGCGGAGGTCAAGGAGCTCGACATCGAATTCCGCCGGCTGTCCGTCTATGACATCGCCGATCTCGGCGAAACATTCGATTGGGTGATCTTCATGGGGGTGTTCTATCACCTCCGCCATCCCTTGCTGGCGCTGGACCTGATCCACAAACATGTGTCTCGTGACCTGCTGCTGTTCCAATCCATGCAGCGCGGCAGCGGGGAAATCGAGGCAGTGGGATGGGACTATGGTTTCGAGGAACGGGAAATCTTTGACCGGCCCGGTTTCCCAAGGATGCATTTCATCGAGCACCGCTATTCCGGCGATCCCACCAATTGGTGGATTCCCAACCGCGCCTGCACCGAGGCGATGCTGCGCAGCGCCGGTTTCGATGTCCTCGCCCGGCCCGAGGAGGAGGTTTATGTCTGCCGCAGGAGGGAACTGAACACGGAAGACTGGGATCATCGGGCGGTCTACCCCAGCCGCGGCAGAAGGCCGGGCACCAGTGGCGAAGAGATCGATTCCAGCTTGGCGGAGGGAACATGATTGAAGCGGTGATGCTCTGGAACGAACCCAACAACAAATCCCATTGGGATTTCGAGATCGACCAAGACTGGAGCCTCTTCGCCGGCATGGTGAATCTCACCGCCGATGCCCTGCGCGCCGAACATCCTGAGCTTCCCATCGTGCTCGGCGGCATTTCCCCCATCGATCCCCTGTTCATGGAACGGATGAAGGGTTTCGGCGTCATCCGACGGATGGATGCCGTGGCGGTCCACGGCTTCCCGCTGGACTGGAACCACTGGCAGATCCACGACTGGCCCGAGAAGCTCCGGGAAATTCGCAGCGTTGTCGACGACAAGCCTATCTGGATTTCCGAAGTCGGCGTCTCCAGCTTCGGCGCCGAGGAGGTGCAGGAATTCGGGCTCAAGCGAACCGCGGAACTGCTGCTGGGACAGTCGCCCCGCATCCACTGGTACAGCCTCTACGACCTGCCCAAGGCCTGGCCCGCCACGACCCGCCACCGCGAAGCCGAAGGCTCGTCGTACTACCGCCATTTCTACATGGGCCTGCTGCGGGAAGACGGCACGCCCAAGATGGCCCTACGGCACTTCCACGAGTACGCGCCGGAGATGGGGCTGTGCCAGTGGTTTCATTTCGAGGACCACCGGCTCGATGATGCCGTGCGGATCATGAAGGAATTGGGCGTCAGCTATCTCCGCACCGGCCTGAGCTGGGCCGATCATTTTCGTCCCAACGCCCTGGAATGGTTCGACCGGCAGATGCGGGCGCTCGAACCCTTCCGGGTGACCGTGACTTATTGCTTCACCCCCGAGCACCGCGGGATCAACGCCCATCACACCAGCCCGCCGCAATGCGTGGAGGAGTTCGCCGAATTCTGCGTCGAGATGACCCGGCGGTATGCGCGATGACCGTTTTTCTGCTGATCCGCCACGGCGCGCATCTCCTGGGCGGCGACACCATCGCCGGACGGACGCCGGGTGTACGGCTCAGCCCACTGGGCCACGAGCAGGCCTCTCGTATGGCTGACCGGGTCGCAAATCTCCCGGTAAAGGCCCTTTACTCCAGTCCCGCCGACCGCACTCTCGAAACGACCCGCTATCTATCCGAGCGGCTCGATCTGCCAGTTCAAGTCCTCGAAAGCCTCAACGAAATCGACTTCGGCGACTGGATCGGAAGGAAACTCGGCGATCTTCGCCGTATCGAAGCGTTCGGTCGGTGGAATACCTTCCGCAGTGGAATGCGCATTCCCAACGGCGAAGCGATGATCGAAACGCAAACCCGCATCGTCGGCGAGATGCTCCGGCTGCGCGAACAACATCCGAACGACTGCATCGCCCTGGTGAGCCACGGCGACGTGATCAAAGCCGCCGTCGCCTATTTTCTAGGCGTACCTTTGGATCTTTTCATGCGCATCGAGATCGACCTGGCCTCGGTCAGCATCGTCGCCCTCTTCGATCAAGGCCCCTGGGTGCTTTGCGTCAACAATACGGGCAGCGAACTGCCGATGCCCTATTGAACTAACAATTCGTACGCCGGATGTAATGGTATTGAACCGGTTTGAAGCATGTGCCTGCTGGTATAAAGTCGATGATGCGCATAAAATGCGCACAGGAGGTCCGCCATGAAAACCATCACCCACGCCCAGAGCCGTAAACGCCCGGTAAACTTGACTCTCAATGAAGACCTGGTACAACAGGCCAGGCAGTTGACCAACAATCTCTCGGGCATCGTCGAAGCGTTGTTGGCCGAGTTCGTCGAGCGCGAACGTCTACGCCGCCGTGAGCACTCCGAACGAGTGACAACGACGATCGCTCTGTGGAATACCTTCGAAGAGCAACACGGCGCCTTCGCTGACGAGTATTCACCGCTCTAATGCCACAGTTCGATGTTCACCGAAATACTGGTCGGCACCGGGACACGATTCCATTCGTGGTGGTCGTTCAGTCATCGCTGTACGACGATTATCGGCGCCGCGTCGTGGTACCGCTGGTGCGCAAGGAACTGGTTGGATCCATTGTCGATCCAGGCTTCAACCCGACTTTCACCATCGAGGACATCGATGTCGTTCTACACCCGCTGGAGATCGTTTCCATTCCGATCGGGCAGTTGGGTGCTCAAATCGGTTCATTGTCTGACTCTGGCGATCAAATCATTCAGGCCATCGACCAATTGCTAAGCAGAGCGTGGCAGTAAAACGCCTTGCTAACCGGCAGAGGGTCGCGCACCAATTTCCAAGAGTTCTGTGAACTTCCTAACTACCCCGGCTTTGCCGAAGATACTTACTGATACTTTTCACACGTCCTCTCCCTGAGCCAACAACCCAGCCAGTTGCGACTTATAGAAATCCCCGGCGCGCCGGAGCCGCCGCTGCTCTTTCGGATCGCTCGTCCCGGCACAAATCACGCACTGTCCCAAGCGAAACGCCGCATACGCCATGCGGTAGAACGCCAACACCTCGGCAGACGGCAACTCCCCACCCGCCGTGCTAAATGCCCACAGCAAAGGCCGTGCAGTCTCGTCATCGAGCCGCCACTCCACCATCGCTCCCGCCAAGTCCCAGATCAGCGACTGGCGCCCCACCACCGTATGATCAGCCGAATGCCCGGCGCAATCGACCTTGATCAGCCTCCCGTCGATCCGGCGTATCCACTCCTCGGGTGCTAGCCGCCCATCCCCATAGGCGAGATACGGGTGTTCCGGGGTTAACCCTTTCCACCGCAGCGTTTGCTCCGCCATGGTCTCGCCCAGACTCTCGCGGGTATTCCAGTACAGCATCTCGCGCAGCCGATCCAGCGACGTCCTTTGCTCAAGAATCGAAAGCTCGGGATCGGCTGCATCGACGATGTAGCGCCCGATCCGATCGAGAACAGCGGCATCGCACGACTCCAACCGAAGCGGCTTTCCCTCGATCCAGGATCTCGCCACGAATCCGTGGGCGAGATCCACCGGAGCCACGGTCCATCCGCGCCGCGCAAGCCATGCCATCCGATTTCGGCCCGCTTCCGCCCCGCCGGTCAGTCCTTCGAATTTCCACAGCACCGATGAGCCGTCACGCCGCACGACCCGGTACTTGGCCCGCTCGAACGCCGCAAACGCCGCCGGCCAGTCGTCCTCATACGGATAGACGGCATGTCGCCAGTTTCCGCCGCTCAGATCTTCCACCCGGACTACTGAGCCGCTGCGACAAGCCAGTTCGTCCGCCAGTGATCGCCCCTCCCAACTCATCTCGTTCGGCCCGACGACGTAGCGCGGCGTATCGGCCCACCACTGCCGCACGTCTTCGGTTCCGGCGCTTCCGGGTCCGTGATCGTGTCCCGGAAAAAATCCGATTCCGGATCGATCGAGGCCTGCTTCGACCAGAGCTTGAGCCGCAGCCGCCATCGACGATCCGGATTGTCCGGGGCCTTCATCGACTACCAGTCCGAAAGCCGCTCCCTGCACGTTCTCACGCAGAATTTCCACGCGCCGGGTATACGGGTGCCCTGTCGGCCTGACCGTCAGCCGCCGCACGTTCCACCCAGCTTTGGCCAGCACCCGCGCCACGACCGCCGAGAGGCTGGTGCCGATGCTGCGGACGCCGACCACCGCCGCCCGCCGTGAACCGGAATCCGCATGATCGCGAACCCACCGGCTCGCGGCTTCGGCATATTGCTCCGGGTAGAGGGCGTAGAACGCAAATCCCTCGGGCACTTTGACGCGCACCGTCAGTTCGGGCGGCAACTCGATCTGCGCGAGCGCTTTTCGAAGCGGTCCAAGATTGGAATTGTCGAGAAATGCATCGGCGGCGAGATCGGTGACGTTCATGACGCGCCGTACGAGCGTATCGTTTTCCAGCCGATCGGCCAGGGCTTGCTCCAGTTGTCCGGCTTCGATCAGCAGCCTCCGGCGGGCATCAGGTCCTTCTTCGGCCGCGTACGATGTTGTCGAATCAAACGTGTAGGCCGGAATAAGCCCTTCGGCTGGGCTCAGGACAGGCTTATCCCGGCCTACCCAGGTCGACAACTCTAAATTTACGGCATTGCCGTTCGCGTACTCGGCCCACTGCCGAATCCGATCGAGCAACACACCGGCCGACTCCTCGAAGCTTGGATCACCATAGACGATCATATTTTCTTGGACTGCGCCGCACATCGCTTTTCACACGCCATCTAATCGTTAAAGACGGGATATTTGAATCTGAAAACGGCCGTTGAGACTTCCCAAACCCGCTCGCCCTGAGTCTGTCGAAGCCTGTCGTGAGCTTGCCGAACGGGGTGAGCGGGTTTGGGAAGCTTCACCCAATGGGCATGCATAGGCCGTTCATGCTTCGACAAACTCAGCACGAACGGCGTGTGCCTCGACTGCCCCGTTTTTAAGTTGAAACGCAATGGAAAATCCTCAGCCAAGGACGGGAATCCTGACCTTTCACCGCTGCGTCAATTACGGCAGCTATTGGCAGGTACGTTGCCTCGTGGAGGGGCTGCGCTCGCGCGGGCACGACGCCGTTATCGTCGATCACGATTCCTGGCGGATTAACCTCGCCGAATGGAAATGCGCACTCCGGCCGGTTCTGCCCACTCCCGTCCCGAGCAAGGATTACCTCCTTTATGGTTTGAAACTGATCAAGTTCGCCCGTGCCGTTTCTTCGCTGCCGCGCTCGCCGCGTTTCGCACTTGAGCGCGCGGCCGACATGGAGAGCTTCGATCGGGTGGTCGTCGGCAGCGACGAGGTATGGAATTTGATACATCCCTGGTATGGCGGGTGCTCGCTGTTCTTCGGCGCTAGCGTCCGGGCACGGCGGCTGGTCTCCTATGCCGCCAGTTTCGGAAATTACGACGCCTCGAACGGGCTTGAACCGGTTTGGGCGGACCAACTGCGGCGGTTTGAAGCCATTTCCGTTCGCGATGAGAACTCCCGGAGCATTATCAAAAACGCGTTGGGCTTCGAGCCGGAACTGGTTCTCGATCCCTGCCTTCAATTCATGCCCGAGCCCGAGGGCCCCTGGCGCGGACCGCATCGGCCCTTCGTGGCCGTCTATGGACACAACTTTTCCGAGACGTTCGGTCGGGAGGTTCGGCGCTGGGCCCGATCGCGCGGCTATCCGCTGATCAGCCTAGGCTACCGGAACGACTGGGCCGATTCCCAATGGATCACGGCCGGCCCGCGCCGCTTCGCCCACGGCATCGCCCAGGCAAAAGCGGTGGCGACCAACTTCTTCCACGGCTGCGTCTTTGCCCTACGGTACGCCAAACCTTTCGTCTGCGAGAGCTCCCCCTATCGATACACCAAGGTCCAAAACCTCATGGAAACGGTCGGTGGGGAAAAACATCTGGTCGTCAAAGATACGCCGGCGCTCGTCTATGACGCCCGCCTGAGCGAACCCTTGGATCCCGATATGCTTGATCGGATCGATCGGCTCCGTCGAGCGTCGGGCGACTATCTCGATCACGCGCTGGGCTGACCGATGCCGCCCCCTATCGATAAACAGATCTTCAGTCCGCGGGACATCGTGCGCTCGGGGCTGTGCATCGGTTGCGGCGGTTGCGTGGCGTCGCCGCTTGTTGCGGCGCAGGAGGCTCATTCGACCGCACTGCGGATGGAGCTGGACCGTTACGGGCAATATAAGCCGAGAGGTTCCCCCGAATGGCTGCGCCGCAGATCCTCGGAGTTTGCGCGAATCTGCCCTTTTTCGCCTTCCGCCCGGAACGAAGACGAGCTGGCCGCGGATCGTTTTCCCGATGCCGGCCAGACCGATTCGGCATTGGGCCGTTTTCGAGCCGCCTACGTGGGCTACGTGGCGGAAAAGGATTTCCGCGACCGGGGAAGCTCCGGCGGCATGGTCAGTTGGGTGTTGGCTGAGCTGCTGCGTACCGGGCGGGTCGATGGTGTAACCCACGTCGTCGCGGCCACGGACCCGCAGAGCGAGGGCCGATTCTTCCGGTATCGGATCTCGCGCAACGAGGATGAAATCCTGGCCGGCGCGAAATCCCGCTATTACCCGGTGGAGTTATCGGATGTGCTTGGAGCCATCCGCTCGGTTCCCGGCCGCTATGCCGTGGTCGGGGTTCCCTGCTTCATCAAGGCCGTGCAGCTCCTTCGCCGCGAGGACCCGGTGCTTCGCGAACGCATTCGGTTCACCCTGGGCCTCTTCTGTGGGCATATGAAGAGCGCGCGTTTCGTAGAAAGCTTCGCCTGGCAGATGGGTGTTTCGGTGGCTGACATTCAAGAGGTAGAGTTTCGCCGCAAGGACCCCAGTCGTCCGGCGAGTTGGTACACCGCGGAACTTTCACTTCGGGACGGCCGCACGCTGAAAAAGGATTGGTGGAATCTGGCGGACGGAGATTGGGGTGCGGGTTTTTTTCAGAATTCGGCCTGCAACGTCTGCGACGACGTGGTCGCGGAAACGGCCGATATCGCCTTTGGCGATGCCTGGGTAGAGCCCTATTCGTCCGATGGGCACGGCACGAATGTGGTAATTGTCCGCTCCCCGGAAATGGAACAGCTTGTCACGACCGGGATTCATGAAGGCCGCTTGCAACTAGCTCCGGTCGACAGCCGGTTCGTCGAACAAACGCAAGCTGCGGGTTTTCGGCAGCGCCGGGAGGGTCTCGCCTATCGACTGAGTTGGCGGCGTCCCGGCGTGAAGCCGAGAAAGCGCGTGCGGCCGGATTCCCGAGGCCTATCCACCCGAAGAAAACTGATTTACCGGTTTCGCAGCCTGATCACGGCCTGGAGCCATCGGGTATTCCGGTTCGCCCGTTTGATCCGCCGGCCGGGGCTCTATATCCGCTGGGCGCGTCTGGCGTTGGCGATCTATCACGGTTTGGCCTATTCCCGGGGCTGGCTTGGCGCAATGATCGATCGATGGGGGCAACACTAAGGAGACTACGTATAGAGCATTTCGGTCTTCTGTTTTTTTTCCCGTTATGGCGCGCCCGAGCATCGCCGCCTGGAACCGGAATGGCCCGGAGGGGCGCGGCAGGAGGCCGCGCGGCGACAAAGGCACAACGGGACGTGCCTTTTGTCGCCCCCGGCTCCAGGCGGCGACGCGCAGGATCAGCGCGCCATCCGGGTGCCCTTTCTTTGGGTTACTTTTCTTTGGGCAAGCAAAGAAAAGTAACTCGCCAGCGGGGCGAGACCCGCTCCAAAGCAGTCGCCGCGATCAGCGGCACCTTTTACCAAAGCGACTAATGCGAAAAGAAATCACAACCCCTCACCCGTGCTGCCAGCGCTTGGCGCTAAACACGTTGTGCACCTGACCGATCTTGTCCAATACCGAACTGAGCTGCCCCAGGTCGGAAACTTCCGCCGTGATCCGCATGATTACGGATTGGTCGTCGCCGTTGGTTTCGCTGTGCGTGCGCACGATGTTGATATGCTCGTGCGCCAGAATGTGGGTGATGTCCTTGAGCAAACCCTTTCGATCCAGGGCCTTGACCTCGAGCTCCACCGGGAACGCTTCCGACTCCGTGCCCCAGGCCACGTCGATCAAACGGCTTTGCTTGCGGGGCGGCAACTGTATGATGTTGTCGCAATCCTGGCGATGGATGGCGACGCCCTTGCCCACCGTCACATAGCCGATGATCCGGTCGCCGGGCTTAGGTTCGCAGCAATGAGCGAAATAAGTCAGGAGGTTGCGGATGCCCTGAATAGTCACCTCTTCCGATGCCGTGCCCATATGCGGCAAAGGCTTTTTTGCCGGATGAGCCGCCGGAACCTTCGGTTGCCATTCCGGAAGCCTCAAGGCGTTGGCCAATTGGGCCGGGGCGATATCGGCGCGGCCGACCGCCAACAGCAGATCATCCCCGCGCGGCAGGTGGAAATGCCGTGCCAGGTCGTCCAAGTCCACGTCCTTGATGCCCAGCTTCTGCCGCTCCCGGTCCAGAATGGATTTCCCGGCGCGAAGATGCTTTTCGTGATCCTGCTGTTTGAACCATTGGCGGATCTTACTGCGCGCATGCGCCGTCTTGACATAGCCCAAATGGGGATCGAGCCACCCCAGGCTGGGGCCGCCGTGCTTGGCGGTGAGAATCTCGACCTTTTCTCCGGACCTGAGCGAATAGGTCAAAGGCACGATACGGCCGTTGACCTTCGCCCCGCGGCAGCGATGCCCGACCTCGGTGTGAATTTGATAGGCGAAGTCCAGCGGCGTCGCCCCTTTGCTCAGCCGGACCACCTGTCCTTTCGGCGTCAACACGAAGATTTGATCCTCGAACAATTCGGCACGGAAATCCTCCAGCATCGCCTGATCGTCGTCCTTGCTTTCCAGCAGGCGGCGCAGGGCATTGATGCTGCGGTCCAGAACGGCGTCCTGCTTGCCGCCTTCCTTGTAACGCCAGTGGGCGGCCACACCGTATTCGGCGAAATCGTGCATGGCCTGGGTGCGAATCTGGACTTCGACCGGCCGGCCTTCGGGCCCGATCACCACTGTGTGCAGCGATTGGTATCCGTTTTCTTTGGCATTGGCGATATAGTCGTCGAACTCCTTGGGGACGTGCAGCCAGCGGCCGTGCACCAGACCGAGCACCGCATAGCAGGTGGGAATGTCGTCGACGATGACGCGCACGGCATGCAGGTCGTACAACTCCTCCAGATCCAGCTGCTTGCGCTGCGTCTTCCGGTAGATGCTGTAGATGTGCTTGGGCCGGCCGTAAACCTTGGCATGGATGTGATTCGCATCCAATTCCTGCCGCAGTATCTCGATGAATTGATTAACAAAAGCTTCACGGCTAGCCCTGTTCGTGGCCAATTCGCTCGCGAGGCTGCGGTATTTGTCGGGATTGAGATAGCGAAACGCGAGATCCTCCAACTCCCACTTGAGCTGCCCCACGCCCAGCCGATTCGCCAGGGGGGCGAACACGTCCAGGGTTTCCATGGCGATCTTCTCGCGCAATTCGCCGTCCTGGCCCTTGAACAGCCGCAAGCGTTGCAGGCGATAGGCGAGCTTGACCAGCACCGCGCGTACGTCATTGACTACCGACAGGAGCATGCGGCGCAAGAGTTCCGCCTGGGCAGGCTCCTTGATTTCGGTCGGACGGTATTCGTCGAAGGTGTTGAGCCAATTGACCTTCTGCACCAAATCGGCGACGACCTCCCCGAATCGGGCCTTGATTTCGGCTTCCTTGAGGTTATCGCGGAGATAAGGATCGCTCAGCAGCGCGACTTGCAGCGTGAGCGCATCGGCCTTGATCCCGTGGAGAATATCGGCGACATCGATGCCGCGCGGCCTGACCACCGGGTCCTGATCCCGCGCCCTAACGGCAAGGCTCAGGGCCTCGACGATTTTGTCGCGCTCGCTGGCCGTGGAGCCGGCCGTGAGCCGCGACTCCAGGTCATCCGTGGCGTGGGAAGAAATGTCCGTGTGATAGAGAGAATGCTTCATGACAGTTCGAAATAATCGCGCAGAGTTGAGCAAGACAAGCAAACGGCGCACCATCGCCGCACAGGGCTCAGCCCCAGACCATCACTCGATTGCGTCCCGCGCGTTTGGCCATATACATCGCGCTGTCGGCCTGGAACAGAAGATCCTCGCCGGTCGCGCCGTGACGAGGATATTCCGCGATCCCCATCGAGAGCGTGCCGGTTAATACTTGGTCTTCATATTCGATGCGTAATTCCTGAAACGCCAAACGCCACGATTCGGCGCGCTGAGCTGCCGTCGTCAACGGCGCGCCGGGAAGAATCGCCACGAATTCCTCGCCGCCGAAGCGGCAGACGATGTCCTCGCTGCGCAGATGGCGCAGCAGCAACGCGGCCAACTCCTTCAGCACCAGGTCGCCCGCCGGATGGCCATAGGTGTCGTTGAGTTGCTTGAAATGATCGATGTCGATCATCACCAGGCTAAGGGGCTGATCTTCCCGGGCCGAGCGGGATAACTCGCGTCTCAGGGTCTCTTCCATGTACCGCCGGTTGAACAGCGCCGTGAGCGGATCGCGTACGGCCAGATCCCTCAGCTTTTCCTGCAATACCCGGTTTTCGGCCAATTGCGCTTCGAGGCGCTCGTTGCTGGCCTGCAATTTGTCCTCCGCCAGCTTGCGGTCGGTGATATCGATCAGAAAAGCCAGGATGACGGAGACGGCGCCTTCCCCATCGCGCAGGATGCTCACGGACAAGTCGCCCCAGAAAAGGCTCCCGTCCTTTCGAACTAAACGCCTCCCCACCCGGTATTGATCGACTTCGCTCATCAAAAGCGCGTCGATTCGTCCGCACGATCCGGAACAGTCTTCCACGGGTGTGAGATTACTTGGAGATAACGCGCCCATTTCTTCGGCGGAGTACCCGAACATGTCCAGCCAACGCCGATTCACTTCGATAAACCGCAAATCCTTGTCCAACAGGGCGATGCCGACGGCGGCCTGGTCGAATACCCCCCGCCATAAAGCGATGTTGGAGCGGAACTCGGCTTCCCTTGGATTAGGAATACATTTGACCGTATCGATCATAGACAACACGGCAACACGCTCTCCGTCCATCTCGGCCGCGCTTGCCTCGATCGAATGCCAATGATGTGCATTCGACACACTCTTGAGAAAGGCTTCCGAACGAATCGCCTTTTCGTCGAACTGCAGGGATTCAAGCAACCGCAGTAGAGCGTTCGGATCGTCGAACAACACCGACGCATCAACCCCGGGTTTGGCGACATCGCCGAAAAGCTCGCGAGCCGAGCGATTGAGAAAGACCAGCCCCTTGTCGGCCAATCGGAGGACAAGAAGGGGGATAGGAATTTGATCTTTCCAATCGGGAATGGGATTCGGCGACTCGGAATTCAACGCGGGATCCTGTGGGGCACACATCTGATTAACGTCCCTTAGACAAGCCGACTAGTGTCTAGTTTTTAACCAACCATCAGCCGATTTTTAACCGCATATTAGCAAGGGCTAAGATGAACATCCACCGATGCCCATAGCGCAGGTTAAAGACACCGGCCGCCCGACTGTGGCAGAATCCGCCGGGAATCCGCAGCGGCCCAACATCTCATAACAACATGCCATGAGCGCGATCCATCCCGTCGAACTGATTGTTCCGTCCCATCGGAACCCCGCCGAGCTGATCAACACATTGGAACGGATACTCAACGTACGCTCAGCCGCTCAATATCCCATTGTTCGAACCTACTACGACAGCTTCGATTGGCGGCTTTATCGCTCCGGATTTTACTTCGCCGTCGACGACGCCGAAAACCGGCTAAGCGCGGTTTACGGAACTCTCGATAGCGCAGGGCATTACGATCCGGATGCCTTGGACAAGCCGCCCCGGTTCGCCCGGGATCTCCCCAACGAAAAATGGCGAAATCGGCTCGAAGACGCGCTGGGAGTCCGCGCCCTGCTGCCCCAAGTGCAGCTCCACGGGACACGGAACGCCTATTGGCTGGACGACCACTCGGGACACGGCATGTTTAAGCTGACGCTCGACGCCTATCGAGTCGACACGGCGCGCGGTCCGCTGCCGCTTGAGAACCGTTTGCGCACGGAATCGGCGAACCTACCGCGCAAAAATTATCGCCACATCCTGGATCGGGTTATTAACGAATTCGGGCTCGAACCGGCAATCGAACCGCTGCTCACCGAAGCGCTTATAGCAGCGGGCAAAACGCCGGCGGACCCATCGGCCTTGCCCCAAAGGCCCCTCGATCCGAACCTAAGAGCCGACACGGCGGTAAAACTCGTACTGCGGAATTTGCTCGACGTGATGCTGATCAATGAAAACGGCGTCAAAGACGATCTCGACGCCGAATTCCTTCACGATTTCCGCGTAGCCGTGCGCCGCACCCGGGCCGTTCTCAGCCAAACCAAAGGCGCTTTTCTGGAACGCCCCACCGCGAAGTACTCCCGAGAGTTCGCCGCACTCGGACAAGTCACCGGTGAACCGCGGGACCTGGATGTTCAGCTTCTCGGATTCGAAAGCTATAAAGCCGGACTCCCTGGCCCTATGCAAGCCGATTTAGCCCCGCTTCAAGCGTTTTTGATCGAAAAAGCGGCGAAAGCTCACGAGCAACTGAACAAGCATCTTCAGTCGGCTGCCCATCATCGGTTGATTCGGGACTGGCGAATTTTTCTCGAAAAACCGGCGCCGCGTAAGCCGCGCTCACCCCAAGCCTTGCTGCCCATCGGCGAACTCGTCGACCGGCGCATTTGGAAACTCTACCGCCGAATCATCGCGCAAGGTAAAGCGGTCAAATCCGATACCCCGGTGGAACCGATCCACGACTTACGCAAAACCGGCAAGAAACTGCGTTATGTGATGGAGCTTTTCCAGGGACTGTATTCGCCGGAACAAATGAAACAGACCCTTAAAATGCTGAAACGGTTACAAGACAACTTGGGCCAGTTCCAGGATGCGCACGTCCAAATCGAGAATTCGAGGCGCTATGCGTTCGACTTGCGGAAGGCCGGAGCGCCAACCGAAACCTTGCTGGCGATAGGTGCGCTCATCGAACGCCTATACCGGCGGCAGAAGACCGTGCGCAACGAGTTCGCCGATTGCTTCGGCGAGTTCGCGCAGGAGTCCCATCAGCGGCGGTTCCGTCAGCTGTTTGCACCGAGCAGGACCCGTGAAAAAGAACAGCGCGCGAGCGACGAACCGATACGCCCGGCCTCGGCCGCTTGAGCCGGAAAGAACAAATCATAAAGGCATTACCGATACTCAGTAACTCACAACAAGAGGGGGAAAATATGAGCGAATCCAAAACAAATCAAAACTGGCCCAAGATCGTGGTCGTCGGTGGCGGCGCCGGCGGTCTGGAACTGGTCACGCAGCTCGGCAAGCGCCTTGGCCGAACGAAGGCCGAGATTACGCTGATCGATTGCAGCCGTACCCACATCTGGAAGCCTCTGCTGCACGAAGTGGCTGCCGGCACCCTGGATTCCCACGACGACGAGCTGGATTATCTCGCCCAGGCGAGCAACAACCGTTTCCGTTACGTATTGGGTCGCATGGACGGCCTGGACCGCGCGAACAAGCTCGTGCATCTCGCCCCGATGCTCAATGAAAAAGGCGAGAAAATCATGCCCGGCCGCACCCACCCCTACGATGTTCTGGTCATCGCGGTGGGCAGCATCTGCAACGATTTCGACATCGCCGGCGTGGCCGAGCATTGCCTGTTCCTGGATACCACCGATCAGGCGGAACAATTCCAGAACCGGTTGCTGGAAGCGTATTTTCATGCCCACGCCACCGGCGGCGTCAAGGAAACCGGCCAGTTGGACGTCGCCATCGTCGGCGGCGGCGCCACGGGCATCGAGTTGTCCGCCCAGCTTCACCAGGCTACGCGGCTATTGAGCGCCTACGGGCTCGATAACGTGAAACCGTCCGACATTCAGATCCACATCATCGAAGCCGCCGACCGATTGCTCCCGGAACTGCCCGAGCGCCTCTCCAAATCCACGCTCAAGCAACTGGAAAAACTCGGCGTTCAGGTCCATCTCGGCGAGCGCGTGGTGGAAGTCACCAAGGACGGCATGAAGACCCAAAGCGGCCACTTCATTCCCGCGGCAATGAAAGTCTGGGCGGCCGGCGTCAAAGCGCCCGATTTCCTCAAGAACATAGCCGATCTCGAAACCAACCGAATCAACCAGGTCGTGGTGCGCCCCACCCTGCAAACCACCGTCGACGACGACATCTACGCCATCGGCGACTGCGCCGCCTGCCCCTGGCCGGAAAAGAACTCCACCGTCCCGCCCCGCGCCCAATCCGCCCATCAGCAAGCCACCCTCGTCCTGAAGAACATCCGGCGAAAACTGGACGGCAAGTCCGCGCTCACCTACCGCTACAAGGACTACGGCTCGCTGGTGTCGCTCGGCAAATACAGCACCGTCGGGAATCTCATGGGCAACCTCATGGGTACCGTAATGATCGAAGGCCTGATCGCCCGGCTGGTTTACCTATCGCTCTACAAGATGCACCAACTGGCGCTATTCGGACCGATCCGGGTCAGCATGCTGATGGTCTCGGGATTCTTCCGGCGGAGATTGAGGCCGAAGATCAAGTTGCATTAAGCCTCGTCTGTAGGATGTAGCGAGCGATGCGGCTCGTGCATCACCGATGCTACAAGCTTTTTGAGATGTTGATTGTAGTTAGAGCTTGGTTATGACGGATAAATGGCTTCATCTTTGCGAACTGAGTGGGGATCCTTGGGTTCTCCCCATTTGGGCGTCTGTTCATCGTGCGATGGCAGCTGGACGGACCACAGCCATCACACCGGAGCTTAGTGAGATGGGCGTACACATCTCCACTCGCCTCACATTGCTCCCTCGTGTAGTTGATCGTCTCACCAAAGATGTGTCGGCTCTCTATTGCACTGCAAAAGCCTATGAGCCAGAGCATGTTTTTACGAGAACAAAGAGCGGAACGGCTCTTCCGGTTGACAATGACATCAAGTACCACGTCATAGCCGATGTCGATTCGTTCCTGTTCGAAGTAAATGCTTGCGCGGAATTGATGCAAAAGTTCTTTCAGCTCCTATACGCGCATGCGGGTAAACCTATCACTGACAAAGAAGACGTCGCCAAGGCAGTCATTGCGGTTCTCAAAAAAGACGGAGTGCCAAAAGCTTGGTTCAAAAAGCTCAAACAAGCTCGGAACTTCGCGGCTCATAATGGCACGCCTTATGTCGCCATAGACATTTCTGAGTATGGAAAATGGGAGGCTCTGTTCTTGAAGGAGAACATTGTTCTACTTGATGACAAAAGAAAGTTCTTCAAAGTCTCGGATCTTCAGGACATTTCGCATGGATTTTCCAGTGCAAAGACCGCCTTGCAAAAACACCTCGTAGAGCTATTTCAGCTATGAAGAAACGCAGAGCGTTCTCCAGCGAGGCGTAGCGAGGGCCGTCGCCACTCGTCCTCAGTCCCGTTAGGGCGCCCCCGAGCATCGGAGTCCGGCACCGGAATTGCCCAATGGGGCGCGGCAGGAAGCCGCGCGGCGACCGAGGTACAGGGACGTGCCTTCGGTCGCCCCCGGTGCCGGGCGAGACGCGCAGGATTAGGGCGCTCTACGGGTGTCCTTTCTTTTGGTTCCTTTTCTTTGGACAAGCAAAGAAAAGGAACCCGCGTGCGGGGCGGCTCCCCGCTCCAAAAAGAATCGCCGCGATCAGCGGCACCATGGGTCGCGCGTCCGGATACTTCACCACCGCTATGCCGAAACGAAACATACTCTATCGGCAACACGGGATATATCCGGAGAATTGGGGCGGCGAGAGCGTCGCGAGCGGCAATACGTTCGGGGAGTAACTCGAACGATGCGGTTCGTTCCTCATCGCATCCTACAAACCAGGAACTACGCACACTTGTTCGCAGAGCGGCAACCGGATTACAAATTCGCTGCCTTTGCCGAGTCCTTCGCTTTTCACTTCGACGTGCCCTCCGTGCATCTCGACGATTTTGTGGACGATCATCAAACCCAATCCGAGGCCGCCTTGCGTGCGGTCGAGAGTCCGAGCGGCTTGAGTGAAAGCATCGAAGAGATGGGGCAATAACGAGCTTGAGATCCCTTCTCCCGTATCGCGAACGGAAATGACCGCCTCCCCATTCGCAAGGACGACGGTCAGCCAAATGCAGCCGCCTTCCGGCGTGTACTTGGCGGCATTATCGAGGAGATTCGAAATGGTCTGAACCAAGCGCACGTGGTCCCCTTCGAGGTACACCGGCTCTTCCGGCACCGCAACCGAAAGCACGTGACGTCTGGACTCAATCAGCGGCTGGCTGGTTTCGACAGCCTGGTTGATTACCGTCACGAGATCGACCAAGGTTATTTGAAGCGTGAGCTTGCCTTGGACGATCCGCGAGACATCCAATAGATCGTTCACCAACCGCACCAGGTGATCGACTTGCCGGTCCACCACGTCGCGCGCCCATCGGAGCTTGGGATCGAGGGTATCCAGCTTGCGCATGACATGAACCGCATTCCGGATCGGCGCCAGCGGATTCCGGAGCTCATGACCGAGCATGGCGATGAATTCGTTCTTTTGCCGGTCGGCCTCGCGAAGCGCTTCCTCCGCTTGTTTACGGTCGGTAATGTCCATCAGCACTCCGATCATGCGCACCGCGGTTCCGTGGGTGTCATAGTGGAAATTGCCGATCGCCGAGACCCACCGGACGGAACCATCGGGCCAAACAACACGATGATCGAGAACATAACGGGTGTGATGTTCCCGTGCCTCGGCTACGGTGGCTTCGACGCGCGGCAAGTCCTCGGGATGCACCCGGTCCGAAAAAGTCTGATAGTCCACGAGAGTAAGCTGTGGCGGGTAGCCAAAGATCATAGCGTGGCGAGGGTTCCACACGATTTGCTGGCTGATGGGATCCCAGTCCCAGGTACCCAGCCTGGCGGCATCGATCGCCAATCGGTATCGCTCCTCGCTCTCCCGCAGCGCTTGTTCCTTCTTGACGCTTTCGCTGATGTCCATGATCGCCACCGCACTGCCCACGATGCGGCCGGCAGCGTCGAAAATGGGGGCCGCGCTGTTGTGGACGAAGGCCCGGGCACCGTCAAAGCGCTGGATTTCCATCAACTGCCCGACAACCGGTTCGCCCTTCCGCAAGGCTTGCGCCCCGGCCCAATCCTCCGGCTGAACCGGCTGGCCGGTGTCGCCCCACCACGCTTGATAGACGGCGTAATCGCTGATGGACCGTACGGCCGGACACGAGCCGCCCCATACTTGGTCGTAGGCCCGGTTAGCCCCGATTCTGCCGCCTCGGGAATCCAAGATAGCCACGCCCACGGGCAGAGTTTCCATGACGGCTTCGAGCCGGTTCCGCTCGTTCACGACCTCGTCGTGCGCCGCGCTTAGCGCCTGCTCGGCCCGCTGGCGCTCGACGATTTCCTGCTCGAGTCGTTCCTTTTGCGTAAGCACCTCCATCAGCGCCTGCCTTTCCTCCTTGCGGAGCAGCGAGATCATCAGGCTAAGCACCCCGCCCACGCTCAAAAGCAGCAGCACGCGCAGCCACTCTCTTTGTTCCGCGATCTGCCATGAGTAGAAGGGTTCGATTAAATAGTAGACGCTCGATAATGTGCTCAATACGGTGGCAAAAAAACCCGCTTTAAAGCTGCCGTACCAAGCCGCGAGCGCCACCCCGACCAGAAAGAGAAGCAGGGGAGGAGATCCCATGAAAAGCGGCAGCAGGAAATGCTGAACGATCAATATGGTTCCTGTCGCCAGTACCGCTACAACGTAGCCGTTGCTCAAAACTCGCTTAATGGAAAGTGTGTGCAAAGAGGTAACCTTTGTTAATCACTATCTCTTCGGATGAAACCGAGGTCGTAAAATCTGCTGTTGCGAAAAACACAATACCCTAGAGAACAGCTATGACAAAATAGGACACCGATAAGCTCGATGCGGCTTAGTTTCCGGAGGATTTCCACTGAGACCGGCGCGCGCGCCTAAACGCACAGATCGCGACGACAAGCCCGATTGAGATTGCCGCCCGCTTTGGGGTAACGTAGACCCATGATCCTCGACCGATTTCACCCTGCCGTCTCGGCCTGGTTCCGGGAAACCTTTCCCGCGCCGACCGATTGCCAGACCGAAGCCTGGGATGCCATCAAGGCCGGCAAGCACACGCTGATCGCCGCTCCGACGGGTTCCGGCAAGACTCTGGCGGCGTTTTTGGCCGCCATCGACGATCTGGTTCGGGAGGGCGAAGTCTTCGGATTGCCGGAAGAAACCCGAGTGCTCTACATCTCGCCGCTCAAGGCGCTGAGCAACGATATCCATAAGAACCTCGAAGCTCCCCTGGACGGCATCAACACCAAGCTGTTCGAGCTCGGTTCGACCGACGTGGCGATCCACTCGCAGGTCCGCACCGGCGACACTCCGGCGTTAGCTCGGGCGGCCATGAACAAGCATCCGCCGCATATTCTGGTGACCACGCCCGAGTCGGTTTATATCCTTCTTACCAGCGAAGGCGGACGCCGCCTGCTGAAAACCGTGCGCACGGTGATCGTCGACGAAATTCATGCGGTGGTGGGCAGCAAGCGCGGGGCACACCTGGCCTTGTCGCTGGAGCGGCTGGAACGCCTGGTCGAGCATCGCCTCATCCGCATCGGCCTTTCCGCCACCCAGAATCCCATCGAATCGGTCGCGCGCTTTCTGACCGGCGGCGCCGATTGCCGCATCATCGACACCGGCCACCGGCGCCGGCTCGACCTTGCCATCGAGCTGCCCGATTCGCCGCTCGAAGCCGTGCTTTCCCAGCAGGCGGCCAAGGAAATCTACGACCGCATGACGGCGTTGATCGAGGCGCACAAGACCACGCTGATCTTCGTCAACACGCGCCGCCTGGCGGAACGGGTGGCCCGCGCCTTGAGCGAACGGCTGGGCGAGGACCACGTCACCTCGCACCACGGCAGCCTCTCGCGGGACCAGCGCCTGTCCGCCGAGCACCGGTTGAAAACCGGCAAGCTGAAAGCGCTGGTCGCCACCGCGTCCTTGGAGCTTGGCATCGACGTGGGCGACGTGGACCTGGTTTGCCAATTGGGAACCACCGGCTCGATCGCCACATTTTTGCAGCGGGTGGGCCGTTCCGGGCATTTCGCGGGCGGCCTGCCGAAGGGCCGGCTGTTCCCCGCCAGCCGCGACGATCTCATCGAGTGCATTGCCTTGATCGACGCGGTGCGTCGGGGCGAGCTGGATCGCTTGATCATGCCGCAGAAGCCCGCGGACGTCCTGGCCCAGCAAATCGTGGCGATGGTGGCCTCGGAGGACTGGTCGGAGGACGAGCTTTACCGGACCGTGTGCCGCGCCTTTCCGTACGACGAGCTGAGTCGGCAGGAGTTCGACGAGGTCGTCAAGATGCTGGCGGAAGGCTTCAGCACCCGGCGCGGACCGCGCGGCGCCTATTTGCACCGGGACGGCATTCACAAGCGCTTGCGGGCCCGTCGCGGCGCGAGGCTCACCGCCGTGACCTGCGGCGGGGCGATTCCCGATAATGCCGAGTATCGCGTGATCCTGGAACCCTCCGGGGAATTCATCGGCACCGTGGACGAGGATTTCGCCATCGAAAGCCTGGCGGGCGATATTTTTCAGCTCGGCAACGCCAGTTGGCGGGTTTTGCGCCTGGAAGCGGGCACCTTGCGGGTGGAGGACGCCCGCCATCAGGCACCCAGCATTCCCTTCTGGTTCGGCGAAGCGCCAGGACGGACTCATGAGCTGTCTTACGCGGTGTCGCGGCTGAGGCGGGGAATCGAAGAGCGCCTGGAGGGAAACGATTGTATCGGGGCTGCCGTTGTAAGCCGCGATAAGCCTGTCCTGAGCCTGGCCGAAGGAGCGGCAGCCGTTTCCGGCGAATCAAACTTCCAACTGACCATTGGGGGAAATGTCGACCCCGTTGCCGGAAACGCCTTGCTTATTCCGGCCTACACACTAGACCAGAACCTGAACCTTCTCGCTGCCAACTCGTTTCTCGAAAACGAGGTCGGCGTGTCGCCGCTGGCCGCATTGCAAGCCGTCAATTATCTTGCCGCGGCCAAGCTGGCCCTCGGCACGCTGCCCACCTTGGATACCCTGGTGTTCGAGCGTTTCTTCGACGAATCGGGCGGCATGCAGTTCATCATTCACGCCCCCTTCGGCAGCCGGGTCAATCGGGGCTGGGGACTCGCCTTGCGCAAGCGCTTCTGCCGCACCTTCAATTTCGAGCTGCAAGCCGCCGCCACCGAGAACGCCATCATTTTGTCCCTGGGCACCTCACAAAGCTTTCCGCTGGAGGACGTCACGCGCTTTTTGAACACCAACACCGTGCGCGAAATTTTGGTGCAAGCACTGCTCGCGGCCCCCATGTTCAACGTGCGCTGGCGCTGGAACGCCGTCTGTTCGCTGGCGCTCAAGCGCTTTCAGGGCAGCCGGAAGACGCCCCCTTATCTCCTCCGCATGCAGGCGGAAGACCTCGTCACCGGCGTGTTTCCAGACCAGCTCGCGTGCTTTGAGAACATCGTCGGCGACCGGGAAGTCCCCGACCATCCGCTGGTCAACCAGACCGTGCACGACTGCCTTACCGAAGCCATGGACATCGACCGGCTGATGGAAGTAATCAGCGGTATCGAGACCGGCGCGATCCGCGTGGTGTGCCGCGACCTGACCGAACCCTCGCCGCTCGCCGCCGAAATTGTCAATTCCAAGGTTTACAGCTTCCTGGACGGCGCCCCCCTGGAAGAGCGCCGAACCCGCGCGGTGGCCAGCCGCCGCTGGCTCGACCCTTCGGAAGCCGCGGACCTCGGCCGTCTCGACCAAACAGCCATCGACCGGGTGCGGCAAGAAGCCTGGCCCGACGCCTCCTGCGCCGACGAGCTGCACGACGCTTTGCAGATGCTGGGCTTTCTCCAACAATCCGAGGCGGAAATCGGCTGGGAAGCTCTTTTTCGGGAGTTGAAACTGCAAGAACGCGTGGCGGAATTGCATGTCCCGACCGGCAAGGTTCTTTGGATTGCGGCCGAGCGCTTGCCGCAATTTCGTGCGGTATATCCGCAAGCCGGTGATTCGTCGCCCGTTCACATCGGTTATGCCGCACAACTGCCGCCGGAGTACTCGGCGCAGACTTGGACGCCGGAAGACGCGCTGAGGGAGATCGTCCGCGGACGCATCGACTGTACCGGTCCCGTCACGGCGGCCGTGCTGGCGGAGGCGTTGTCTCTCCCCGCCGGCCGCATCGAGCAAGCACTGTTGGCGCTGCAGAACGAAGGCTTCGTTCTGCGCGGGTCATACACGCCGGGGAACGACGCGGAAGAATGGTGCGAAAGGCGTTTGCTGGCGCGCATCCATCGCTACACCATCAACCGACTGCGTCAGGAAATCGAGCCGGTGCCCAGCGCCGATTTCATGCGCTTCCTGTTTCGCTGGCAGCACGTGCATCCCGAAAGCCGCATGCAAGGCGCGCAAGCCCTCGCGGCGGTTTTGGCCCAATTGGAAGGCTTCGAGGCCGCCGCGGTCGCTTGGGAAGGCGATTTGCTGCCGGGTCGGATTGCCGATTACGATCCGGCCTGGCTCGATGCCTTATGCCTTTCGGGCAAGGTCGTCTGGACCCGGCTTTCCGCCGCTAAAGGCGGCCAGGGACCGGTCAAATCCTCGCCCATGGCGCTCATCGGCCGGCGCCATCTGCCCTATTGGCGGCAATTCGCCGCCTCGTGCGACTCACCCGAGCTATCGCCGGCCGCACGGCGCGTGGCGGACATCCTGAGCATCCGCGGCGCTTTGTTCTTCGAAGAGCTGGCCCAGTGGGCGGGCTTACTGCCGACCCAACTGGAAAACACTTTGGCGGAACTGGTCGCACGTGGGTGGGTTGCGTCGGACAGCTTTATGGGACTGCGCGCGCTGCTGATCCCGGAGCAAAAAAAGCAGCGCTACCGGGGACTTTCGTTTGGAATGGCGGAAGCCGGGCGCTGGACCCTCGTTCAGCCCCCGCTGCGGATCGATGAGAGCCCGTCCGAGTTGCCCCATCAGGAAGATCAGGAAGCCACCGAGCACGTCGCCGGCATGCTGCTCAAGCGTTACGGCGTCGTGTTCCGCGCACTGCTGGCCCGCGAAACCATCGCACCGCCCTGGCAGGATATCCTCCGTGTTTACCGGCGTCTGGAAGCTCGCGGCGAAATACGCGGAGGACGCTTCGTGGCCGGCCATTTCGGCGAGCAATTCGCCCTGCCCGAAGCCATAGAAGCGTTGCGTGCGGTACGCAAGGAGAAAGACACCGAAACCCTTGTCACCCTCAGCGCCGTCGATCCGCTCAACCTCGTCGGCATCATCACGCCCGGCGCTAAAATTCCCGCGCTCCCCGGTAACCGCGTGCTCTTCCAAGGCGGCATCCCGACGGCCTTACACGTCGGCAAGGAAACGCAATTCCTGGTTTCGGTCGAAAAGCATCGGGAGTGGGAACTCAAGAACCGGCTGACGCAGCGGACGATCCCGCCGCAACTGAGGGCTTATCTCGGCTCGGCGTCTTAGGATAGGGCCGAAAACAAGCTTCCGATTCATGTTTCCGGTGTAGGATGGGTTAGCCTCGCCTGGTGGGTTACGGCGCGCGGAAACACCAAAAGAACTTTGCCGAGTCCGTGGAATGCGCGCCTAACCCACCCTACAATCGTTTTCGAGTAGAACGGGACGTTATTGGTGGCCAAATCGTTGGCGCCTTCAGCGCGATACGCTTTCCTGGCGCTTTTTCTGCAATTCGATCTCGTAAATGAATTTCTGAAGGCTGATTTCAAAGTTCCGGCTGGTACCCCGGAAGATGCATCCTACCCGCTGCCCGGCCGGCGGATTGGCCCAGGTCATCGCGACTTTATTGCGCACCTCAAGACCCAGCTTCACTTCGCCGTGGCCGGGTAAGATTAGCGTGCATTCTTCGAGAATATGCCCCATGGCAAACGAATCGTTGAGCCGATTGGTTTTGTCGACGAGGGCTAACCCTGAAAGACTGATGTCGGCGATGCCGAACTCGGCAGGCATATCGTCCAACTTGACCACGCATTTGGCCGGCATGGCGACCGGAATCGTCACCCGGTAAAACTTCCGCTGCTGCCGCCAGTACAAAGAATCGGGAATCGGCGCCGCGAGCACGGTCTGCCCGTTCAAGGTCGCTTCGGTAAGTTTGGCCAGGGTGAACCGGCTTTGGATACCTTCGACTTGTCCGCTGAACACGACCTCCTGCGCCGCCAGCAACTGCTGATTAAGGCCGAAATTCTCGCTCAAATCCATGACCACCAGTTCCCTTTCCGGCATCACCTGCACGATTGTGGTCACGAAACTCAGATTTTTCCCGCTCGGCTGAGCGCTTAAAAGGCACTTTTTCTTCTGGATGAGCTTGAGCGTTTCGATAATCTCGCTCCTGCCTTTCAGAGTGTATCCGCCGTGGCTTTCAATGGTATCGGCTTGCATGTGTCGCTATCGAACTAACGGGCCATTTTGGCATTAAAGCTTAGCAGGGGATTGCGCCGAGAAGCGATATCGGAGTCGCCTGCCAGTGGTTAATCGTCCATCGATTCGGAAGGGCCGCGACTAAAGCGGCCGTTTGCGATTGGGCGGCTCCGTCCATCCGCGGGCTGCTTCGGCAAAGGCACGTCGAAAACGATGTTTTCGCCGCCGCTGAGAACGAGGAAGTGCCGTCCCTTCGCTCGGGCGAGCATGGTAACGCCGGCCTGCCGGGCCAACTCGAACCCCATGTGGGTCGCACCCGAACGCGACAGCAGCACCGGAATCCCCATTTGCGTGACCTTGATCACCATTTCCGAGGTCAGGCGTCCAGTGGTGTAGAAAATCTTGTCCCCGCCTTCCATGCCGGTGAGCCACATGTAACCGGCGATCGCATCCACGGCGTTGTGACGTCCGACGTCCTCGACGAAGATCTCGATCCTCCCGTCTTTGCAGAGCGCGCAGCCGTGCACCGCTCCGGCCCGCTTATACACCTCGTTGTAATCCCGAAGCGCATTGAATACATCATAGATCTCCGATTGGCGGACGGTAACCTTCGGCACGCGAATTTCCCGAAGCTGATCCATCAGCCGGCCGAATACGGTGCCCTGACCGCATCCCGTCGTGACGGTGCGGCTGCCCAGCCTTTCGAGAAAAGCATGCTCGGTGAGCCGGGTGGTCACGGCAACCGCTTCGGTCTCCCAATCCACCTGCACGGAACGGATGTCGGCGATGTTTTCGATAAATCCCTGGTTGCGAAGATAGCCGAGGGTCAGCAGCTCCGGATGGGTCCCGATGGTCATCAAGGTAACGATCTCGTACTTGTCCACGTACACGGTCAGAGCGCGCTCGCCCACCAGTTCCAACTCGCGGCGTTCCCCGTACTCGTCGAGCGCGGTGGCGGCATAACAGGAGGCGCGGCCCGCATCGGTCATTCGGATGTCGTAAGGGTTGGCGCTAAGATCGATTCTGATCGGCAATGCGCCCGCCGTCTCCGTATTCTCCAGTGCGGCCAGTTCGTCCGGTGTGTTGATGTTGGCGAACAATTCGGGATGGTCGCTGAAATCGGCCAAGGCTAATCTGTGCTTTTCGAACCAAAGGTCGATCTTCCGTTGACCGCTGGCCAGATAGCGCTCCAGGCTCTCCGCCAGGCAGCGTTCGGCCAAGAGGAATACCGGGTGCAGGCGTTCGCCGTCGTGAGCGGCGCAAAGCTCGGCTCCGGTCTCCTGCATCACCCGGCACAGCCTTTCCAGGAGCCGTCCCGTCACCAGCGGCGAATCGCAGGGCACTGTCAAAACATAAGGGGTTTCCGCCGCGCGCATGGCGCTGAGCAATCCGGCCAGAGGACCGTCGAAGGTGTCGGTCCGGTCGGATACCACGGGGTAACCGAAGCGCGCGTAGGCCTCCCGGTTCCGGTTGGCATTGATCAGGATATGCGCGGCGACCGAGTCCAAAGCCTCCAGGGCGTAACTCGCCAGCGGACGGCCATTGAACTCGATCAGCCCTTTGTCCTCGCCACCCATTCGCCGCCCGCGCCCGCCGGCCAGGACCACGCCGGTTATTTTTGCCCTCTCTGAAATCATGGTGATAAGCTAAAAATCAAGTTTCGACATGTTGCTGTTTAGTGTATGCGCCTGCTTCTAGGTTCGATTGTCGCACTGCTGCTGATTATCCTGCCAGGGTGCGCCGCCCAAAAAGAACCCGAACCTCTCTACTATCAAGCCGAGACCACCAAACCTTATCAGGACGTTCTGGCCGAACTGGAACTCGCCATCACCGAGCGGAATTTCCGCATCACGGGCCACAACAAGATCGGCAGCGTGATCCGCGAGCGCGAAAATATCGATTTCCCCGATTACGACACTATCCAGTTCTGCAACCTTACGCTAGCCCGTGAGATGCTGGAAATTTCGCCGGAATCCGTCATTTACATGCCGTGCAACGTAGCCATCCGTTCGGAAAACGGCAAAGTCATCGTGACCACGCATTTGCTGCCGACCCGTTCGCCTAACCCGAGAATGAACGAGTTCGCCCGGCAAATGAACGAAAAACTCAAACAAATCGTGGACTTTGCAGTCGAAGACTGAGCTCCATAAATTGCGCCGTCCGCTTTCGCTGCACTATCATGTAGCGATTTTGAGACAGGTTTTACGAGAACGACTGAACATGAAAAAACCCGCTTTTCCCTTGAACCTCCGTTGGACCGCAACGATCGCCGCGCTGATTCTGGCGTCGGGCTGCACCTCCACTCCCCCTGCCCCCGAGACAGCGGCAAAGGAAACCAATGATTTTCCCACCTTGGCCAGAGTCGAATATGTCCTGCAGTGCATGCAGGAGCATGGTGGCCAGAACTACAACAATCTCTATCACTGCACGTGCAGCGCCGACAAGATCGCCAGCAAGATGAGCTACGACGAATTCACCCAGGCGCAGACGTTCACCTACGCCCTCAACACTGCCGGCGACCGTGGCGGGGAATTCCGCGACCCGCCGGAGTCCGCAAAGCTGCGCGATAAGTATAAGGAAGCGAAGACGTACGCTAAGGAAGCCTGTTTTCCCGGCGGTGCGGCTAAGGACGTGAAGAAATAACGGGACGACGAGTCCGGTTACGGTTGTAGGCCGGAATAAGCCCTTCGGCTGGGATCAGGACAGGCTTCGCGTTTCCGGCAGAATCCTGCACTTTGCGAGCGCTACGCGTGCCGATCGGCTACCGGCCAATGGGTTCGGCCCGCCCTGAATGACAAACCCGGTTTCGGTGGGTTACGGCTTTCAGCCTAACCCCCACCCTACCAAGCTACCAGGCACCGCGGCTTCAAACTTAAAACAGGTCCTTCCGCCGGCGCGTTTCCGCAAACACCTGTACCGGCTTCGAGCCCAGCAAGTCCAAATTTCGCTGAATCTCGTCGCTTTCTGGGCGCAGAAACGGATTGGTCGCCAATTCCTCCTCCAAGGTCGATGGCACCGTGGGCTTGTTCTGCCACCGAAGTTTATCGACGCGCTCCACCCGTTGCCTGAGCGCCGCATTACCCGGCTCCACCGTCAGGGCGAATCGGCCGTTCGCCTGGGTGTACTCGTGGGCGCAGTAAATTTTGGTTTCGGGAGGCAAGGCGCGGATTTTCGAAAGCGACCGCCACATCTCTTCCGGCGTGCCCTCGAACAGCCGACCGCACCCCATGGCGAACAGCGTATCGCCGCAAAAAAGCGCATTATCCCCGGCGAACCAGAACGCGATATGCGCCCGTGTGTGTCCCGGAACGTCCAGGATGCGAGCCTCGGAACTTCCCAATTTGAAAACCGCTGTCTCGCCGACCGCCAGATCGATGCCCGGAATACGCCCCCGGTCGCGCTCCGAACCGACGATTCGGCACCCCGTCCGCCGCTTCAGCTCGAGGTTGCCGCCCACGTGATCCCCGTGATGATGGGTGTTCAAGACATAGGTCAGGCTCCATCCGTTCGCGGCGAGTGCCTCCAGAACCGGATCGGCCTCGGCCGGGTCGACCGCCGCCGTCTCGCCGGTCTGGCGATCGTGGATCAGGTAAACATAGTTGTCCTTGAGCACGGGGATCTGAAGGATTTCCAGCATGACATTTTCTCATTTGCCACTGGACAAATACCGGGCGATATCTTCTTTCGAAAAACCGATCTTGCGGGCCACCCGATCGGCATGGCTGACCCGTGAAACGCCTTCGACCACCCGGTAAGTCGGCTGTTCGTTCTTGAACTCGACCTGCCGCGCCAGTCCGATCTCTTTTTGCTGGTAGGCATCGACCAACTCGTGGTTGTGGGTAATCAAAATCGTGTTGCTGCCTTTTTGATAAAACCCGTCCAGGATATTCATGGAAATCTCGATCTTCTCTTCATGGGTCGTGCCTTCCGACAGCTCATCCATGATGACCAGGCTTTTCGGTGTCGTTGCGAGGAAAATGTCCTTGGTACGCTTGAGTTCGGTGCCGAAGCGCCCTTCCCCGTCGGCCAGATGGCTGATCTCCGGGACTTGATAAAAGATACGGTCGGCGACCGTCAGTTCCGCTTCCTGAGCCGGCACATAACAACCGATTTGCGCGAGCAGCTGGCTCTGCGTCAAGGTTTTGCAAAATGCTGTCTTGCCCCCGCTATTCGGCCCAGTGACGAAGGTGAGCCGCGTGTCTTTCAGGGCGATATCATTGGGTACGTAATTCGGGTTGTCCTTACTGAGCACCGGATTCCGCACGCCCTTGAGCACCAGGGAATGACGGTCGGCCTCGACGATCTTAGGCAAGACCATGGGGTGACCGAAGGATTCCTTGAGGCGGACGAAGCTTAAGAGTTCGTCCAGCTTGCCCAGCGAATCCAGCGTGTTTTGCACGTCTTCGGACCGCTTGAAGATGTCGCGGAGCGGATAAATGCAGCCGTCCCGGTCGAAACCGCCAACGATGGGAATATAGACGAAGCTGATAGGCAGCAGGAACAGCCAGAATACCGGTGCGATCGAGGTCGCGAGATCGAGCACCAGCGGCAGAAATTCGAGAGCGAGCACTAGGAGAATCCCCGCCATCGTGAGCCCCACCGGCTTGAACAGCGAGGGCCGAAAGCGGATCGCGGGGGTATACCAGCTTTTCTCCGCCTTGGTTCGGATGTCTTTCTCGGTCCGGTACACCGGCCCTATCATCAGTGCATAGGCGCGCGAATTGGCGAAGCTCCGCAAGTCCTCAACCAGCGTTCCCAAGTACTCGCTGTTCGGCGTTGGAAGCCGGTTTGCCGCCCCCACCACATCGAGCATGAACCGCGTGCCCTTTTTGTACGTCTCATAGCCATAGCCTTCGATTTCGAGCTTGTGCGCCAGCGAACTCATGAGTCCCATGAAAGTGCCGAACAACAGGCCGTAAAAATCCTCTTCGAGCGATTTCGCATGCTTGATCAGGGCTTCCAATGACTCTCGAAGAGCCTTGTTGGACTCAATCTCCCGAATCGCGTCCTGCTTGGCCCGAATTTGCTCGGCTGAAGCCAGCGGCTGTACCAGCGAGCGGTAAAGAGTTGCCTGACCGGCCACGGTGGAGGCGTGATTCACGCTGTCGAACAGCTTGTCGACCTCAATGGCCTGAAACGTCGAAACATCGATGACGCCCTCTCCGATCGCGCCCGGTGCAGCGGAGCGAACGACCGGCGGTTCCTTGGAATCGGATCGTAGAAGAGTCTTATACAGAGAATTCATGGGGCGAGGACCTTGCAATGATAGGATATTCGGCGCCCTAACCTACACCTTAGCGGCGGCCGCTTCAACCGGAGAGGGAACGGGCGGCGGAACACCCGAGAACGCCTTCTTTTCCTAAGGGCCTTAAGACTTGTTCGAAAACTACTGCGCGGCCGTGATCCGGGGTCGGACAGTCCGTGGTACAAGGATGTACCATTGCACAGGACTGAGGAATCCTCATGTACGTCTTGTACACTCCGGGGGCTCCGCGCCGGCCGTTCCCGGCTAACGGCCGCTCGCTACGTTTTGCAAACAGGTTCTTAGACCGGTTAAACAGCACCTAAGATCGACTCGACCGTCGATTCAGCATAAAATTTGAAACATTTTTCAAGAAAATCCGTCTGTCCTTCGGCAACTCCGTGCACACGATGCCCGGCGATTGTCCCGGCGGAATAGAAAAACTTTCATCAACCCTCGCGATCTTGATACCCATGACCGATCACCCCGTTCGCTCCGATGCGGGCCACAACGCCGTATCCGCTTTGACCCTGGGCATTTCCGGCTTTAGCTATGCCGATTTGTACGAGCCGGAACGGCTCAAGGACTTGTCGGACGTCTTCGACGTAACGGTCCGAAACCATGATCCGGCTTTATTCGCCGAATTCGAGCGATATCGCGCTTGCCAAGGCGAAGGCATGCCGCCCGAGCAGGTTTCGGATGTGCTGGTCAAAATGGCGCCCTATGTCGGCACCTTCGTGGCGCGGCTCTTCGGCGTGTCATCCGCACGGGATGCGCAGATGCAGACGATCCGCGAGGAATTCGACAGCATCTTCGTGTATCGCAACGAGATCATCGGCAAAGTCGCCGGCCTGTTCAAGAATCAACCGGTGGAAAGCTGGGATGTCGCCGGTGTCCGCGCAAGCTTCGACGCCTTGCTCCGGGTCGCCGAACCCGTGCTGTTCGAAACGGACCGGGAAAAAGCCGTCGCCGCCCTGGGCGCGCGCTTGCACCGTTGGAATCAAGGTTTGCAGGCCGCCGAACAATCTCCGAGCCCGGCGGCCACGAGCGGAATCGCCGAACTCCGCCGTTCGCTTATTGCTTATCCCGACACCAAGGAATATTTCGCCGGTTTACTGGGCGAAAGCGACGGAAACTTGGTGAAAGCGCTGCTGGATTTGGTCCAGCGCTGGACCCATGCCGCCCAGCAGATCCCCGAACTCAAAGCCATGGTCCAGGGCTGGGCCAGCTTCAAATTCCCGGCCAAGACCGATTTCAACCACCTGGTCCATCACGAAACGCGCCCGGCGGGCGGCTACACCGTATGGGCCGGACCCGAGGAGCACCACCGGCGGCGCGAGGGGTTCGGTCTTACCGATCCTCGTTTCCCCGAACGGCGCGTCTTGTACGAGATCGACCACTGCATTTATTGCCACGACCGGGACACCGACTCGTGCTCCAAGGGCATGCGCAACAAAAAGGACGGCTCGTACAAAACCAATCCGCTGGGTGTGACCATAACCGGCTGTCCGCTGGAGGAAAAGATTTCCGAGATGCACGTCATCAAGCGGCAAGGCGACAACATCGGCGCGTTGGCTTTGATCACGATCGACAACCCGCTCTGCCCCGGCACCGGCCATCGCATCTGCAACGACTGCATGAAGGGCTGCATTTATCAGAAAACCGAGCCGGTCAATATTCCGCAGATCGAGACCAACGTCCTCACCGACGTGCTGTTCATGCCGTGGGGTTTCGAGATCTACAGTCTCTTGACTCGCTGGAATCCGCTCAACGTGAAGCGGCCATATGCGCTTCCCTATAACGGCAAGAACGTGCTGGTGGCCGGCATGGGCCCCGCCGGTTACACCCTGGCCCATTATTTGATCAACGAAGGCTTCGGCGTCGCCGGGATAGACGGCCTCAAGATCGAACCCTTGCCCAAGGACATCGTCGGCGACGAGACGCATCCGCCCCGCCCCATCCACGATTTCCGCGAGTTATACGAGGACCTGGACAAACGCATCATGCTGGGTTTCGGCGGGGTGGCCGAATACGGGATTACGGTTCGTTGGGACAAGAACTTTTTGAAAGTCATTTATCTGAATCTGCTGCGTCGGCACACCTTTCGCTGCTACGGCGGCGTGCGTTTCGGCGGCACCCTCACGATCAACGAGGCCTGGGATTTGGGCTTTGATCATATCGCCATCGCCTCCGGCGCCGGCAAGCCCACGCTCATCGACATCAAGAACAACCTGATTCGAGGCATTCGAAAAGCGTCCGATTTCCTGATGGCGCTGCAATTGACCGGCGCCGCCAAGGAGTCGTCGCTGGCCAATCTGCAAGTGCGCCTGCCGGCCGGTGTCATCGGCGGCGGACTGACGGCCATGGACACGGCCACGGAGCTCTTGGCGTACTATCCGGTGCAGGTCGAAAAGATCATGCAACGCTATGAAACGCTTTGCGCCGCCTTGGGCGAGAAGGCCGTACGCGCCCGCTACGACGAAGAAGAGCTGCTGATCCTCGATGAATTTTTGGACCATGCCAAGGCCGTGCAGGCGGAACGCCAACGCGCGCAGACCGCCGGTGAAAAACCCAATTTCCTGCCGTTGCTGAATGCCTGGGGCGGCGTCACGCTGTTCTATCGCAAAGGCATCAAGGATTCGCCCGCCTACCGGCAGAATCACGAGGAAATCAAGGAGGCCATGGATGAAGGGATTCTGCTGGCCGAAGGCATGAACCCTCTCGAAGCACTAGAAGACAAATATGGCCATCTCCGCGCTGTGCACTTCGAAAAACTCGAAGAACAAGAGGGCCGCTGGCAAAAGGCCGGCATTCTAGAAGTCCCGTTGCGCAGCCTGTTCGTCGCCGCTGGAACATCGCCCAACACCATCTACGAATCCGAGCATCCGGATACGTTCGAGATGGACAAGAAGTTCTACCAACGCTACGAGCCGAACTGGCTGAGCGAAATTCCGGAGCTGGAGCCGGTCAACGACACCGCCGTTGCCAAGATCGGCAGACCGGCGCCGTTTACCTCGTATCGGCGGCACGGCAAATTCATCACGTTTTACGGCGACAACCACCCGGTTTATGCCGGCAACGTCGTGAAAGCCATGGCCAGCGCCAAGAACGGATATCCTTACATCGTCAAACTGTACGAAAAAGAATTCGCCACGCTCGACCGAGCCCAACAGCCTCAGCGCCTTGCGAATTTGCGGGAATTCCAGCGCAAGCTCGACGACATGCTTTTGGCGCGGATCGTGGAAATCAATCGCGTCACGCCAACCATCATCGAGGTGATCGTCAGGGCCCCCTTGGCCGCGAAGCACTTCTGCCCGGGCCAGTTCTACCGCGTTCAAAATTTCGAAGTCCTCGCGCCGGTCGTGGACGATACGGTTTTGGTTGCCGAAGGTCTGGCACTGACCGGCGCGTGGGTCGACAAGGAACAGGGCCTGATCTCCCTAATCGCCCTGGAAATGGGTTCGTCGTCCAGGCTGTGCGCGATGTGGAAACCGGGCGATCCAATCGTGGTCATGGGCGTTACAGGCGCCCCCACCGAGATTCATACCGGGCAAACGGTCCTTCTTGCCGGCGGCGGCTTGGGCAATGCGGTGCTGTTCTCCATCGGCAAAGCGCTGCGCGCCGCGGGCAGCCACGTCATCTATTTCGCCGGCTACCGGAAGCGCGAAGACGTGTTCAAAATTCGGGAAATCGAAGCGGCCTCCGATGTGGTGATCTGGTCGGTCGATCGGTTGCCGGGTGCCGAGCCCATACCGCCGCTGCGTCCCCAGGACAAAAGCTTCGTCGGTAATATCGTCGAGGCGATGCTGGCTTATGCCAAAGGCGATTTGGGCGCGACCCCGATCCACATGGACGACGTCGACCATATGGTCGTCATCGGCTCCGACCGCATGATGGCGGCGGTAAAAGCGGCCCGTTACGGCGTACTCCAGCCGTACCTGAAAGCCCATCATTCCGCCATTGGTTCCATCAACTCGCCGATGCAGTGCATGATGAAAGGTGTCTGCGCGCAATGCCTGTGCAAGCATGTGGACCCGGAAAGCGGCAAGGAGTATTTCGTGTACTCCTGCTACAACCAGGACCAAGACCTCGACCGGGTGGATTTCCCCAACTTGTACGCGCGTCTGCGTCAGAACTCGGTGCAGGAAAAGCTATCGACGATGTGGCTGGATTATTTGCTTTCGAGGAAACCCGAACGTGGGACGAGTTAGACAAGTTTCCTGGAACGAACGCATGACAACATTAAGAAAGTCTTTTACTATTGGCTGCTGTTGACTACATCAAGGCGCGGTTTTGGATCTTTCCTTCCCGATTCCATCGTGGAGGATAGCCGTGCGGAGACTTTTTCTCGGCAACGATGAAGTGTGTGTCAGCAATTAACAAGTAAACATGACATTAGTTTGGTTATTCAAGGATAACCAGAGGAGAACTTAAGAGAATGAAAATGAATAAAACCGCGAAAGTATTGAGCGCTTTGTTGTTGACCGGCGCGTTCGGTGTGTCGGGTAGCGCCATAGCCGCCGAAAACGCTGCAGGCGTCGCCGAGCACTTTGGACTCACCGTCAAAACCGCTAAGGAAGCTCATGAAGCGGCGAAAGCAGGCGACAAAGACGGTTGCCTCTCGGGCATCAAGCAGTCGATCCAGCACTACAAGGAACTCACTGGCGCTGCAGCCGGAAAAGAACTGCAAGACACCATCAAAGTGGTGAAAGAAGCCAAGGGCGAATGCGAAAGCGGCAACACCACCAAAGGCGCCGAACTCCTCGGACAGGCAGTTCCGGTTCTGGAAAAGCTCCAGAAAAGATAAGGCACTCCGGGAAACGCGCTCTATTGCGCACACGTACCCGGTGAGTCTTCCGCTCCGCCCGCAAGGTGACATGCTTGCGGGCGGAGACCCAAGGTCCTCCCCCCGCATCGCCTCTTAACCCATCGCCTCTATCAGGGCGTCTCCAAATTCGCTGGTCTTGACCTCCTTCGCTCCGTCCATCTGCCGCGCAAAGTCGTACGTGACGATCTTCTTGCCGACGACGGCGCTGTAAGCGGCTTCCACCACATTCGCTGCTTCTTGCCATCCCAGGTATTCGAGCAACATCACCCCGCTGAAAAGTAATGATCCGGGATTAGCCTTATCCTGGCCGGCATATTTGGGCGCGGAACCATGAGTCGCCTCGAACACGGCAATGAAATCACCGATGTTGCCTCCCGGCGCGATGCCTACGCCTCCCACTTCCGCCGCAACCGCATCCGAAAGATAGTCGCCGTTCAGGTTGGGTGTGGCAATGACGTCGAACTCCGCGGGGCGGAGTAACATCTGTTGGAACATGATATCGGCGATGCGGTCCTTTATGACAACCTTGCCGTCCGGCTGCTTGCCGCCATGGATACTGTTCAACTCGTCTTCGGTGATGGTTTGATCGGCGAACTCCGTACGGGCGAGTTCGTAACCCCAGTTGCGGAACGCACCCTCGGTGTACTTCATGATGTTACCCTTGTGCACCAAGGTAACGCTCTTCCGCCCGTGATCGAGCGCATAACGGATGGCCTTGCGAATCAGCCGCTTGCTTCCGAATTCGCTCACCGGCTTCAACCCCAGAGCGCTACCCGATTGAAACTCCGCTTTGAGCTCCTCTTTAAGAAAACGCTCGAGTTTAAAGGCTTCGGGCGATCCCGCCGGATATTCGATGCCCGCGTAAACGTCCTCGGTGTTTTCGCGGAAGATCACCACGTCCACCGCTTCCGGATGACGCAGAGGCGACGGCACACCCGGGAAATGGCGCACCGGACGAACGCAAGCGTATAGATCGAGGACTTGTCGAAGGGAGACATTGATGGACCGCATGCCCCCGCCCACGGGCGTGGTCAAAGGGCCCTTGATGGATACGACGAGATCTTTGAGCGCATTCACCGCCTCGTCGGGAAAAGCGTTGCCGTAGAGAGTACTGGCCTTTTCTCCGAGATAGAGTTCGCACCAGTGGATTTTGCGCGATCCGCCGTACGCTTTGGCGACCGCGGCATCCCAAACCCGAAGGGAGGCGCGCGTGATGTCCGGACCGATGCCATCGCCTTCGACATAACCAACGATAGGATCATCCGGAACATGAAGCTTGCCATCTTCAACGCTGATTTTTTCGCCGCTGGCGGGAAGCCGAATGTACTGGTAATCCATGGCAACCTCCACGAGAAAACCTGGGGAGAGTGAAATTTCGACCGGCGCCTAAATCCGAGGCGGTCTAGCAGCTAAGCGGAATAAGCTCCGACTTGGAGCCTATTATGCTTGGGCGAAATAGCGTTGTAAAAATTCGTCGAAAGAAAATCTATCGCCGGCTTCTATCCGCCGCTGCTCCTCAAGTGATTGCTCCGAGTAGCGTCGGAATAGCGCGGCTCGCTCGGCCGATAGGGAACGTTCGCGGAATACCCGCGCGTGTTCGTTCGATAGCCGCAGCGCATAGGCGGCAAACGATTCGCCATTCTCCTTCATTTCGGCCAGCATGCGGGCGGACGGTGTCCGCTCGGGATCCGATAGCAGGTCGCCTTGTGCCTCCAGACTTCGGGTATAGGGTTTAAGTGCATCCCCAGCATCGAGAATTTCCGCAATGCCGCGCATAGCATCGAGCATTTCCGCGGCCCATCCCTTTAGCGAAATCTCCCCGCCTTTGCGCCGAAGCTTAAATCCGGGCGTACGACCACAGCACGCGACTGCCATGCCGTTCCGGCTGACTTCCGCTTTTTCCGCGGAATCGAGGGGAGAACTTTCCTCCAAAAGGCAGAAAAGCAGAAAGATTTCCAGGAAACGCAACTGATCAAGGTTTGCTCCTGCGGGACTAAAGCACTCCAAGTCCAGCGACCTGAGTTCCAAATAGCGCACCCCGCGTTTTTTAAGGGCGAGAGTAGGCTTTTCGCCGGACTCGGTAATTTGCTTGGGACGAATGATGCTGTAATACTCGTTTTCGATTTGCAGGATATTGCCGTTCAGTTGACGATATTCTCCGTCCACCTTGACGCCGATACGCTCATAAAGCGGAAAGGGAGTCTCAATGGCCTTGCCGAGACTGGCCACATAATCTTCGAGATTATCAAACGAGATCTCAAGTCCCGCCTGGCTGTCGTTTTTGTAGCCGATATCGCTCATACGCAACGAGGTTGCATAGGGACGAAAAAGCGTTTGGGCGTCGAATTCCGAAAACTCGGAAATAAGATGCTCGCGCCCGGTGAAAAAGGATTTGCAGAATGCCGGGGAAGCACCGAATAAATAGATTGTCAGCCATCCATAACGATGTACATTTCGGACCATGCCGAAATAATTGTCGGCAATAAAGCCGGACAGCGATTCCGATCCGCCTTTCAACTCCCGCAAGACCGGCCATAAGGCTTCATTGACGGAATAATTGAAATGAACGCCGGCGATAGCCTGCATCGTTCGACCGTAGCGATAGGCGAGCCCGCGACGGTAGACGTGCTTCATCCGACCTATATTGGATGTTCCGTACTCGGCGATCGGGATGCTCTCGTCCCCGGCCACGCCGCAGGGCATGGAGGTCGCGAGTAAAATTTCCTCTCCCAGATTGCGGTACACGAAGGTGTGCAAGTCTTCGAGGAATCGCAGCGTTTCCGCGGGATCGGCGTGAGGCGGCGTGATCAGCTCGATCAGGGCCTCGGAATAATCGGTGGTGATATAAGGGTGCGTCAGCGCCGATCCCACGCCTATCGGATGCGGCGTATGCGCAATGACTCCGTCGGGTGCAAGCCGAAGACTTTCCTTTTCCAGCCCTTTAAGGCCGTTCCTCAGCAAATGTTGTTGGCCGGCATTGATAAGCTGGCTAAGCCGGGAGTCTATTCTTTGGCTCAAACGGAAATAATCCTTAGTGTTGTTCTTAAAGGCGGGATAACTCGTGAGATCACGGAATGGCAGTCTGAATTCGCGGGACTACAAAACGCCCGAATCTGGCGCCATTCTATCAAAGAAGGGCATTTAGCCTGTACAGTAAACAGTTATCTCGATTTAAACCGAAACTCACCAACTGAAAAGCACCCATTGAGGAATCTGCATGTCATCCTCCAGATCGCTGCGCCGCACGTCCATATTACCGTCGCCGTCAGTATCGAGCAGATAGTAGGCCGGCCCGATGCGTGGCTTGATCTTAACCATGTAAAGCCGGTTGTTGATCCGGTATTCTTCGATGATGTCTTTGCCCCGGCGGATAATGGTGACATCCGGCTCCAAGGGCTCACCACTCTCGACCTGTGGCGGAATGTCCGGCGGCTCAGGCACCGGGGCGAGTTCATCCTGCGCTTGAGCGGAGAGCGCGCCAAGTAAAAGAAATAGGAAAATAATCCGTAACATGATGAATCCTGCTAAAAGTACTCGGGGTTCAAAGTTCGCCAATGATAGTACATATCGGATCGAGAAATACGCTCCCATGGCCACACGTGCTGCGAATGATTGAACTGCGGAAATCTCGGTTATTTCGGTATTTTTGAAATCCGATAAGCCACGTAATGACCCGGAGATTACTCGGCACATCGAATGTCGGCGATGATAATCATCAAATGTCCCTCCATACCTTACGATCCGCATCGGACAGGAGTCGAGCGAAGTTCAAGCAACTGCCCTCGCCTTAAGATTAAGGACTGACAGCATCCTGCTAAATTCCCCGGAGCGAGCAAAGCATCGAGATATTCCCCATGGCCAGACGAAACGATCATAGCCGCGACGAGATTCGCGAAATGGCGCTTAAAGCAGCGGAAACCATCGTCGAGCGGGAAGGGGCTGCGGGCCTCAGCACGCGCAAGATCGCGAACGAAATCGGCTACACCGTAGGCAGCCTTTATTTGATTTTCGAGAACCTGGATGACTTGATCTTCCATGTGAATGCCCGAACTTTGGACCAATTAGCCTTCGAACTTGACCAAGCCACAGCCCGAAAAAACGATCCCGCGGCTGTCCTGGTAGAACTGGGCCTCACTTATCTTCGTTTTGCCGCCTCCCACCAAGGGCGGTGGAATCTGATTTTCGGACGTGGGTCGCCCACGGCCACCGCTTCGCCCGACTGGTACCGCAGCCACGTTCTCGTTTTGTTCGATCGAGTTGAAAAAATGCTCGAGAGACTCGCTCCACCCCGGAATCCGAACGAAGTCGCACTGGCCGCTCGCGCGCTTTGGGGAGGAGTACACGGTGTCTGTACCTTGGCGCTTACCGATAAATTGGACATCGCCGGTCTTTCGGATGCCGAGAAATTGACGACGTCGCTTATCGAGAACTATTTATTGGGCTGGATGCAACAGAATTAGCGCGCTGGATCTAAGGACGCCTCGTCTTCCCATAAGTCTTTTTACATAAAGGCGATTCACCAACCTCAAAGCAAGCTCGTTCGTTTCTCGCCTTATGCGACGACGCTTTTTACCGGTAAACTGGTTTATTTTTCCGAACAGCCTGTAGCACCAAACGATGGACGATAATCAACTTTTGCGTTACAGCCGACAGATTCTGCTGCCTCAGATCGACGTTGAGGGCCAGGAAAAGCTGTTGAATTCCAGGGCATTGATTATCGGTCTCGGCGGGCTCGGCTCGCCCGCAGCCATGTATCTGGCTGCCGCAGGCGTCGGCAACCTCGTGCTCAACGACTACGATGTCGTGGAAATATCCAATCTTCAGCGGCAGATCGTCCACGGCATGGAGAATATCGGGGAGCCGAAGGCGGTTTCGGCGCGTAAGACAGTCGAAAGATTAAATCCCGATATCCGGGTCACTGAGCTGATATCCCGGCTGGAAGGCGCAACATTGGAGCGCGAAATCGCTCAGGCCGATGTTGTACTCGATTGCTCGGACAACTTCACCACCCGTTTTGCTGTCAACGCCGCTTGCGTAAAAACTCGAACTCCCTTGGTTTCCGGAGCGGTGATCCGTTTCGAGGGACAACTGGCGGTATTCACCGCGGGCACCGGAGACAATCCCTGTTACAACTGCTTGTACGCCGATCACGGCGAACTTGCGGAAAGCTGCGTGCAAACCGGCGTTCTAGCCCCTCTCCCCGGGATCATCGGCAGCCTGCAGGCGTTGGAGGCCATAAAGCTCCTCGCGGGCGTGGGCAACACATTGCGGGGACGGCTGTTATTGCTCGATGCGCTGAGCATGGAATGGAATCAGATGATCTTGAAAAGAAACCCGAAATGCCCGACTTGCGGTAGGCTAGATTGACCAATCAGCCTAGCCGACATCCGCCTATTTCACTCCAACAACGGGAATATCTCCCGTTGCTTTCCAAAAATCGGATACGTATACTGTGATTCGAGCTTTTTAAGCCATTTCCAACTAAAGCAATAAATCAGTTTTTTGGAGGTAATCCGAAATGAGATGGGAAAAACCAAGCTACAAAGACCTGCGCTTTGGCTTCGAAGTTACGATGTACATCTACAACCGCTAATTCGCCGGTTGTATCCCTGAGCGGGGCTCCACAGCAATGTAGGGCCCCGTTTTTCGTTTAAGGGCTCGTATAAGCTCTTTTGCTTAGTAAAGACCGAAATGAAAGTTCGAGTGTTGGGCGCCGGCGCCGGCGGCGGGTTCCCGCAGTGGAACTGTAACTGCCATAATTGTTCCAGGCTTCGCCGAGGCGAAGTCAATGCCAGATCGCGCACTCAGTCGTCCATTGCCATCAGTAGCGATAATGAGAATTGGGTGCTTTTCAATGCTTCGCCCGACATCCGCACCCAACTGGAAGCTTTTCCGGCCGTCCATCCCAAGCGCGGCATCCGCGACAGCGGCATCAAAGCCATAGTTTTGATCGACAGCCAAATCGATCACACCACGGGGCTATTGATGCTACGCGAGTCCACCCGGCCGCTGGACATTTACTGCAGCGAAATGGTGAGACAGGATCTATCGACGGGATTCCCTGTATTCAAAATGCTGGAGCACTACTGCGGCGTCAATCACCACAGTACACCTCTGGATGGTAGCAGTTTCACGATTCCCGAGATTCACGACCTGAAGTTCTACACGCATTCGCTGAAAAGCAAGGCGCCGCCTTATTCGCCCCACCGGCACAATCCACACGCAGGGGACAATATCGGCGTAGTCATCGAGCAGATTTCTTCAGGCAAGAAACTTTATTACGCGCCGGGGCTCGGTGAAATTGAGCCTCACGTTTTTGCGGCCATGCAGAAGACCAATTGCCTGCTGGTCGACGGCACATTTTGGCAAGAGGACGAAATGGGCTGTGCCGGAATCTGCGATAAACTTGCCCGCGATATGGGGCACCTACCCCAATCGGGTTCGGACGGCATGATCGAAGTGCTGAAAAATGTGCCCAAAGCGCGGAAAATTTTGATCCATATCAATAACACCAACCCGATTTTGGATGAAGATTCGCCGGAGCGAAAGGCGCTTAACGAGGCGGGCATCGAAATCGCCTACGACGGCATGGAAATCGACCTGTGAGAGACACCATGAGCGAACCGACACCTTGGAGCCGAGAAGAATTCGAAGCCAAACTGCGCGCGAAGGAGGCGTATTATCATATTAACCACCCGTACCATGTGCTCATGGCTGACGGCAAACTCAGCAAGGAGCAAATTCAGGGTTGGGTTGCGAACCGCTTCTATTACCAAATCAAGATTCCGGTCAAGGATTCGGCAATCCTGGCGAATTGCCCCGATCGCGAAACACGCCGCGAGTGGATTCAGCGCATACACGACCATGACGGCTGGGGCGACGATGCGGGCGGGATAGAGGCATGGACGCGCCTCGGTATTGCCGTGGGCATTCCCCGCGACGAACTGTGGTCGCTAAAACACGTGCTCCCGGGTGTACGCTTCGCCGTGGACGCCTATGTCAATTTCGCCCGCCAGTCTTCCTGGCAGGAAGCTGCCTGCTCGTCGCTGACCGAGTTATTCGCGCCGACCATCCACAAGCAGCGTTTGTCCGGTTGGCCCGATTTGTATCCGTGGATCGATCAGGAGGGCCTGGCCTATTTCAGGAAACGGGTAACTCAAGCCAGCCGCGACGTGGAGCACGGCCTTGCCATCACACTAGATTATTTCAAGACTCGCGAGCAACAGGAGCGCGCCTTGGCAATCCTCCAGTTCAAGCTGGATATCCTGTGGAGCATGCTTGACGCGATGTACTTGGCCTACATCGAAAACAAGCCGCCCTATTTCAACATCAAGGCCTAAAGCTATGGCCTTAGATGTCCAAAGCCTTTTTGCCTTCTCGCCCCTGCACCGATTGCAATGGGAGGAAGCTCAGCAGCGTTATGTGGTCCTTTACCCTGAGGGCTTGGTTGAACTAAACACGCCCGCCGCCGAAATTCTTAAGCTGTGCGACGGCACACGTGATTTGGACGGAATCGTCGTAGAGCTTGAGACGAAATTCGAAACCACGGGTCTAAGGGACGATATTTCCGAACTCCTGCAATCTGCCTTAGATAATGGTTGGATCAGACAAATCCCCCGTCAGTAATCCCCGGTGGCTGCTCGCCGAACTGACGTACACGTGCCCGCTACAGTGCCCCTATTGCTCTAATCCCATCGACTTCGCGAAACACAAGGACGAACTCGGTACCGACGATTGGCTGAGAGTGTTTTCCGAAGCTCGCGAAATGGGCGCGGTGCAACTCGGCTTGTCGGGCGGCGAACCCCTGGTACGCCAGGACTTGCCGATCCTGGTCCGACATGCCCGGGGGCTAGGCTATTACGTCAATCTGATCACCTCCGGCCATAACCTCAACGAGGATAAAATTGCCGAGTTGAAAGAAGCGGGATTGGATCATATTCAGGTCAGCATACAGGCGCCTGAAAAGACGCTGAACAACTATCTCGCCGGCACCGAATCCTTCGAGCACAAGAAGGAAGTCGCCCGACTGGTCAAGAAGCACAGCTATCCCATGGTGCTGTGCATAGTGATTCATCGCCAGAACATCCACCTGATGCGCGAGATTCTCGACATGGCCGTCGAACTGGAGGCCGATTATCTGGAATTGGCCAACACCCAGTATTACGGCTGGGCGCATCTCAATCGTGATCGGTTGCTGCCCACCCGTGAGCAATTCCAGGAGGCCGAGGCCATAGCCCAGGACTACAAGGAGAAGCTCAAGGGAAAGATGAAGATTTATTACGTAGTGCCTGACTACTATGAAGATCGACCAAAAGCCTGCATGAACGGCTGGGGAACGACGTTTCTGACTATCGCTCCGGACGGCCTTGCCCTACCCTGCCACGAGGCCCGGTCGCTGCCGGGACTCAACTGTCCCAATGTGCGGGACATGAGCGTGCGGGATATTTGGCTCCACTCCGATGCGTTCAACAAATTTCGCGGATACGATTGGATGAAGGAGCCCTGTCGATCCTGCCCGGAAAAGACCAAGGACTTCGGCGGTTGCCGTTGCCAAGCCTATCTGTTTACCGGCGACATGACCGCCGCCGACCCGGTGTGCAGCAAATCTCCAGATCGGCATACCGTATTTGACGCTATCGCCAGCGCACGCTCGGCCTGTGAAACCGAAGCAGCGCAACCGCTAGTATTTCGCAACGTCCGGAACTCCAAGTCTTTGAGCAACTAATTTCTGGCGTAGCAGTAGGGTAGACAATACCCGCTCTACTTTTGGAGTCCTTCCCAAGGCTCGTACAAACCCTGCACCTCAACCTCGAAGAGCCCTAGAATCCGCCCGACCGTCTCGTCGATCAGCTCCGGCAGCGTCTTCGCTTTGCCGTAAAAGGCCGGCAACGGCGGAAAGATAATGCCTCCCATTTCCGTAACTGCCGCCATATTGCGGATATGGGCCAAGTTCAACGGCGTTTCCCGCGGCACTACCACCAACCGACGACGCTCTTTAAGCGTCACATCAGCCGCGCGGGAGATTAGATTGTCGGAAAACCCGTGCGCCACTGAAGCCAAAGTTTTCATGGAGCACGGTGCGATGATCATGCCGTGGGTCTTGAACGCGCCGCTCGCAATACTGGCCCCGATATCGTTTACATCGTGAACCACATCGGCAAACGCGCACACCTCGCTCCGCTTCATGCCCAGCTCATGGTGGATATTGAGCACGCCCGCCGAGGAAATGATCAGATGCGTCTCCCATCCGCCGATATCGCGCAGCACCTGCAGCAAGCGCAAGCCGTATACGGCCCCGGTAGCGCCGGTCATGGCGATAATCAGGCGCTTGCTTCCGCTCATGAATCGAACCGCTCAAGCATTTCATCCGCCGCCGAAACCAAGGCGTCGGCCATTTCCTCACCGGCAGCGATATGTCCGGCGTTCGGCAAAATGCGCAATTCGGAATTCGGCAAGCGTCTGTGCAGGCTAAAGGAAGACTCTACGGGACAAACCAAGTCGCGACGGCCGTGAATCAAAATCGCCGGCAAATGGCTGATCCTGTCACAGCCCTCCAGAATGCCATTTTCAGGAATGAAATATCCGTTCACGGCATAGTGGAGCTCAATCCGAGCCTGATTGACCACTTCGGATGAAACATGCTCGTTCAACTCGGACGGATCGAACTCATCGCCGAGAACGACTTGACCGCCCCACAACGCCCATGCCCGAGCGGCGCGCCGCTGGGCCAGTTCATCATCACCGGTCAGGCATGAATACAAATAGGACAATGGATTATTCTGTTCGGACTCCGGAATACTTTCTATGAACCGCTCCCATTCCTCCGGATAAATTCGGTTTACGCCCGAGCCGGCGAACCAGGCGAGATCGCACTGCCGGGCCAAAAACACCGCCCTCAGCACCAGCGCCGCAACCTTAGCCGGATGGCGCTGAGCATACAAAAGCGCCAAGGTTGCGCCCCAGGAGCCACCGAAGAGCAGCCAGCGATCGATTTGAAGGACATGACGGATGTATTCCAAATCACCGATCAAATCTGCCGTCGTGTTGCCGACAAGCTCCCCATGAGGACTTGACTGCCCCGCGCCTCGCTGATCGACAAGGATAATCCGGTACTTTTCGGGGTTGAAAAAGGAGCGATGATAAGGCTTACAGCCGGAACCCGGTCCTCCGTGCAAGAACACAACGGGTACTCCGGAGGGAGTCCCGCATTCTTCCACAAAGACCTGATGATTATCCCGCTTGAATTGGTGAATCGCGTAGGGCTCGATGCCGGGATAAAGGGATTTCATGCGCAAAAGATATTTGTTCGTCTATGGCCTTTATAGCCAAGACGCGATATTCATGGCATGTCTAGAATAACTCATTACCTCCTCCATGGCATAACTGCCATCACTCCCTCTCAAAGGGAACAAAAAAGGGGGATTTGCATCCCCCTTTCTCTCGACTTGAAAGTGACTTTAGAAGCCGAAGCCGAGAAATGCGCCGGTGGTAAACCCGTCCGTATCTACACCCCTGAGCACACCGTTGCTGCTCTTGATGTCCAGGTCATCACCGGTGAAGTGATAGCGGAAATCGAGACCTGCCCACAGATCGCCCCAGATCTTGTATTCGGCGCCGGCACCGACCATCAGGCCTGGATTCAGCACGGTGACACCGCTGGAGGGCGGGCTGATGACATGGATGCCGAGACCGAACGGAATGATCCACGGCCTGAAGTTACCCATATTGTTGAACTTGATTTTCGGTGCGGCCGTCAGAGTGAACTGGGTAATCTTGTTCTCAATAGTTCCAGTAATAGCTGAGGTCTCATTGATAGCAATCAGCGTGTTCGTACCGGTGCCGAAGTTCTTGTATTCGAACATGACCTCACCGTCGAGCGAGGCCATATCAGTCAAGCCCCAGAAATCGTCGGTCAACTGATGGTCGAAACCGGCGCCGACATACCAGCCGTCATTATCGTTATCCTCCTGATTGATCAACAGGGTTTCGAGACCTTTGTAGCCACGGCCATGCTCCATCTTGGCATAACCGCCGCGGAAGAAGAGAAGATCATGATGCTCTTTCTCATGCTCCTCTGCCTCGGCAAGCTGTTGATCGACCTTCTGCTGCTGCGCCTCGAGCTGTGCGGCGTTGGCCTTGGAGTCGGAACGCGCCTTCGCCAGTTCCGAGCGCAACGCGCGCATCTCGTCTTCCATCATCTGAAGACGTCTTTCGATATCGGCCTGGGCAGACGTACCTTTCGAGGTGTGCTTATCGGCCATAGCCTCTTGCGGCGCCAAGCCGGCAACCGCGACAGCGGCGGTAACAATCGCCGCCATACCAGTCGTTTTTTTGATCATTCTTAATCTCCCCCTCGTGCAAGTTTAACTTAAGTCCGTTGCATGCCAGCAACAAAAAGTTGCATGTCGGCGCGATCCTAACAAAAAAATCCCCTTACAACAATTAGTCTATTTCACTATTTTTGCCAATTACGGCAATTTGCATTATTGCTTTTTTCCAGCTAGCGAAAACACATAACCTTGCGGTTATAATGGCGAGTTACATTGCAACGGACATTTTGTGAGGCACGCCACTCGGCTATATAGCTAAGCGATTTGGCAAAACAAAAGGACCATCGCCTTGATATTAAGAGGATGCCCGACTCTCTCTTGCTTCTTGCCCGCAGCGAACAAATCTAAAAGGAATTCAAAGCACTACCTGTTTCAATCGGGTCGTGGCAGATATTTGCTCGATTACAACATTCACTCGTCTAAAAATACAGAGACACGACATGGCCGTAAAAAATCGATTACACCGTAGCGAGTTGGCTGTTCCCGGCAGCAACAAACGCATGCTGGAAAAAGCGCCCGACTCCGGCGCCGACGTGGTTTTTCTCGACTTGGAAGACGCCGTCGCCCCGGACGACAAAGAGCAGGCGCGGGCCAACATTATCGAAGCGCTGAACGCTTACGACTGGTCGAAGTGTGCCGTTTCCATCCGCATGAACGGACTTGACACCCATTACGCCTACCGCGATCTGGTGGAAGTGGTTGAAGCCTGCGGCGATAAACTCGACACTATTCTTATTCCCAAAGTGGGCTCTGCCTCCGACGTGTATTTCGTCGCCACCATGCTGTCCCAGATCGAAGCCTATAAAGGCTTCAAACCCATCAACATCCACGTGCTAATAGAAACCGCCATGGGCATCGCGAACGTGGAAGAAATCGCGAAGAGCTGCCCCGAGCGCATGGAAGCCATGGTGTTTGGCGTGGCCGACTACGCCGCCTCGGTACGCGCCCGCACTACGCAGATCGGCGGCGCCAATCCCGACTACGGCATGCTGACCGATCCCGACGAGAGCGGCGCACGCGCCTATCACTGGGGCGATCAATGGCATTTCGCCATCGCCCGCATGGCAGCAGCCTGCCGTGCCTATGGGCTTCGCCCCATCGATGGTCCGTTCGGCGATTTCAGCGATCCCGAGGGCTATAAGGTCGCCGCGCGCCGCGCCGCCGCCTTGGGCTGCGAGGGCAAATGGGCGATTCACCCATCCCAAGTCGCGCTGGCGAATGAAGTCTTCACCCCCACCGAAAAAGAAGTGAATCGCGCCCGCCGCATCCTGGTGGAGATGGAAAAAGCGGCGAAGGAAGGCAAGGGCGCCGTATCCCTGGACGGTCGCCTGATCGACGCTGCCTCCATCCGCATGGCCGAAAACGTGGTCAGGCAGATCGAACAAATCGAAGCCCGCAAGTCATAAGGGATTTCCGTCGGTCGGGTTATCGAGTCGTAACCCGACATTCCTATCGTCGGGTTACGGTCTGCCAGCCCAACCCGACCTACATTGAAGAGAGGAAAGCAATCAGTGAACATCCATGAATATCAAGCGAAGGAACTGCTGAAATCATACGGCGTGCCGGTTCCGGTTGGCGGCGTCGCTTATTCCGACCAGCAGGCAGCCCAGGTGGCCGAGGAAATCAGTGGCAGCAAATGGGTTGTCAAGGCACAGATTCATGCCGGTGGCCGCGGTAAGGCGGGCGGCGTTAAAGTCGTCGGCTCCATCGATGAGGTGCAGAAAACCACCGATGCCATGATCGGCACCCATCTGGTCACCCATCAGACCGGCCCCGAAGGCTCCGTGGTCCAGCGCGTCTGGATCGAACAGGCCAGCGACATCAAGAAGGAGTTTTATCTAGGCCTCGTGATCGACCGCGGCTCTCAGCGCATCACCATTATCGCGTCCAGCGAAGGCGGCATGGATATCGAGGAAGTCGCCAAGGAGACTCCAGAGAAAATCGTCAAGGAAGTGATCGACCCCGCGATCGGCCTTCTGGATTTTCAATGCCGTAAAGTCGCCACCGCCATCGGACTCAAGGGCAAGCTGATGCCGCAGGCCGTCAAGCTGATGAAGGCCCTCTACCGCTGCATGCGCGACAAGGACGCCCTGCAGGCCGAAATCAATCCGCTGGCCATCGTCGGGGACGGTGATGACAAACTGATGGTGCTGGACGCCAAGTTCAGCTTCGACGACAACGCCCTCTATCGCCAGAAAGCCGTCACCGAAATGCGCGACCTGGCCGAGGAAGATCCGAAAGAGGTCGAAGCCTCCGGACACGGTCTCAACTACATCGCGCTCGACGGCAACATCGGCTGCATCGTCAATGGCGCCGGCCTCGCCATGGCTTCGCTGGACGCCATCACCCTGCACGGCGGACGTCCGGCCAACTTCCTCGACGTGGGCGGCGGCGCCTCCCCCGAGAAAGTCACCAACGCCTGCCGCATCGTGCTGGAAGACCCTAACGTCAAGTGCATCCTGGTCAACATTTTCGCCGGCATCAACCGCTGCGACTGGATCGCCAAGGGCTTGATCCAAGCCTGCAACAGCCTCCAAATCAAGGTTCCGCTGATCGTGCGCCTGGCCGGCACCAACGTCGAAGAAGGCCGCAAAATCTTGGCGAAGTCCGGCCTGTCCTTTATTACCGCCGAAAATCTGGATGCCGCGGCAGCCAAGGCGGTCGAAACGGTGAGAGGGTAAGCAGCATGAGCGTATTCGTTAACAAAAACTCCAGGGTCATCTTTCAAGGTTTCACCGGCGAGCACGCCACCTTCCACGCCGAAGACGCCATCAGAATCGGGACCAACGTGGTGGGCGGCGTCACGCCCGGCAAAGGCGGCACCACCCATCTGGGACTTCCGGTGTTCGATACCGTGGCCGAGGCCGTGGCCGCGACCGGCGCCGATGTCTCCGCCGTATTCGTGCCCCCGCCCTTCAGCGCCGACGCCTTGATGGAAGCCATCGACGCCGGGATCAAAGTGGCGGTGACCATCGCCGATGGCGTTCCGGTCCACGACATGATCCGCCTGCAACGCTACCGCACCGGCAAAGATGCGATCCTCATCGGCCCCAACACCCCCGGGATCATCACGCCGGGCGAATGCAAAGTAGGCATCATGCCTTCGCACATCTACAAAAAGGGCAATGTCGGCATCGTCTCACGTTCCGGAACGCTCAACTACGAAGCCACCGAGCAGATGGCGGCCTTGGGACTCGGCATCACCACCTCCGTGGGCATCGGCGGCGATCCCATCAATGGCACCGACTTCGTGACCGTGCTGCGTGCCTTCGAAGCCGACCCTGAAACCGAAATCGTGGTCATGATCGGCGAAATCGGCGGTCCTCAAGAAGTTGCGGCGGCTCGCTGGGCCAAGGAAAACATGAAAAAGCCGGTCGTCGGTTTCGTAGCCGGCATTGCCGCTCCGCCGGGAAGGCGCATGGGTCACGCCGGCGCCATCATCTCCAACGAAGCCGACACGGCCAGCGCCAAGATGGATGCCATGGAAGCCTTGGGCCTTTATGTCTCCCGAAACCCGGCCCATATCGGCGAAACCGTGCTGCGGGCGATGACGGATAATGGCATCGCTATAAAATAGGCCACCGTCGGGTTACGGCCTGTCGGCTTAGCCAACCTACAAAGCCGCTGGACCTGGACCAGCGGCTTTTTTCATACGAGTGGAAACCATGCGCGATATCTTGCCCTCGGAACTTCGAAGCTATCTCGAGACCGCCGAGCCTAAACCTCTCCTGCTGGACGTGCGCGAACCCCAGGAATATGCCTACTGCCATATCGAAGGCAGCGCGCACATTCCCATGAACGATATTCCCTCCCGTCTCGGCGAACTTCATCCGCAACAGGAAATCGTGGTCATCTGCCATCACGGAATGCGCAGCCGTATGGTGGGCGACTACCTAACCCACCAAGGGTTCAGCAACATCGTCAACCTGCGGGGCGGCGTCGACGCTTGGGCCACGGAAGTCGACCCCAACATGCCGCAGTATTGATCATGATCGCCGTCATTCAGCGGGTGACACGGGCGGAGGTGACCGTGGCGGGCGAAAGCGTCGGCAAGATCGGCCATGGGCTTCTCGCCTTGATCGCGGTCGAACGGGGAGATGCCGAATCCCAGGCGGACCGGCTGGCCAAGCGCATCCTGAGTTACCGGATTTTCGGGGATGCCGAGGACAAGATGAATCTCAACGTAGTGGACGTGAGCGGCGGAGTGTTGCTGGTCTCCCAGTTCACTTTAGCTGCCGATACCAGGAAGGGTATGCGTCCCAGCTTCACCCCAGCCGCCGATCCCGAAACCGGAAAACGGCTGTTCGATTACTTTGTGGAAAAGGTACGGACAAGGTACGCCCCCGTGGAAACCGGGCGGTTCGGCGCCAACATGCAGGTAGAATTGGTGAACGACGGGCCGGTGACGTTCATTCTCAGCGTGCCACCAGCCAAAACCGAGTGATGGCAGTTTTGTAGGGTGGGTTAGACGCGCATCATCCAGGCGTTTTCGAGTTTCCCGGAACCTTGGAGCGCGTCGTAACCCACCGATCAAGTCGGCCGTTCCATAGAAAACCGGAATGGTGGGTTATGGTGCGCGTCCGGCTCAGTACCGATCGGAACGGTTTTCCTAATGCGCACCTAACCCACCCTACTTCCTACGGTTCAATCAACACCCGCGTCCCCACATCCACCCGCTCAAACAATTCGGCGATATCGCCGCTATGCATGCGGATGCAGCCATGGGACGCGGGCGCGCCGGTTACGCCAGCCTCGGGGCTTCCGTGGATGTAGATGTAGCGCCAGGTGGTGTCGACTTGGCCGTACCGGTTGAAACCGGGCTCCAAACCGCCTAGCCACAGGATTCGGGTCAAGATCCAGTCTCTTTCCGGAAACCTCGAGGCGAGGTCCGCATCGTAAATCTCCCCGGTGGGTCGACGTCCGACGAATACGGTGTTGAGCGGCAGGCCCGTTCCGATCTTTGCCCGAATGCGATGCCAGCCGCGCGGGGTGCAGCCGCTGCCCATGCGCTCGCCGGGCCCGTTCTTCGCAGTGGAGACGGGCCAGGTGCGGACCACCTCACCGTTCTCGATTAGATCGAGTTCCTGGCGGGGGATGCTGATGCGGAGGTAGAACGGCGATTCAGATGCCGGCCGGTCGGTTCGCACGGCACACCCTACCCTTTCTCGAACAGCGCGATGGACTCCACGTGCGCCGTTTGCGGGAACATGTCCATGACGCCGGCGCGAATCAGACGATAGCCGTGTTGATGAACCAGGATGCCGGCATCCCGCGCCAACGTTGACGGATTGCAGGATACATAGACGATGCGGCTCGCCCCCCAGCGCGGCACGTAAGACAAAACCTCTTCGGCGCCGGCGCGTGAGGGATCGAGCAATATCTTGTCATACCGCCGACTTGCCCAATCCGCATCGTTCAAGGCTTGGCTCAGATCGGCGACATGAAACTCGACGTTACCCATGCTATTGGCGTCCGCATTCTGCCGGGCGCGCTCGACCGATTCCCGGCTGCCCTCGACGCCGATAACACACCCAGCGCGCTTTGCGATCGGCAGGGTGAAGTTGCCGATCCCGCAAAATAGGTCAAGTACCGCATCGCCGGGGGCAGGATCGAGCACTTCCATCACGCGATCCACCATTTTCCGGTTGATCTCGACGTTGACTTGAGTGAAATCGGTCGGCTTGAACCGGAACTCGATGTCCTGATTAGGCAGCGCATAGCTCAGCATCGGCGGATGCTCCGGATAATGCGGAATGACCGAATCGGGGCCGTGCCTCTGCACGTAAATGTCGAAATCGAGCCGCGTGCCGAACGCCTTCAGCCGTTCCAAATCGTCCGGGGGCACGTCCTCGAGGATACGGAAGATCAAGGCGGTACGCTCATCGCCCACGGCGACTTCGATCTGCGGCAGCCGGTCCTTGATGACTAGCGAACCGATCAATTCCGACAAATCGCGGAGCCGCTCGCCCACTTTCGGATGCAGAACGGGGCAGAACTCCAGATCGGCGATGTAGGGGCTGGAGCGTTCGCGAAATCCGACCAGCACCCGCCCCTTCTTCGGTACGTATTTCACCCCGAGACGGGCCTTGTGGCGATAGCCCCAATGCGGACCGGTCAAAGGCGGCCACAACGGCACATCGTCGATTTTGCCGATACGCCGGAACTGGTCGACCAGAAGCTTTTGCTTCTCTTCGATTTGCGCCGCGTCGGTCAGGTGTTGAAAGCTGCAACCGCCGCAGACGCCGAAACTCGGGCAGCCGGGACTGACCCGTCCCGGTGCCGGCGTCACGACTTCCTCCACCTTGCCTTCGGCATAATCGCGGCGCACGGACGTATAGACGAAGGTCACGTCTTCGCCCGGCAGGGCGCCGTCGATGAAGACGGCCTTGCCCTCGACGCGGGCGACGCCTCGCCCGTCGTGAGCGAAGGATTCGATGTGCGCCGAGATGGCTCCCTGGGGAAGCGGTTTTTTGCGAGCTCGTGCTGACATGGTTATTCCGGAAATACGCCGGTGGACAAATAGCGGTCGCCGCGGTCGCAGACGATGACGACGATCACCGCGTTCTCGACTTCCTTGCACAGGCGCAAGGCCGCCGAAACCGCGCCGCCGGATGAAATGCCGGCAAAAATGCCTTCGCGCGCCGCGAGCTGACGGGTGGTTTCTTCCGCTTCCTCTTGCGTCACGTCCATGATGCGGTCGACCCGGCTGAAATCGCAGATTTTCGGCAGGTATTCCTTGGGCCAGCGGCGTATGCCGGGGATCTTGGCCTCGTCCTTGGGCTGCACGCCGATGATTTGGACGGCGGGATTTTTCTCTTTCAGAAATGCGGACGTGCCCATGATGGTGCCGGTGGTGCCCATCGAGCTGACGAAGTGCGACACGCTGCCTTGCGTGTCGCGCCAAATCTCGGGACCGGTGCCTTCGTAATGGGCGCGCGGATTATCCGGATTGGAAAACTGATCGAGAATCCGGCCCTCGCCTTTTCGCTCCATCTCCCGCGCCAAGTCGATCGCCGCTTCCATGCTGCCTTCGGCGGGCGTCAGGATGATCTCGGCGCCGAAGGCTTTCATCACCGCGCGCCGTTCCGCGCTCATGTTTTCCGGCATGATCAGAATCATCCGGTAGCCCTTGATGGCTGCCGCCATGGCCAAAGCGATGCCGGTGTTGCCGCTGGTTGCTTCAATGAGCCGATCCCCCGGCTTGATGTCGCCGCGTTCCTCGGCGCGCGCGATCATGCTGATAGCCGGCCGGTCCTTCACCGATCCCGCGGGATTGTCGCCCTCTAGCTTGGCCAGGATGACGTTGCTGGTGTCGCCCGGGAGACGCTGCAACCTGACCAGTGGCGTATTTCCGACAAAGGATTCTATGGTGGGAAAGATCATAGCCATTCTCAAGGAGTTGATATTCCTGAGCGATACGCTCAACTATGGGATAATATGGAAACCCCGAATTTTACCACTTCACGTTTTGTGCCATGCAAAAAGTCGAATTGCTGTCCCCGGCAGGCACCCTCAAAAACATGCGTTATGCCTTTGCTTACGGCGCCGACGCGGTCTACGCCGGCCTGCCGCGCTATAGCCTCCGCGTGCGGAACAACGATTTTCTCGAGAACAATCTCGCAGCGGGCATCGCCGAAGCCCATGAACTCGGCAAATCGTTCTATCTGGCAACCAACGTGCTGCCGCACAATGCCAAGGTCAAAACCTTCATCAAAGATTTGGCCCCGATCGTTGCCATGGGTCCGGATGCCCTGATCATGGCCGATCCCGGATTGATCATGCTGGCCCGGGAAGCATGGCCGGACATGCCGATCCATCTCTCGGTCCAAGCCAACACCCTGAACTATGCGGCGGTACGCTTCTGGCTATCGGTCGGGATCAAGCGGATCATCCTGTCGCGGGAGCTCTCCCTGGACGAAATCGGGGAAATCCGCCAACGCTGTCCGGACATGGAACTGGAAGTGTTCGTGCACGGCGCCTTGTGCATCGCGTACTCGGGCCGCTGCTTGCTGTCGGGTTATTTCAATCACCGCGACCCAAACCAGGGCACCTGCACTAATTCCTGCCGCTGGAAATACGATCTTGCGCCCGCGGAAGAAAACGCCGAAAGCGATTACGTCCCCGGCCAGCTCCGGTTGTCGCTGTCCGACCTCAACCGGAACATCTCGGCTTGCGGCGATCAGGCTCGGCACCCCTTGGCTGATCAGGTCTATCTTCTTGAAGAAGAAACCCGCCCGGGCGAACTCATGCCGGTCCTGGAGGACGAGCACGGCACCTATATCTTGAACTCCAAGGACCTCCGCGCCGTGGAACACGTGCAACGCTTGGTGGAATTGGGCGTTGACAGCCTCAAGATCGAAGGACGCACCAAATCCTATTATTACGTGGCGCGCACCGCCCAAGTTTACCGGCAAGCCATCGACGACGCCCTGGCCGGCCGGCAATTCGATCCAGCGCTGCTGGGCGTGCTCGAAAACCTTGCCCAGCGGGGATACACCGACGGCTTTTACGTGCGCCATCACACGCAGGATTATCAAAACTATATGCGTGGCCACTCGGAGAGCCACCGCCAGCAGTTCGTGGGGGAAATCGCCGACTTCGACGCAAACTCCGGACTGGCGGCCATCTTGGTGAAAAACAAGTTCGCCGTGGGCGACCGGCTCGAACTGATCCTTCCTCAGGGCAATCAGGACGTCGTCTTGCAGCGTATGGAGGACGAACACGGCAAACCCATGCAGGAAGCTCCGGGCGGGGGTTATAACGTCAAGATACCGGTTCCGGTCGACGATTGCCGCAATGGATTGATCGCCCGGTATCTGTAAGCGGCAATTCCTCAAATCCGCCCAACCGCCGGGCTTAGTCAGAGGGTATGTGAAAAGCGTCGCAAGCGATCCGAGTGCAAGCCTGGCTTGAGCTTAGTCGAAGGGGCACCCGGCGCGCAGGACCCGGAGTGTACACAGAGTACATGAGGAGGCCTACACCTTCGCAACGCCGCCATCGGACCGCGTAGCAGCTTTTCACACACCCTCTCAGGTATCATAACACCTCCTAACTTCATGTCCGGAGACTGCCTCATGACGTTCACGACCCCCGATCTTTGCGATCGATACTCCGGCACCCATCATCTGCAAATCGCCGAGCCGATGTTTCGCCCTTTCGGCGGCAAGAGCGCGTTCAGCGGCCGCGTCACGACTCTTAAGATATTCGAGGACAATGTCCTGCTCCGGGCGGTCCTCGAAGAGAAGGTCGAAGACCGGGTTCTCGTCGTCGACGGCGGCGGCTCCCACCGTTGCGCCCTGCTCGGCGGCAATCTGGCCAAGCTCGCCTGCGACAACGGCTGGCAAGGGATCATCGTCTACGGCTGTATCCGCGATTCGTTGGAAGTCAACCGGCTGCCCATCGGCATCCGTGCACTGCACACCCATCCATTGAAAAGCCATAAAAAGGGCGGAGGCGATCGGGATATCCTGGTCTCCTTCGCGGGAATCAATTTCAGGACCGGATACTACGTTTATGCCGACGAAGATGGCATCGTCGTGACTGAGGACAACTTGGCCTGATTATGGGACACCGACTCACAAAAATTTATACGCGAACCGGAGATACGGGTACCACGGGGCTCGGCGACGGCACCCGGGTCGACAAAGATGCTCCTCGAGTCGAGGCGTACGGAATGCTGGATGAACTCAACAGTCACATTGGGTTGATCCTGGCTTACGCCCCACCGCCAAAGGTGGCGCAGTGTCTAACCGAAATTCAGCAAGTTTTGTTCGATCTCGGCGGAGACCTGTGCATCCCCGGACGCCACACCATCGACCAGAACCATATCGACTGGCTGGAGCAGTGGTTGGATCATTTCAACGCGCAACTGCCTTGGCTGCAAAATTTCATACTGCCCGGCGGAAATCCGCCCGCTGCCCAGTGCCATGTCGCCCGCGCCGTGTGTCGCCGGACCGAGCGGGCGCTGGTTTCGCTGGGAAAAACGGAGGATCTAGATCCTTTCGCCCTCGCCTATCTCAACCGTCTATCGGATCTCTTATTCGTAGTCGCCCGTGTGTTGGCTCGCCAAAACGACGGGACGGAAACGCTGTGGCAGCCTCGCCGCCCCGCCCCGGTGCCGCCACGTTGATTCGGCTCGTCTAAAATGTAAGAATCTCCCACCTTCTTAGTCAGAAATTACCCATACGCCTATGGAAATCATACTTGCCAATCCCCGTGGTTTTTGCGCCGGCGTCGACCGCGCCATCGAAATCGTCGACCGCGCCATCGAGGTTTTCGGAGCGCCGATCTACGTGCGGCACGAAGTGGTCCATAACCGCTACGTGGTCGACGGACTACGCGATCGGGGAGCGGTATTCGTGGAAGAGCTTTCCGAGGTACCGGAAAAATCCACCGTGATTTTCAGTGCGCACGGGGTTTCCAAGGCCATCCAGCAAGAAGCTCAGGAGCGCGGTCTTCAGGTGTTCGACGCTACCTGCCCCTTGGTAACCAAGGTGCATATCGAAGTGCACCAGCACGCGAACGAGGGCCGGGAGATCATTTTTATCGGACATGCCGGACACCCCGAAGTGGAAGGCACCATGGGACAGTACGTCAATCGGAAGGGCGGGATTTATCTCGTGGAATCGCCGGAAGACGTAGAGACCCTTCAGGTTAAGAATCCGGAAAACCTGGCTTATGTAACTCAGACCACCCTATCCATCGACGACACCCAAGCCGTCGTCAATGCCCTGAAAAAGCGTTTTCCGAGCATCATCGGTCCCAAAAAAGACGACATCTGCTACGCCACCCAAAACCGTCAGGATGCGGTGAAAAAGTTAGCCGCCCATTGCGATGTCATTTTAGTGGTCGGCTCCCCCAACAGCTCCAATTCCAACAGGCTCAGAGAAATCGCCGAAAAACTCGGACGCTCGGCCTACCTGATCGATGATGCCGATCAGCTTCAACAGGAGTGGGTAAAGGACGCCACGAAAATCGGCGTTACTGCCGGCGCATCGGCTCCGGAAATCCTCGTAACCAAAGTGATCGCCAAACTTAAGGAATGGGGCGGACAGATGGTGACGGAAAACAAAGGTATCGAAGAAAAAGTGGTGTTTTCCCTGCCGAAAGATCTCCGGCGCACGGCCTGAGAATCGCTGCCCTACCGCCGATATAAGTGCATTAAATCGGCAACGATACGACATTTCCCGCTCGCCTTCTGATCTAGCTCTGTCGTAGATCAGAAGGCAGATCCTTACGCTACGTTCTCAATCACGCCCTCCTGCGCCATTCCAAGGATTGCATCGGCATCGATTCGGTAAAACTTGATACAGGTATCTCTCGCCGTGCTTCTACCGGGTTTACGTAACGCCCTTTGAACTCTCAAGCGATAGATTGAGGCAGGAGTAATGGGCTTGTAAACGAGCACGCCCAAGCGATGCCCTCACACAAATACTGCCTTGCCGTTTTGCGGGAGTCTTCATCATCCGGGCGATCGTCCGCGTATGCCGGCCCAATAAGACCGACATTCATACACCTGAAGCAGCCAACCTATTCCCCGCGAACAATTCTGAAGTGCCTAACGGGGCCAGTTTCGAATTAACCCTTTTGCGAACGAAATCTGCTCGTCATTAGCATGGGTCAACTTGAATTCACTGCAATTCAACATAAGAAGGCTAGACTTACTTCCAGTTAGAGTCCTTCAAACAACGCTAAAACGGGATTAAGCGCCAACCATGTTAATAACCCAGGGAAATCATTTTGAAGAACTGAAAACTACGGGGAAGCTGCCTTCCCCTTTCGGGGTCGCGCTCGAAATTATGCGCCTGACTCAAAAGAAAGACGCCACCGCTCAGGAGCTGGCCAAGCTTGTACAGATGGATCCGGCTTTGACCGGCAGAGTGATCCAGTTCGCAAATTCGGCTCATGTCGGTGCACGCCGGCCGGTTGCGGCCGTCATCGATGCGATCCGGCTCCTGGGCATGAATACCATACGTCAGTTCGCACTTAGCCTTTCGGTGATCCAAGGGAATCTGAGAGGAGCCTGCCGATCATTTAATTACCGGGGTTTCTGGTCCGGTTCCTTAGCGCGAGCCTTGTCTGCCCAGGCCATAGCGACGCGGGATCGCGTTGTCGCCCCGGAGGAAGCGTTCACCTGCGCTCTTTTGTCCGAAATCGGACAACTGGCATTGGCCAGCGTCTACCCGGATGAATACGCGCAGTGTCTGGCCGCTTTCAAGCCCGGAAATGACGACGAGTTGGTCAAGTCCGAGCAAGAACGGTTTTCCATCGACCACCGACAACTTGCGCTCGGTTTATTGAAAGAGTGGGGCTTTCCGGCTGTCATGCTGGAGGCGTTAACGCTTAGATATACAGAAGGGAGGCCGCCCGCATGCGAGAGCACCAGGGCCGAGCGCTTTGCCGCGCAATTGCGGCTGTCAACCTTGCTCGGTCGCTACTGCGACGTGGACATGGGCGCCAGAAACACACTGCTCCCGCAAATCATCTCCATGGCACAGACACTCGGCCTGGACGAGCCCGATCTGGAAGAGCTTTGGGAACAAGTCACTCAACAGTGGCAGACATCCAGCCAATTCTTGAGCATTCCCGTGGGCGACATGCCCCCGCTAAAATCATCTGAGACAGCAGAGGACCAAATCGGCGCCAATCCGAAACCTGCTCGCCTCAAAATTGTATTGTTACACACCGACTTCCAGCATGTGGCCGATCTTGAGAAGTTATTAAACTCCGATGGCCATGAAGTGCTCACGGCGAGTAATGCCGATAAAGGGGTAGAGCTCGCCGTTACGGAAAAGCCGCAGCTTATTATTGCAGCATCCGATAAATGCCCCACCGATAGCATACAGTTTTGCAAAGCGCTTCGCGCTTCCGAGCTCGGACGTCAAATTTACCTGATTGTCCTCACGTCCGCTGCGGAGAAAGAATTCCTCGTACAAGCCTTCGATGCCGGAGCCGACGATTTTATCGTTACACCGGTCCACGACAGGGTGTTAATCGCTCGGGTGCGCGGCGGACAACGCATCATACAACTGCAGGAAGAAATGGCCCGCGAGCGACAGGAAATCAGCCGATATGCCCACGAACTGGCTATTGCCAAGCGAAAAATGGAGGTCATGGCGATGACGGACTCGTTGACCAAGATTCCTAATCGCCGCTACGCATTCGCCCGGCTCAACGAAGAGTGGTCCGTCTGGCGCCGCACCGGCAGACCTCTGACCATAATGCTCCTGGACCTGGATCATTTTAAGCAGATCAACGATACCTTCGGACATCAGGTGGGCGACCAAGTCCTGGTGCACACGGCCAAAATCGCCCGTTCCATGCTGCGTTCCACCGACGTCGTATGTCGACTGGGCGGAGAGGAATTTATTGTCATCGCGCCGAATACCGACATGGCCGTTGCGAAGACGCTAGGGGAACGGCTGCGGAACGACGTTGAACAGCATCAGTTCCAGATGATAAAGCTAACCAAGCCGTTGACCATAAGTATCGGCATCGCGATTTCGACGGACCACACGGTAAACGAAAACGACTTGCTTCACCGTGCCGATCAAGCTCTCTACCGGGCAAAGCACGCCGGACGCAACATGGTTAAGTTCTTTTCGCCGCAACGAGCCGTTTAAGAGGCGCATAATCACAACGCAAGCATTACGTCCCACAAACTAAACGCATGGTCGGTTTATGAAATTTCTTCTTGAACACCCGCCTCACTTTCAACGAAAGGGAGTGAACGGTTGCATCTACACCACTCTCTACGATGATTTCGTGAATAGGTGGCGGCTGAAACAGGGAATATTCTGCGAGTGGGCTCTGCTGGAATAATCCAAAAGCGCTTTGAGCCCCTTATGGTCCACGGGTTTGAAGAGATGATGATCGAATCTTGCTTCGTGCATCCATCGAAGTTCGTTGGCATGCCCGCACTCGGTAACGGCAATGAGCTTGGGGCATTGGTGACCATATTCTTGGCGAAGACACCGGGCCAGCTCGTAGCCATCCATCTCGGGTGGGCGTATGGTTACGAGCACCGCTTCGGGCCGCCGTTCACGGACTGTCGGCAGCACCTGCCGGCCTTCGTGCACGGCACGCGCTTCATATCCCCACAGTTTCAACAGTTCGACGGTGCTTCGAGCCGATTCGATATCGGCATCTGCAACCAGTACGTGATAATTCGAGACCGTATCTTCGGACGCTTGCTGCGGTGGAACCTGTTCGGACGCATCTATATCAAGATCAAGCAGCGGCAGCCGCACCACGAATTCGCTGCCCGTGCCGGTTCCGGCGCTATGGGCTTCCACTTCTCCGCCATGCATCTCCACCAATCGCTTCACCAGGCTCAAACCGATGCCTAAGCCGCCTTGTGCCCGGTCAAGGGAACGCGGCTCCTGGGTGAACAAGTCGAAAATGTGCGGAAGATTCAAAGGCGAAATACCCGTTCCGTTATCCTGCACCCGTATCACTGCTCTGGCGCCGTCCGTTTCGACCGACAACCGGATAAGTCCGCCTTCTTCCGTATATTTCGCCGCATTGTCCAAAAGATTGGAAAATACCTGCGTCAATCGAGCGAAATCGGCTTCCACCCAAACGGGGTTGGACGATAGCCGAAGAAGCAATTCATGCCGGTTAGCCTCGATGAGCGGACGGCTCGCTTCGACAGCTTGGAAAACGGAAGTCGTGAGTTCCAGGGATTCGCGCTTGAGCGTTACCTTGCCACAGGTTAGGCGTGATATGTCGAGGAGATCGTCGACCAAGCGCGTGAGTTGGGTCAACTGGCGATCGATAATGCCCCGTGCCCAATCCACGTGAAACGGCGTCACATCCGCTTGTTTCAAGACTTCGACCGCATTGCGGATGGGGGCAAGCGGGTTGCGCAGTTCGTGGGACAGCATCGCGAGGAACTCATCCTTGCGGCGATCGGCTTCTTTTAAAGCTTCCTCGGTTCGTTTGCGCTCTATGGCGTAGCGGATGGACCGGATAAGCAGGTTGCCCTGGAACTGTCCCTTGATGACATAATCCTGAGCCCCTTCCTGAATCAGGCGGAATCCGACGGCTTCGTTGTCCAGGCCGGTACAAACGATAATAGGAACGGAACTCGCCAGATCGCGGATTTTCAGCAGCGTATCGATGCCCTCGGCATCGGGTAGATTGAGATCCAAAAGGATCACATCGAACCGCTGCCGCCCCAAAATTTCGGTGGCCTCGCTGAGCCGCGCGACCCGATCCAAATCGAAACGCACCACGCCGACCTGGGCCAAGGCTTCTTCGACCAGGAACGCATCGCTCGGGCTGTCCTCCACCAAGAGGACACGATAGTGCTGCTGCATAGGTTGAACTACTGGGAAGGAAGGCTCACCACCGTAAACCAAAAACTCTCGATAGCTTGAACCACTTTGACAAAACTCTCGAAATGAACCGGCTTGGTGATATAGCAATTGGCATGTAGCCCATACGCGCGAAGGATGTCCTCCTCCGCCCTGGAAACCGTCATCACCACCACCGGAATCATCTTCAGGTTCGCATCGCTCTTGATTTCGGCGAGAACCTCGCGACCGTCCTTCTTAGGCAGATTAAGATCCAAAAGAATCAAATCCGGACGTGGCGCATCGGCGTATTTGCCCTCCCGCCGGAGGAACGCGATCGCTTCGACGCCGTCTTCCACGATGAAAAGCTCCGTGAGCAGCTTCGCGGATTCGAGCGCTTCCTGAGTGAGAAGTACATCGGTAGGGCTATCTTCAACCAGCAGGATATTGACAGGTTTCATCGGATCATTCTGGATTCGGTTGGGTGAGTGGGAAAGGTGAAGAAAAAGGTAGTGCCGTAGCCGGGCTCGGATTCCACCCAGATACGTCCGCCGTGCCGCTCCACGACTCTTTTACAAATGGCGAGACCGATTCCGGTGCCGGGATAGTCGTGCCGTGCGTGCAATCGTTGAAAAATCCTGAATATCCGTTCGAAATAATGGGGTTCTATGCCGATACCGTTGTCGCGGACCGTAAAAACCCATTCGCTGTTTTGCTTTGTTACGCCGACATGGATCAACGGTACTTGATCACCGCGGAATTTGACAGCGTTACTGATCAGGTTCTGGAACAACTGGATGAGCTGACCCGGGTCCGCAACGATCGTAGGCAGATCGTCATAGGTTACTTCGGCCCCGCTCTCTCTGATGGCGACCTCGAGATTGGCCAAAACCGTAGTGATGATGCTTCGGCAGTCCGTCGGTTCGAAGGGCCGGTCCCGGGAGCCGATACGCGAATACGCCAAGAGATCGTTGATGAGGTTCTGCATGCGCGTGGCGCCTTCCACCGCATGGGTGATCACCTCGTCGGCGCGCGTATCCAGCTTTCCCTGGTACCGCCGCCGAATGATTTCCACGCAGCCGGCCACCGCCCGCAAAGGCTCCTGAAGATCGTGGGAAGCCACATAGGCGAATTCCTGCAGCTCCGCATTGGAGCGCGCCAACTCCTGCGCCTGCGCGGCGAGCCGTTCCTCCGCCGCCTTGTGTTCGGTCACGTCGAGCATGATGCCGATCATGCGGACGGGACGACCGTACCGGCCGTACAAGATCTGGCCGCGGTCGTTGACCCACCGAATGCTGCCGTCGGCATGCAACACGCGGTATTCCAGATTGAACATATCCTGCGTCCGCTGAGCCATGAACCGCTTGATCACCGAATCCACGGTCTCTTTTACGGCCGCACGGTCATCGGGATGTACCCTATTGAACCAATTCTCAGCGGTGGCTTCGCATTCGCCCGGCTTGAGCCCGAGCAGAAGATAGGACCCATCCGACCAGGTAACTTTATCCCGAGGGATGTCCCAATCCCAGGTCCCCGCCCTCGCCGAGCTCAAAGCCAGATTTAAACGCGCTTCGCTTTGCCGCAGAACCTCTTCGGCCTGTTTGCGCTGGGTAATATCCGCTATGGCGGCCAGTACACAAAGATCCCCGTCAATCCGTATTGGACTCAAGGCGATTTCGATGGGAATTTCTTCGCCATTCTTGCGCAAACCATAAAGGTCCCGCCCCATGCCCATGGGTTTTCTCTCGGGACGATTGTGAAAGCTTTGACGATACGCATCGTGTCCGACCCTGAACCGCTCGGGGATGAAGATGTCGATCGAACGCCCGAGTAGTTCTTCCTGGGAATAGCCGAACAATTGCTCTAGATAGGCATTGACCAGAACGATCTTGCCGGCATGGTCAACCAGCGCCAGCGCATAGGGCGTATTCTCCGTAATCGTACGGAAGATGGATTCGGTTTTGTTGCCTGCTTCATCCATAAGGAGAAACAAAAAGGTGCGAGTTCAAAAAAAATTAACGGTTTTGGAGACAAACCCTGTCTCGATGTCGATAAGGGCCGATTAGTTTTCAACAACAGGGGGCTGCTAGGGAAGCAAATTTTTGTCAAAAGGTCAACAGAATGTTACGAAGCGAAGAAATGGGTTGGAGGCGGAAGCCGCGTGGTGGTTGGGGTGTGTGAACGAGCGTATCGGCGCGCACCGAAGATTGGCTCTCCCGTGCTTTCCGTGCCGTCGGTAGCCCGAAGCTGACCGGACCGCCGGAACCCTGGGGTCGTTACAGAGCGTAAACGGTTTTATTGGAGGCGGCGATTGTGGAAAAGTCTTCCGTCCCCGGAGCAGCGGCGGGTCCCGACCATTTAAGGATCCCCGTGAAATTCGCGTCCCGCCTTAATTGCGGATACATAACCGGCGCGGATGACGAAATCGCCGAAAGGCTCTCCCGCCCACCGTTCGCGTGCATAGTGAGCCATGAGAGGACCAAGCGCGGCTACGATCTCGTCTTCCGAAATTCCTTCCCGGTACAGCGTGTTCAAGCGGCCGCCATCGAATCCCGCGCCCAGATAAAGGTTGTACTTCCCCGGAGACTTGCCCACCAAACCGATTTCGCCGAGATAAGGACGCGCACAGCCGTTGGGACAGCCGGTGACCCGAAGGTTAATGGCATCTTTTTCCAATCCCGCTTTTCTCAAAATCGGTTCCAGTCGCGTCAGGAGCGTCGGCAGCCAGCGTTCGCTCTCGGCCATGGCCAAGCCGCAGGTGGGCAAAGCCACGCACGACAGGGCGTGCCGCCTTAAACCGCTCCACTTGCCGGGATCGGGAATCCGATGCCGGTCGAGCAAGGCTTCGATTTTGGGCTTAGCGGCTTCGTTGATCTTGGCGATGATCAGATTCTGGTTGGCGGTCAACCGGAAGTCGCCCTCGTGGAGGGCGGCGATTTCGCGTAACGCCGTCAGCCACGCCACCTCGGGCGTGTCCCTCAAGCGGCCGCTGAGAATGCCGAGGGTCAGATGCCACTGGCCCCGGCCGTCCGACACCCAGCCGAAGCGGTCGCCGGTGCTTTCAAAGCGGAAAGGCCGTGCGGCTTCGAGACGCCAGCCGAGCCGGGCTTCCAACTCGGTCTTGAACCATTCCGTGCCGCGGTCGTCCAGGGTGTATTTCAGCCGCGCGTGTTTGCGATTCGTCCGGTCGCCGAAATCGCGCTGCACCTTGAGCACGTTTTCGGCGACTTCGAGGAGCCGATCGGGCCGGCAGAAACCGATGACTTCGCCCAGACGCGGATAGGTGGAAGGCTCGCTATGGCTCATACCCATGCCGCCGCCCACGGACACATTGAACCCGAGCAGCGCATCGCGGTCGGCGATAGCGATGAATCCCAGATCCTGGGCATAGACATCGATATCGTTGTGCGGGGGCAGCGCGATGCCAATCTTGAACTTCCGCGGCAGATAGTGCTTGCCGTACAGGGGTTCTTCCTCGGCCGGCGTCCCGGCGACGCGCTCCCCATCCAGCCAGATTTCGTGGTAGGCCCGCATCCTCGGAAGCAGGTGTGCGCCGAGGCGCTTGCTCCAGTCGTAAATTTCTTCGTGTAGCGGGGAAAGATACGGATTGTTGTGGCAGACCACGTTGCGGTTGACGTCCCCGCAGGCGGCGATGGTGTCCAGCAAGGCATGGTTGATGCCGGCGATGGTGGCTTTGAGATGCCGTTTCACGACGCCATGGAATTGGAAGGTCTGGCGAGTCGTGATGCGCAGCGAACCGTGGGCATACCGGCGGGCCAGCTCATCCAACTGCAGCCATTGCCGGGGCGTGCAGACGCCGCCCGGCATCCTGACGCGGATCATAAAGCCGTAGGCCGGCTCCAGCTTCTGTCTCTGGCGCTCGTTGCGGAGGTCCCGGTCATCCTGCTGATAAGTGCCGTGGAACTTGAGCAGCTTGTTGTCTTCCGGGGACACGGCGCCGGTCGCCGGATCGGCCAGGCTTTCCTCTATCGTGCCCCGCAGGTAACGGCTGCGCTCCTTGAGGGCTTCGTCTTCACTGGGTTGCATGCGCTCGACTCCCATAATGACTTCCTCAGTACACGTCCCGCTGGTAACGTTTCGAGGACTGTAGTTTCCGGACGTAGTCCTCGGCCCGTTCACGGCCGAAGCCCCCTTCTTTCGCCACGACGGAGACCAAAGCCTCGTGAACGTCCGATGCCATCCGCTGAGCATCGCCGCAGACATAGAAATAGGCCCCCTCCTCCAGCCAGGCGTAGAGTTCGCGGCTTTGTTCGAGCATCCGGTGCTGCACGTAGATCTTGTTGTCGTCGTCACGCGAAAATGCCACGTCGATCCGGCTCAAGAGACCGTTCTTCCGATGGTCGAGCCACTCCCGCTGATACAGAAAGTCGGTGTGAAAGTTCCGGTCGCCGAAGAACAGCCAGTTCTTGCCTCTAGCCCCCATAATCTCCCGATCCGCCAGAAAGGCACGGAAAGGCGCCACGCCCGTACCCGGTCCGACCATGACGATCGGCGTGTCCGGGTCCTCGGGTAGCCGAAAATTGGGATTGCTGTCGATGTATACCGGCACTCGTCCCTCCTCCGCCACCCGCTCGGCCAGAAAGGTGGAAGCGACTCCCTGGCGCTCGGATCCGTGACTCTCGTAGCGCACCACGCCCACGGTGAGGTGCACCTCGTCTGGATTGGCGTTATGGCTCGACGCGATGGAATAGAGCCGGGGCGGAAGTTTCCGCAGCAAGGCGACGAATTGGCCGGCCGTGATGCCCGGCACCGGATAACTCCGCACCACATCAATGATTTCGCGGCCATACAGGAAATTCCGAAGGAGCGACCGGTTCTCCTCTTTGAGAAACTCGCCCAATTCACGGGAACCGGACAGCTCTGCGTACTTTTCCAAAAAGGGGCGGGTGAGCGTGGTGATCTCGTAATGGTGCAGGAGCGCTTCTTCCAGAGTAGTTTCGACGCCGTCGGAACCGGGAACGGTTGCGCTCGGAGTGAGGCCGATGCTATCGATAAGATCGGCCGCCCGTTCCGGCCAATTTGTGGGAACCACGCCCAGAGAATCGCCCGGCTCGTAGCGCAAACCGGAATCCGCGATCGAGAGTTCGACATGCCGCACGTCCTTGGTGGAACCCCGTCCCGTCAAGCGGACGTTGTCCAGCACGGTCGCCGGGAATGGGCGTTTCTTGGAATAGGCGGATACCTGATCGACTGCAGCCGGTATCGATAGCTCTACCCGCGATTCCCGGGATTGGGCCAGGGCCGCCAAGACGCCTTCCATCCAGCTTTCCGCCGCTTCCTCGTAATCCACATCGCAGTCGGCACGGGGATAAAGGCGGGCAGCGCCCAACTCCTCCAGCCGGCTGTCGAAATCGCGCCCGGTCTTGCAGAAGTATTCGTAGCTCGTATCGCCGAGAGCCAGGACGGAAAACTGCAAACCTTCCAGCTTGGGCGCTTTCTTGCCGTGCAGGAATTCATAAAACGGTCGGGCATTGTCGGGAGGATCACCCTCGCCATGGGTGCTCACGATCACGAGAAGGCAACGGTCGCGTTTGAGTCGGGCGCTCCTGTAACTGCCCATGGCCTCCAGCCGCGCCGCGATGCCGCTTTGCCGTAACTGGGCATGGAGCGCTTTGGCGAGTTTTTCGGCGTTTCCGGTCTGCGAGCCAAAAAGCACCGTGACCCCTGGTTGCGGTTCCACGGATTGGAGCGATGGCGATTGAGTAAGTTTTTGCGCGGCGTCACCAAATCCCGCCAGATAACCGCTCGCCCAAAGTCTCTGCTCGGGCGCGAGCTCTTCCGCCAAGCGTTTCAAGATTTCCCATTGTTGTGGGGTCAAAGGGCCGCTGGGCTTGCTCACTGGATTGTCTCTTGAAGGAATTGCTGCCGGAAAAGCGGTTAGACCGGCCCGGATGCCTTTTGCATCGCGATCATGGCCTGAAAGACAAAGTATTCATCACCGCTTTGCCGTTGAAGTTGAATCACCTCTTGAAAGCCATGTTGCAAAGAACGCAAGGGTTCGCCATCACCTCAAACGGCTCAATAAATAAAAAGCCAGTAATCCTCTCGGACGCACTGGCTTCCCGCTGCTCTGTCAGCATGGCTTAAATACATCGGCAGCCACTATATCAAGAACACTATCTTTAAAATAAAGAACAAATTGTCATTTGGTTAAATCCGCCGGCGATATGGCATATCTCATAGGAACATGAGGTTTCCCGCCAGGAACTGCGCCTGCCCCAGACGCTGACTGAAGACGCGCCAGAAAGGCCAACCGAGTCTCTCACTCTCCACCTAACTGCTCCCTCGTCGCTCCGCAAAGGCGCCCTCGCTCGTGACGTGGTCCCCCGCGCCCGTTATTTTCCGATCATGGCCGGATACGGGCATCGGCCACTGAGGCGGCTCCCGCCGGAAACAAAGCCGAAACAATTGGGCCACAACCGAAACAAATCTCTGTCTTCGAGAAATCCTTCAGAAACGTTCCTCCTCTGAAATAGCGCCACGTTTGCGGAACGCAAGAGCCATTGGAGCACTCGGCTCGCAACGAACCGATCAATCCGCCGGATCCGTGACGCCGGCATCTACCGAGGAGGAACGCTATGAACAAGTTCGCACCGACCTTTGCCCTAAACTGCGTATTTTCCGCAGCGATGGTGGCACCCGAGACGCGCAAGCCCTTGTCGAGGCTCGCCCGCTTCGGGCAAATCCTGCTTGACGCATTCGAATGGCTAGCCCGTTCAGGTGTAGTGTTGCCCATCGGCGCCGCGAGTGCGGTTTCGGTGGTTGCCCTGGCCGCGAGCGAGCAGGTTTCGCTTCCGTTGGCCGCCGCCGCATTCCTGCTGGTTTACGCCAGCTATCTGATCGACCATCTCGCGGACGTTGGCCGTTTCGAGGACGGACAAGCTTCAGAACGCAGCCTAAGCTTGGCGCGCCGAAAGCAGCTCTTTTCCGCGCTCGGGGTCGCCGCCTTCGCCGGTGCGGGAGCGATGACCGCAATTAAGGCTGACCCGGTTGCGACATTGCTGCTCTTTTCATTCCCTCTGGCGGTGGTCCTCTACGGAACGCCATGGTTCGGCGTCCTCACCCGCGGCGCCTTCCGCTATCGGCGGCTCAAGGACATTCCGGGGATCAAGGCGTTCTACACCGCTTTTTTCTGGGGACTGCTGATGGTCTACGCGGACCGCTTCATCGATGGACATCAGCCGTCCCTCACCCTGTTCTTCTCTGGCTACATGTTTTTGTCGATGTTCGTGAACACCGTGTATTGCGACTTCAAGGACCTGGAACGGGACCGCTTGGAAAGCGTGGCCACGCTGCCGTTGATGTTCGGCGTCTCCAATACCTTGCGGCTGCTCAAGCTCGTCAACGTCACGGCTCTCGTTTGGCTGATCACATTTGCGGCGGCCGGTTGGATTCCGGTGTGGACGACCGGGCTAGCATCGGTGCACGGGTACGTATCGGGCGTTCTTCACCACGGCGCAAAACTGATGGGGACGGGTGGTCTTCCCGGCGACGCCGCCATCGACGCCGAGTTTGCGCTGTGGCTGCCCTGCGCTCTGCTCGGACTCGGGGTCATGTCGTCCTTCGGCTGAGCGGCAAGGAGCAAAATCATGAATCCGACGGAACAGCTCGTCTACAACGCCTCCTCTATCGCCTGTTTGGGTCTGTGGAGCGGCGCTTATCTGCTCATCATTCGCCGCGCATTCAAAGACCGCGCCTACGGCATGCCGTTGCTGCCTCTTTGCACCAATCTCTCCTACGAATTCATCTTCGCGTTTCTTCTGCCGGACGATCCGCCGCTGAACTATGCGAACGGTATCTGGTTTTTGATCGACCTCGTGATCGCTTACCAGTACTTGCGTTTCGGTCGAAAGGAGTTTCCGTCCGCGTTGCCGCAAAATTGGTTCCTGCCGGCATTCGGCCTGGCGCTGGTCACCATATTCGCGGGCATCCTGGCCATCACTTTCGAGTTTCAGGACTGGCACGGCAATTACACCGGGTGGGGGGATCAACTGCTGATCTCCGTCTCTTTTCCGTACCTTCTGGTGCGTCGGCAAAGCGTCCAAGGGCAGTCGGTCTATATCGCACTATCGCGAATGATCGGCAGTGTCGCGCTGATTCCCGCTCAGTACCTCCTGACACCGACTTCCACCTTTCTGGCCTATGCCTACATAGCTTTCATCGTTTTCGACACCCTCTACATCGCACTTTATCTGCGTCAATGCCGCTTGGACGGAATCGATCCGTGGCGGCGTCTTTGAGCTCAAGGGCGCTATTCGAGACGCGAAGCCTCAGCTAATCAAGTCCGCAGAAAATCGCCGATGTCCTTCTTGCAAGTACTTCGGCGGCGCCTTCCCGGTCGAAACAATTGAAACAATTCTCCGCGGTTCCGGAAATCCTTCAGAAACAAACCGGCCCCATAGTGTCTCGCAAGCCCGCGGCGCGCGGGCGAGTTATCCAAGTTATCAATCGACACGGGAGGCTAAACCATGAACAAAACAACCTTGATCGCCGCCGCAGTAGCCGCGGCCATTTCCGGACAGGCGCAGGCGCTCGATCTGCGGGACTGGGGCAAGAAATACAGCTCGGCGTCCCAGCGGTTCGTAATACTGTCCGAGTTCAACAATGCGGCGGTGCTGGACAAGGAAACCCAACTGGTCTGGTTCAAGACCTGGCCGAACGCGACGACCGAGTGGAGCTCCGCCCGCGACTCCTGCGCCAATAGCAGCGTCGGGGGACGCAAGGGCTGGCGGCTACCCTATCTGCACGAACTGATGAGCCTGATCGATCCTAACGTCGTTCCGGTGACGAACGGTGACACCAAGCTGCCGCAAGGGCATCCGTTCGTGAATTCGGCCCCGCAAAACGGATTGGGCTACGTAGCCTACTGGACCGCCACCTGGGACAAGATTTCCGTGATCAACGCCACCAGTGCGGCGGCAGCCGACATCTGGCGGCTCGATCTGGAAACCGGCAGCACGAGCAAAGGCTCACCGTACGCCGACTACCGCTTCGTCTGCGTGCGCAGCGGCGCGTCCTTGGCGGAGTATTAAACGCTCGCGGCGTAGGCGTTTCGAGTTTGCGCTCATTCACGGGACAGCGTTTCGGCATCCGCCTTAGAACATTTCGAAGAGGAGACAAACCATGACGCTATCGGCACGAAACCCGGCGGGCGCCTACCGCCCGCCGCGCCTGATCCTTCGGTCGTCCTGCCCGAGCCTGTGTCCCGCCTATGGCGCGGCGCTGGCTCCGGGTCTGGAGATTCGTCTAGCGGAAGGGCTCTTCACCGGATCGATCGATCGCCATCCCCTGCGGGAGGTACTGAGTCGATTGTCACCGCTCGTGCCGCTGCAGATAGAACTGCCCGTCGAAAGTTCGGACAGCCTCGTCTCGGCGGAATTCAGCGGGCTTCCGCTGGCGGAGCTCATCGCCCGACTGCTGGGCGACCGGCCCTACGCCTGGATCGTCGATCCCGAAGGCGAGCATTGCCTCATTCTCCCCGCCGCCCGCCGCAGCAATGGTCCAATGGAGAGAGCTCCCCATCACCCGCAAACCGCAACCTTGAGTCACCTATGAAACACCGGGCAAAAGTATTCTCATCTCACGTCGACAAGCGGCCGGAGACCCTCTTCTCTGCCGATATGTCCCGAGTCTTTCTCCGCGCCAGCGTCGCCTATTCGTCGGCTCAGGCGCGGGGAGGGAACGGTTCCGTCCTTCCTTTTTCGGTATGGGTGAAAAGGCAGGAGGGTCCGTGATGTGCCGGCCCATCCCCGACGATTCCAGGCCAGGCAGAGGGGCCGGCGCCGATCCGCATAGCATCGCCGCCGTCGCCCGGGAAGCGGGGGAAAAGGACCCGCAGCCCGATACCCCGGTTATCCTGATCGCCGACGATATGGCCGACATGACGGAAATGCTGGAAGAAACGCTGGGCAAGGAGTTTCGCATCAAAGTCGCCAACGACGGCCGCTCGGCGCTGGCTTTGGCTGCCGCTTCGCCAAAACCGGACCTGGCCCTTCTGGACGTCTCCATGCCGGGCATCGACGGGCTCGAAGTTTGCCGGCGGCTAAAGGCCGATGAGTCCACGCGGGACATTGCCGTCATTTTCCTCACCAGCATGTGCCGCAGCACCGACGAATTGCGGGGTTTTGAACTCGGCGCCGTCGACTACGTCGCCAAGCCGTTTCAGCCTCCCCTAGTTCTCTCCAGAATACGCAACCAAGTCCGCCTGAAGCGGAAGGTGGATTTCATGGAGACCCTCGCCTGCCGCGATCCCCTGACTAGCTTGGCCAACCGGCGGCGTCTGGAGGAAGCGATGGAAACGGAATGGGCGCGCGGTGCCAGGGACCGGAGACCGATTTCGATGCTGATGATCGATGTGGACGACTTCAAGGCCTACAACGATCACTACGGCCACGGCGCGGGCGACCGCTGCTTGCAGGAGCTGGCTACCGCCATGGCCGGCGTTCTGGTGCGGCCGGGCGACATGCTGGCGCGCTACGGCGGCGAGGAATTCGCCGCGTTATTGCCGGACACCGGCGAGCCGGGGGCTCTGGAAGTCGCCGAGCAGTTGCGCAGCCGGGTCGCTGCCTTGGCCTTGCCCCACGCGGCCTCCCGAACCACACCCATCGTCACCGTCAGCATCGGCTGCGCCACCTCCGTTCCGGGGCGTTTGTCCTGGACGGCGCGGGACCTGCTGGAACTGGCAGACCGGGGGCTATATGCCGCCAAGGGAAAAGGCCGCAATTGCATCGCAAAGGCCTGAACCGACATCGCTCAATCCACGGCGTCGCTGCCGTTTTCGACGAGGGCGACCCTTGGCCGACCGCCGGATCACATAACAAGCCTGTTTTCACCCGCCGATCACGATGCCCGTTCATCGGCTGCATCGGCCTTCGCGAAGACACCGGCGGCGCCCAGCCACCACGAGTCAATGCGCTGTTACAAATGAAACAAAAAGGGCATTTTTGGAAATCAGCCAGAAACACTCTTCCTTCGTAATAAGCCCCAGTCCGCCGATTCAGAGGCGGATGGCTATTCAAGCGTTCAAGAAACTTTTACGGAGGAGACATCCATGAAACTCACATTAAAGACTCTCGTTATTGCTTCCGCCTTGGCGGCCAACCTCGCGGCCTCGGGCAATGCGTTCGCTTTCAGCCCATCCGAGTTGGGAGACCGGCCATGGGAGCTCAATTTCGCCGTGGTCGACGTGCTCGCCGGAGCGCAGTCGGCACGCTTGAACCTGGTGAACGTCACGGACAGGCCGGTTCAGTACCATGTCGTCGCCGTTTTACAAGATCCCGAAACCGGCCTCCCGCGTCGCCTCTTCGAAACCGACGGAACCGGCTTCCTGGAGCCGGGCCAGAGCAAGAAACAGGATTTTCATTTTCGACCGGCCTCAACCTTGGATCGGCGCCAGATGCGTATCATGGTTTACACCGGCAATCCGGATGCTGTGAATGAAATTGGCGCCGCAACTCCGGCGATAGCCGCTTCGATGACCCTGATCGACAGCTCGACCGGCAAGACCAGCGGCATCTTCCTTCCGGCGGTACAACGCACAATAGCCGCTCCCTAACGAACAAACCGGAATGGCCGGCAGCACTCGCTGCCGGCCCCTATCGCTAGCGCATTTTCCGGTTTGGTTTAGCGGTCCAGGGGATAGTAGGTCGGGAAAGCGGCTTCGTCGGCAAGGGATTGCCGACCTACTACCTACCCGATCCACACCGCTAAAACCCCGGTTAAAAATGCTCTAACGAGACGCGGATTCCGGTATTCGTCGCATCCCCGGCAAAAGATTTCCATTGGAGCTCGTATCATGAACTACAGCAAATGTACCGAATCAGTCAGCTTATTCATCCACCGGTTATCAGCACCGGCTCTTCTAAGCGGCCTGGCTCTGATGTCGGCACCGGCGCAGGCATTAATCATCGATAACTTCGAGCAGGGCGGTTTCAGTCTCGTCGCCGACCAAGTCAATGATCCTATAAGCATCGAAACTGGCTTGCCCACGTCCGATGTCCTCGGCGGTGCGCGTTGGGCACAAGTGGTACAGAACGGTGGGATCGGCACGGTCGGCATCACCCTCAATACCGGGAGTCCCGGCGATGACGGCGTGTATATCGACACGGTGGCGACACCCGACGCAAATCCCAGCGTGAGCGGCTATCTGCAGTTGACCTATGGCGGCGGGTTGGCCCTGCATGCCGACCTGACCGCCGACGGCGGAAGCTCGTTCCTGGTCACTGTGGGTGCCGCGACTCAATCCACGACCCTGGGCATCGCCTTGTATTCGCAGATCGGCTCTTCGATGTTCGGCCAGTACATCAGCCGAACGATAGCGGCCCCCGGCACGTACGCTTTCGCCTTTTCCGATTTCAGCGCCGTTCCGAATGCCCTCAAAGACGTCGTGCGCCTGGATTTGTTTATCGGCAATACGACCGTGATGGACGAAGCCTTATATTCCCTCCTCGACTTCAGAACCGATGGCGAAGAAATCGAAACGACGGTTCCCGAGCCCGGAGTTATACCTCTCGTCGGACTCGGCGCCGTGGGGATGGCGCTGAGCCGGCGTCGTCGGCCGCGGGCTTTCCGTCTCTGCTAACGGCAAAAAGCCGCTACACCCGTGGAATGGTTTTATTCCAAATCGCTTTCAATATTAATTTTCGTAGGGTGGGTTAGGCCGGAAGGCCGTAACCCACCGATTCGAGGTCGCTCGGTGGGTTACGCTTTGCTAACCCACCCTACAATAAATGTTCACTTGAATGCCGAATGGAATCAAATCTGCGGCGGCTTCCATCGGCCAGCGAAAATCGAAGCCGTCGCTAGGGATTGATTCATTCGTAGTACAGGCTGATCGATCCGATGACTTCGTTCTCCTGCGCAGCGCCGAAGCGGTTGTATCCGCCCAAAATGCCGGTCACACCCAGCGACACCGGCAGCTTGGGAATCAGATAACTCACCTGCAGAATGACATGGCCGAAGGTATTGCTGACGGGCAATTTGCCGGAATAACACCCGGTGACGCTCATGGCGCTGCCTGGAGGGCAATCGGTCTCCAAGTAGGTATCCCGCGTCCCGTAAAACTTTCCTTCGCGGCGAAAGCTGAACCAGCCGAGGGTGGCGTTAAAGTTCAGATTCCAGGGCAGAACCCGGCGATAGTTGAGGGTCCAATAGGTGTCACCCGCGTTTCCCAGAAGGGAATCGTTCATCAGCGTTTGCGAGAACAGGCTGAAGTCGCCGTAGCCGATGCCGACTCTGCTTTCCAGGGTCTCGGCGTGGCGGCTGTTGGTGTAAAGATACCCGGTCAAGCCCCCTATGACCGTGAAATCCCCCAGCGGCAGTTCATAGCCGCCATAAATATCGTGCTCTATCGATTTCTCGTCGTCGAATACGCTGATGCTCCGGTTCGAGTAGGCCTGGCCCAGGCGCAGATAGGAGTAGTTGATCATGGAACCGAAGTAGCCCAGATACCAGCCGCTGGATAGTTTCAAATCGGCGCCCCATTGCAAAACCGGATCTTCGGATTCCGGCGCATCGGCGAACTCGTTGCCCAAAGGCTCTCCATTGAAGTAAGTCGTGGTAAAGCCGCGAACGACGTAACTGGACACTAGATCGACATGGGCACTCAGGTTGTAGAGCGGGGGCGTGCCGGAGGGAAGTTCGCTTGCGACCGCCGACAGCGCCAGCAGCAGTACCAGAAGCCCGAAACCGGCCCGACGCTTTTCCGGGCACAGGAAAATTGAATGAAAAACCAAGTGTCTTTTGTGTCTGTGGATATCGCACGCCGAAGCGGCCATCGATTCGTCCGAGGAAAAAGGCCGCTCACATCAGTGTGCTCCGGGCGGAGCATGGACACCCGCGTCACGGACCGGGGGAACGACGGGTTCTCATTGAACAGCGTTCCCAGTGTCCTCCAATTGGGCGACTTTCTGCCGTACTTCGGTCGGAACAAACGGTTTTTCGATTACCGGGCACCGGGTAGTTTCCAAGAACATCTGCACGTTCGAGCTCAAGGTATCACCGGTGACGAAGATGACTCTGCGCGCCAATTCCGGCCAGCGGCGTTCGATTTCCCGATACAGCGCCGGACCGTCCATCCCGGGCATGCGCAGATCGCTCAGGATCGCATCGTAGCAGCCTTTTTCGGCCATCAGGCGCAGCGCCTCCTAACCAGTCTCCGCCACATCGATGCGGTGCCGGTCGTTCGCCAGGATGTCCGCCAATAAGGCGCTCACTTCCGGCTCGTCGTCGACGATTAGAATCTGTCTTCGGCCGGCGCACGGCTCTTCCGGTCCAGGGATTTCGCCGTGGACTTCGAGGCTCGTGGCGCGGTGCCCCGGCAGCCGAACGACGAACACCGCCCCGCCCTCGGGTGGGCAAGACACGCTCAAGCTGCCGCCATGGGCTTCGACAATACCGAGACTCACCGCCAAGCCCACCCCGGTGCCGCTGCCGACCGGCTTGGTGGTGAAGTAGGGATCAAAGATCCGCGAGCGGATGGCTTCCGGAACGCCGGGACCGTTGTCCGCCACCTCCACCCAAATGGCTTTCGTGTACGGGTCGTGGCAGGAACTGATACGGATGCGGCGGGGTTCGGGCTGGTCGGACAAGGCCTGCTGCGCGTTGACAATGAGATTGATGAAGACCTGGTGCAACTGGTCGGCATCGGCGGCGATCTCCGGCAGGTCCGACGCCAGAGCCGTGACCACCTCGATGCCGCCGGTGCGGAGGCTATAGCTCAGGATTTCCAGGGAATCCTCGATGATGCGGTTGAGCCGCACCGCAGTGTGCTGCGGCGTGTGCTGACGCGCCATCGCGAGAAACGTCTTGACGATTCGGGCGCAGCGTTCGGCGGCGGCGCGGATTTTCTGGGCGGCCGAGAGGGTGGTTTCGTTTTGGGCGTCTTCCTCCAGCATGATGGCTCGCCCCACCACGATGGACAAAGGATTGTTGAGTTCGTGCGCCACCCCGGCCAGCAAGGAACCCATGGCCGCGAGCTTTTCCCGCTGGTACAAGCTGTCCCGCTGGCGGGCGATTTCGGCTTCCGCCTTGATGGCTTCGGTGATGTCGCGGGCGTTGACGACGATGCCTTCCACCGAGGGGTTTTGCAGCTGGTTGGTGGCCGGTGGCCTCGAACACCCGCCATTCGCCACGGCCATGCCGGAGCCGGTACTCAAGGCGTTCGATGGGCGCGTCCGGGTGCTCGAGCGCGGTCCGATAGGCGTGCGCGACTACTGCCACATCTTCGGGATGCACGATGGCAAAGATGGTCTGGCCGATGTAATGGGCCGGCGGAAAGCCCAGAACCGGCTCCACCGAAGGGCTCACGTAGCGGATCACGCCCTCGGCATCGACCACGCTGATGATGTCCGCGGCATGCTCGATCAGAGCACGGAAACGCTCCTTTTCAACGCGCAGGGCAATGTCCCGCTCCGACACCTTCGCGACCATGTCGTTGAACGCATCGGCCAGTTGACCGATTTCATTGCGCGGATTTTCCAGCCGGTTCACGTCCACGACAGGCGCCTCGCCGGAGCCGACGCTCCGGATGGCGCCCAGCAGCCGGCCCAGGGGATAAGCGATTTGGCGTCGCAGGATAATGGTCAAAATCACGAGCAGGAACGCCAGCGACGCGATTCCGCTCCAGAACACCCACTGTGCCGAGCGGAACGCCTGGGCACGGACTAGCGTACCCGGTAGGGTCGAAGCGAAATACCATCCCGTGCTGGGCAACCGGCTGATCGCATAATACTCGTCGATTGCAGACGCCAACCCGGAACGTGGCAGCGCGCTCGCTTCGGTAGCTAGCTTCAGCAATGCATCCAGCCGCCGGTCGTGTGCGTCACGGATGTTAAACCCCTCAAAGCCTTCCGAGATCTGTGCCATGTACGACGGGTCAATGATCAGCCGGCCATCGCCACGGAACACGGTATGACTGGCGCCGGGAATGTCCGACTGGCGGATGCTGGCTTCCAGGTCGTCGAGAATGTCATCGGTGCCGATATTGGCGATATGCTCATCGCCCAGGTACACGGGCGTCACGCCGGAGACCAGAATCTTGCGATAGGCCGGCTCATAATAGGTGCCTCCCCAAACTGTCTTGCGCTGGCGATTGTGCTGGGCATCAGCCAGAAAAAAATACTCGCGTTGATCCAACGCATAGTCCGCTGGCGTCTGGTACACCCAGCGCACGTGTCCGGAGCGTTCGGGATCGTCGTAGCCCATGTTCGCCGGCTCGCTGGGATGCGTGAAGTAGAAGTTGGCGAATTGACTGGTAAAGATTCCCTTATATTTTTCGGACAGATCGAAAAACAGCATCCAGCGCCGCTTGAACTCCGTATCGGGCTGCACCCGGCGGTGAATCCAGCCGCTGGAATAGCGCTCCACATCGGAGAATTTCTCGCTATTGCGCAGTGCGCCGTCCGGATAGCGGCTCATCAGCTCATCGAAACGGCGTTCGGTATCAGGAGAAGGGGGCGCCGTGTAGCGCTCCAGAAAGTCCTTGCGCACGACCTCATGCAAGCCCTTGAGGAAGGCGAAATGGGATTCGTGGTAGCGGGCTCGTTGCACGGCATAGTCCGTCAGCCGCGCCAGGGCTCCTTGCTCGATCTCCCGGTACATCAGGTAATACGGGACGGCACTCGAAAGGGCGACGATGGCCGTCACCCCGGCGGCAATGCGATAAAGCGTGGATCGTGTGAGCGATGTGGAGATGTGCATGGTCGCGATGGCTACTGTTTCGAGGCAATCGGGTTTGGTGGATTTCGTTAATCCCTCGCCTCACTCGCCGTCGGGCACGAAGCGGTACCCTGCGCCGCGAACGGTTTTGATAAAGCGAGGCCGTTCCGGATCCGGTTCGATTTTCTTGCGCACCCGCGTTACGCAAATATCGACGCTGCGGTCGAAAGGGTCCCATTCACGATTCCGGGTCAGATCCAGAATCTGATCTCGCGACAGCACCCGACTGGGATGAGTGGCGAAAACTTTCAGCAAGTCGAATTCCCCGTTCGTGATGGGCAGTTCCCGGCCGTTCTCGTCCAGCAGACGATGACTGTCGAGATCCAACCGACAGCAGCCGAGCCGTACGACTCGCGCCGGTACGGCTGCCGAAGGCGGGTCCGGCTCTTTGACCGAGGATTTGGTACGGCGCAGCACGCTTTTGATCCGCGCCACGAGCTCACGGGGGTCGCACGGTTTGGCGAGGTAGTCGTCGGCCCCCATTTCCAAGCCGACGACTCGATCCACCAAGGAGTCGGCTGCGGTAAGCATAATGACGGCCAGGGTATGGTTTTCTCGAATATGGCGGGCGAGGCTCAGCCCATCTTCGCCCGGCATGGTGATATCCAACACCGCAAGATCGATGGGTTCCCTCCCGATAAGTTCACGCGCCTTTACGGCCGATTCGGCCTGCCAAACCTGAAATCCGTGCTTGCCGAGATATTCGGCCAACATCTCGCGGATGCACGATTCGTCGTCCACCACCAAAATACTGCCATTCATATTCTCAACTCCGCTTAACCCAAAATCCGACGGAGATCGGCAATCGGCTAAATTGCACCGGAACTGCAATCGCAACACAGGCTAACATCCAGCCTATCTATGCTATCCCACAAAATGTCGCCCATGCGCATGGCCGATCGCCCTAAGAAGCTGTTTTCAAACGCCATGAGCACCTATTCCGGATAGGACAGGGTAACGAGTGTAGGAATGCTTTCTGTAAAAACTTATGCTTCTCTGACTTCCTTTTGTCGCATCGGACAACCCGAGGTTTTCTGGGCCAACCGCCGCCCATTTCATCAATCCCTCACCCAGTCCTCGATCAGCCGGCTCGGGATGTGCGGCGATTCGCTGAGCGGCGGATGGGGCTTCCTGGCCAGAATAAGCCCGCAGACTCGCAGCGTATCCGCGGCCAAGATCCAGGAGACGGCCAGGAACAGCGCGGTCAAACCGGCGTCGAGATAATCGTTGAAAATGAGCTGCGGTGCCTTGGCGGCTTGATCCGCGGGCAAAAGGCCCGCCGCCAGCTTGTCGCTTAAATCCCGGGCGTGAGCCAGAAAGCCGATCCGAAGCTCCGGGCTGAACAGTTTCTCCCATGCGGCCGAGGTGGTGACGATCAGGAGCCACGCCAGCGGCATACCGGTCACCCAAGCGAAACGAAGCTTCCCCGTTTTGACCAGGATGGTCGTGGCCACGCAGAGGGCGATCCCCGCCAGCATCTGGTTGGCGATGCCGAACAAGGGCCACAAGCTGTTGATGCCGCCCAAGGGGTCGATGACGCCGATGTAGAGCAGATAACCCCAACCGGCCACCACTAGCCCGGACGTCAGAATTACGCCCGGATACCAGGAGGTCCGCCCGAGCGAAGGCACCCAATTGCCCAGCACGTCCTGCAACATGAAGCGGGCGACGCGGGTGCCAGCGTCCAAGGTCGTGAGAATGAACAGTGCCTCGAACATGATGGCGAAGTGGTACCACAAGGACAAAAGCCCTTGCCCGAAAGCGCTGGCGAAAAGGCTGGCCATGCCGACCGCCAAGGATGGTGCGCCGCCGGTGCGGGCGAACAGGGTGGATTCTCCCATTTGCTGTGCCAGTGCGTACATTTGTCCAACGGTTACGGGAAAGCCCCAGGCGGTAATCTTCGCGGCCGCCTCCGCCGCCTCCTTCCCTACCACGCCCGCCGGGCTGTTGATAGCGAAATAGACGCCGGGATCGAGCACCGTCGCCGCCACCATGGCCATGATGGCCACGAAGGATTCCATCATCATCGCCCCATAGCCGATGAAACGGGCGTCGGCCTCATTGGCCAGGAGCTTGGGCGTGGTGCCCGACGAGATCAGCGAGTGAAAGCCGGAAATGGCGCCGCAAGCGATGGTGATGAAAACGAACGGGAACAGCTTGCCGCCGAAAATGGGGCCGGTGCCGTCGACGAACCGGGTCAGGGCCGGCATTTTCACTTCGGGATGAAGGATGACAATGGCCACCGCCAAAGCCCCGATCGTTCCCAGTTTCATAAATGTGGACAGGTAGTCGCGCGGAGCCAGAAGCAGCCATACGGGCAACACGGCCGCGGCGAAGCCGTAGGCGATAACCATCAGCGCCAGTTGCGGGCCGTCGTAGTCGAACCAGTCACGGAAGCCCGCCATGCCGTCGACGACACCGCCGCCCCAAACCGAAAACAGCAGCAATCCGACCCCGAGCACCGTCGCCTCGATTACCCGTCCAGGCCGTAGCTTGCTCATGTAGACGCCGATGAGCATGGCGATGGGAATGGTCGCGCCCACCGTGGACGTGGCCCAGGGACTATGCTTCATGGCGTTTACCACCACCAGGCCCAGCACCGCGATAAGGATGATCATGATGCACATGACGCCCAGCAGCGCCGCGTTGCCGCCGATGGGACCGAGCTCGTCGCGCGCCATCTGGCCGAGCGAGCGCCCGTCGCGCCGGATCGAACAGAAAAGAATCACGAAATCCTGCACGCAGCCGCCGATGACGGCCCCGATCAAAATCCACAGAGTGCCGGGCAGATAACCGAACTGCGCCGCGAGGGTCGGGCCGATTAAAGGCCCGGGGCCGGCGATGGCGGCGAAGTGATGTCCGAATACAACCCAACGATTGGTGGGCACGAAATCGCGCCCGTCGTTTAAGCGCTCCGCCGGTGTCGCCCGCGTGCCGTCCAGGCCCAAAACCTTGGCCGCGACGAAAGCGCTGTAGAAGCGATATCCCAAGGCATAGACGCAAACCGCGGCCGTCACGAACCACAGGCTGTTGACGCTTTCCCCCCGGTTCAAGGCGATGCCGCCCAGCGCCGCCGCCCCGATCAGCGCCACCAAGAGCCAAGTTATCGAGCTCTGAATACTCGACCTTCGTTCTGTTATTTTTCTCATTGCTCTCCTATCCGAAATAGCCGAGCCAAATGGCTTAAAAATGTGCCATAGGATAAGGCCAAAGCCGTTAAAGCGTGAATTTCGGGTGTGCCTGTTTGTGAAAGAACCCCGGTATTTCCCGTCCGACTCCGGCACTTTCCGTTAAGAGCGATACAACGCTTCTGCATCTAATGGCCGGATCTTACGGCTATCTGATGAAAGCGGATTAGCTCGAACCCTGCGCGCGCCTTGCGGTCAGCGTGGCCAGGCTGCCGCCATGCCCGGCATTTCCCAAAATTGTCACAATTTCGTGACATATTTCATCGACCCTTCCACTGGCGTCCAGCAGCACTGTTTTACCTAAACGTCTCGTTCATGACTTTCAAGCAAAAAATTTTTCTCTCTGCCATCGTCAGTTTTTTGTGTGTCGCTCTAATTACCGGGCTCGCCTGTTGGGGGCTGCTGGTACAGTCCGACAGCGTCGCTAAGTTGCACTTAAAGATACAGGCACTGAAAAGCAGTGCCGAGGCGGATCGACTGCATCACGGGTTGTTCGGCGTGGTGAGCCGTGCCTTATTGCTGGATCCGAACGCGACATCGGAAGAGCGCGAAGCTATTCCGAAAGCGCTGCGGGAAAATACCGAGCAACTGCGGCAGTACGTCTCGTCGCTGAGCACCTACAATCTTCCCGAAGCGGCCGTACGCGAACTGGATGCGGTCAAGCCTCTGCTCGATCTCTACGAGTTTGACGCCAATCTGCTGGTTTCGAAGGCATTATCCGATGCGGAGACGCACCGTAATCTTCCTCCCGATTTTCTGGGCACGTTCCGGGAAATCGAGACCAAACTCACGGCCTTGTCCGGCATGATCGAAAACGCGGCGAACGAGGCCAGCGCCGAAGCCGACCGGTCGAAGGAAAAAACGCTGACGATGCTGATGGCCTTTGGACTCGCGACTTTGGTCTTGTCGATACTTTCTTGTATCTACCTGTACCGAGGCGTTTATCTGCCCTTGCGGAAGGTCGCCGACCATTTCGCGGCCATTAGCCGAGGCACCAGTGACTTAACCATTCGCCTGAATGATCAAGGCCGAAACGAAGTCGCCTCGATTGCCGCCAGCTTTAACCGCTTTGCGGCCAAGCTCCAGGACACCTTGCACCAACTGCTGGAATGCAGCGAGAAAATCACCGAAGAATCCAAACACTTGCTGGAAGTCAGCGATTCTGCGAGACAAGGTGTCCAGCAACAGCAGGGTGGAATACACCATTTGGTTGCGGCCGTAGAACAGATCACGGTCGCGATTCAGGAGGTCGCGCGCACGGCGCATATCACGGCTGAGGCCGTTCAGGAGACGAACCAAGAAACGCGGGATGCCAAGCAGACCGTAGACCGGGCGACGGCAGCGATCGACGCTTTGGCTAGCAATATGGGTAAAGCTACCGAAGTCGTCGGCACCTTGGAGCAACAGACCGAACGCATCGGCGCCGTTTTGGACGTGATACGCCATATCGCCGATCAAACCAACTTGCTGGCCCTTAACGCCGCCATCGAAGCCGCGCGAGCCGGCGAATCGGGACGCGGCTTTGCCGTCGTCGCCGAAGAAGTCCGAAGCCTGGCAAGCAAAACCCAGCAATCGACCGCCGAGATTCAAGCCACCATCGAACAGCTTCAAGCGGAAGCGAAATCCGCGGTCCAGGCGATGGAGGACGGCCGTAATCAAATGGCAGTAACCGTAATCGAGGCCGGCAAGGCGGGTGAAGCCCTGGCGCGAATCACCGAGATGATCGGCCAGCTCACCGATATGAATACTCAGGTCGCCAGCGCCGCCGAGCAACAAACGGCAGTCGTCGGCGACATCAATCGAAACATCGTCGCCATCGGACGCATCTGCAACTCCACCGCGGAGGGCGCGACCCGGTCCGCTCAAGCGGCCCGCGACTTGTCGCTGACCGCCGGTTCCATGAACCGTGTAACCGGGTTGTTCAAGGTCTGACGCTATCGTTGGGCGGGCAGCCTCGACACTTAGAAACCATCCCGAGCGGCCAACCCTTCCACAGGTTCAGGTCGAACGGCCTACCGGGATAGATTCTTAGACGGATTTGCCGCCCCGCGTCGGATCAACCTGAAATCCGAGGCTATTTTGCGTTTATATCTCAGCGAGACAATCCCATGAGTCCGATGAATCCCTTTCCGGTAGTACACGAATATCTGGGACAGAGATTTCCGGATATGGACGTCTCGGACGTTATTCAGCAAGGGACGGTGGCCTGTCTTCTAAAGTACGTGCCGCCATTGCCTCAGGATGCCGGCTGCTTGGACGTGCTGAGTATGTTCATCAAGGATCAGGGGCTTTATTCGGTCGCCATAGTCAACGAGCACTTCGTTCCCGTGGGAGTCATCGACCGGCAGTCCTTGGTCGAAATCTTTATCCACCCTTTTGCGCGTGATTTGAATCACAAGAAAACGATTCGTGAATTCATGGACCCCAACCCCATCGTCATCGACGTCCACACCGGCATTGACGATCTGGCCGGAATCATCATCGATGCCGGAATGCGCCACATGGTGAACGGGTACATCATCACCCAAAACGGCTTATACGCCGGGATGGGCACGGGCCACGATCTCCTTGACGAGATCACCCGACGAAAGCAGGCTCATCTCTATTATCTCGCTCATTTCGACCAGCTCACGGGACTTCCGAACCGTTTGCTGTTCGAAGACCGCTTGCAGAGGGCGTGTTTGAATGCACAGAGAGGCGGGCGTGTCCTCGCGTTGCTTTTTATTGACCTCGACCGCTTCAAATTCATCAACGATACCTTTGGACACCCGAGCGGCGACTTGCTCCTCCGAGGGGTAGCCGAACAGCTCGTGTCCTGCATTCGCAAGTGCGATACCGTGGCTCGTTTAAGCGGGGACGAGTTCACGATTATTCTCGAAAATATCAAGGGGATATCGGATTCCATCTTGGTCGCCGAAAACTTGGCATCCGCATTGAGCAGACCGTTCTCGATTCTCGGGAACGACCTGCACATCACATCGAGCATCGGCATATCGCTCTATCCCGACCACGACGCGTCGCCGGAGGGATTGATTCGCAAGGCGGATGCGGCCATGTACAAGGCCAAAGAAAGCTATCGTGGCCGCTGTCTCGTATACGATGAAACGATGGACAGTGGCGTGCTCGAGCGATTGACGATTGAAGCAGGGCTGCGTTTAGCGCTTGAGCGCAATGAATTCGCGCTCCACTACCAGCCTCAATGCAACGCAGTCACAGGCGAAATCGTAGGAGTGGAAGTCCTGATCCGTTGGCACCACCCGCAATTGGGACTTGTTTCTCCCGCCAAATTCATCCCGATCGCTGAGGAAACCGGACTCATCGTGCCCATTGGTGAATGGGTGCTTCGGGAAGCCTGTCGGCAACATATCGACTGGAAAAATCAGGGACTTCCCCCAATACGGGTCGCCGTCAATATTTCGGCCGTTCAGTTCCGCCAGAAGGACTTCCACCAGTTGGTACAAAAAATTGTCGAGGAAACCGGGATAAAACCCGAATGCCTCGAACTGGAGCTCACCGAGGGTGTCGTCATGGGCGACGCTCCTTCGACGATCGATTCTCTGGCCCAGCTTAGGCACTTGGGAGTAAGGCTTGCCATCGACGATTTCGGCACGGGATATTCGAGTCTCAGTTACTTAAGAGAATTTTCCTTGGACCGGCTCAAGATCGACCAGTCGTTCATCCGCAATATCGACAAGGTTCCGGCGAACCTTGCCATTGTGCGCGCGATCGTGGCGCTCGGAAAAAACCTGGGGCTGGATATCATTGCGGAGGGCATCGAAAGCAATTCGGAGCTGGCCCTGGTTGCGGCGAACGATTGCGCTGAGGTACAGGGTTACCACATCTCGAGACCCGTACCGGCCGACCATTTCGTCGAATGGTTCCTGAGCCGGAACGATCGTCAAACGAACCTCTAAACCGGCACCGGTTAACTTACAGCCGTCTTCACACGCCGACAATCGCCCGCACTCCCCATACAAGCCGTCTCATTCCCTCTGCGGCCGTCTCGGGTTCCAGGGCTCCGTAGGCAACCCGCAGATAACAGCCCTTTTCCAGTCCGAATGCCGTGCCGGGAATGACGGCCACTTTGTGTTCCCGGATCAGCCGTTCCGCGAGCGTCATCGAATCAAGATCGGTATCGATCTTCAGCAGAATGTAGAAAGCGCCCTGGGCTTCCGGAACGCGGCAGATATCGGCCAGGCTCTGTAATTCGTCCAAAACGATATCGCGAACCCGGCCGATGGTCGCCAGCCTCTCGCGGCAATAGGCGGAACCCGTTTCGAGCGCGCCGGCCGCGGCGTACTGCGAAATTAAGGGCGCGCAGATGAGGTTGGTGTCTTGGGCCTTCAGCACCGCTTCGTACAGATGCTCGGGAATCACCATGTAGCCGATGCGCCAGCTCGCGAAACCGTAGGCTTTGGAGAGCGAGAACAGCGATATGGTGTGCGGCTCCGAACCTTGCCCGGAGACCGGCGAAAAATGCTTCGCGCCGCCGTAGGTGAAATACTCGTAGGCTTCGTCGCTGATATGGTAAATCCCCTGTTCGCGGCAAATGGCGTTGACTGCCCGCAAAGCGTCTTCCGAATAAACCGCCCCGCTGGGATTGTTCGGCGAGATCGTGACGATCGCCCGCGTCCTATCGGTAACGGCGGCTCGGATGAGATCGGGCCGCAGTTGATAGTTCTCGTCCGTGGACACGAACACCGGCGTGCAATTGAGCATCCGGATCGCCATTTCCTGGTTGAAATAATAAGGCAAAGGCAGGATGACTTCGTCGCCCGGATCGGCGATGGCGAACAGGGCATTGAGAAAGCCCATGTTGCCGCCGGCCGTTACCACGATGCGTCGTCCCGTGCCGGAGGCAATCCCGTTCTCCGCCGCCAACTTACGTTCGATCAACTCGAGCAGCCGAGGAATGCCCTGAGCCGGACCGTACTTCTGATTTTCCGGTTTCACGAAGAAATCCCGGATCGCTTCGCTCGCCGTGGGCGGCGGACCGTAAAACACCACACCCTGCCCGAGCGAAATCGTCCCCGGATGGCGGCGGATTAGCTCGGCAACGACGGGAATGATGGGCTGTTGCACCGCGCTCATGCGCCGGCTGACCCTCGGTTGATGCATCGTCATGTCGCACTTTCAAAAACACGAATTGTAAGACGCTTTGCCGCATCGGTTAAAATGCCCCTTCGTTCGGCGCCAGCAATTCTCATTTTGCCCTGAAACCTGAATTTCGTAGGGTGGGTTAGGCGCGCACCGGGACAGGTTTGGTGTTGGTCACTGGGCTCAGAGCGCGCCGTAACCCACCAGGATAGCGTGGACCACCCTTTTCGGTGGGTTGCGCGCCGAGCACCAAGCTCCGTCCGAGTTCTCGGAGGCGCACCTAACCCACCCTACCTAGGACACGCGGGTTTCGGAACAAAATGAGAATTGCCGCGTTTGGCGCAAAATGCACAAACCCGACGCATCGTGATAAAGTTTAGTGAAACGCTAGGTTATCGAATGTTTATCGACACTCTGCTGAAGGCGCGCTGGATCATTCCGGTGGAGCCCGATCGTACCGTACTCGAACACCATGCTCTCGCCATCGATGGCGGAAGGATCGTCGACATCCTGCCGGCCTCTGAAGCCGAGGCCAAATATCAAGCCGCGTCGGTGGAATCGTTCGATCATCATGCCTTGATTCCGGGTTTCGTCAACGCCCACACCCATGCCGCCATGTCCCTATTGCGTGGCGTGGCCGACGATCGGCCGCTGATGGAATGGCTGCTCGACCATATCTGGCCACTGGAGCAAAAATGGGTCGGCGAAACCTTCGTGCGCGACGGCACCGATCTGGCGATGGCCGAGATGATCCGCGGGGGCGTCACCTGCTTCAACGACATGTATTTCTTCCCCGAGGTCACCGCCCGCCAGGCGGCGCGCTGCGGTATGCGCGCCGTAGTCGGCATGATCCTGGTCGATTTCCCGAGCGCTTGGGCGAGCGGTCCCGACGATTATCTGTCCAAGGGGCTGGCGCTGCACGACGAACTTCGTCACAACCCTTTGGTAACCACGGCTTTCGCGCCCCATGCGCCCTACTCCGTTTCGGACGAGCCCTTGCTGAAAGTTCGAACCTTGGCGGCGGAGCTGGACCGTCCGATCCACATGCACCTGCACGAGACCCAGGACGAAATCGAGCAGAGCCGGCAGCGTTACGGCATGCGCCCCATGAAGCGGCTTCAGCAGCTGGACCTCCTGGTTCCATCGTTTGTCGCCGTGCACATGACCCAACTCACGGATGAGGAAATCGACCAGTTCGCCGAATCCGGCGGCAGCGTCGTACATTGCCCCGAATCGAATCTGAAACTGGCGAGCGGCTTTTGTCCCGTCGCCAAGCTTATCAAGGCGGGCGTCAATGTCGCCATCGGCACGGACGGCGCGGCCAGCAACAACGATCTGGACGTGATGGGCGAAATGCGCGCCGCGGCATTGCTAGCCAAAGCGGTCTCGGGCGACGCCAGCGCGGTTCCGGCCCATACCGCGTTGCGCATGGCGACCCTCAACGGCGCAAAAGCCTTGGGACTCGAAACGGAAATCGGCTCGCTGGAAGTCGGAAAGTCCGCCGATATCGCGGCCATCCGCCTCGACGACCTCGAAACCCAACCGCTGTACGACCCGATCTCGAACGTCGTCTACGCGGCCGGACGCCATCAGATCAGCGATGTTTGGGTGGCGGGACGCCAGCTTCTGAAAAACCGCGAGCTGACCACTCTGAGCACCGAAGAGATTTTCCAGAAAGCCGCCGCCTGGCGGGAAAAATTAACCAGCGTACAGGAACGGCCATGACGAGCACCGAAAACGTCCACGAACATGAAATCCGGAAATTCGGCGCTCTGGCCGATCGCTGGTGGGACCCCGACGGCGAATTCAAGACCTTGCACGCGGTCAATCCCCTGCGCATCCAGTTCATCCGGTCGTTCGGAGAGGTCGAAGGCAAGCGCGTCGTCGACGTCGGCTGCGGCGGCGGGATACTCAGCGAGGGACTGGCTCGGGCCGGTGCTGAGGTGATCGGCATCGACCTAGCCGAAGAACTTTTGGACGTCGCGAAATCCCATGCGGACGAATCGGGGATCAGCCTGGATTACCGGCGGATCAGCGCCGAGGCGCTCGCCGAAGCCGAGCCGGGCAGCTTCGATATCGTGACCTGCATGGAAATGCTGGAACACGTGCCGGAACCCGCATCGGTGGTCAGGGCCTGCGCCAGACTGGTCAAGCCGGGCGGGAGGGTATTCTTCTCCACGCTGAATCGAAAACTCAAGGCTTATCTCCTGGCGATCGTCGGCGCGGAATACCTGTTGAACATGATCCCCAAGGGAACCCATGACTATGCGACATTTATCAAGCCCTCCGAACTCGGCCGCTGGGCGCGGGAGTCGGGGCTCGAGCTTTTGGGCATGGAAGGCATCGCGTACCACCCGATCACCGGGCAATTCAACCTGAGCCGCGACTTGGACGTCAATTATCTGGCCGCTTTCTTGAGACCCGAGGAATAAGCGCATGGCCGTAAACCCGACGGTTTCCGCCGTGCTGTTCGATTTGGATGGAACGCTGCTGGACACCGCGCCCGATCTGGTCTTCGCCGCGAATGCCGCGCTCGCCGAGGCCGATATTCCGCCGCGCTCCATGGCCGAACTCAAGCCCTGCATCTCGGGCGGCGCCGCCGTCATGCTGCGCTGTGCCCTCAATGGCGATTACGAGCAGGTACTTTTCGATCGAGTGCTGCAACGGATGCTGGAGCTCTACCAATCCCATGTCGCCGATCGCACCCAATTCTTCGACGGCATAGAATCCGTGCTGGACGCACTGGAACAGCGCGACGTTCCGTGGGGCATCGTCACCAACAAGATGAGCCGGTTCACCGATCCGTTATTGGAAAAGCTGAATCTGGCCGGTCGTGCCGGATGCGTCATCAGCGGCGACACTACGGCCGAAAAAAAGCCTCATCCCCTGCCCCTTCTGGAAGCCAGCCGGCGTTTGGACCTGACTCCGGAAGGTTGCGTCTACATCGGCGATGCTCCCGGAGACGTCGAAGCCGGCCGCCGAGCCGGCATGACGACTCTGACGGCGCTGTACGGCTATATCGCCGCAGGCGATGCGCCGCACGATTGGGGCGCCGACGGGCTGCTTGCATCGCCTCGGGATTTCCTTCCTTGGCTGGATGGGGCGCTGTCATGAGCAAATCGATGCTTAAAGATCATGTCATTCTCGTCACCGGCGCCGGGGGCGGGCTCGGCTCGGCCGTCTCGAAAACCTGCGCCGCCGCAGGCGCAACGGTCATTCTGCTCGGGAAGACCATACCCAAGCTGGAAAAGGTCTACGACGCGATCATGGCCGCCAGCGGGCCGCAACCGGCTATTTACCCGCTCGATCTGGCGGGTGCTACCGAGAACGATTACCGCGATCTCGCCGCCACGGTCGAGCGGGAATTTGGCGCGCTGCACGGCTTGGTGCATTGCGCCGCCGAACTCGGCGCGCTCGGACCTGTGGCCGATATCAGCGGCGGGCTGTGGCAACGATTACTGCACGTCAATTTGACCGCGCCGTTCTTGCTGACTCGGGAACTCCTGGGGCTGATATCGAAATCCGGCGATTCGGGCATCGTTCTCGTCACCGATTCGGTTGCCCGCACCGGGAAAGCGTATTGGGGCGCCTACGGGGTGGCCAAAATCGGCTTGGAAGGCTTCGGGCGGATACTCGCGGACGAGTTGGAAAGCCGCAAAGTTCGCGTTCATCTGTACTCGCCGGGCCCCATGCAGTCCCCGCTGCGCCGGCGCGCTTATCCGGCCGAGAACCCGACAGACTTGCCCCTGCCGGACGTCCATGCGGAGCAAATCGCCCGCCTTCTGAGTCCAAGCGAAACACCCTCACACGCTTATCTAGTTAACAACGCATAACGCCTATGTACGGTTACGGTCGCGAAAGCATAGTCCTTCAACGGGATGTCAACGTCGTGCAGATTCCCGACGGCACGCCCGGCTCACTGCCGAAAGGCCATGTCGTGGATCTATACCAGTCTTTGGGCGGCAACTTCACCGTGGTCACGGAAATGGGCAACATGGTGCGCATTGCGGGCACCGATGCCGATGCCTTAGGGAAAGAACCGCCAATCATGGGCAACCTGGTTAGCGGCACGGATTCCGAATCCGTGGAGAAAAACGTTTGGGAAGTGCTGAGAACCATTTTCGACCCGGAAATACCGGTCAACATCGTCGACTTGGGGCTGGTCTACCACTGCAAGGTGACACCCACCGAAGAGGGCAAAAACGACGTCGACATCATCATGACCCTGACCGCGCCGGGCTGCGGCATGGGCCCTGTCCTGCAGTACGACGCCGAGGCGGCGGTAAAGAATCTCCCCGGCGTGGACAAGGTGAACATTGAGGTGGTGTTCGATCCACCGTGGTCGCGGGACATGATGTCCGAAGTGGCGAAGCTTCAGCTGGGGATGATCTGATTGTCACGGCGAACTCCGTAGAGAGGTTGTAAAAAAACCGTCGCGAGCGGCCCAGATCTGCGTCGAGAAGCGCAGGCGCGGAGTCGGGCCGCGCAGTAGGTTTGTTTACAACCTCAGAGGTCTACCACATCAAATCGTCGGGCACCTTGTACTCCGCATATTCGTCATCGGCATCCCGCGATTGATCGGGCTCGTTGAGCAGGACGATTCGACTTTCGTCCCGCTGCTTAATTTTTTCGGCCACGGCCGGCGGGACGATTTCATACCGCGACTCCAGGCTGACTATCGCGAGCCTGCCGGCCGCCAGACTTTGATGTATCGCTTTGGATACATGGATGGTTTTGACCTTGTTGTCGTGCGCAAACCGGTAGGCAATCTCATCGTCTCCCGGCGCTACGCGGTTCATCTCGATTAACTGCTTGATTTGCGCTGCGAGCGCTTTTCTTTCCGCTTCTTTGGCTTTTTCAAGATTGAGTTGGCGGTCGCGCTCGACTTTTGCCGCCTTAGCCTCCTGAGCCGCGCGATTAGTTTCGTCTTTCGCAGCGGCCTTGCCATGGCGATTCTGCTTTTCCTGTTTTCGCGATTCCTTGCTGGCCTGCTTGACCTGCTTGTCGTTGACCAAACCCGTCTTTAGTAGTTGATCTCTAAGGGAGTTACTCATGCCAATGGCTCCTGTTTCATCTCATGTTCGTTTATTGATCGAAATAATGCCGTGTCTTTCAATGCATCTTCAACTGCGAATAGGTCAATTCTCTTCCCGCATCCCCACCGACGGCCAGGCGATAAGCAAAGCCAACAAGCTGGAGCCGGCCGCCGCCGTGTAAACCCAATGAGGTCCCCACGTCGTCCAGAAATATCCGCCGTAGAGACTGCCCAGCGCACCGCCCAGACCAAAGCTGAGGCCGCTGTAAAGAGCTTGCCCTTTGCCATGGTGAGGGCCTCGAAAATGGCGATGCACCAGATGGATGGCGGCCACGTGGGCGGAACCGAAACTCGCCGCATGAAGCAGTTGGCCCGATAGAATCAGCGCAAGACTGTCGATGCCCCAGGCGATCAAGAGCCAGCGCACCACGCTGAGGGCAAGGCTTGCCAGGAATATTCGCCTGAGACTGTAGCGCGCCAACAAGCGGTGCAAAAACGCGAACAGCACGATTTCCGCCAAAACCCCGAGCGCCCATAACTGACCGGTCTCGCCGCTGCTGAACCCGTGATCTTCGAGATAAACCGAGAAAAAGACGTAATAAGGGCCGTGCGCGACCTGTTGCAGTGTGCACGCCAGAAAGAACGCGATGACGTCGCCCCGCCTCAAGATATTCGACAGGGAACTCGGGACCATGCCGTGGGCTTCCTCCGGATAGCCCGGCACTATCAGACTCACCAGCCACAGCCCGACGAACAGCAAGACGATCAAGTGCGGCAGACAGCTAATGGCGAGCACGCCGTCCAAGGCCTCGCCGACCGCCGCGACCGCTACGATGAAGCCGATCGAGCCCCACACCCGCACCCAACTGTACCGGTGCGTGTCGTGATGCAAGTGATTGAGAGTAATCGTTTCGAAAAGCGGCAGTGTGGCATTCCAGAAGAAACTGAAGACCAGCATGATGAGGGCGAGCCAGCCGAACCCTTCCAGCCCGAAAATCAGGCTGAACGCGCACAGGGTCAGAAATCCGGCGAGTCGGATTAGCGGCAGAGTCCGACCGGTCCGGTCCGCCAGCCAACCCCAGATGTTCGGTGCCACGATCTTGGTCGCTGCGAGAATGGCCATCAACTGGCCGATCTCTGCCGCCGAGAATCCCGTGTCTTGGAGATAGAGCGCCCAGTACGGCAGAAAGGCGCCCAGGGCCGCAAAATAGAAAAAATAAAAGCCGGACAACCGGCCGTAAGGCACTTTACGCGCCGCGCGCATAGCAGACGGGATGAACGTTCGAGCTACGGAACCCTGGGCGGAATCGGCGCCAATTCCGTCCTCACGTCCAAATTCTGGGCCCGATGACGCAAGCAATGATCCATCAGCACCAAGGCCATCATCGCTTCTGCGATAGGCGTGGCTCGAATACCGACACAGGGATCGTGCCGGCCCGTGGTAATCACTTCCACCGGTTCGCCCCTGACGTTCACCGAATGGCCCGGCAAGCGCAGGCTGGAGGTCGGCTTCAGCGCGATGCTGGCGAAGATATCCTGCCCCGAGGAAATGCCGCCCAGCACGCCGCCGGCATGATTGCTCAAGAAACCTTGCGGACTCATCTCGTCGCGGAATTCGGTGCCTTTCGCCTCCACGCAGGTGAAACCATCTCCGATCTCGACCCCTTTGACGGCATTGATGCTCATCAAGGCATAGGCCAACTCGGCGTCCAGGCGGTCGAAAATCGGTTCGCCCCAACCCGGCGGCACGCCGGTCGCGACGACATTGATACGCGCGCCGATGGACTCCCCTTCTTTGCGGAGGGTGTCCATATAGGCTTCCAGTTCCGCGACCCTGTCGGGATCGGGGCAGAAGAACGGGTTGTTGTCCACTTCGTCCCAAATCAGCCGATCGATCTTGATCGGGCCGAGCTGGGCCAGATAAGCGCGGATCGTCACGCCGACCCGCTCTTGCAGATATTTCTTGGCGATGGCGCCGGCAGCCACCCGCATGGCCGTTTCGCGGGCGGAGGAGCGCCCGCCGCCGCGGTAATCGCGGAAGCCGTATTTCATGTGATAGGTGTAATCGGCATGCCCCGGCCGAAAACGGTCGGCGATCGTGGAGTAATCCTTGGAGCGCTGATCCACGTTCTCGATCAGCAACCCGATGGGGGTCCCCGTGGTGCGGCCTTCGAATACGCCGGACAGAATCTTTACCTCGTCCGGCTCGCGGCGCTGCGTGGTGTGCCGGGATTTGCCGGGGCGCCGGCGCTCCAGTTCACCCTGGATGTCGGCCTCGGACAGCTCCAGGCCTGGCGGGCAGCCGTCGACGATGCAGCCGATCGCAGGACCGTGGCTCTCGCCGAACGAGGTGACGGTGAATAATTTTCCGATGGTGTTTCCGGACATGTCAGTGCTTCTTGTGATCTCGGACTAACTTTCCGCGCGAAGAGCCGCGCCGAATTGGTTCACCTGCTCCGCCGTCAGCAGAAACACGCCCTCGCCGCCCCGCTCGAAATCCAGCCAGCAAAAAGGAACTTCCGGGTACGCCGCTTCCAAAGCTTCGGCGCTACTACCCACTTCCACGACGAGGATGCCCTCCGGCTTTAGGTGATGATGGGCGTCCCGGAGAATACGCCGCACGCAATCCAGCCCGTCCTCGCCGGCTTCCAATCCCAACCTCGGCTCGGCGTGATATTCCGGCGCCAACCCGCGCCACTCGTCCAGGTTTACATAGGGCGGATTGCTGACGATCAGATCGTAGCGCCGATCCCCAAGCTCGGAATAAACGTCCGACCTAATGGCGCTCACCCGGTCTTCCATGTGATGCTTTTCGATGTTGATTCGCGCCACGTTCAGCGCATCCGAGGAGATATCGACGGCATCGACTTGGGCATCCGGAAAGGCGTAGGCGCAAGCGATGGCGATGCAAGCGCTGCCCGTGCATAGATCGAGTACGTCGTGCACCCGATCCGCTTCGATCCAGGGATTGAAATGGTTTTCGATCAACTCCGCGATGGGCGAGCGCGGCACCAATACCCGTTCGTCCACGTAGAACGACAAACCCGCAAAAGAGGCATCGTGCGTGAGATAGGCGAGAGGCTTGCGCTCCACAATTCGGCGCTCGATGAGCTCAAGGACGCGCTCCCGCTCGTCCATGGTCAAGGTGGACGCGAAATAGCCGCCGGGAAGGTCATAGGGCATATGCAAGGCATGGAGCACCAGGGCAGCGGCTTCGTCCAGCGCGCTGGCCGTGCCGTGGCCGAAAAACAATTCCGCTTGCACGAAGCGGCTGGCAGCCCAACGGATGTAATCGCGGATGGTGGTTAAAGTTGCGGACGGATGGGATGTAGACATGGCCGAAGATTCCGATAGGGCGGGTATTGTAATCGAAAATCGCCCCGAACCGACGAGGTTTACGGGAAATCCGTTGTTGGAACGGGCGGCCGTATATACCCCAACCCACGCAGAATGCGACCGGGGCGTATAATGACTATCATCTGAGCCGGAGAATCGTCATGCTAAGCCGAAAACACGAGATCCTCAGCGAAGAGGAATATCTACGGATGGAACTGGACAACCCCGCGCGTCACGAGTACGTGGCCGGCGAAGTGTTTGCCATGACCGGAACCACGCTTCGCCATAACATTATTGCCGGTAACTTGTTTGCCGCCCTACGCGCCCACTTGCGGGCAACCCCCTGCCGGGTATTCATGGCCGATGTACGGGTGCGGGTGGAAAAGGCCAACGCGCATTACTATGCGGACATTCTGGTAAGCTGCGGTCCCGGCGTGCAAAAGATAGACCTTCAAACCCGTGCGGTGGACGACCCGTCATTGATCATCGAGGTACTTTCCACTCATACCGAAGCCACGGATCGGCGGGAAAAGCTTCTGGCGTACCGCACTTTGCCTTCCCTAAAGGAGTACGTCTTAGTCAGCCAGAATGAGGCGCGGGTGGAAATCCACCGCCGCCTTCCCGAGTCCGGCTGGGAAAACATCGAATACTCCGGCCCGGAAGTCGTGGAATTCGCCTCTGTGGATCTGAGGCTGGATATGCGTGAAATCTACGAGGGCCGTACCCATTGACGCCCTTACTCTGGACCCGACGCGCATGTAAACAGTCCCGCTGGGGGACGTCCGACCGATTCGCTTGAGACCTCTGCCCCTCAGTCGATTCGAACCGCGGCCTTTTAAGGATAAAGCCCAATGGTTCTGAGTCCCGCCGTTTCTTCCAAACCGAACATCAGGTTCATGTTCTGCACCGCTTGCCCGGCCGCGCCTTTCACCAAGTTGTCGATGACCGACAAAATCACCACCGTATTGCCCTCCAAAGGCCGATGGACGGCGATTTGGCATCGGTTTACGCCGCGCACGTTGCGCGTGTCGGGATGAGAACCGGATGGCAAAATGTCAACGAAGGGCTCGGTGCGATAGCGCTCCTCGAACAGTGCCTGCAAGTCGCTGTGCTCGGCGCTCAACTCGGCATAAACCGTGGCGTGAATGCCTCGAATCATGGGGATCAAATGAGGCACGAAAGTCAGGCCGACAGCCTGCCCGGCCGCCTGCTCCAGTCCCTGCTTGATTTCCGGCCAATGGCGGTGGCCTTTGACGCTATAGGCCTTGAGGCTCTCGCCCGTTTCGCTCATCAGGATGGGAATTTCCGCTTTCCGCCCAGCGCCACTGACGCCCGATTTCACATCGGCGATGATATGGTCCAAGCGAATCGCGCCCGACTCGACCAACGGGAGCAATCCCAATTGAACCGAGGTCGGATAGCAACCGGGACAGGCGATCAGCCTCGCCGATTTAATCATTGCCCTATTCACTTCCGGCAGACCGTAAACGGCTTCTTCCAGGAGGTGCGGAGAAACGTGCGGCTCCCCATACCAATGGGCCCACACGTCGGGGTCTTTGAGGCGAAAATCGGCGGCCAGGTCGATGATTTTGACGCCCCGTGCCAACAATGCTTCGGCCATTCGCATCGCGGTGCCGTTGGGCGTCGCGAAAAACACCGCGTCGCAGCCGGCCAGCGCATCCACTGAGGGCTCGACAAAGATGGTATCGACGAAGCCTCTCAGATTCGGATACAGCTCATCGACTCGCTTTCCGGCATCGGCGCGCGAGGTCACGAGTGTTATGGTGACGTCAGGATGAAGCGCGAGAATCCGCAACAACTCTACACCGGTATAGCCGGTGCCGCCGACGATGCCTACTCGGATCATGTTCGGCTCTCTTGTTCGAAAGGGTTGAGGGTGATAAGTGAAAAAAAGAGGTTAAACCGAGGCATCCAGCGCCGCAAGCTCAACAATCAGCAATGGATGTACAGATAAGCGGGTTGAGTGCCCCGTTTCCATCGGCAACCGGTTCATGTTCAGCTGTGCTTGGCCGACGCCTGAACCCGTGATAGGGCTTGTTTTTTATCAGCCGGTTATGGGACTTAAACCATCTTGAATAGTAACGGGCCTCAAGACTTCGCAATGGGCGACCCAACTTTTTGCCGAGCGTTTTCTTCTTCCGAATACGCCTCGACGCTTACCTTCAATTTTTGCCCCGGTTTGAACGTCACCACACGGCGCGCGGTTATCGGAATTTCTTCACCGGTTTTTGGATTTCTGCCGGGTCGCTGATTCTTGTCGCGCAGGTCGAAATTGCCGAATCCGGATAATTTCACCGAACTCCCTTGCGCCAAGGCGGTCTTGATCTCTTCGAAAAACTGGTCGACCAACTCCTTGGCATCCCGCTTGTTAATGCCGTGGTTTTCGAAAAGCTTCTCAACCATGTCTGCTTTGGTCAGTGCCATCTTTTCAATCTCTCAACCTAGCATTGAATTCTTTGCTCAGACGATCCACCACTCTCCCCACTGTTTCATCGACCCTGGCATCGGTCAGCGTCTCAGCTTCGTCCTGCAGCACGAGCCCGAGAGCAACGCTCTTCCGGCCGGTTTCGACGCCCTGTCCCCGGTATACGTCGAATACCACGACCTGGCGCAGGATAGAACTATCAGTGCCTTTCACGCAATCGATCAAACAATGTACGGTGACGGATTCGTCGATAATGACCGCAATATCCCGGCGTACTTGAGGAAATTTCGAGATGCCCTGGAATACGGGAATATTTCTTCCCAGCAACACGTCTTGATCGAGCTCGAACAGGAAAACGTTTTGTTCGAAACCCAAGTGCTTTTCCAAGCGCGGATGCAGCATCCCGATCCAACCTAGCCGCTCGCCGCCGAGCCGGATTTCCGCCGCCTGCCCCGGATGAAGTGCAGGATGGGTCCCGGCGACAAATTCCAAATCAGCCTCCCGGCCGGTCAATTTAATGATGCCTTCGACGTCGGCCTTGATGTCGTAAAAGTCTACCGAACGGGCGGACTCTCCCCACTGCTCTTCATGCACCGAGCCCATCGCTAGGCCGGCCAGGGATTTCCGCTGTTCGATGCCACTATCCCGCCGTGCGAAACGTAGGCCGGTTTCGAACAGGCGCACCCGGTTCTGCTGGCGAAATGTATTCTTGAGGGCTGCATCCAGCAAACCGCACCAAAGGCCGGTGCGCATCACGGCCAGATCCGAGGAAATCGGATTTTTCAGCACGAGGTAGGGAATTTCGGGCTCGATCAGCGCTTGCCGCGCTTCATCGACAAAGCTATAGGTAATCGCTTCCTGATAGCTACGATCGACCAAAAGATTCTTTGCACGATCCAGATCAAGAACCCCTTCCGACACCGGTCGCATGGCCGTCGCCATGACCGGATGCCGGCGCGGCAGCGATTCGTAGCCGTAGACCCGTCCGAGTTCTTCGATGAGATCGGCTTCGATGGCAATGTCGAAACGAAAACCGGGGGGCGTTACGGTCCATCCCTCCGGATGCTCCACCAGAGTCATTCCGAGCCGCATAAGGATTTCGTCCACCTTTGACCGGTCTATGTTCATGCCGAGCAGCCGGGTAACCCTTTCGTGGCGCAGCAGAATTGGAGTTCGCTGAGGCAAATGTGAAGAGCTGACCGCTTCAGTAATGGGTCCGGCCTCTCCGCCTGCCGTAGCTATAATGAGTTCGCTGGCCCGCTCGATGGCACGAGCCTGCAATTCCGGATCAATCCCTCGCTCAAACCGATGGGACGATTCGGTATTTAATCCGTAGCGCCGCGCCTTACCCATAATCACGCTTGGGGTGAAAAAAGCACATTCGACAAAGATGTCGGCGGTGTCATCACTCACCGCTGAGTCGCTACCGCCCATGACTCCCGCCAGCGCCAAGGCTTTCCGTTGATCGGCGATAACTAAAACATCCGGGTCCAGTGAGACCTCCTCGTCGTTCAACAAGCGCAGCTTCTCTCCCGGCGTGGCATAGCGAACGTGGATGCCTCCTTCCAGCTTGGCTGCGTCGAAGGCATGCAAAGGCTGCCCCATTTCCAATAATACGTAATTGGTAACGTCCACCACTGCGTCCAAGGAACGGATGCCGGCACGTCGCAAGCGTTCGCGCATCCACAGCGGCGTCTGGGCCGTACGCGATATGCCTTTGATCAGCCGCCCCAAATAGCGCGGGCACGCCTCGGGCGCGGAAACGCTTACCGGGAATGTGTCTCGAGCAGATACGGAAACGGTCGGCACGTCCGGCACCGTCCAATCCAACCCGTTGAGCAAAGCCACTTCACGCGCGATACCCTCCATGCTCAGGCAGTCCGCACGGTTCGGCGTCAGATCGACCTCGACGATGCAATCGTTCAGTTTCAGATAATCCCGGACATCGGCGCCCACCGGAGCGTCTGCGGGCAATTCCATCAAGCCGGTTTGAGGATCCTCGATTCCCAGCTCTTTGGCTGAACAGAGCATGCCGAACGAGGCTACGCCTCGGAGTTCCGATTTTCGAATACTGACATCGCCCGGCAGACGGGCGCCCTCGACGGCGAGCGGCACGCGCATCCCAACCCAGACATTGGGCGCTCCGCATACGATCTGAAGCGGCTCTCCGGAACCGCTGGACACACGGCAGACTCGCAGCCGGTCGGCTTGTGGATGCGGCGAAACTTCGAGGACTTCGCCCACGATAACGCCGCTGAACGATCCGCCGGCGGGCTCGGCGCTGTCGACCTCCAAACCCGCCATCGTCAGCTGATGAACCAGTCTTTGCGTATCGATTGATGGATTGACGTATTCTCGTAACCAGGCTTCGCTGAAGCGCATGGGAAGGACCGTATGTTGTTCTTAAAATGCCGCGAATTGCGAGAGAAATCTAAGGTCGTTTTCAAAAAATAGCCTGAGGTCGTTGATGCCGTAGCGCAACATTGCGAGCCGCTCCACGCCCAAGCCGAAGGCGAATCCGGTATAACGTTCCGGATCGATCTTGACGAATTCGAATACTCGCGGATGGATCATTCCGCAGCCCATCACCTCCAACCAACCGGTCTGTTTGCAGACACGGCAGCCCTCGCCCCCGCAAATGACGCACTCGATATCAACTTCGGCGGAAGGCTCGGTAAACGGAAAATACGAGGGGCGGAAACGTACCTGCATGTCCTTTTCGAAGAACAAGGTCAGGAATTCGTAGAGAATGCCCTTGAGGTCGGCAAAGCTGACGTCCCGATCGACGACGAATCCTTCCACCTGGTGGAACATCGGGGTATGCGTCAAATCGGAATCGCAGCGATAGACGCGGCCCGGCGCGATTACCCTTAGCGGTGGATCCTGGGTCTCCATAATCCGCACCTGTACCGGCGACGTATGGGTGCGCAAGAGGGTATGATCGTCGAAGTAGAAGGTGTCATGCATCGCCCGCGCGGGATGGTGAGCGGGTATGTTCAGGGCCTCGAAGTTGTGGTAGTCATCTTCCACCTCCGGACCTTCGACTATGTCGAAACCGACGTTCTTGAAGAGTTGGCTGATGCGCCGCAATGTCAAAGTGACCGGATGGAGCCCCCCGGTACGCTGTCCGCGACCAGGCAAGGTAACGTCTATGGTTTCCCGCTTGAGACGCCCTTCCAGTTCGAGCAACTCAAGAACGCTCTTCCGAGCCTCCAAATCGGCCATAAACCGGTCTTTGGCCCGATTGATCCAGCCTCCCGCCTCCCGCCGTTGATCGGCCGGAAGCGTACCGAGCTCTTTCATGCGCTCGGTAAAGATACCTTTCTTGCCGAGGTAATGTACCCGTACTTGATAAAGTTTTCCGAGCGTGTCGGCTTCGGCCACTTGTTTTTGGGCCTGCACGAGAAGTTCTTCAAGGGATGTACTCACAGCCTTGCTCGCTTGGACAACGGTTTGGAGATGGGAACGGGAAAGACTTCAGACGAGTCTTCCCCGTGGAAACCAGATGTGGGCTAACCCTGGGCGATTCTGGCCAACTCAGCGAACGCTTCTTTGTCGCGAACAGCCAAATCCGCCAGAACTTTACGATCGATTTCGACGGAGGCCTTTTTCAGGCCATCCATAAAGCGGCTATAGGAAAGTCCGAATTCACGTGCCGCAGCATTGATTCTCACGATCCAAAGCGCACGGAATTGACGCTTTCTCTGTCTACGATCGCGATAAGCATATTGGCCGGCTTTGATTACCGCCTGTTTGGCAACGCGATATACTCGGCTACGGGCGCCGTAATAACCTTTGGCTTGTTTGAGAACCTTTTTGTGCCGGGCTCTCGCAGTGACGCCTCGTTTTACTCTAGGCATGGGCTTCTCTCTCGATGGGCAAGATAAAATCAGCTATAAGGCAACAAGCGAGCCGCACCACGCACATCCGACGGGTGCAAAGCGGCGGGACTGCGCAATTGACGCTTTCTCTTGGTGCTCTTCTTGGTCAGGATGTGACGGCGGTGCGAATGATTGCACTTGAAACCGCCGGACGCGGTGCGCTTGAAGCGTTTCGCCGCGCCGCGATTGGTCTTTATCTTAGGCATGTGAATCTCCAATTAACTCAAGATTTTTTCTTTTTGGGCGCAAGCGTCATGCTCAACTGCTTGCCTTCCATTTTCGGAAACTGCTCTACGGCCGCGTGCTCCACCAAATCCGTCTCAATCCGCTTCAGAAGATCCATGCCCAATTCTCGATGGCTCAATTCCCGGCCGCGGAACCGAACAGTGACTTTTGCTTTATCGCCGTCCGATAAAAAGCGAATAAGATTGCGCAGCTTGACTTGGTAATCGCCTTCATCCGTACCTGGACGGAATTTAACTTCCTTGACCTGAATCTGCTTTTGCTTTTTCTTAGCCGCCTGCAGTTTTTTATTCTGCTCGAAACGGAATTTACCGTAGTCCATTACCCGACAGACCGGAGGATCGGCTGCGGGCGAAATCTCGACCAGATCCAGATTCGCCTCATAAGCCATTTGCCTGGCTTCTCTGGCTGACACGACCCCTATCTGACTACCGTCAGGTCCAATTAACCTGACATTGGGCGCCGTAATCTCGTCATTCAGGCGCGGCTCTTTTCTTTCAGCAGTGATATCCTATTCCTCCGAAGGCAATTATTGAAAAGCAGCGCGATCCGCCACCTCGCCGATAAGCTTGCGGATCAAATCCGGCAAGCTGAAACTTCCTAGATCCTGGCCTTTCTGCATGCGAACAGAAACGGTACGGGAATCCAATTCTTTATCGCCGACAATTAACAAATAAGGCACGCGCTGCACGGTGTGCTCGCGGATTTTAAAGCCGATCTTCTCATTTCTCAAGTCGGTCTTTACTCGAAGGCCTTGTTTTACAAGCTCCGCAGCTAATTCGGCCGCATATTCGGCTTGATTTCCGGTAATGTTCAGCACTACGGCCTGCACAGGTGCCAGCCAAAGCGGGAAGTATCCTGCGTAATGCTCGACGAGAATGCCGATGAAACGCTCCATCGAGCCTATTATCGCCCGATGCAGCATGACCGGAGTATGGCGGGCATTGTCTTCGCCCACGTATTCGGCGCCGAGCCGCCCCGGCATCATGAAATCCACCTGGATGGTCCCGCACTGCCATACCCGGCCGATAGCATCCTTCAAGGCGAACTCGATCTTAGGACCGTAAAAAGCCCCCTCACCCGGCTGCAACTGGTACTCGATGTCTTGCGCAGCTAGAGCCGCCGTCAGCGCGTCCTCGGCCTTATCCCAGATTTCGTCGCTACCGAGCCGCTTGGGCGGACGCGTGGAGAGCTTGTACAGGATATCGGCAAAGCCGAAATCCGCGTAGACCTTACGCAAGGTGCCGATAAACGCGACAACTTCACCCTGGATTTGATCCTCGGTACAGAAGACATGGCCGTCATCCTGATTGAAACCGCGCACACGCATAATCCCGTGCAAGGTTCCGGAAGGCTCGTTGCGGTGGCAGGAGCCGAACTCACCGAACCGGATCGGCAATTCACGGTAGCTGTGCAGGTGCTGCTTGAACACCTGAATATGGCCGGGACAGTTCATAGGTTTTACCGCGTACTCCCTATTCTCGGAGGCGGTAAAAAACATGTTCTCATGGAAGTTATCCCAATGGCCCGAAGCTTTCCAAAGGCTTACGTCGAGAATTTGAGGACAGCGGATTTCCTGATAGCCGTTCTCACGAAATACCTGGCGCATGTACTGCTCGACCTGCTGGTAGAGTGCCCAGCCGTTAGGGTGCCAGAACACCATCCCCGGAGCTTCCTCCTGGGTGTGAAACAGGTCCTGAAGCTTGCCGATCTTGCGGTGGTCGCGCTTATCCGCCTCCTCGATGCGATGCAGATACGCGTCCAAATCCTTCTTATCGGCCCAAGCGGTACCGTAGATACGCTGCAGCATGGCATTGCGAGAATCTCCCCGCCAATAGGCGCCGGCCACCTTCATGAGCTTGAAGGCTCTGAGTTTTCCGGTGTCGGGCACATGGGGACCGCGACAAAGATCCGTAAAATTCCCTTGTGAGTAGAGAGAGATTTCCTGGCCGGCGGGAATGGCTTCGATAATTTCGGCCTTATATTGCTCGCCTTGGTTACGGAAAAATTCGATAGCCTCTTCCCGGCGCAACACTTCTCGTTCAACCGGCATGGCCTTGGCTGCCAACTCCGTCATCTTTTTCTCGATTGCCTCTAGATCCTCCGGCGTGAAGGGACGTTCAAAGGCGAAATCGTAGTAAAACCCGTTTTCCACTACAGGACCGATCGTCACCTGGGCGCTCGGGTACAGTTCCTTAACGGCCTGAGCCAGCAGATGCGCGGTTGAATGGCGAATAATATCCAGCCCCTCCGCATCCTTACCCGTGACGATTTCGACCGCGGCATCATCTTCGATAAGACCGGACAAATCGGTCAGCTTTCCGTTGATCCGGCCGGCCAATGCTGCCTTAGCCAACCCCGGACCAATGGATTGAGCCACTTCCATAAGTGTTACGGAGCGATCGAATGTGCGAGCGGAACCATCTGGAAGGCTTATCACGGGCATCGGTCGAAACCTCTTCAACAAAAAAAAGCATCGGCCAGCGATGCTTTTTTGGAATTGGTAGGCGCGATTGGACTCGAACCAACGACCCCCACCATGTCAAGGTGGTGCTCTAACCAACTGAGCTACGCGCCTGAAGTCAAGAGCGGCAATTATAGAGCTATTTTTTTATTTAATCAAAGCCCTTCTCTCTTGCGAATTGAGGAAGAGAGATTTTGAGGATGGCGAGTTAGCGAATTGATTATGATGGTTGTATAAATGTGAATTCGTTGGAAACAGTTGTGTCCAATAAAAAAAGCGTTTCAGCAAGGGTGGTAACATGGCCACGACATCGATCGAAACCCTGATTTCCGCGGTTCTGTCCGGTAGATCGAACTTGCTTCGATTGACGTTACTATGGGCAACAATACTAAGTATTGCTGGGTGCGCAACCAGCCCGTTTTCAAAATCCATTCGGGCGACGACAGAAAAGCAGCCATCGTTTTCGGAAATCAGCGCCCGGCCGGACGCTTACAAAGGCCGAACGGTCATGCTGGGCGGCGTCATCGTCCAAACCAGCAATCTACCGAATGTCACCGAAATCGAAGTCCTGCAAAAATCGCTGGATAGCTCGGATCGCCCCGAAGATGTCGATGTTTCCGCCGGACGATTCCTGATTCGCTGCCAAGGCTTCCTAGATTCGGCGGTTTATGCGAAAGGACGCGAAGTAACGGTCGCCGGAGAGGTCAAAGGCAAGGAAACCAAGCCTCTCGATCAAATCAACTACGCCTATCCGGTGATCGGCTGCAATGAAATTCATCTTTGGGCTACTCGACCGACCTATACCTATTATCCGTCGCCATACTATTACGATCCTTGGTGGCGCGGCTGGCCCGGCTATTACCCTTACTGGTACCCTTATTGGTAAGGTTCGCTGAGTTCATGAGGCTGAACCATAACACTGGCAGCATTGGGATCTCGAAAAAGGACATGCGATCCGGCTCAGCAACGATCTTGTCCCGACTTCTCGGCCTTGCCGCCGTACTTGCAGTCACGTTCCAACTCAGCGGGTGCGGATCGGTACTTTCGCGAAAAGCCATGGATCAGGTTAATCCAAACCTTTCACCCGACATCGTCCTGAAAAATCCCAAAGCATTTATTGGCCAAACCGTTCTCGTAGGCGGAACTATCCTTAGCTCCGAAAATCTACAGGAAGGCACGTTGGTCGAAGTTTTAACCTATCCCACCGATAGACGCGGCAACCCGCAACTCGACGAGCCCGCCTTAGGCAGATTCCTTCTACTGTATCCTGGCTATTTGGACACGCTCATCTATCAACAGGGCCGGAAAGTCGTGGCTGCCGGCCGCATAATCGGCGAGCGCGTGACCGACACCGGCGAAACGAACCGCGCATTTCCGCTGCTTCATCCCTTGGAAATCGAGCTTCTATCGGAATACGATACCGGTCCTAGATTCGGTATCGGCTTAGGATTTCAGTTCGGTTTCTAGCCGATGGCGGCGAGCTCGTTTTTTCTCTCCCTGAGCAGCGCTTGGACCAGGCTTCAATCGGCCCATCCGGAAAATGTACGGATTGAAAATCCACGCTCGCTTATTTGAAAATCGGATTGCGGACATTCCACAAAACGGCCGATAGTTCCAATATTCTTTCTTTACCCAACCCTGTTGAAAAGTCTTTCAAGACCACAATGACCTTTATTAACGCCTGTCTCCTTAGCATTTTCTTCCATCGGATAGCAAAAAATGATTGACGGTTTACTCGACACCCCTTGGTGGGGACTTATTGCCATTACGTTGGGCTTGACCCATGTCACCATTGCCAGCGTTACAATCTTCCTCCATCGTCATCAAGCGCATCGCGCCCTGGAGCTTCACCCGGCGATCAGCCACTTTTTCCGGCTCTGGTTGTGGCTGACGACTGGCATGGTCACCAAAGAATGGGTCGCGATCCATCGCAAACACCACGCCAAGTGCGAAACATCGGAAGACCCCCATAGCCCCAGAGCATTCGGTATTCGGAAGGTACTGTGGGAAGGCGCGGAACTCTACCGAACCGAAGCCGCCAACCCGGAAACCCTGGACAAATACGGCTACGGCACTCCGAACGACTGGCTTGAGCGGAATCTTTACGCACCGCACCCGGGCTTGGGCGTTGCTCTTATGTTCCTTGCTGACGTCGCGCTGTTCGGCGTTTACGGCATCACCGTGTGGGCCGTGCAAATGCTCTGGATACCCTTTTGGGCGGCCGGCGTGGTTAATGGCCTCGGGCATTATTGGGGCTATCGCAATTTCGAAACCCGCGACGCATCCACCAATCTCCTCCCGATCGGCCTGCTGATCGGAGGCGAGGAACTGCACAATAACCATCACGCGTACCCCTCTTCGGCACGGCTGTCCTCCCACTGGTGGGAATTGGACATCGGCTGGGCCTACATTCGCCTGATGGAACTGCTGAAATTGGCCGACGTCCGGCGGGTCGCTCCAAAAATACGCATTCTTCCCGACAAAAAACTGATCGATCTGGCAACGGTACAAGCCGTAATGCGTAATCGAGTTCATGTGTTAGCTCTATACGGCCGCAGCGTGGTGCTTCCGGTGCTGCGCCAAGAATTGAAGACGGCCCTCCCCGCGTCCCGACGCCTGCTCCGCGACGCGAAACCGCTCTTGGTTCGAGAGGATATCCAACTCGACGAGGCCACTACCCGCACCCTTAATCGAGCGCTGAACCTAAGCCACACACTCCACACGGTTTACCGCTTTAAAGAGGAACTAAAACAGCTTTGGGCGAACTCCTCGGTCAGCTACGAAGCGCGCATGCAGTCCCTCAGGGAGTGGTGCAAACGGGCGGAGGAAACGGGCATCCAGGCGCTTCACGATTTTGCCGACTTGTTGCACGGATACACCCTTGCGAGCCGTTTATCCGCCAACTATTTACCTAGATCTTAAACACTGCGGGCGGCATATACAGCAGCGGGGCCCGAAGTAAGCCATGATGGCCGGGTAAGGCGGCGAGCGCGTGACAGCCAGTCCTCGACCGCCCGGCAGTGAACCCCGCGGGTTCCGTCAGTTCACTGCCGCCCGCGACTGCTTGCGTAGCAGTACAACCATCTGACGCCGCAATCCCAATCGTCAACCGCCAACTTCCACGCTTCGGTAAGCCCATACCACCGAAGGCGGCAACATCCGACGCACATCCCCTACACAACCCTCCGTTTTCCTTACCAAAAAATCAGACTTATCTGACTTTCATTCTGTTACGTCCGTACCAAACTTAAAAAAAGTTGGGGGAAGTGCTCGGTGAAGGTATCGATTGTGAATGGCCGCGAGCAGTACGCGAGCGAGCGGCCTCCTTGTTTGGGCATAACCTCAAAAAACCATCGCAATAACCAAGGCTGCAACAGCAGTCGAGGTACTGGGAAAATTTCGGACAGAGCATCCGGCGCTGGTTTTCTTGGCCCTGTTTCTGCCGGACGGAAATGGCTTCGATGTGCTTAGAGCCATCAGCAGGAAGAACTGCGAGCGAACATTCTCCTAGAGCCCGTTATGAACTTTGATTGAGTGTCTGATTCGATAGTTAGTACCGATAACGTTGGTACTGTGCGGCGAGCAGCTAAGTTATTGTTTTTATAAAAGTAGCTGTACGGGTTCATAACACCTCCTAGTCGCGAATCCCCCCACTTCCCAGTATTGAAATAAAAGCCCTCAACCAAGGGCGCGGATTTTTTTTGACCAATCGGAAGAATTCGAGGACGTGACAAGAGCCGCCGCCGACATGTGCTCCGGTCACGGCAATCCGAAAAACGAAAACCAACAGGGGTAAATAAAGAGATGCGTAAGGAAGAGGAGCTAAACACCACTAGCGAATTCTCCGCCTCCGAGTGTTTATCGAACAGAGTCTTATGGTTTTATGCGGGCTGCCTCGGATCAGCCGGTTTGCTGATAACGGCGCAAGCGGGAAACTGGAGCACCGGCAGCCTTATCGGCGGTGGCGCCTTGCTACTCATTGCATTGCTGCCGATTCGTTCGCTTGCAGCACGGTCCAAACGGGGATTAGCAGCGGCAATCGAGATTAGCAGCGCAAATTTATTAGCGGAGCAAGAAAAGAAACGCGAGCGCATCCATGGCTTGGACCAATTGTGTACGGCCGTATTGCCCGTATGGTCCGGACAGATTGAGATGGGACGATCGCAGATGGAAGAGGCCATCGTCACGCTTAGCGGCCGTTTCGCCGATATCGTGCATAACTTGGAGACCGCCGTTGACGCTTCGCAAGAGACGGCCCAGGACATCGGCGGACAAACAGGCAACAGTGGCATGGTTTCGCTCCTGGCGCAGAGCCAAAACGAATTGAACTCGGTAATCGCCTCCCTGAAAACGGCTTTAGACATGAGGCGGATGGCGATGCAGGAAATCCTACAACTGTCCCACTTCACGGAGGAGTTGAAGCAAATGGCGGCGGAGGTCGCCAACGTTGCCGGACAAACCAACTTGTTGGCTCTTAACGCGGCCATCGAAGCCGCCCGGGCGGGAGAAGCCGGAAGGGGATTCGCGGTCGTGGCGGATGAAGTACGGAAATTGTCAACGCTTTCCGGAGAGACGGGAAAACGTATCAGCGAGCGGGTGAACGTCATCAACGAGGCCATCACCTCGGCATTGGAGCTTTCTGAAAAAAGCGCCAATCAGGACGCGAAATTGCTGACCGACTCCGAAACCGCCATAAACCGGGTTCTCGATCAATTCAGCAGCGCGGGCGGCGCTTTGAACCAATCCGCCAAAATCCTTCAGGGAGAAAGCGTAGAAATACGGAACGAGATATCGGACATTCTAGTCTCCCTGCAATTTCAGGATCGGGTTAGCCAAATCCTGGGGCATGTGCGCAACGATTTGGAAAAGCTACATGCGCATATCTCCGAAGCGACCGGGAGAGAAACGATCGAGGCCACGCTGTGGCTCAAGGAATTGGCTCAAACCTATACCACCGAAGAGCAGCGGCGCCATCACCACGGCGCGCCGTCCGCCAAAGCCGCTCAATCCGCCGACATCACCTTCTTTTAATCCAGAGGAATAGCACTATGGCCAAAACCATTCTCATTGTCGACGATTCGGCCTCGCTCCGTCAGGTCGTGGGCATCGCCCTGAAAGGAGCGGGCTACGATGTGATCGAGGCCTGCGACGGCCAAGATGCCTTGAAGAAGCTGAATGGGCAACGAATTCACCTGATCATCAGCGATGTCAATATGCCCAATATGGATGGGATAACCTTCGTTAAGGAGGCGAAGCAACTACCGGCCTACAAATTCACTCCGGTGATCATGCTCACCACCGAATCACAGGAAGCCAAAATGGCCGAAGGCAAAGCGGCAGGCGCCAAGGCGTGGGTTATCAAACCATTTCAGCCTGTGCAAATGCTCGATGCGGTATCCAAGTTGATTATGCCGTGAGGGAGCTTCAGCCGTGACCATAGAATTCACAGAAGAAAGCGGTGCATTGCGTCTCGCCGGCGAACTAACCGTCTATCACGCCGCAGAAGTGAAACGACCGCTGATGGCAATGCTACAGGAAAAAACAGAACTGGAAATTGATTTATCCGGAATCAGCGAAATCGATACCGCGGGACTTCAGCTCCTGATGCTCGCTAAAAAGGAAGCGGACCGCTCCCAAAAAAATCTCCGCCTTGTCTCCCACAGCGCTCCTGTCCTGGAGTTAATGGACCTGTACGACCTGGCAGGCTTTTTCGGCGATCCCCTCGTCATAACCGCCGCCCCCGGTCCGAGAGGAGGCATGTCGTCATGAGCCTGGATCAAGCACTGCCGGTTTTCATCGAGGAGAGCCGCGCTCTTCTCGAAGAGATGGAGGAGGGCCTTCTACGGCTGGAACAGGCGCCGAACGACGCGAATATCTTGAATGCCATTTTTCGCGCCGCCCATACCATCAAGGGTTCGGCGGGACTGTTCGGCCTTGACGCCATCGTATCCTTCACTCATGTCGTGGAGAACGTCCTGGATCGGATGCGTGCCGGCGAAATCCCGGCACAACCCGATTTGACTAACCTGCTACTCCAATCCTGCGACGAGATCTACGTCCTAATCGATGCGGCGGCTGTCGGAACCGAAGCGGATATCGAGCCAACGACAACGGGCGTTGAACTGCTCGTGCGGCTATCCCGTTATCTGGAAACGCCCGGCGAACGGAACGATGCCAAATGTCTGCCGGCCAAAACACCCGCACCGGTAGAGATTTGCGGCGAAGGTGCCGTAACCGGAGATAGCTGGCACATCGCCGTGGATTTCGGCGAAGACATCCTGCGCAACGGCTTCGATCCGGCATCGTTCATTCGTTACCTGCGCAATCTGGGCGATATCGTCCATCTCACGACCAAAACGGAACGACTACCGTTCGCCGAACACATGGATCCGGAGAGTTGTTACCTTGGCTTCGAGATCGATTTCAAAAGCGCGGCGGACAAGAAAACCATCGAAACGGTCTTTGAGTTCGTGCGGGACGATTGCCACATTCGCATCACTCCGCCGCCCGCTTTCGCCGCAGTCGCCATCGAGCGCATCGAAGCCCTGGAGTCCGAGGCGGACAAGGTAGGAGAGATTCTGGTCAAGGCCGATGCGGCCACGCCCCGAGAGATCGAAGAAGCGCTTGCCCTGCAAAACAAGATCGAAGCCCGAGCCCACAGACACCCGCCGGTGGGCGAGATATTGGTGCAGGAGGGCATGCTGCAACAACCGGTCGTCGAGGCAGCGCTCGAAAAACAAAAGAAAATCCGCGACGCCAGAGCCGGCGAAACCCGCCTCATCCGCATTCATTCCGGAAAGCTGGATCAACTCATCAACCAGGTGGGCGAATTGGTCATCGCCGGGGCGGCAGCGTCCTTGCTGGCCCAGAAGACAAACGACAGCGCACTGCAAGAAGCGCTTTCCACCATCCTGCGGCTGGTGGAAGAAGTCCGTGGCGGCGCCCTACAGTTGCGCATGGTGCAGATCGGCGAAACCTTCAACCGTTTCAACCGTGTCGTGCGGGATGTTTCGAAAGAACTGGGCAAAGACATCGAACTCCAGATCAGCGGTGCGGAAACCGAGTTGGACAAGACGGTGGTGGAAAAGATCGGCGATCCCCTGACCCACCTGGTGCGCAACGCCATCGACCACGGTATCGAGCCTACGGATCGGCGTATCGCGAGCGGCAAACCATCAAAAGGCACGGTTCGGCTCAACGCTTACCACGAATCCGGCAGCATCGTCATCGAAGTGAGCGACGACGGCGGCGGATTGAATCGCAACAAAATATTGAGCAGGGCGATAGAACGGGGATTGGTGAACGCCAATCAGAACCTGAGCGAGCAAGAGATCTACAACTTGATCTTCGAGCCCGGTTTCTCTACCGCCGACAAGATCAGCAATCTGTCCGGACGCGGCGTCGGCATGGATGTCGTACGGCGCAACATCGAGGCGCTCCGCGGCTCGGTGGAAATCGCGAGCCTCGAAGGACGAGGCTCGACCATACGCATCCGCCTGCCTTTGACCTTGGCCATCATCGACGGATTTTTGGTGAGCGTCGGCGGCTGCTCCTATGTGATACCTCTGGATATGGTGTCGGAGTGCGTGGAGCTGGATGAACATCAACAGCACCACGGCGGCTACGTCAATCTGCGCGGAGAGGTATTACCCATCCTCAATCTGAGGGAACACTTCAGGATGCACGGCAAAACCGCCCGCCGGCAGAACATCGTCGTGACTCATTTCGGCGGGCAAAAGGCGGGCTTAGTGGTGGACGAACTCGCGGGTGAGTTCCAAACCGTCATCAAGCCTTTAGGCAAACTGTTCGGCAAAGCGCGCGGCGTCAGCGGCTTCACCATTCTGGGTTCCGGCGACGTGGCGCTGATCCTCGACGTCCCTTCGCTGATCCAGCGCGCCGCCAATCTTGAAGCACAGAAAGTAGCTTAAAAAATAAATACTCATTCATTGGGGGAAATTCGTGATTTCGTCGTTGACCAAAAAATCTTGGGGGCCTCCCGCAAGGTCTCGTTACTTGATGCCGCTGCTTTCACTGGGGATTGCAGTGAAACTAGGGCACGCCAATCCCGCGGTCGTTCCCAAAGAGTTCAAACCCTGGGGACAGATCAACGAAAACCTGCGCATCACCGGTGAATTGCGTGGCCGCTACGAAGCGTGGGATTTTTTCAAGCCAAGTCCCGCGGCAAACAATAACAACGATTATGACTTCTGGGCGATCCGCGCCCGTCTCGGCGTGCTGCTCACCACGCCCCATATCGACGGTTACGTACAGGGTGAATACAGCGGACTTTACGATCTTCCCAGCGACGCCGTCGCGGTTCCGGGCGGGCCGTTGGGCCTCGGCGCCGCCTACTTTTCCGAAAATCGCGCCAAGTCTCCCAGCGATGTGCATCTAAAACAGGCTTATCTCAATTTCAAGCTGGGCGCCTTGGGCTTGCCCGGCCTGTCGCTGAAAGTCGGGCGGCTCGAACTCTTGGAAGGGCTGGAGTACAAGGTCGCCGACCCCAAGTTCTACGCACTCAAGGTCACCCGCGCCTCGCAACGCCTCATGGGTACTTTCGACTTCACCCATGCGGCCCGGAATTTCGATGGATTTTCCATGGTTTACGATCAGCCCGCTTTCAACCTGACCGTGAGCGGCGCACATCCGAACCAGGGCGGATTCAACATCCATGCGCAGGACGAGATCAGCCATATCGACCTGTTCTATACCGCACTGACCAGCAAGAAGGATGCGTTGCTGCCCGGCACCGAGGGCCGGCTGTTTTATCTCTATTACGGCGACGACCGCAACACCCAAGTAGTGGACAACCGTCCCGCCAGCCAGCGGCCGCGCCTCAATCGGCCGGGTCAGGATTTGAACATCCACAACGTGGGAACCCACTTGCTCGGAATGCGGAAACTCGGCCCCGGCGAAGTCGACGGCCTTTTGTGGGGTGTCTACCAGTTCGGCGACTGGACCAACCAAAGCCATCAGGCGTGGGCGGTGGACGCCGAAGCCGGCTACCAATGGATCGATCTGCCGCTCAAGCCGTGGCTGCGCGCCGGTTATTTCCGAAGCTCCGGCGACGACAACTCGAACGACGGAAGACACGAAACCTTTTTCCAGGTTCTGCCTACCGTACGCCTCTACGCCAAGTTCCCCTACTTCAATCTGATGAACTTGCAGGATGCCTTCGCCCAATTGATCGTGGCGCCAACCCCGGCCACCAAGGTCGCCGTCGACTTCCATCACCTGTCGCTTTCCGACTCGTCCGACCTGTTTTACGCCGGGGCCGGCGCGACCTCCCGCTCCGGTTCCTTCGGCTTTCTCGGGCGCAACGCGCACGGCAGGAGCGACGCGGGAGAACTGGTGGACGTGAGTTTTACCCAGACGCTCACCAAGGAACTGTCGTGGAATCTTTATTACGGCCATGCCTTCGGCGGCAACGTCACCGAAACGGTATACCGGGCCAAAAAGGACGCGGATTACGGCTTCGTGGAATTCAACCTGGCTTTCTGACGGAGCGACCTATGAGAGAAAACGGACGCCGTGCGAGTTCGCGATTCAACTGAATAACAATCAAATCTGTGAACACTAATAGTTGGGAGATAAAAATGAATACGTTTAAGAACATGAAAATCGGCCTGCGGCTGGGCTCGGGGTTCGGACTTCTCGTATTGATTGTCTTAGTTGTAGAAGCTCTCGGCATCGACCGAATGGGCGAACTCAACGCGAGTCTCAATCGGATCGTAAAGGAAGCCTTCCCCAAGGTAGTGGCATCAGCGGATTTCCGACTGAAAGTCAATATTACCGGACGCGAAATGGCGTATGCGCTGGCGCTAGAGAAGCAGGAGTTGGACGCCCAACTCGCCAAAGTTAAAGAGTCTCGCAAGAACGCCAAGGAAGCCTTCGAGGCTCTGGACAAGTCGCTGACCGGTCAAAAGGAGCGGGAGCTTTTGGCTCTGACCGAGGCGGCAAGGCAAAAATATGTAAAGACCCAAGAGGAACTCATTGGCCTATTGACCGCCGGCAAAAAAGCGGAGGCGAAAAACTATTTCGCCAAAGAGCTCCTTCCTGCCCAAAGCGACGTCACCAAATTGCTCGCCGACCTTCTTGACTATCAAAAACAAAACACGGAAGAAGCCTCCGAAATTGCGGTTGCGACTTACATAGAATCCCGCACGCAGATGTTTGCGCTGGGAGCGATCGCGGTGCTGCTGAGCGTCGGCGTCGGTTTCCTGATCACGCGCAGCATCACCCGCCCCCTGACCGAAGCCGTGGGAGCGGCTAACCAGCTCGCGGAAGGAAATCTGACGATCAGTATCGACGCGGCGTCGAAGGACGAAACGGGACAGTTGCTGGCGGCCATGAGGGCCATGGTGGAGAAGCTGTCGCGGATCATCGCCGACGTGCGGGGCGCGGCGGGCCACTTGTCGAGCGCCTCGGAAGAGGTCTCGGCGACCGCCCAGAGCCTGTCGCAGGCCTCCAGCGAACAAG
>NZ_DASPLO010000219.1:0-3265 GCF_035627495.1 Methylocaldum sp.
GCTCCGCAAGGCTGGGCAACGCACCGTCGAGGCGATTGGGGACGCCATCGGCGAACTGTTGAATCAGCTGACTCCGGCCGAATGCACGAACTACTTCCGGAACGCCGGTTATGCCGTATAGCCGACGTGAAAATGCTCTAATGCGATAGGCGTTTGGTAGTCTTCTCCTTGCTTCGATGTCGATGGTTATGCCGACTTCTTCCACTCGCGGCTGGCGAATACCGGATCGACCGATGTGTGGAACAGATGGTTGGAATAGTTGCTCAGGGTTTTCACGGCGATGGCCAGGATGATTTCCAGGATGGACCGTTCGCTATAGCCAGCCGCCAGAAAGCTCTCCACATCGCGGCGACTCGGCTGTCCGCGGGTTTTCACCAGGGTGATGGCAAAGGCGCTCAATGCGGCGAGCGTCGCATCGGGAATGGACTTGCCGTCTCGAATGGCATCGGTCACGGCGGACGGCACCTTGGACATGGCATCGGCGACGAAGCTGTGGGCCGCCATGCAATAGTGGCAGCCATTCTCGCGGCTGATGGTCAGGAAAATCACTTCCTGCTCCACCGGCGTGAAGCCGGACTCGGCGCGAAACAGGGCATAACCGTGCAGATAGCTTTCCAGCAGACCGGGCGAATTGGCCATGACCGCATACATGTTGGGAATAAAACCCATATTGGCCTGTGCGGATTCGAGGGCAGTTCTGGCACGGGGCTCGGCGTTTTCAATGGTCTTCGGAGGAAGTGAAAGGCGGTATTCGGATGACATGATGTGCTCCTGTGGTTGGGATATAGGCTTGTTATGGACTCATCGGTCCATAACAAGGCAAAAAAACGCTACTTGTTGCCGGCTTGCGCGGCCAGTCCGCGGAAAGCCTCGGTAGTGACGGGTTGCCCGGCCACGCCCCACGCCCCCGAGGGCACGTCTTCGACGATGACCCAGGTGACGGGGCGCACGCCTTCTCCCTCTACCGCCACGACGGCGTCAGTAACACGCTGTATCAGTTCCTGTTTTTGTTCGAGGCTGAGATAGCCTTCGATACCCTTGATTTGTACGAGTGGCATGGTTGTTCTCCTCTATGGTTGAAGTTTATGTCCGAGCAAGGATCTGGAGTCTGGTGAAATGCATTTATCGCCAACCGGTGTGCGGTACGGGGACGGGCGCCGAACGTTATTGCTGCGGAGATGGAAAAGAATCGGGAACGACACCCAAGGCGTCGGCAAACCGGTTGAAGGCGGCGAACAACTCCATCACCCCCAGGGCTTCGACGACTTCCGCCATGGGGATGTCTTGTGCCAACAGGTTCTCCAAGTCCGCTGTCACCCGCGCGGCCGCGCGATTGGCGCGCCGGGCGAACTCGATGAGCGCTTGCTCGCGGATGCTGAAATGGGTATCGCCCAGGGTGTTTTCCATGGCCGCGATCGCTTGCGGCGAGAAGCCCAGCATGCGCAGGGTGGCCGTGTGGGCACCGATACAGTAGGTGCAGGCGTTGTCCTGGGAGACCAGCAGAGCGATGGTTTCCTTCACCTCGCGGCGTAACACGCCTTGGAACAGGGTGGCGTGCGCCTTGGCCCAATTGGCGGCCAGCAGGGGCGGATACGCCGCATAAGCCCGAAACAGATTGGGGATGAAGCCAAACGTTTGCTCGATTTCGGCAAGTACGGCGGCTGGATTGATGGCGTTCTGAGTAGTCATTGAAACCTCGTTAGAGCAAAGTCAACTCTCATTTATGGACTAATCAGTCCATAAATGGGCAAAAAAAACCGCTCGTACTTATGATATGGAAAGGCTTGAATCGGCTTCGAGCAATTCCCGCAATTGGCCTTGTCGGTCCAAGGCGACCAAGTCGGTGTAACCACCCACATGGACTTCCCCGATGTAAATCTGCGGCACGGTGCGGCGGCGGGTCTTATTCATCATTTCCGCGTGCAGCGCGGGGTCAATATCTATACGGCGTTTCTCGATGTTCCGTACGCCCCTGGCGGCCAACAGCCGTTCCGCCGCCACGCAATAGGAACAATTCGCGGTGCTATACATGTGGACTTCAGGCATGGTCATCCTCAGTTCGGGTCTAAATGGATCACGAAATTCAATCAATCGCCCTCAAGGCGATCTGAATAATCCGTTTAATCTCTTCTCCTCCGATACCGGCTTTCACCATCGTCTTAAGTCCGCTCATGCTGCTAACGAGAAAACGAGCCAGCACGTCTGGATCCTTGTCGGCGGCGATGGTGCCCTCTTTTTGCGCTCGCTGCACGGCCGCTTTGAAAACCGCGGTGAACCGGTCCACGCCCTGCGCGACCCATTCGGCCACGGTCGGATCGCCCTGCGCGAATTCATTCGCCGTATTCATCACCAGGCAACCCCGCGGTTTCTCGCCGCTACAGGCTTCCGAAGCCACGGAAGACAGCATGTCTTTGATGAAGTGCCGGCCCGATGCGGCCTGATTCAAGCTTTCCAGCATGGCCGCCGCCATGTTTTCCCGGTAGCGCCTAAGACACCGCTCGAACAACGGCCGTTTGCCGCCGAAAGCTTGGTAAAAACTGCTCTTCGACAAATCCATCGCATCGAGTAGGTTCTGTAGCGATGTCGCTTCGTAACCGCTAGCCCAAAAGACCTGCATGGCGGCATCCAGCGCCTGCTCGGGATCGAATTCAAGAGGTCGTCCAATATTCATGGAGTACAGTATTGTACCGATCGGTCCTTATGTCAAGCGAAGATTGTCGCGCGTATTCAACTTGTCTTTCTCTATTTCCTTGTTTATCGATGGCGCGCATCGAAAATTGATGGATTCTCCACCCGCCAGTCTTGCCGAGGTGCTGTCACGTTCTATCCCTGGTCCAATCCGTCAAGGGGAGCGTTTTACCAAGGGTATGCTGGGTTTCGGCAATTGGTGGAGCGCCGATACGTCGCTGAAATTGAGTGACCGTTTACCGCTGCTGAGTGGGCGTTCGATGAAGAAGGCATGAATGACTGCTTGGGGCACCTCTGGGTAGGGCGTCGCAAAGGCGTTGGACGTGGTGAAGGATCGAGCAGCCTACGTTTTGACTCTGTTGCGCATGAGCCTTGATTGTCATTACAAAACCGCGCGGCTTTAGAGCATTTTCTGGTTTGGTATCCCCCGGGTGCGGTAGATACTGTTATCCGGGTCAAGCGCCATGCAGGGCTGGATCGAAGGGTTTTTCGGATTTGAGGACGCCGAAGGCGACCTGCAAAAGCTTGCGCATCATGGCGCCGATGATGAGCTTGGCGGGTTTACCCGAAAGCGCGA
>NZ_DASPLO010000220.1:0-2521 GCF_035627495.1 Methylocaldum sp.
CGGCACAAGCAAGATCAGTATTCCGGTCACCAGCGCGAGAGTCGGCTGCAAAGGCACGTACATAAAAATCCTCCTGATATTCCGAATTCACGAGGATGAGTCTAGTTGCTCATCCTAAGCCGAGCAATGATCGAGGGCGGCGGTCCATTCGTCCCTCACGGCACTGTGGCTAGTAGAGTGCAATCCGGTTCTTCCACGGCAAGGCGCAGTAAGCTGCTCCGCGGCTTGTAGCCCGTGAGACGCACGCGGTTTTTGAAGGTGATCCAGCTCATTCAGGCACTTGATCGATCCGCTCAGAGGCTCTCACTCGCCTGCCTGAGCAAGGACAGCACGCGCGGATTCGGCTTGGCCCGCGCTAGGAAATAGTCCGGCAATGGAATGCCGAACTCCTGCCCTATCCAGGAGGCGACGGCTCCCGATCGGGACACGCCGGCCATGCAATGCACGTACAGTGTAATGGGGTGTTCCAGGGCATGAAGATCCTGCACAAAATCAACGATTTCTCGGGCCATCTGCTCATCGAACAACACGTACTGCGGATTCTCCAGAGGTAGATAGACGAGGTCGTCAAAGCGGAAATATTTAATTTCAGACCATCCTGAGAGAGTGAACGCTGGATTGTGCGCCGAATCCACAATGGAGATCATCGCGCCGGTCCGTGGCGGACTCAATGCCATGGCCTCCTGAATTCCCATAAACTCGATTGTTGTAATCATCGCTGCTTGCCAGGCACAAAGTTGAGGTGGAAAATCCATCGAAGTATCAAGTCGCCCGCGCCGCGGTTCGTCCTACGTCAGCGCAATATTGGACAGGAGCCAACTGTAGCTCGGTGTCTCGTGTTGAGCTGGGCTATGAAAAACTCGCCTTGCCTACAAGGCAATCGGTCGTCATTCAGTTCATCGTTCTCACCAGTACCGCTCCATCGTGATCTGCCCGGGCCTGCCTCGACGATTTTCAGTGAGCCCGCGCTGTTCAACGAGCAGAATAGTGGCATCCCGGAGCATGTCCGGATTGCCGCACAGCATCACCTGCGTGCCCTTGCCTTTGAGCGTAAGGCCGGCCTGTTCCTCCAACCGGCCATCCAAAATAGCATCAGTAATGCGGCCCCGTAAGGACTCCGGATGCACTTCGCGACTCACCAGCCGGATCATTGTAAATTGTTCAGGGTGCCCGTTCTCAAAGCTGCGGAGGATGTCTTGATAGCTCAGCTCTTGAGCGGTGCGCACAGCATGCACCAAGACCACTCTCTCGAAGCGTCGCCAAGGCTCTTCGGTCTTGAGAATGGACAGAAAAGGCCCGACGGCGGTGCCGGTCGAGAGCATCCAGAGCGCCTCGCCATTAGGTACCTCGCTCAGGGTGAAAAAGCCGGCCGGCTTGCGCGCCACCCAAATCAGATCATCCGAGTGTAAGGTGGCCATCCGCGTCGTCAAAGGACCGCCCGGTACGGTAATGAAATAGAAATCCAGCGGACGCTCTTCGGGAGCGTTGACGAAAGAATAGGGGCGGGCGATGAATTCATCGTCCATACCAAGCCCGAGCCGCCCAAACTGCCCGGCTTCAAAGTCTTCGACCGGAGCGTCGACCCGGATCGAATACAGCCGGTCGGTCCAGCGGTACAGCTCGACCACCCGGCCTTCTGTCCATTTCCGTTTGTCCATGGCTGTTCCCTTCCTCGGCTGTCGGTCCCGAAAACTCATCATGCGGCACGCCGGAAGTCGTCGTGGAGATGGGGCTCGCCGAGGTCGAAAATCTCGATGATCTATCCGGAATGAGACGGCCTTATACCAAGTGGTGATTAATCTTGCGCGGCGCTAACAATGCCCTGCTTCATATCCACATTCGCTCGATCGGCTACATGGCCCCAGAATTCTGTTATCCCTCCGTCGAATTGATAGCGCAGGCAAAAGCGTCCCTCGTCGGAATCCTTCAATCCACGCATAGAATCAATCCGAACCAATCGGGCGCCAGGATACGTCGCCTGAAAGCTGGCATCTTGCTGTAAGGTGTGGTCCAAGCGCTGAATGATCGTTTCCTCCGCCTTCTCCAGTTCTCCCGGCCTAGAAGTACCATTCTCCTCTATGATAAAGACCTCGATGCTCTGAGCATTACCGGTTCCTGTTTGCATCGTATACTCTCCAACGGTTACCCAACTATTGCCTCGGTACGCGGAAGCCTGCCGTCTGCGCGGCTTCTACTGGGGCAAAGCAACTCTTGGCTTTGGTGCGCTCATATTGGGACTGCCGGGGGTGTGATAGATTCCCTTTTTGGAAACCTTGATGGGCGTTGTTTTCGGGCAATTTCCCGAGGTATCGGGCGGCGCGGAGGAAGCTTGGGTTGTTGGTGCTGCGGTAGCGGCTGGTTCCGGAGTCGAAGTGACTGAATTGGGTACCTCGAAAAACCGGTTTGAGACGGCGATATTCGACCCCGAGTGGGCCGTTGTTGAGTCGATATCAGGATACTGTTGTTATTTTGCCCCCAACCGAGGCATCGTTTCGGCCGGAGGTCGTCATCTTGTGCGAGT
>NZ_DASPLO010000221.1:0-46025 GCF_035627495.1 Methylocaldum sp.
ACGCTTTCCTCTATCCCTTGATTAAAGATGGCGTCAGCGGTGAGTGGTTGGGTGAAGAGGGGGGCGTCATACACCTCGTCTTGGCGTGTGCTCGCTGTCAGGATGTATTCGCTCTCGATGTGTTTGAACTCCAACTGCGCAAGTTCACTCTTTCTTGCATACAACACCGGCTCACCCTGCAACCGCGATTCAATACGCTTATGCCAGTCTTTTATCTCAGATGGAAGGTTGTTCCATTGCGGTTGTAAGGACTCAGTGTCTTGCTGCTGCGGGGCTGCGTTTAACTTCGACACAATCTCAGCAGCAACCTGCCGCATACTATCACCCTCTGCCATCTCTGCGACGAGTATGCCAAAAGCTAAGTGCCCACGGTAGTGAAGCTCGACAAACCTGCCACCTCCGTACGAGGTAAGCAGTTCTTTGAAATCGTCGAGGCTCATTTCGTTCCCAAGCTCGGCCTCCGGCTCCTCTTGCGGCTGCGCAAACGAGGGCCAAGGGAGTACGTCTTTATGAATCATGCGCTGTTCACCTAAATTGTCCAGTATCTTCTCGGCTTTGTCAGTATCAAGCGCCCCAACATCAGAAAGCAGGGAGCCGACCACCTGATACGCTTCGGCGCATACTTCCACGAGCTCCTCTTGTGGCTGTGCTGCAAGCGGTAAGTGGTAATAGTGCCCTCGCCACACGATACGGTCGCAGTGGTCGGGTACTGTTTGCACGAACTCCTGCTGCTGTGGGGTGGCTACCTCGTGGGTTGGTGGATTGAATAGCCTTGTATTTTCGCGTACAGGAATGTGCTCCATAACTTTCTTGGCAAATTCATCGTTTGTCGGCTCTACTGGCACTACCCGAGTTTCTTCCGGCTTATCTCCGTTCTGTTGCATAGCGTACTCCTTCCTTGAACCAAACCCAGTCGGCATTAATTTCCTCACGCTCGTAGCCGCTGGGAGTACGGGTGAGTTCTTCCCGGCTTTCGCCGAGGATTAGCTGTTTGGCCTCGAAGGCCGCGCGCAAGTCTTCTTCGTTCATTCGGTCACCTCAATGCAGGTTGGCATTACAGAGTGCTTTGGGCGGAGGGAAGCTGACTTTGCAGCGGCTTCACAGAGTTCGGGGGTTGCGCCTTCCCTGAACATGCAGATGTCGAAATAAGACTGCTTGAGGCAAGCGTCGGTGACGTGCTGCAGGTCGGGCCGATTAACCATCAGGTAGAACAGAATTGCGATGGCGGCGATAAGCATTGTGGCGAGTATTTTCATTTAAAGCTCCTTAACGGTTGGGGGAAAGTACCTACTCCATAGCGCCCGAAGGCACTACAGGCTAGACACTTCACAGAGTCGCGATTCTCTCCATGTTTAGCAACGGCCCCTTTGCGAGAGGTCGGTTACTCGCTCAGGCACTCTTCCTTGCCGTGCCGACGGGCGATTTGGTTGTAAGCCTTACGGAACGACCCGGAGTCGTTGCAGGCCATCTGTATTGCAACCTCGGGAGCGCCCAGTTCTTGTGCCCAGCACATGTAGTCAGGCTCGTGGGAAGCGCGTGCGAACGAGACAAAGAACAGGTTACCAGAGGTGCTGGCATGTTTCAGGCATTTCGAGGTGCCGTTAGCACCGGCGGCGATAGAACTGCCTACCGGGATGGCACGGGCCTCATAGTCTCCCTCGTTGACGGTGAGCGAATTACCGCCACTCGAAGAGCCGGCATTTGCCCCGGCCTTGGCGCTGGCATCGGCGTCGGAGGAACTTTTACCACCCTCACCGCCCACGCCTACACTGATGGCGCTGGCATCGCCGCCCTTGCCGCCCAGGCCAATAGCGGTTGCGTCGCCGCCGGTGGCATTAGCTGAGCCGCCAACACCAATCCCGATGCCGAGGGAATTAGCGTCGCCGCCTGCACCCCCATCACCGCCCTGACCACCTTGACCGCCGTGACAGCTATTTCCGGGGCAGTCGTCGCGGTCGTTACCCGCGTAAACTGGTAGGGTGAACAGTGCCATAAGTGCTATGATAACGCATTTCTTAGTCATTTCTTTTTTCTCCGTAAAGTTAGGCGGTAAGCGCCGCCAGTCGCTGGGGAAAGCCCCCCGCACAACAGCACGAGTTATGTGCCGCTGTACGTGAAGTTTTCATTTTGCCTTACGACATGTAAAGATTTCATCCCGAAAACTGCCTTGGTTGTAGAGTCGGGCCTCGGCTAGGCACTGCCCCTGCGTGGGGAATCTGTCGATGACATACTCCCCGGATAACGTGATGAACAGGAGAATCCACATTAGCCAAAGTCCTTCTTGTCGAGGTCGGCCTGAAAGCGCATTTCGGGTTCCCGGTCGCCTCGAGCTTCGCGGCGGTCCTCTTCGGTTTCCTCCACAATAACGGGGTTGGCCCGGCGCTGCTTGTCGAGCCACTCGCGGAGGAGCTGGTTGACGAGCGCGGAACGGGCGCCGTAAGCGATGTCGCCGGTAAGTGGGTCGAGCAGGAGCAGTTCGACCTGCGCGGCAATCCGCTCCTTGACCTCAATCCGCCAGCGGATAGATTTCTCGGTGTTAGCGGTGCGGCCTCTAGACATGTGGAACCTCCTCGAAGGTGGGCGCTTGTGGATGTGCGGCAGTGAAGGTGCTGAGTCGCATCCCGCGCAGGGGGCGAAGCCAAGCGCGATAGACGCAAGTCCAGCGCCAGATACACGTTACCTCGTCGAACATGAACAGGTATCCGACAGCCGTCCCGTCCTCCCTGAGGTCAAGGGCTTTCGTAAGGTACACGATGGTGCCGGGGCGGCAGTGCGAGGAACTGTGGTAACAGTCGTCGGGGTGCCACGCCTTGACGGTGTAGTAGCCGGGCGGGAGGACTGGCTTTGTAAGCACTGGCGTTTTCTTCCCAAAGATGCGCTTAAACAGGCAAGCGAGCAGGGTGTTTTTCATGTTAGTGTCCCTTTCCGTTGAGGATTGCTCCCTCGCCCGTTACGAGGGCTATGGCGAGGGAGGTGAGGTGTTCCGCGATGTCAACGCGGGAGAACTGCCGTCCGTCTGCGGTGACGTGTAGGACGGGAGCGAGGAGGCCCTCGGCACCGGGCACTGGAAATACGTGTACGGTGTAGAGGGGCTTAAGCTCTCCGTCGGCGGCAGCGCGCAAAAGCTCGTCCGGGTGGATGGGGTCAGGTGTTTCGCCCCGCGCCTTTTGCGCTTCGGCGCGTTGTCGCGCTTCTTCGAGTAGCGCCTCGACGCGGTCTTTGTCAGTTTGGTTTGGTGTGCTCATTTGGTGGTTCCCTCCGCTTAATTAAAGAGTTTTAGTTGAAGTGCAGTGTTGGGGTTAGAAAGCTCGAACAGGGTGCTGCTGTCGAGCCGGGAGGTTATCTCTACGCAGTGCGCGCAGAAGTCTGTGCTCTCGCTCCGGTATGTGACAAGGCTGGGTACGTCGAGCGGGGCCGGTAGGCAGCAAGGGATTTCTATTGCCAGCCCGTCCTTCCGCTTGACGGCCTTGTAGCGGAGCATCTTGGTTTCGGCGTAGCGGGTAAAGCTGCCGCACGATAGGCAGTGCTGCTCGACGATGAAGTACTCGCGGGAAGTCGCCTCGAAGAAGGGCGAGGTTTGTGGGGAGGTGGGGAAGGCCCGAGGCTTGAAAACCTTCGGTTCGCCGTCCCCGGAAGCGGTTTTCTTGGGCCTCCCGGGTTTGCCCTTGGGTGGCGGGGTTAGCAGGTCGCCGAAGAGTTCAGCCAGCGCGAGCTTTGCGGCGGCTTTTTGTTCAGGGGTTCCGTTGCTCATTCTTCAATCCCCTTGTACATTTTCGCGATGGCGTTAAGCTCGGCGTCCCGCTTGTTGATGACGAAGACGCCTCGGCGCTCAAAGTAGTCGTTGCCGTGGACGATGAGGCAGCGCTGTTCGCGGTGGGTCTCGGGGGAGTGGTAGGATAGGATGGCCTCTTCTTTGTAGGTGCTGGCGTTGAAGATGTACATATCGCCAAAGATGAAGAGGTCGCCCCATGCGCAGCACGTGCGAGTGGAGAGGTAGAGTGCGCAGCCGGTGATGTAGCACTGGGGCGCGAGTTCGGCCTCGGCTGCGGCGGCTAGAATTTCAGCTTTTATATCCATGTTGTCGGGTCTCCTTTGTTGTGCAGGGTTCTTCCCTGCCCGGAACCAGCTCCCCGAGGGGTGGGGAACTGGCTCGAGGCAGGGTTAGAACAGACTGCGCTTTTCGTTGGTTTCTTCCTGGTTCCCGGTTGCGGGGTCACCAGCGCCCCCGGACTTTTCCTCGGCGGGGGGCGCGTCGGGGTTTTCCGGGTCGGACGGGGGGTTGCCGTCTGGCTGCGTGGTTTCGCTGCCGGTGTCAAAGAGGCCGAGGGCGGAGTAGGTTACGCTGTCCCCTGCGGCGGTTGTGAGGATAATGACCTCGGGCAACTGGTTGCCGGGAAGTTGGAATACTGAAATGCGGTTGCTGTCGATGATAAGTGCGGTTTCCATGTTGCGCTTGCTCCTTAGTTGTGGTTGGGGGTACTGCGGGTTTGTTGAAGCTTTGTCGCGTCGACTATGCCTTGCGCGTCGCTGCGCGGGATGCCTGCGTGTTCGAGGGCGGTCACCTGGGCTTCGTAGAGTGCCTCGTCGGTAAGCCAGATGCAGTCAACGATGCTGGGGTAGTAGAGGCTACCGTCGAGTTCTATGCGACCGGAACTCTCAGGTGTGCGTGGTGGGTGACCGAGGCCGGTAACGGTACATAGGTCGCCTCGGAAGTCGGGGAGCTTATCCCCGACCGAGATGCGGTTGAAGTTCTTGTCGACGAGGTTCCAGTTTGTAGAGGTGTTTGGCATCGCGTTTAGCCTTTCATCTGGTCAAGGGTTTGTTCCGCTTGCAGGCGGGATTTTAGCCACTGCAGCTTTGCGATGGCTTCGTCCAGCCGGTCAATGCGGAAGGCGTGGGAGTTGTACGGGGGAAGGCTGATTGAGGCATTTAAAAGGCTCTGCCGGACTTGCGTTAGCCAGGCTTTTAGCCCGTCGTCACTGATGCGTTGGGCCGGTCGCGAGGTTTTTGTAGGCATGTGTGGGTCCCCTCTTTAGGGGGAAATGCGTGTTGCACTTCCCCCAGTATGATTACAGGTTTTGCGCGAAGGCAACGGTGGGGAGAATTAACATTGCATCTTCCCCGGTTAAGTCTTCAGCTTCGTTATCCATGCGGTCCTGAAGTTCTTCCAGGTGACCGGTTTGCATATGAATAAGCTGTCCGTTTTCGGTACGGAAGAGGGAGTATAGTTCAGGCATTTAGTGTTTCCTTTCTAAGGTTGTCGATGGGGTGATGATTATTTTAATCATCGTCCCATTATATAATAAGACCGTCCAAGTTGTCAATCATTATTTACGGTTGCTGGCCTGTAAATTCATCCAAGATGTTGCGGGTGAAGGTGATGTTCTTGCCGTCGATGTCAGTGCGGTGCGGGGTGATGTCGGGCCGACCGAGGCAATAGGTGGTCCATTGCAGGTGGAAGGCGGCTGCGCTGTCAGGGGTGTCGAAAGGGAGTGTAAATTGTGCTTGTGCCCCGTGGATGAGCCGGGTAGCGGTGCGCTCCAGCAGCGTGTTTGCGGAAATGCCGACAGGTGCATCGCGGGTTTCGTCGAGAACGTCATCAAGCGGATTGCGGGGTGGCGTGTTGGCGAGGCGCTGTTCTCGGCTTTCCTTTACCTGCGCCTCGAGTTTAGCTTCAAAACTATTTGCTGCCTGTGTGTTGGTCATAATGTCAGCCGAAAGATGTGCAGTGTCTTTCATCAACTCACTCATCAGGTTATTAATGTTGTCAATTTCTTGCGCATCGCGGTCAGTAAAGAGAACGGTATTGCCTTCGAGTACTGCCTTAAACCGACGCACCAGCACTAACTGTTCAAGCAATTCCTCTGCTTTCGCGCACAGTTCTGGGGACCCGGTTTTACGGCCCTTGATAAACATCTCTTCTGCCTCACGTTTCAGTACCTTCAAAAAGCTGTAATATCTAAGCCGAAACCGAATCGCTTTCTTTTCGTCGGGTTGCTTAATCACAATATCCTCAGTACGTCCTCGTCGGCCGAGGACTTCAACGACGAGTTTAAAGGTTTGTTCGTATGTAGCGCTGTTGGTCGGGTGTGGCATGGAGGGTCTCCAGTTGGTTGACGGATGGTTAATTGTGCGGGGTTTGGTGGGAGTTGTCAAGAGGTTTTGGGGGAGATGTTTGGGGTAAATGGGGGTATATATGGGATTCATCTATCTCCCTAAGTAACGTTTATTGTATCTCCCCCGAATCCCGTTTTCGACCATTGCCCCACCCTATCTCTTTCCCATCCCCTCCCGTGTTCTTCCTCTCCCTTATTATAAAAAAAAAATAATTAAATACTGAGTGAGTGAGTGTGAGTGTGGGAGTGTGCGATTGTGGGAATGGGTGGGGGTTGAGCCAAAATCGGGTGTTGGGGACTATACTATGGACCGCACTTAGGGAGATATAAATTTCCCATATATGCCCATTTATCCCCCCGACCGCCATTCCAGCCCTACCTGCATTTTGTGCTTGACAACCTCACCGGAGCCATATAATATGAATTTGCAAATGTAAGAATTGCAAAAGCTTAATCTTTCAACCGACAAAAGGAGTAATAAACATGGCTAAAGTAGCAAGCAAGGTTCTGGATTTTGAATCGAAGGGTGTTGAGTTTGAATTCGCCGGCAAAGAGCCGCAGCTGGTCCGCCTCGAAGACTTCTCCCCCGACATCCAACTGCACTTCGCCCTGCACGGCATGAGCCAGAAACTGGGTGATGCTTATTCGGCAAGCAAGGGTGATGTTGACGTTGCCCAGGGTCTGTTCACCGACACCCTCAACCAGTTGAAGAATGGCGAGTGGCGTGCCGCACGTGGCGAAGGCGACTCCAAGCCACGCACCACCGAGCTGGCCGATGCACTGGCCCGCATCAAAGGCCTGCCTGTGGCCGAAGTTCAAGCCGCACTCAAGGATGCAACCGACGAACAGCTCAAGACCATGCGCAGCAACGAACGCGTCAAGGCCACCATCGCTGTCATCCGTGCAGAAAAGGCCCAGGCCCGCCTCGAGAAACTGGCAGCCGAAGGCGATATCGACGACATCGCGCTGTAAATCGGGACCTCCATCCCGTAATCTCCACCGGGCTTCGGCCCGGTTTTTTTTTGCCCCTGCGCGACGCGCCACACTCCCACCGCCAACCGCCGGAGAAAAGCCGGGAAGTTTCCTCCCCGGCCCAAATTTACACCTTAACCTGAATTATTAGAGTGACCAGCTGGATACCTACAACTACCACAATCCAGCCCCAATAGAACTTTGCTGCACGCATACAACCTCCTTCCGGTTAATGCCGGGGATTTCTCCCCGGCCCACTTCACCTGCTGTTATTTCTTCTTATTACCCTTCACTTCCTTTGAATCCCACAGCCCGCTTAACATTCCATCAAGGTCATCGCCGGTGCCATCAACGAACTTGCTGGCCCGTTCGCCCTTGATAATGTCAATCATCGCCTTAACCCTTGGATTCTTCTTCAGGGTTTCGCGCTGTTCATCCGAGGCTGCATTCCACAACTCCTGCGCTTCGTCCATCGTCAGGCTCTTCAACCTTGCCAAGGCCTCAACCACCATACCGCCGGTACCTTGTGCCCGTGCATTGAAATCACCTCGTTTCAGGTTTTCCCAAACACTCGATGCCGCCGCAAGGCCCTCGGCCACCGATTCTGCCCCGCTGTACGAATCGCCCACCTTCTGCGCCAGTCCGTGTATTGCCAACTGCAAAACCATTGCCTCACTCAGTTCCTTCAATGGGCAATGCACTATCGTGTTGTTGACATCCGCAAACTGGAAGGTTACGCCGTCCGCAGTCTTACTCTTCTTCGCTATTTTAATAGCCATTTGTTGCTCCTTAAATTGTTAATGAACGATTGTTGCATGGAGGCCCGTAACGAATCCCCATGAACACACTATACACCTCCCGCCCTCGCGTGTATACCCCCCTCCCCCCATGCGCGACGCTGTGCGACCACGAAACAGCCGCAAGCGGCGCTTGAAAAAACGGGGAATTCTTGGGACGGAGATTAAATTAATCACCACCCCAACCCCCGACCACACTCCCCCGGCAACGCCCCTCGACAAGCCCACGCCCCCGCCCCTATACTGCAAGGCAACACGTAAAGGAGCGACCGTCATGAACCTTAATGACATTAACGAAATACCCGACATCAGCCTGGACGACGTTCCGGCCAAAGGCACCGGAGAGCACATCCAAGTGAAGAGCCTGTCGCACACTCACGACATGGTGATTAACTGGATGATTACAAACCCCGAGAAAGCCCTCCGGGAATGCGCCGATTACTTCGGGTACTCGCAAGCTTGGCTCAGTACCTTAATTCACACCGATTTATTTCAGGCGAAATTGAAGGAACGGCAAGAACAGGTGTTCTCCCACATCGCCTCAAGTGTGCCGGAGAAGCTCAATGCGCTTGCCGATGTGGTGACGGAAAAGCTCACTACGACCCTCCAGCGCACCGAGGACCCGAAGTTTGTCCTCGACGCCTTCGACAAAATCATGCACCGGGCTGGCTACGCTCCCGCCTCGCAGAAGAACCCCGGCGGCCAAACTCCCCAAACGCAGGTCAACGTGTTCACCGTCAGCCGGGAGACGCTGGCCAACGCCCGGCAAGGAATGTTCAGTGTCGGGCAGACGGTCGATGTGACTCCGCAGGTGCTCGACGTTCACAACCCTGACAACGCTGTGACAGTGGGGACAAAGGATGCTACCGGCCACGCCCCCGAACTTTAAGGCGGTCGGCCGGGTTCGCTGGGCGCGGATTGCCAACGGCCCCCCTCCCTTCGCCACCCACCGCCGGGTAACAGGGAGGCGGCTGCAGGGCGTCCGCTATGAGCAGAAAGTACAAGAGCACCTACTCATGAGTTTCGGGGATAGGTACGTGCCGAGTCCTTGGCTCTACTACAGCGACGAGTTGGGGGTGCACTGGCGCCAGCCCGACGGGTTGCTGTTCGACCTTAAGGGCGGAAAGATAATCATTGTCGAGGTGAAGTATCAGCACACGACAGACGCTTGGTGGCAGCTACGGAAACTGTATCTGCCGATTCTTCAACACATATTCCCCGCCAACCTGTGGGAATTCAAAATGCTCGAAATCGTTAAGTGGTTTGACGGGATGGTGCCGTGGCCTGAGCCTACCCGGCTCCTCGCGCACCCCCTCGACGCCCTGACGATTCCCGGCAAATGCACCGGAGTTCACATATGGACGCCCTAACTGATAACATCAACATCAGCGTGGAAGAGGCGGTTCTTCTCGGGGCGCAGAGCCTTGAAATGTTTGGCAAGCTCATGTTCCCGAAAACCTTCCGGCAGGACTCCCCCGAATTCCACCGGGAGATGGGGCAACTGCTTTACAGCAGCTCCCGATACAATGCCTTCGAGGTTTTCCGGGACGGGGCGAAGACATCGCTGCTCCGGGTCTTCACGGCCCAGCGGGTGGGTTATGCTGTCTCCCGCACCATCATGTATGTCTCGGTGAGTCAACAGCACGCGATGATGAGCGTCCGCTGGCTCCGTCGCCAGATTATGTACAACAAGAAGTATGCCCAGACGTACGGGCTAAGGAAAGGGGAAAAGTGGACCGATGAGCACTGCGAAATTTTTCATGATGTTGAAGACACTCCGATTACTCTGCTCGCGATGGGGATTACAGGACAAATTCGCGGCTTTAACCCGGACGATTATCGACCTGACCTTATCATCATTGACGACGTTCTTAACGAGGAAAATTGCGCGACGGAAGAGCAAAGGAAGAAGCTCGAGGCGCTCATCTTCGGCGCGTTGCTCAACTCCCTCGCCCCGGAAACGGACTGTCCGCTCGCCAAGGCCGTGTTCCTGCAAACCCCGCTCAACAAGCAGGACGCAATCGAAAAGTGCCTCAAGGACCCGCAGTGGAACGGGCGGCGATACGGGATACTCGACTACAGCGACAAAGCGCACCCGGACGGGAAAAGCCGCTGGGAAGCGCGCTGGCCAACGGAAGTCGTATTGCGCGAGAAGCAAGCGGCAATTAACCGCGGACAGTATCATATCTGGATGCGGGAAAAAGAATGTTCGCTCGTCGCAGCCCAGGGCAAAACGTTCGAAATCGAAAAGCTGAAATTCTGGGAGATTCTGCCGCATGGGATGCTGAAGATTATCTCCATCGACCCGGCGAGTTCGGACAGCCCGAAGGCCGACGATTGCGTAGTTATGGCGATTGGGATGATTGGGCCTGATGTGTATGTGATGGCGTATCAGGCGGAACAGGCTATGATGCCAGACATTGTAGCGATGCACTTTTTCAATATGATGCTGGAGTTCTCCCCGATGCGGGCAGCAGTCGAGTCTATCAGCTACCAACGGATTCTTGCGTGGTACCTAGAAGAGGAAATGAAGAAGCGTCGGCTGTACCTGCCGGTAAGTAAGATTCAGGACAAACGGCGCAAATCTGACCGCATTGTGCAAACTCTGTCCGGGCTGGTAAACTTCGGACATTTGCACATTCACCCCTCGATGTCTAAGCTCGTCACCCAGATGGACGAATATGACCCGCTGGATGATAGTCAGCACGACGACATTTTAGATGCGCTTGCTATCGGCATCACGGAATTGACCCCGCACCTGAGAGCGGCAGTAACGATTGACGGGGAATACGAGTTGATAGATGATGAATCCGAATATAAACCTTTACGTGTTGGAGGATGTCCGTGATGGATGAAATGAAGAAACTGCTGCGCTACGGCAGCAAAGAACACGAAGCACTGAATAAGAAGCTCTACCACCGGCTGAAGCTCTCGAAGGATAAGTTCTCGGGGGCGCATGAACAGATGGCTCGGAATGAAGAGCAATTTCGCGCGTATATTCCTGAAAGTGATGCGGATAAACTCCGGAAGACCGCGCGGGAAGGTGGGATGCCTCAGTACACCACAATCGAGGTGCCGTACAGCTACGCGCAGATTCTCGCCACCCACACCTACATCACCTCGGTGTTTCTAAGCCGCGACCCGGTGCTGCAATACGCAGGCCGACACGGCGAATCGCAACAACAGGAACAGTGTGTTGAAGCGCTGATGGCGTATCAAATGCAGCAGGCTATGGTACAAATGTACATCTGGCTGCTGGACCCCGGCAAGTTCGGGTACGGGGTTGTCGGGCATTACTGGGAAGAGGAAACGGTCCGGGTGAAGGAAAAGGCGATGGAACAACCCACCTTCATGGGCCTCCCCATCCCCGGCCTCGAGCCGAAGGAAGTTTGGAAAGAGAAAGAGATTCCCGGCTATGTCGGGAACCGGCTCTACAACGTTCGGCCTCAAGATTTCTTCCCCGACCCACGGGTACCCCTCAGCCAGTTCCAACGTGGTGAATTCTGCGCCCGGTACGTGGAACTCACGTGGGCGGAACTGCACGAGGGCCAACGGAAGGGGAAGTATTTTAACCTCAAAACGCTTCGCGAAAAGGAGCAGAGCAATGCTGCAGGTGACCACGCCGACATCTCCCGTGACATGGGTTCGGATGCGGTGTCGAATCTTCCCAACGCCGACATCGAGCAAACAACCTGGAACTCCGAAAACGAGCAGCGTAACACCTACGTCGTCAAGGGGTATGAAATCTACGTTCGCCTTATCCCCAAGATGTGGCAGCTTGGTACCGGCGACCGCGAAGAAATCTGGATATTCACGAAGAGTTCATCTGGCGTAGTTATCGGGGCACAGCCGCTGCCAAACTGGCACGGGAAGTTTGGCTTTGACATTATCGAGGATGAAGTGGACGGGTATAACCTGTTCACGAAGTCGAGCCTCGAAATGATGAAGCCGCTCAATGATGTGATGAGCTGGTTGGTCAACACGCACTTTTACAATGTTCGGGCAGCCCTGAATAATCAGTTCGTATTCGACCCCTCGATGGTTGTGGCGAAGGACTTTGAGAATCCAAACCCCGGAAAGCTGCTGCGGCTTAAGCCCACCGCCTACGGCCGCGACGTTCGCTCAGTAATCGCTCAGCTCCCGGTGGCCGATGTTACCCGCTCGCACCTGAACGATATGGGAGTTGTGGCGGAAATGATTCAACGTGCGACTGGTGTTAACGATAACATCATGGGGCTGGTGAATCAGGGCGGACGGAAGACGGCAACAGAGACCCGAAGCAGCTCTACGTTCGGTGTGAATCGGCTGAAGACAAAGGCCGAGTACTACAGCGCTATGGGCTTCATGCCGATGTCGCAGAAATTGCTGCAGAACTCTCAGCAGTTCTACTCGCTCGACCGCAAGTATCGGATGGTGGGGAGCCTTGCAGAACAGGCCCCTGACTTCGTGAACGTGACACCTGACAGTATCGCCGGCTTCTTCGACTTTGTCCCCGTCGACGGAACTCTCCCGGTTGACCGCTTTGCACAGGCGAATCTGTGGGCAACTCTACTCGGACAAATGCGTAACTTCCCGCAGGTTATGCAAACCTACGACATCTCGAAGATTTTCGGCTTCGTTGCCGGGCTGGGCGGGATTAAGAACGTCAGTCAATTTAAGCTCCAGGTAATTCCGAATGAACAGGCCCTACAAAACGCTCAAGCGGGCAACAGCATTCCGATGACACCTGGAGCTAACCTTAACGAGCCGGGGCAAATTCCTGGCATGGGCGCAACGGGCTGAGCCGGAAACAGAGGTTGACGAAGGCTCGGTATTTCTATAATTTGGCGAATAGGAGAAGAAATGGAAGAGGAAAACAAAAGCTCCCTCCGGGAGCAGAAGGAGTTGTGGGCAAGCTTGTTGGCCCACGAAGGCTGGAAGATTCTTAGCGGAATCATTCAGGAGCAGGTGGAGAATCGAAAGGATTTGATTTTCTCCCCGCTCGAACGGGCCGATGAGGCGTTTAAGCAGGAGTACTTAAAAGGTGAGGCAGCATTTGGTGAATTGGTCCTCGCCCTTCCGACTACGATGCTGGAACAAGTTCAAGTGGACCTTGACCGGCTGAAAGAGTCTAATTCTGACAAAGGAGATTTAAATGTTTAAGAGAAACTGGTTGTACGGACGAGTTTACCGCAATGAAAACACTGGCGACGGTGGTGACACTGGCGGAGCTCCTGACACGACTGTAGGTCCCGATAATGGCCCTACTAATGTTGACACTGATTGGGCAGGTATTACTAACGATGACGGTGGTTCGTCTGACGACTTTACCCCGGCCGCACCGGATACTCCGAGTGTACCGGCAGTTGAAGCGCCAGTCACACCTCCCGTTACTCCGCCAGTAACACCTGCACCGGCCGCCCCGCCCGTGGAGCCGGCAAGTACTCCAGCACAACCCCCGGTTCAACCCCCGGCTGTTGAGGCGCCTGTGCAACCCGCACAGACACCTGAGCAAGTCGCGCAAGAACTGGAAGCTGCGAGGACTACCTATTTTAATGAGCTGGTACAGGCTTACCAGATTCTCCCCGAGGATGCAGCTCGTCTGCAAACCGAACCGGAGAATGTGCTGCCCGTGCTGGCCGCGAGAGTGCAGATGCAAGTTCTCGATGCCGTTTTCTCTACCCTTCCCCAGCGTGTGCATGCCATGATTGGGCATCACATTCAGGCGACGGAGCGGGAAAAGGCAGCTGAGTCGGATATGTTTACCGCATACCCGGCACTGAAAGAACACCGTGACGCTGTGCTCCGTGTGGGAGCAATGTATCGTGCTGCCAACCCAAAGGCAACACGGCAAGAGGCGATGAAGGCGATTGGCGATTACTGTGTGCAGATGCTTGGTTTACAAGCTCCCGCAGCCGCCGCGCCAGCGCCAGCCGCTCCCGCGAATCCATTTGTCCCGGCTCAAAGTTCGGGCGCAGGCACAGCACCGCCTGCACCTGACGAGTGGGCATTCCTCGATGAAGACTGATTTAAAGGAGTAGTAACATGCCAGCTATTGCAGGTTTACGTGGTACCGGTGACTGGGCAACCGACGAACGCCCAAAGAACTTTCGGGACGCCATTCTCTGGCGCGACCCGAACGGTGTGACCCCGCTGACCGCCCTGATGTCCAAGGCGAAAAGTGCAGGCACCGATGACCCTGAGTTCATCTGGTGGGAAGAAGAACTGAACCAGATTCGTGTGCAGTCCGACTCGACTGGTGCAAGTGCTTCGTCCACAGCCCTGGGCTTGGCCGCCGGTGGTTTGCAACTGGTTCCAGGCGATTTGCTGTTGGTTGAAAAAGCCGACAGCGCTACCTACGACAACGAAGTTGTGGAAGTTTCTTCGGTTACTTCCGACACCGCTATCGTCATCCGTCGTGGTCAGGCAGGCACTACTGCTGCAGCCACCGGCACCAGCATTTATCTGACGAAAATCGGCAATCGGTTTGCTGAAGGTACCGGCGCACCAACGGCCAGCTCTCGCAACCCGACCAAGGTGTACAACTACTGCCAGATTTTCAAGACTGTGTACGAAATGACCCGTACCGCAAGTCAGACGAAAACTCGCACCGGCGACCCGCTGAAGAACGACAAGAAGCGTAAGATGTTCGACCACTCGGTCGCGCTGGAAACTGCTTTCATGTGGGGTGTTCGGAATGAGACGACTGGCGCCAACGGTAAGCCAATGCGCACCACTGGTGGTCTGCGTTCGTTCATCCAGTCGAATGTGAAGATTTTCGCTACAACCCCAACCGTCAATGCGTTCCTGGATGCTCTGTATCCAGTGTTCGACTACAGCGGCGAAGGTGCCGGCGATGAGCGCATCATCTTCGCAGGTAACGGTGCACTGAACAGCTTCAACAAGATGATTGCTGGTAACAGCAACGTCAACGTGGAGTATGGCGGTGTCATCAGCACCTACGGTATGAAGCTGCAGCAATTCGTCACGCCGCAAGGTATTTTCTACATCAAGACTCACCCCTTGATGAACACCCACCCACGTTTCACGAACTCCATGTTTGTGATTAACGGTGCGGGCCTGCGTTACCGTCATCTGATGGATACCAAGGCACAAGAAAATATCCAAGGCAACGACGAAGATACCAAGAAGGGTCAGTGGATTTCCGAAGTTGGCCTCGAGGTCAACCACGAGAAAACCTTTGCCTACATTGGTAACGTAACTTATCCGTAAGCCTGGGTAAGTGATTCTGTAATTTGTGGGACGGTGATTATTTTAATTTCCGTCCCATTTCTCGGAGGGCGTTATGAAAAACCCTTTAATTGTAGTAGGAATACCGAGTGGGCCTGACTGGAAGGCTGACTTTGCACTAAGCGTAGTAGGTCTGGTGGCAGCTGCAACACGGCCGCTGATTGGTGGAGGGCGCATCGAAATGCTGCGCATTCACAATACCAAAGGGAGCATTCTTCCGAAAAGCCGGGAGATGCTGGTGAAACTAGCGCAAAAGGAGGGTGCAACGCACTTGCTGTTTGTAGACTCGGACCAGACATTCCCCGCCTACTTACTGCATCAGTTGCTACGTCATGATAAAGACATTATTGCAGCGAATTGCGTTACGAAAGTTATTCCGGCTAATCCTACCGCGAGGCAGTTTTCTGAAACAGAGTTCGCGGGTACGCTGGTCGATTCGCGAGAGAAGTCGGGTATCGAGAAGGTCTGGCGAGTAGGGACCGGGGTGATGCTGATTAAGATGAGCGTGTTTGACCGCATTGCTCAGCCTTGGTTCCCCATCACCTGGAACGAAAGCCTGCAGGATTACACCGGCGAGGATTGGAACTTTTGCCAATCCTGCCAAGAAGCTGGCATTGACATCTGGATAGACCACGATGTTAGTAAGCAAATCGGACACATCGGTGTCTTAACCTACGACATATCCCACCAAGGAGATTCAAATGAGTAAAAGTGCAGCGTTTGAGAATGCCCTTCTGAAACTGCTTTTCAATGGCGACGCGATTGCTAATCTTGCCGACGATGCCGGAACCAGCCCGCTGACGAACCTGTACGTGAGCTTACATACGGCTGACCCCGGCGATGACGGTAACCAGTCTACCAACGAAATCGGCTATACGAGTTACGCTCGCGTGGCAGTTAGCCGCGACACCGATGGCTGGACTGTGACCGACAGTGTTGTAAGTCCTGCAGAAGACATCGCCTTCCCGGTTGGGACGGGCGGTTCTGGAACTGCCACACACTTCGGGGTTGGTACAGCGTCCAGTGGCGCCGGTGTCTTACTGTACTCCGGGGAAATTACTCCAAACATCGTTTGCGGCAGCGGTGTTACCCCGTACCTGACGACCGAAACAGTAATTACCGAAGATTAATCGTTTAGGTCTGCTAGGAGCTTGTCATGCCTAAGGCATTGATGGTAAACGCGTATCAGATAGTAAACCCGGGAGATGTCTCGACTCACTATCAACTCCCTGCAGGGGGAAATGGGGTTGCCGGGGCTGCCGAGGGTAGGCATCAGCTGCAGCATCTGGTTGCGGCGGATATCAGTGAGCTTCGGGTAGGGCGAACTGTAGCAGGCTCCGGTAACGTTACCGTAACTACCCGGAAAAACGGGGTGGCGACAGCGCAAGTAGATGTGTTTGATGGAAGCGTTACTGGTGCCTACGTAGGGTCAGGAAGCAGCTCTTTCGCCGCAAACGACCTGTACTCGCTGTCAACCTCCGACTCCGGGACAATGCCTACTATCGCTTGGTTTGGGCATTTGATAGAACTGGGGTCAGGCTACGGTGGCTATTACGGAACCGACACTTGTAACGTAAACTGGAGTGGGGCTACCCGCTATGTTCCCCCTTTTGGGGCGGCTTCAGTTAGTTCTATATCGGCGCGTATTGCTGCCCGTATTCGAGGCTTCACCCATGTTAAGGGTATCCACACAGCAGTAACTGCTAACACTCGGACAACCCCCACAACAGTAAGAGTTGTTGTGAATGGGGTAACGCAGGATAGTCATGTTCTCGCGGCCGGTGTGACAGGTAACTTTTCGAAAGCTCTTGACATCCCATTAAGTGATGGAGATGATTTACGGCTTGAGGTGGACGGTGGTGTAGATGTAACGTCTATGACAATAGCACGTATGCATCTGCTGATGACCTCTGACACTAACGAAGTTGACCTCGGTGGATATGGAGCGACTAACTTTAGCACAACCCCGCAGTATGTGCACTTGGGTGGGGTCGCTACAAGTTCGTCAGCATCCGCCACCGGGCGGGGGGTGCCCATTGGATACTCCGGCGAAATTAGAAACCCTCGGCTATATGTTGCCTCTACCGGAGGCAATACGGTTACTGCAAACCTGAAAAAGAACGGCGTTACAGCGCTGACGGTGACGGGTGTGGCAGCGGATGGCTGGATTGAAAACACTGTAGATACCGTTGGGTTTGGTCCCACTGATGAGTTTTACTGGGAGGTTTACACCAGTTCAGGTACAGCAACCGTTCAGCAGATGTTCGCTACGGTGAGCAACGTGCAGGTAAGCCGTTTTGCCGACGGGACATCAAGCGGGGAGGCAGAAGGTGATGCTGTTGGTCGGGCCGATACAGCAGCTACCGGAACAAGCTCTGGTAGTGGACAGGCTAGTGCGGCAGCGATTGTATTCGAGCCGGCAGTTGGGGAGGCAGAAGGCGCGGCAACCGTTGCAGGTTTTGGTTATGGGCGAGTTAACACTGTCGGCATTGCCGATACGGGAGCATTTGCCCAAGGCGCCGGCAGCACCATCGGTATAATCAACGGTGCCGGACTTAGTTTCGGCTCAGCTCAAGTGGATGGGCATGGGGAGTCAGGTGCAGCAGCGCAAGGCATAGCTTTAGCTTCGGCTCGGGCTGCAGCAGCAGCAAAGCAAGTTGGCTGGCGCCGGGGTCGGCGGCTTTCAGGAAGTTGGACAAAGCAAGGAGCGGATATATGACACGGGACCAAGTAGTGGCGCTGCTGGTGCAGCGACTGAATAATCGAACTGACCTCGAAACTAGAATTATCTCCGAAATGCAGCTGGCGCAATCAGTGCGACTAGAGCAGAACGGGGAATTCTACCCTTGGTTCCTCGTTACGGAATATGCAACGGAGATGGCAGAAATCGGGGAACCCCGCATACCTGCCCCTGACGACTTCCTGATGGAGCTTGAGGAGAATGGACTGTGGGTGGAGGACGCGGAAGGCAACTGGAAGCTGCTTACGAAAGGCGATGAGGATGACCTGCAGGTTGCCTTGGGCAATTGCACCGGGCTACCGCAAGCCTACGCATTTTCCGGCGAGCATTTTACCCTGTTTCCGACGCCCAACGAAAACTACAACATCCGTATGCGGTACAATGCAGCGCAGCCTCTCCCTACCACGAACATTGAGAATGCTTGGCTGAAGTATGCTCCCGACTTGGTGATGGGGGAAGTGGGTGAAGCGGTGGCAGCTATACACATGCAGAATCCAACGCTTGCTGCAGAATTTACAAAAGCGAAGGTTGCAGCCTGGGCTCGGCTGCGACTTGTACACGAATCAAGAAGTCACACGAACCGCGAATATTCGATGGGAGGGGATTAAGATGCCGGTTGAATCAGCTAGTTTTATCAAAGACCTGAATGCGGACTATCCGCAGTCGGGCAATCCGAAGGCGGAGGGGGATAATCATATCCGCCTGTTGAAGGCTATTCTTTTGGCCTGCTTCCCGAACCTGGGCGGGGCGATTCTCCGCAAAGTGGATAAGGAAACGGACTACACCGTAGTTGAAGGCGATACGACAGTTCTTTTCAACTGCACCGAAGAACTTGAACTTTCGCTAAGTGCTGCCGCAACACTTACCAGCTCCCACATGTTCTCGGTATATGCAAATGGAGGGGATGTAACGATTACCCCCGACAGCCCTGAACAGATTAACGGAGCAAGTTCGTTGGTTGTGCAGGATGGGGCCTATGTGGTGGTGTACTGCACAGGTGCAGGGTTTATCTCTATTCAACTGAAGGACCCGGTTAATGAGTCGATTAAGGTTGATGGGTTGTATCTGAGCCTGTCCAGTACGAACCCCGCGACCAGCCTGGGCTATGGCACCTGGGAAGCCTTCGGGACAGGTCGCGCACTTGTCGGCATTGACCCTGCGAATACGCTGATGGATACGGCCGGTGAAACTTTCGGGAGTGCGAATGCCGTTGTCGTGGAGCACACGCATACGATGGAAGCGGGTGGAACTCACCAGCATGCCTACACGGACCCGCGAGACGGCTCGACACCGCTAGGGGGCAGTGCGGGTTCCGGCAACTCCAAAAAGTTTGTAAATGCAAACGGAGGTAACACCCCCACCGGAGGGACCCATTCTCACACTATTGCAAATGCTGGCGAAGCTGGCACCAATAAAAACTACCAACCCTCCGTTGCCATTTATATCTGGAAGCGGACAGCTTAGGGGAAAAGCATGCTAGAGCAATTGCCAGACAAATTCGTACAAATGCTGAACTATGTTCCATTTGTAACGCTTGCGATAAAGGGCGAGCCGACGCCACTCACGACGCGGCTTATTGAAACAGGAATTATGTCGGTAATTGCAGGGTTGGGGAGTATCTACCTTGCCGTACCGCTTTTACAGAAAGACATCGAGGTGCTGAATGCAAGTGTTCAGCGTGTCGATGACCGTGTGGAGAAGATTGACCAAAAGGTGGAGAAACTCCGCGAAGATTTATATGCACCTAGAGGGGGGATGAAATGAGAACCATTGTTAAGCCATTATGGGTTGAAATCGCACTTAACTATCTCGGGCAGAAGGAGATTCCCGGAAAGAAAACTGCGCCTTTCATTGAAAAGGCGTTGGTGCTTATGGGTGCTTGGTGGCGAGACGATGAGACCCCTTGGTGCGGGGTAGGCCTTGGGGCAGTGATTCGAATGGCCGAGCTTAACCCCCCGAAAGCGTACTACCGCGCACGGGCTTGGCTTGATTGGGGGAAGAAGCTCGCACTGCCAGCCTACGGTTGCGTGGTAATTTTCGAGCGCGGCGGTGCTGGGCACGTGGGGCTAGTTGTGGGTGTGGATACCCGCAATCGGCTGATGGTACTCGGCGGCAATCAGAGCAATGCCGTGACCATCGCGCCATTTGACCCCTCCCGCGTGTTGGGGTACCGTTGGCCGCTGGACACCCACTACCCCCTGCAGTACAACTTGCCGAAGTACGGTGAGGGCTTAGGCGCAAGCTCTAAGAACGAAAAGTGATTAAGTACCGGGCGGGGTATAAATACCAGCTCGTGGAAGACTATGGGCTGTTTTTAGATAAGGCTCCCGAAAAGCTTATCATAACTCGGTTTATCACATTCGAAACTTCAGGGTTTCTGCACATCCGGCAGGATTACGCTTGGGATGGTCCAAGCGGTCCGACTATCGACACTCCCGATTTCATGCGAGGGAGTCTTATCCATGACGCCCTGTACCAGCTTATGCGGATGGGGTACTTAAGCTCGAAAGAGTGGAGGAAGTTTGCGGACTTGCTGCTGGAGCAGCTCTGCATTGAGGACGGAATGCCAAAGGCCCGGGCGCTTTACGTGTACACGGCGGTTCGGCTGGCCGGCTTGCCCTCTGCAACAGAACCTGAGCGGCCTATTCTGCACGCTCCTACGATTTGCACTTGAGGTGAATTATGCCAATTTTTAATGTCAGCGATTTAGGCGCAGTGGGGATTGTAAAGGATGTCCCCCCGCATACCCTCCCCCCGAATGCGTGGAGCGACGGGCTGAATGTGCGGTTTTTCGACGACTGTGCGGCCAAGACGACCGGGTATTTCCAGGTTTTCGGTGACCCCGACATTACCCCTTACGGGTTGTTCTCACTCGCCAGCGATAACAAGTATAACTGGATTTATGCCGGACTCGAAAAGGTGTATGTCTTTGACGGTACTGACCATATCAACATCACCCGGCAGGAAACTGAAGTCGACGTTAACTATACGGGGACAGTGAATGACCCTTGGACCGGGGGGATTCTTGGCGGAGTGCCTGTGCTGAACAACGGGGTGGATGCTCCACAAATGTGGCTACCTGCGACCACCGGCACGAAACTGGCCGAGCTGTCTAATTGGCCAGCCGATACGACCTGCCGGGTTATGCGGGTTTTCAAGAGCTATCTTATCGCGCTGGACGTAACGAAGGATGGCGATAGATTCCCGCAAATGCTGAAATGGTCCCACCCGGCCGACCCCTTTGCAGTTCCCAGTTCGTGGGATGAAACCGACCCGACACTTGACGCCGGGGAATACACCTTCAGCGATGGCTCCGGGTTTGTGATTGATTGCCTGCCGCTTGGCGACAACAACATCATCTACCGAGAGGATTCGGTATGGGCGCAGCAGTTCATCGGCGGGATTGACATTTTCAGGTTCTCGAAGCGATTCGGAACCTTCGGGGTGCTGAGTCCAAACTGCGCGACAGAGTTTCTTACTGGCCGGCATCTTGTACTGGCTCAAGGCGACATTGTCGTACACGATGGGATAAGTGCAACGAGTGTGCTGAACAAGAAGTGGCGTCGGTGGCTGAGTGCTAACGTTGACCAAGCGGCGGTAAATAAAAGCTTTGTCGTGACGAACCCGAACCGCGAGGAAGTCTGGATTTGCATTCCCGTCGACGGAGCGGAATTCCCCAACTTTGCCATTATCTGGAACTACCGCTCTGGAGCTGTCGGGTATAAGGACATCCCGGAAGTGAGTATGATTTCCAGTGGTATTGTTGACCCAACGATTCAGGAAGACTGGAATGACCCCGAACCCTGGGATAGCGATACAACTGCTTGGGGTGAATTGCTGTATAAGAGCTCTGAGCGCGGGATGCTGATGGCGAGCGTCGGGGAAAGCAAACTTTACAAGGCTGACCAGTCGACCGAAAACGATACGGCTACGCAGAGTAGTTTCTTGCAGCGCACTGGTATCGGGATACCCTTCAAACAGGGTATGCCGCCAGACTTTACCAGCTACAAATTCATTCGCGGTATTTGGCCTCGAATTGAAGGTACGCTTGGCGGGGTGGTAAGGATTCGCGTGGGAACGCAGAATGTTATCAACGGTCCGGTGACGTGGGGACCTTACCAAAACTTTACCATTGGCTCGAACCAGCGGGTTGATGTATTGCTAAGCGGAAGGTTGTTGGCCATCGAACTTGCCTCGAATACGACCATCGAATGGCGCTGGTATGGGTACGAGCTCGATGTCGAGTTCGGGGGGAACTTCTAATGTACCAGCCTAATACGCCGCCGGAAGACCCGAAAGATATTAAGCTGTATCTGCAAGAAGAGCTAAATCTGATTGCGGCAGCTATGCAGCTGGGCATTTCCCGGCACGTTGAATTTCTCCACACCGCCCCGGCCAGACCTCGTGAGGGGATGGTGCGCGGGGCGGATGGAACTGATTGGAACCCCGGTTCCGGAAAGGGTGTTTATGTCTACTACAACGCAAGCTGGAACAAGCTCGGTTAAGACACTGTACGAGGGTGCGGAATGCTTCCAAGTCGCTGGCGATACGATTGCCTCGGCTTGGCCAGACCTCGAGCCCTTCGTGTTCAAGTGGGTTACTGTGTCTGACGGAAAGCTGCAGCCGCAAGATGTATTTAAGCTTATCTCCGAAGGGCTCATGACAGCCCTAGTTATCCATACTGAAGGGGAGATACATATTGTAGCTTTAACCGAATTTGTGCAATATCCACAGGCAAAGACACTGCGTCTGGTCGGCTTTGCCGGGAAAAATCCGCTGCTTACCTTGAAATTTATGCCAGCCGTAGAGGACTGGGCAAGGGCAAACGGGTGCGACGAACTGGAGACCTTCACCACGCACCGGGCAAAAGCGCTAATGGAACGGATGGGTTTTGAGGATGCGCCCTTTGTGTATATGCGCAAATGCCTCTTTAACCTTCACTGAAAGGAATTACAATGCCAATACATCAACCAGTTTTAGGTCCAAATGGATACCTCTCGGGGTTGGGGAATAACCCACTGGCGCCCATTTGGGGTCAAAATTCGATGGGCCAGATGCAGCAACCGATGCAGGCTCCTCAACCGGACCTCGCATCAAAGGCGTTGCCGGTGTACTCCCGCCCGGCGCCAGAAATGAGCCAAATGCCTCAGCCCGGCTGGCAGGGTCCGCAGGGTGGGCTTGGCTTAGCTGATATTCTCGACGGGCCGCAGTTTGGTCAGGGGCAAAGCGCTTCTCCCGCTCAAAGCGCCCCACCAGTTGCTGGCCCGTCCCCTAAACCTCAACAGAATTTTGACGCACTCGGTCAAAACCTGATGTCGCAAATTTTGGGGAAATAACATGAGAATTTTTCTACATGAACCAGAATTTTTCACGCCGCCGCTGAACAAGCTGAATCGTCGACTCTTTAAAGGTAGTGGCGGGGGAGGCAGCAGCACACAAACCGTGCAGAATTACTCCCCGGAAGAGGCCGCAAACCGCTCGCAGATTCAGAATACAGCGGAACAACTGTATAAGCAAACTGCAAAGAAAATCGGGGAATCTCCGTACCCAGGTGCGCAGGTTGTCCCCCTGAATCAGGACCAGTTAACGGGGCAGAATCTGACGCGGACTGCCGCTAATACGATGGCGAGTCAGTACTTGCCGCAACTAGGCGAAGCGACGAAGTTTGGCCTGAGCGATGTGCTCGATGTCAACAGCAATCCGTACCTGCAGTCGGCGATTTCAGCCAGCGTCCGTCCGATTACCGAAAGCTATACTGACGCCGGCGGCGTGATGAGCTCAATTCGGAATAACTCTATCGCCAATGGTGGGCAGGGGAATTCGACTCGGCAGGGTGTGGCTGAGGGTATCGCGGCGGGGCGTTATGCGCAGGCAATCGGGGATACTGCAAGCCGTGTTACATCAGATGCCTACGGCAAAGGCCTGGATACATTCAGTCGGATTTACGGGCTTACCCCGCAAACTATGCAGGCGACGACAATGCCCGGAACTGCCTACGGCGCTGTTGGGCAGCAGAATCAGAACATGGCGCAAGCTCAAGAAAACTATCTGGGCGACAGTCGGAACTGGGACCTGAACAGCGGCTGGATTCCGTTGCAAAACTGGGCGAATATCGTCTACGGGGCGGGGAGTTCTGGAAGCACAACCAGCACCTCGGGAAGCGGAACTCAAAGCGGTGGTGCTGCAGGCGCACTTGGTGGCGCGATGTCCGGCGCACAGCTTGGTAGCATGTTTGGTCCAATGGGTACTGGCATCGGTGCAATCGGCGGCGCAGTACTTGGCGGATTATTCTAGGAGAACAGTATGGATTTTTCAATGTTAACGGCAGCACTGCAAGACCCGAACTCGCCACTTCGGATGCAGCTGTTAGATAATCTGGCGATGAGCCCCCTCGACCCGGCGGCAGCTTTTCAGCAAGCACAACAGGAAACGCTGCAGATGCAAAAGCAGAGCCTTCCGCAGTTCGCTCCGCAGGGGCCGCAAGGGCCGGACTTCACTGCGATTCTGGACGGGGAAGCTTCAGCTCCTGGCGGCGGTGGTTGGGTACCTCCACAAACGGCTTCGGCAACACAGCCTGAACAACCCGCTGCTGACCCCGAGAAGGAAAAGGCTGAGAAGTACAAGAAGATGTTGGAGGGCGTAGGAAGTATGCTTGGGAAGCGGGAGAAGCAGACCTATCCTGGCGCACCCTCAGCCGGCGGTAATAACTGGCGAGGCTTCACTGCTGCCCAGTTCCAGACGCCCAACGTTACAACCCTGCCTTCGCTGGCAGCGCTACTCGAAGGGAGGCAATAATGGCTACGTTTCCAGTACAGCCAGGGATGGCTGACATCCTTGACAACCCGAACGGGGCGATGATGGCTGCGCCTCCCCAAAACCCGCAGGAAGTCGAGGGGCGGAAGAAGGCTTGGCAGCATGTGCTTGACGACCCAAACGTGAAGAGCTCGATTCTGCGTATGGGGCTGAACTTGCTGCAGGGTCGGGAGCAGGGGGAAAGCACAATGCAGGCGGTAGGGCGGACCGGTCTTGACGCTATGGATTTCTACGGCTTTAAGACGGAGCTTGACCGCAAGCGGGAAATTGACGAACGTGCGCTGCAAATGGATGAAAAGCGGACGAATGCTTCAGTAGCCCGGGATGAGTCACTCACCCGCTCGACCGACCAGCAAACCGGTCAGCGGACGGTGGAATTTAAGGAATGGGAATCGCAAGCGGAAATTCGTAAGGGTACGGCGCGGCAGCAATATCAGAACCTGGTTACGCAAGGTAAAACGGCGGAAGCGCAGGCGCTGAAAGCGCAGTTTGAAGCTGATGAAGCTAAGCGTTTTCAGGACTACAAAGCCGCTAACCCCGACGCAGTTAATGCTTCGTATCAGGCAACTCTTGATTTGCCGAAGGCTGAGCTTAAGGCAACGAATGCTCGGGCGAATGCGAGTAATGCGAGTGCAGCAGCTAGTATGGAAAATGTTACAGCAAGTAAAGAAGGCCGCGAAGCTACCCCTGCTTGGATTGCAGCCCTGCCGGATGAAGAGGCTCGACTGTATGCGATGGCTAATAAGGATGTTAAGACGCAAGCTGAAATCAACGCTGACATTTTGGCCGGTGCGCATAAGTACATCACGACCAGTAGCACTAGGGGCTCGGCAGATTTGAGCGGTTTCGAGGGTATGGCGGATTCACTAATTACGCAGTGGAGTTCGCTTGACCCTAAAGAGCAATCTAAGTATAAGCACTTCGACGACTGGGTGAATCAGACGCAACAGATGACCGTCGGGAAGAGCGCTGGTACTGTGCTTGCAATTGCAAAGCAAAAGCTGGCAGCAGGTGGCGGAGCTTCAGCAAGCACGGGAATCCCGCTGGCTCCGCAAGACCCAAGTCAGCGGGTTGAGGGACAGGTATACACAAATCAAAACGGCCAAAAGGCTAAATGGACAGGTAAAGGATGGGTACCCCAGTGAAGACACTTTCGGACGCGGAGTTTTTTGGCCAGTCCTCGCAGCAACCTCTAACCGACGAAGAATTCCTCAAAGCCCCGGCACCCGCAAAGGTGCTGAGTGATGAGGAATTTTTTGGCGCTTCAGAGCCTGCAAAGACTGATTTGTTCAGTGTGGAAGGGGCGAAGAGCCTCGGAACAGCTGTAGTGGGGGCCGGGAAGAATATCTGGCAGAATGCGGAAGACTTGATAACGCGGCCGAAACCGCTTGATACCGAAGGCTTCACCGGGCTGACCCGGGAGCAGAACTTGCAGATTCGGGCACTCGTCGATTCTGGAATTCCCTTCCAACAGGCATACACGCAAGTCTACGGTGCGGCCGAAAGCCTGCGCAACACTGAGATTATGTCGCATGATACGCAGATGGCAGCGCAACGAAGCGCGATGCAGAACGAACTGCAGGATGCTTTGCCGGCGAATCCGAGTGAACCGCTTCGGCATGCGCAGGGGGTTGCAACGAGCGTAGCGACAATGGCTCCGGCAATCGCTGCTGGTGTGGCGACGAAGAGTCCAGCTGCGGCGTTGTCAATTGCGGCACCGCTGGAAATGCTACCGGCATACGGGGAATCCCGGGATGAAGGTTCCGGTCACGAACGTGCGCTGGTCTCGTCAGGCCTGCAGGCAGGTGTTGGTACGGCGTTTGAGCTTTCCCCGATTGGTGGGTTGATTAAAGACCTCGGGCAAGAAGCCTTCGGCAAAATGCTGATGAAGTATGTCGGCCGGGAGCTGATGACGGAAATTCCTACGACCATTGTGCAGGAAGGAATTAAGCAAGCCATCGACACGCCCGACAAACCGCTGGGACAATTCCTCGAAGAGATGGGAGCGAGCGTCGTCGACACGGCGATACAGACTCCATTTGCAGCAGTGCTTGGTGGCGCGACGGCGAAGGGAATTGATGCTCTGTTGCCCCAACGAACGGAACCTGAGCTGCCGATGGAAAATCCCATCGACGGGCTGGAGACAGAACTGGCCACGGCCACAACTGCCGGCGATAAGGAAGGCTCAGAGGTTCTGCAAAATATTCTGAATGAGCTGAACGCTGAAGGTGATTTAACGGGACGGTCATTAAATCAATCAACGTCCCAAGATTTACCGGACCTCCCACCCGACCGCGAAGCCCTTATCCAGTTGCCTGACCCGCTGGCAGACGAAGAGCTGGCGGTGCAAGTCCAAGCGGCACAGGTGCAGAAAGTCTTGCCTTTCGGCGAGGCGAACGATGGGACCAGTGCGGTGGGTGTGGACCAAGCTTTAAGCTCCGACGCGCAAATTGGGAACACGCTGAAAGTGCGGGTGAATGCGGAGAATTATGAGCCGAACCCAAACGATGCGGTTCCGAGAAGTCAGCGTCGTATTGCCTATGGACCAGCGGAGCAGGTCGGCCAGCCCCTCGGTAAAGTCAAAACAAAGCCGGCTACGTATGTAATCGGAGAGCCTACTGCGGACCGCAGCGACGATGTACTGGCAGGCTATCACGAGCTGTATGAAAAGCTCCGTCAGGATTTCATGCCCGATGCAACGATTGTGCTGGCAAATGAAACGCAGAGCACCCGGCAAGCGGTGGGTACGACGCAGAAACTGGCTAGTGGGGAATACCTCATTATCCCAGCTTTCGTACGGAACTTTTCAGCAACTGAAGAAGGTACACTCAATGCCGGCAGTTTTAACAAGCATACCAAAGCGAAAGCTTTCTATAATGTCTACCATGAGTTTGGACATGCACTTACGATGCACCGCTTCCTTGAAGGCGTGGCGCCGGAAGTACAATCAGCGTTTACCCTCGAACAACGGCAGGGAAGAATAAGCGAAGAGGTTATCGCGGGGTTGAATCCGGAGCAAGCTGAGCTGGCGAAGGAATACAATCAACTGCGGGCGCAAATGAAAACGCAGTCGGCGGAGTGGTTCCAACAGCACTGGATGTCCCCGGCGATGGCAGTGCAGCGGCAACTGGTCAAGGCAATGGGTGGGTACTCGGGGATGAATGCGGAGAGCTTTGTTCGTCGCGTTGTCTCGAATGGGAATAAGGACATCGCAACGCTTCGGGCACGGATGGCTGTAACACGGGTGCCGGAAGAGCGGCAGGCGATTTCGCAGCAAATTGATGAATTGACGAATGCGCTGGTTGAGGACTATCTGAGTTTCGACGAGTTCATGGCTGAAAAGATGGCCAGGTATGCGCATGAGAAAGGACTCGGTAGGGATACTGCCCTCGGCAAGGGGGAGTACTTCAGCGGCGGAATTAAGCATGTTGAAGCGGAGGAAAAGGTTCGGCAGCAGCTTATGGGTTCGACGCTGGAAAAGGTGCAGAACTCGTTGCGGAAGCTTTTCATTGCGCTGAAAAAGGGGCTAAAGCTCGACAATGGGCAAACCTGGCGGATTTCGGCCGGGACCAGCTTTGAGGCCTGGATACAATCGCTCGGGAAATTGAGCCAGCTGGTTGCGCCGCAGGAATTCGCCTCCTCGGTAAGTGGGGAAGTAAAGGAGGCTCTGGATAAGGCGAAGGACACTTTGCCTATGACTCGCGACAATTACATGGCGCAGAAACTCCGTAAGGCTGTGACCTTCGGTAGCTTTAGCGTGAAGCAAAAGCAAGAGCTGTATAAGTTGATTCGCGGTAACGACCTGAACACGGCTCACCTGCGCATGGTGGAGATGCTTAAAATGCGGGTCCGGAAGCAGCTTGACACCGACCCGCAGAACGGCGCCCGGACAGCAGGGGCAGAGGAGGCTCAACAGAAAGAAGCTATTGCGGCTTGGGTGAAGCATCGCGAGCGGAGCCCGTTTTTCAAGGCTTGGTTTGGTGACTGGGAGAATGACCCGGCGAATGCAAGTAAAGTGGTCACGGCGAGCGGTCGTCCGCTGGTAATGTTCCACGGAACGAAGGCTGATATCCACACTTTCAATAGCGGAGATATTGGTGCGCACTTTGGTGATTTACTCGCCGCACATGCCCGACTGTATAGGTCAGCCCCGGAAGAAGTTCACGCCCGGATTGCACTTGATGAGTTCCGGGGACAACGGAATGCCGTAGGCGGAGATACTATGCGGCCGCAAGATACTGGGATGAACATTATTCCAGTGTATCTGAACATCCGCAATCCGCTGGAACTCTCCGAAGTCGGGGCTATTCATATCTGGAGAACTCCAGTAGATTTGGCCCTGCATTTGCAAGGTCTCGGTGTTCTTTCGCCGGTGCAGGTTGAAGCTGTTCAGCGGAATGGGGAAGACTTCTCAACCCTAAAGAGCATTCTGCAACACTTGGGCTATGACGGGATTAAGTACGAGAATGACGTTGAGGGCGGTACGAGTTGGGTTGCCTTTGACTCAGCGCAGGTTAAAACAGCGAACGCTACCTTTAACAGCAACGACTCCCGCATTCACATGCAAACCGACATTGACCTCACCACGGCGACAGGTCTGGAAATTGACACGCTTTCCCGGACGCTGGAAAAGTACGAAAACATGGGGTTAACGGGGAGGGCGCTGAATTGGCTCGCCCGAGCACAGTATTCACTGTTGCAACTCCAGCAAATTTCGTGGCTACACCCCGAGTTCTATTTCCTTGAGCAGATGGCCAACGCGTCAAGTCAATACAATGCTGCGAAGTCCCGGCTGCAGGCCCTGGGTGAAGGCATTGCAAAAGACTGGCAGATGCTGGGGAAGGAGGCCGATGCGAAGTTGAATCGGGCGCTTGAAAAAGAAGCCGATGGAGGGGTGCATTGGACAGCTTTGCAACGAGATGAAACTGGCTGGAAGCACGTTATGACAGCGGAAACGGTGGATAAGCTGAAAGAGGCTGGCATTGACATCAACACGCGGCAGGGGAAAAAGGCAGCGGAAATTTATCTGCGGAGTAAGAATGCGCTGTTGCAGCATACGGAAGCTGCGCAGATTGTTCTGGCCCGTCGGCTGGGTGTGGCGGTACAGGAACAGTCGGAATTCCTTGTCAAACTGAACGAGTTGAAGAAGGCTTTCGCCTCGATTCGGGAGACACCATTTTTGCCTCGGGGAGATTATGGCGAGTGGGGGCTAGTGGTGTATGAGCAAAACGGGCTGGAGCGCAAGGTTGTGTATCGCCAGATGTTCGAAAGCAACAGGGAATGGGAGAAAGCCCGGGAGCTGTTGGAAAAGAATCTGAAGCCTGGGCAGAGGGTTCGGACCATCGCTAACTTGACCGACGAAAAACGGGCTTTACTTGCACTCCCCCGCGAGTACGTGGATGTAGCGGCGGAAGCGCTGGATATGACGCAGGAACAACGGGATACGCTGTATGACCTGTTGCACCCTGTGAAAGAGGACAAGCTTCTGGCACCATACAGCAAGGCGATTGAGAAGATTTCGGGAGGAAGCAAAGACCGGATGCGGAACTTTGCTGACTTTATCTGGCACAACTCGACGCTGATTGCCCGGACGGAAGCTCTTGCATCCTTCAACAAGGCCGAACAGTCGGCGCGGCAAATGCTTGCAGAGGTGGACAAAACTCCGATGCGCGCAGGTCCCCGCCGCAGACTGCTGCAGGACATCAAGCGCGCTCAGAAGTACATGGCCATTACCAAGGATTACATGATGGCGCCCCCGAACGAGATGTATGCGGCCCGGAGCTTTGTAGCAATCGTGTACCTGTGGGGCGGAATAAAGACAGCGCTGCTGAACCTCACCGGCATGGTTAGTACGTGGGGAGCTTTGACCTCGAAGTACGGGGAGCTGGCAGGTGATGCGGCGATGCTCAAGGCGAATAAGCAGCTCGGGGTGTTGGTGAGTGGGAAGGGTAAGATTGCTCCGGAAATTGCGAAAATGTACGAGCGTGCGATTACTGAGGGTTTTTTAGTGCAGAACTACGCAGCGCATTTAGGGGCAGCGGCAACGGCTGGAGTAACTCGCCGGATGACCAACCGGAGCCGCTGGGCTGCCGACACGCACCGAGGTCTGCAGTGGGTAGCGGATGCAGGGATGGCGCCGTTTACGATGACCGAGCAATACGCCCGGCGAATCACCTTCCTTGCAACCCTGAATGCGGCAATGGCGGAGGCGAAGAAAAACAACGCCGGGGTGAATCTGGAGAGTTTGTATCAGGAGGCGGTGAAGCAAACGGACTTGCTGCAGAATAGCTACACACTCGCCAATCGCCCGAAGTTTATGCGAGGGGGCGGGAGCCTTGGCGGTCTGTTGCCGCTGTTCACCATCTTCTTCTCGTTCGCAGTGCATCTTGCTTGGCACTCGACCGGGGGGTATAACCTGGGTAAGCAGCGTCGGGTGGAAATGCTCGGAGCGGCGAGAGACAAAGGCGCGATTAATCACACACAGCGAGTTTTGCTGGTGCTGTTGCTGCTCGGTGGTTATGAGGCCCTTCCGTTCTCCGGGAATCTTCTTGATATCCTCGACGCCGTGCTGATGTCGATGACAGGGAAGAGTGCCCGGCAACACCTACGCGAGGGGATAAAACAAATCCCGGCGCCCGAAGGCTGGCATTGGGTGAATGACCCCCGGTGGTGGAGTAAGGGTATGGGCGGCGATGTGATGGGAGTGGATGTTAGTGGAAGCTTGGGTATCGGTAATCCGGTGCCCGGAACTGACATCGTGAACTCGCATCCGGAAACGCCAGAGGAACTTGCCGGCCGGGCGCTTCTAACCTCGACAGGGGTGACGGGAAGTTTGATTAAAAACCTCGGCGAAATGGCTATTAACCTCGGGCAAGGGAAGAGCATCGAACAGAACATCCAGCGGTTCCCCGGCATCGTCGGTTCAGTTAGCTCCGGAATGGAGTGGATTGATAGCGGCGAAGTCAAGGGCCGGATTGGGGAAACTATCTACGAACCCTCAGTTGCGGAAGGGGCTGCGAAGATAGCTGGGTTTACTCCAAGCGGGCTGAACAAGACCCGAGAAGAAAACTGGGCCCGAACCGAAGCCGTGATGTACTGGACGAAACAGCGGGAAAACCTGCAGGCGGCGTGGAGTCAAGCCCGCGATGCCGACGACCGCGAAGCGCTGGCGGATGTCGAGTCGCGGATTGAGGAGTTTAACGACTCGGTGGTGGATGTGAAAATGCGGCTGCAGAAATGGCAACTGCACAAGAGCTACCGAGCTCACCTCGATGCCCAACGCAAGCGGGAACTCGGTATTGTGCCGAAAAACGCTAGGAACCTTGCGGCGGGAGTTTCCGAGTCTTTCGCTGACGAGGAAGAGTAATAGGCTGCGCGTCGGGGCGGTGGGGGCAATCGTGCAGGCGTTCGCACTTCACCACCCCCTCGCGGTAGCGCAGTCGCCAGTACCGGATAGTCCTCACAGAGAAGCCAAGAAAGTCGGCAAGATTCTGTGAGGTCTCCCTGCGGGTTTGTCGGAGATACTCGTACGGACAGCAAACCTTCTGACAGTTAACCACGAACCGAAATGCACTCTCAGGTTTGTACGCCACCTAGACCCCCTTTAACGACATACTGCTCGTTCCCCTGTTGTTGGTAATGTACGAAGCCCGCTTGTACAGCCCCGCGCAACGAAGCCTCGAAATCGTTGAAGCTAAGTGTGCGGACGAAGTGTTTGAAGAGGGTGTTTTTGGACACCCGACCGTGAGCCTGGACGTAGGCTGTAATGTCGGTAGTGCCTTTTGTAATTTTGTCCTGACCGATGCGGAGGAATACCTTCGGCATGTCTTGCTCGAGGGCGCTGATGCTCTCGGCGCTGAACTCGAGGTCTGCGGCAGTGATTTCGAGGGTGTTGCGTTGGGCGGCTGAAACGACCATTGCAAGTTTGTGAATGAGAGTTTGCTTCCGGGCGAGGTACCCGCCGAACTGCTCGAGGTTGAGTCCGGTCGGGGGATTCTGCCAGTGATTCGTGTACCACACCCTGCCCCACTCACGGGCGTCGTCGGTAAGTTTCATTTCTCCCAAAAGCTCAGCGATTTGCTTTAGGTCCTCTATAAGCGAACCCTGCATTGCCAGGAAATTTGGCGGGACATTCTCGTCAGGGTAGGCGATTTCCTGCCGCTTCGAGTCGGCAAAGACGAAAACACAGCGGGAGGTAAAACCGCCCCCAATCATGTACTCGGGAAAATTGCCGCTTATCCACGCGGGGGTGGTACAGGCAATAAGGTTAATCCACGGATTCTCGATGAGGTCATTGCCTGACATCTTTGTCGTCTTGGTGAAGGAGCCACGCTTACCATCCCACAGACTCACAAGCACATCCACCATCTCCCGGTCGTCGGGGTTGAGAAAGTTGCCGAACTCGTCAGAAGCGATGGTGATGCAGGACATCGGGAGGTATTCTCCCGTCGTCTTGTCGAGCACAAGTTCAGTGCTCTTCGCCATGCTTTCGACTAGCGCCTGCCACGTTACAACGTCTGGCCCGAAGACAATGCCATCGACACGGCGGAGGAGGTTCATCCCCACATTCGCAGTTGTCGACTTGGAGACAATACCGGGAGGTGCCACCATGACAATGTACATATTCGGTACCCACTGGAAGTATTTCATATCCAGCCAAACCCGACGACGCAGCGCCCCACACACTGTCGAAACGCCGGTCCAAAAGAGCATCTTTAGCGGGGCTTCGCCAAAGCTGGCGTATTCGATAAAAGCTTTAAGCCAGTTCTCGTGATTCCTCATACCTTCGTCCCCTGCCCTTTTAGTTGTGCTAGCTCATCGAGCAGTGCTTGGATTTCTTTCTCTCGAAGTTCCGCGTGGTAGTTATTCCGACACTTAGTGCAACAGAATCGTTGCCACTCTCGGGCCGGTATAAACTCCACTTCACAATAACCGCAAGGGCGGGGAGGTATTTCTTTTTTCTTTAGCATAGAGGCTCAATTAGAAATGCGTTTATACGGATTTAATCTGGGGTCGGTACTGTGACCGCCCGGATTTGAGTTATGCGTGTATAATGCGTTTTAAATGCGTTTTTGTCCATATCACATGCCCCGGTAGCGTGTATGTGCGGTTGACCACAGACGAACATGGGACGGTAATTGATTTAATCACCGCCCCAAGTTTTACCACTTCTCAGCGACGCAATGCCCCCAACTTTGGGTTGAGGTCTTTAACCCGGATGGGATAATAAGCGGGTCATCGTAGGGGACCAGCACCTTAAGCGCTTCTTTTAGAAGCGGCTTGACGCGTGGCCAATCCTGAATTTTGCACTGGCCTACGAGGGAGTCGTGGACCTGAATGAGCAATTGGATTTCAGGAATTTGCGTGTCGATGTTATCCCACTGGGTGTTGGTGACGAGGGCGACGGTAGATTGCGGGACCCAAGCAAGGGCCTCGGGCAACAGGTCCTCCACGCGGTCGAAGTAAAAGCGGCGGTTGCCGAATTTATTTCGCACCTCACGAGTGCTCTGCAGTTGCGCCTCGATGCGGTTGTGCCAGTCCTTTATCCCAGGATGGATGTCAAACCAACGGCGCTGGAACAACTCCGCCTCATGCATGGTAAGAGCAAGGGCGACTGAAAGTGTCCGTGGTTTACCTCCGTAATTCGTAAGGTGGCACCCCATCTTAGCACGTTTGTAATACGGCTCCCGCTTGCCATCCGGGCCGGCATCCGCTCCGTAAATATCCTTCGCATTGACAGCGTGAACTTTCTGGCCGGAACGGAAGATTTCTTTAAGGTTATCATCGTTAGCTTCCCATGCGACCACCTGAGCGTCAGCACCTGAAAGGTCGACGTCAAAGATAATGTAGTCTGGGTCCGGGACGAAGAGCTTGCGTATGTTCGGAAGAACCAAGGCATTTGCATCATGTTCCTCCTCCTCATCACCGGACGGAATGTTCTGGAGATTTGTGCCTGAATCGAAAGCATCCTTCGAGGAAGAAAGCCGGAACGATTCAGTCCCCGCAGGATTGAAGGAGCAGCGGATGCGCTTGTCGTGGCTAAGAGACGCCCGTACGAAAGTGGAGAGGAAGACGCCGAGGCTTCGCATTTCCCGGATGGTTTTGCAGAGCGGAGCGACGATGGGCTCGAGGGTTGCGATTTTTGTGAGCGCCTCATCGTCCGTCGTGATTCCGCGAGTGCCTTTGCGAGAACGCTGGGCCGGGAGTTTGCAGTCCTCGTAAAAGAACGTCGACATCTGCTTGGGCGACCGGGGATTGAGGGGATGGCCGCATAACTGAAGTATGCGTTGCTCTCGCTGCATGATTTCATGGAGTAATTCTCCTGCCAGTTGGTCGCGGTATTTGAGGTCTATGCGAACGCCGCGAAGCATCATGCGGAGGGCTCTCCACCAAATCCGCATTTGGAAGTTGTACCGTTCGGTGAGGTTGTTTTGGGCTAAACTCGCTGGCAACACATCACTGATTTCATACGTGTAACAGGCATCTTTGCAGTTATAAATCCACAGTTTCTCTTCGGGTACGCTTGGGTCCCAGTCCTTTCCCTCGCCTTTCCAATAGACATATTTCTGGCAGTACATGGAAGCGAGAAAATCAAGCCCTTTGGGAAGGCCGGGGAAGAGTACGTGCTGCATAAACATGGTATCGTCGGTAAGGTTGGGGACGTAGCCGTGCTCTTTTGCAAAGTACTGTGCATCGTATAGAAAATTCTGACCGACCACCCTGACATTACGATGAGTAAGCAAGCTACGCACCATTGTAACAATTTCCAGTTCTTCGTGTTCATCCCAATACCCCTCCGGTTTTTCAACACACATTAAAGGAATGCAGATTGCGTCAGTCTGCGACCAGGCGATGCCGATACAGGCCATGAATTGCGAGCGGGTTTCGAGGTCGACAGAGAGCTTAAGCGGACCCTGTTCCGCCGTGTCAAGTAGGTTGTTTAGTTGCTCTATTACTTGACCAAATTGCGGTCTAACGGTGAAGTTGTAAATTCGCCAGTTGAAGTCGCGGGTTAGCGACTCGTCTTGCGCCCGGCGCAGGTCGGTGAGGGCAAAGGCTCGCCACTCCCACATGCGCATGATTTGCGAGGGATGGTAAGTGGGGAGGACCTTCCGGCCCCGCCACTCGAGCAGACTCCCGCGCCAAGTAGAGATAGCACTATCCCCGTTGAACATCCACAGGGGAAGCCCCCCCATAGGTATGATGAGGGTAGGGTCGCATTCCTCAATTTCACGCTCTAAAAGCTTACGAGCATTTTCTACCTCCCCGCCAATAGGGCGCTTGTTCTTGAAGTCAAAGTGGTCCTCGACATAAGTCCTCCGCTTAAAAACATTCGTCAAGTAACAGTCGTTCATGTTGATGCCGGACTGCGCCAGCATCCGCCGAAGTTCTGCCCCCGCTGTGCCCTGCCACATCCGACCTTTTAGTTGGTCATCGGGGCCTGGGCTGTCCCCGATAATCATTATGCGAGCTGGCCGACGCCCCTGCGGTTCAATCATTCTAAGCCCTCCTTGAATGCCTTAACTGCATAAGGGCAGATGGTATTGACGAGGTCAAGCATGGCCTGCGCGTACACGCGAATTTCGTATTGAGCGTGTGGGTGCAAACGTAGCCGGCAGAAGTGGAAGAGGTTGTGCAGGTCAACTGTAGCGAACATGCGAGAGTAGGTATTAAGGGGGAGGACGGTGCGGCAGAGTTCGCGGGGGTATCCATCGGCCAGCATCCATTGGTAGAGTTCAAACGCCCGCTCGCTGTGTTCTTTCAACTCTTCCACGAACTTATGCGCCGTTGGGTGCTGGTCGTCAGTGCGCATTTGCTTGTTGCTTTGGTGCTGCGTGGTGACGCTAGAAAGTGCGGGGAGATAGAATTCCTCGGGAAGTTCCGTATACCGCGCAGAAACTTCGTTGTAGCTCCAGGTGCGGTGACGATGCCACTGACGGAGAACGAAGAGGGGTGCCTTGACCTCGAACGTAAAAACCATCGCCTCGAAAGGGGAAGTGTGTCGATTCTTGTAGAGGTAGTCAATAAGCTTTTGGTCCTTCTTTTCATCACCCTCCCGCCAGTCGGCATCATAACTCACCCTCGCGTTGCGGACGATTTCGAGGTCCCCAAACCACATGTCATTTTCCTCAGCCGACGGGTCGACGGGCTGCATACAACTGACCAACCGGACAAAGCCGTGGTCAAGTACGTTTATTTTATCGCTCATGTTAAAATTCCCTTAACGTGAAGCCAATTAAAAAACCTCCGCATCCAGTAGGAGCGGATAACGGAGGCGATTGTAAATATGCACACGACGAGGATGTCGACTGCCAGCGATACGTGACAGCCGATTCTCGGCAGTATGACTATTTGGAGGATGAGGCTGACCCCGAATCCGACAGCTGTCCCGAGGCAGGCCTCGAGGAGGCTTGTTGATTTGCGTTGCATTGTTTCTCGCTCCCTGTTCTGGCGTTGTAATCCCGGATTTTTTGCTCCAGCCCGATGTACCCGATGGCGTCGACAAGGTTGTCGCGCTTATGCATATGCATCTGGCGGCACTGTTTCAGGTTCGCCATCATCCAGGCAACGTCGAAGGCGTCGAGGGGAACAACGATACCGTACTTGGCCTCGATGTGAGCCTTCCACATAAGTGCGGTGGCGTGGAGGTTCTTTGCCGGGTGGCCGTAGGTTTGCTCCCGGTCGCCGTTCACGATGGTGTCAGCTTCCTCGAAAACCGACGGAGGAGGTGCGGCGAGAAACTCCGGGGTGCGGGGAGGGGAAAAGTCGAGTGTGTCAACAGCTTGGTTAAGTCCTTTTGCCATGTTAATTCTCCAATTTTGTAAGGGCAAGGTTGAAGGAAGCTTCTTCGCGTTCAATCCCCACGGCGACGCAGGAGACTGCGCTGGCCGCTGGGAAAATACTACCTGACCCCGCGAATGGGTCGAGGATTTTATCGCCCGGAACGACGCTGCGCTGGAGCAGGTCGACGAGCAGGGGTACGGGTTTTTCGGCGCCGTGCTCGCGGTCACTCACCGGGGAGTGGACAAGAACGTCTGCCTTGACGACGTTCATTTCACGAGTGCCCTTGCTTGCAAACATGATGCACTCGTAGGTGCGCTTGTGGCCCTGGGAAACCCAAGGGGCGTTGCCGTTACCCTTCGCCCAGATAAGCGGTTGTGGCCACACCTTAAAGCCGGCCTTAGTGAAGTCCCGCGCAAGGATGGAAAAGCCCTCGAAAGAGCAGAAGACGTAGGCGTGGGTGTTGGGTTTCAGTACCCGGAAGGCCTCAATAGAGAGGGTGCGGGAAATGCCGAGGAAATACTCCCATCCGTCTTCGTATTCGTGGAGGGTGCTGAAGTTGCTGCCGAAATTCGAGGCGTCAACTCCGTACGGGGGGTCGGTGAGAAGGCAGTCGAAAACCTCATCGCCAAGGGAGTCAGCCATGTACTCGAGGCTGTTAGCGTGGATAAGCCGGTGCGGGGATTTGGTCAGGTCGAACTTTTTTGCAAGCTCAGCACGATGCTGAGCCTTGGCTTTTTTCTCGATAACCTTTAATGCCTCTTTCTGGGTCGGCGCCTTGACGACGTCAGGGTCATCGAGATGCTGCGCGATGATAAGGTTTTCCTTAACAATCGAGACATCGTTGCTGGTGGGGAGGTCGCCGATAAGCTCGGCGGCGGTCATAGCAAGGGTTTGGCGGAACTGGCCGGCGGCGTCAGCTTGCTTGCTGCGCAGCAAGTGAAGACGGGCGGTGGCGGCGGCTTTCTCCTGCCACGTTAAATCTACTCGCCGGATGTTTTCTTCGAGTTCGGCTTCTTCGGCTTGCTCGGGAGAGAGTTCGCCAAGCTGGAGGTTCGGTACGGTTCCGCCGGTGTAGAGAGTGTCTCCGCAGCGGACAGGGATGTCGAGGTCAATCAGCATTTGCATAGCTTTGAGTCGACGCTCCCCGGCGACCAGCACGAAGCCCTCGTCAGTACGGCGCACCACAATCGGATGCATCAAGCCGTTGCGCTGAATGCTTTCTGACAGCTCGGTGATTTTGTCAATGTCGAAGGTTTGACGTTGGCGATTTTCTCTTACTATGATTTCACTTGCGAGGAGTGGTGTCATTTGTGGTCCCCTTTATCAGGTGTTTTATTTCGATTTCGAATTCCTTGCCGGATTCGTCAGTTACGATGGCTGTGTCGGGAAAGTGTCCAGCAGACTTAACCGTCAGCCGCCCGTAGGTGGGGTGTTCTACTACTGATGGAAACATATGATGCTCCGAAAAAAGAAGGGGCCGAAACCCCTTCTTGATACAGATTAAAAACTGATCGAAATTACAGCTTTGTCACGCCGGCAACTTCAGCACGCATGATAGTATTGCCAGGAGTGCTGGTCGTATCAGCGCGATGAGCGATGCGAACCTTGGCGACTTGACCCACGAGGTGGGAGAAGGTCCAGGGTTGACCGGCGACATTTTGACCCAGAGCTTCGCGCAGTCGGCCGAGCTGAACGTTCTTGCCCTTGCCGAATTCCAGGTTGCCGTTTTCGTTCACATCGAGGAAGATGGACTGACGAACGGTTGGGTTTTCGATGCCGGTTTCGCGAGCCACTTCTTCGCTGTCAATCTTCCAGGTTACATCGAGGATGATGGACTGCTTGGCTTGACGAATTGCTTGCTTATCGATGACGGCAGGGAACTCGCCGACAGGGACGGGAACGTATTCAGTGGAGTTTGCATCACTAAATTGAGCGTTCTGAAAAGCGTCAACATTGAAAGTGGTATCTTCATTTGCCATGGTAAATGGTTCCTTGTTAATGGTTAAGGTACGTCAAAAGTAAAGTTATAGTTATATCCCGCTTACCGGATGCGGGGACAGCGAAAGCTCGTGACAGACTTTCCTGCCGGTTCACAGCACAGCCTCTACCCTGCGCTGGAATACTAATCAACCCGATTTTCGAAAATCTCCTCAAGTCGGTGTAAATGCGAAAGCATACCGAAGATTATGGGGTCTTCCGCCTGGACATTGCAACCTGTAACTTGGTTAAGCAGAATCCGGTCTTGCTCCAGATTTGTATCTTGTATACGAACCCAAAGGTCAGGACGTCGGAGATTAATCCATGTATAGACTAACCTTACGGTAGCTTCAATTTCGCGTTGCATTGTTAGCCTCCATTGCGAGCCTTACGAGCTTCTTCATTCCGGGCCTTCCAAGCCTTGATGATGGGCTCGAAGGTCGGGGCGAGGTTGTCGGCAAGGGGAATGTTGCGAGCCTTAAGGTCCATGTTGTGCGTCATCGTAGACCAAGTGAACTTGTCCCCATCCCGCTTGACATTGATAACGTCGGAGAAGAAACGGGGGAGGCGGGGGGCGAGCTTCTTACCGAGGGTGCTGGCCATCAGCGTTGTGCCGCCGGTGACCTCGTCGGTTTCGCGCTCAGCATGGGCGACCAAGACAACTGGACAGGGGACGTCGACGCAGAGCTTGGTGAGGAGCCGCTCGAGGTTGTCCATCGCCATACCCCAGTCCGCCATTGACTTTACCGGCTTGCTCCCGGTAACGAGGTTCATGGCGAGGATGTTGAGGCCGGAGAGCGAGTCAATCCAGAGAACACGCTTGGCGTCGAATTTGTCGACGGGACCGAAGGACTGGCCGGTGCGCTCGTCGACGAAATTACCGAGTACCCGAACAACATCCATAAAGCCCTGGTACTTACGCTTATTAATGTCCTCCATACCAGAAATCATCTTCAGCGACATCGAGTTGATTTTCGTGGCGCTGTCCAGCATGTCAGCCCAGTCGGGTGAGGCCGGGGGGATGTAGTGCCACTTGAGTTTGTCGGTCGGGATGTCGGCAACAACCTCCATGCCGGGTTCGGTGAATAAGGCAAAGACCTCGAGCCCTTGGGCGACGAGCGTCCGGAGGCTGTGGGTTTTGCCGGTGCCGGTGCCGCCGACGAGAAGCGTCTTGGGGCCGGGAATGTAGATAGCGGTGTCTTCGGACGGAGTCGGGGCTGCCGCTTGGGTTGAAGCGTCCATAGGTTTTATTCCTTGTGGGTTAGGTAGAGAAGGGACTGAATGCGGTCTTCGATTTTTTCGACTTCCACATGAGCATCTGCCCGAATCTTTTGCTTTTTCGCCTCAAGGGCAGCAACTGTTTTCGGGATGAGTTCGGATTCCTCGGGTACATTCACCTCGAGGTCGCGGGTTTCGAGCAAAATGAAGCTTGGGTCGTCGATGGGGTAGCCGCTGAGCATGATAAAGTGCGACTCTTCAGGGGTGGAGTAAGCGGATTTATGAGCATATACAAACGCGGTAAGGGTTTTGGTATTTGGCATGGTATCTGGTTCCTGAGGTTAGTGGTAGCTGGTAATGGGGTGATGATTAAAAAAATCATATCCCCATTAAATGCAGGTGTCAAGCCTCTTTTCTATAGCTGACAGCAATTCAGCAGAGTGAACATACGGACGCGAATACCTTCAAGGCGGAACTGAACTTCGTTGAGAGCATAGCCGAGTTGGGTATCGCCAGACGGCGGCTTTATGCCATCACTGACAGCTTGCGGGGACTCCGCAGTAACTGGCTTAAGACGGTCTTCTAGATTTCCCAGAAGGTTTTCCAGTGCGTTTATTGTTTCTTGAATGTCGGTCATGTTTGAGGTGACTTCGCCGCGAGCGCTTGGTACGGCTGAAATTTGTGGGTCTGCTAAGTCTCTAGCTGAAAACATTTTCTAATCTCCTAAAAGGTTGTTTCCCCGGCGCTTGCACCACCAGAGGAATTCGAGTAAAAGCACATCATGAGGGGCGTCGGTAATGTCCCCGATAAGGTGCTCAAAAGTGCCCCACCTGAATGCATGGTCCCCCCACAGGTGGGCATGGGTTAAACAAGGTAGCTCGACGGTCCGCCAGTACGGCAGGCCCTCGGCGTGGACGGCCCGAAGCCAGATTTCCCCGCAAAACGGGCAGAGGCCGAGAACGCTGCCGTTCTGTATTGCCGGCCGGTCGCTGTTGGTGTTGAAGTGGTATTGGGTAAGGGAGCCGATAAACTCGGCCCCGAAAAACACGTCAACTTTGACAAGACCCGACATTGGCTTAGTGGTCGAAGCCGGCCAACGGACTCCACTCGTTCGCCCGGAAGCCAACTCGCGCCCAGTCATGGGGAGTGTTCGACATGCACATATTCTTGAAGGTGCAGTTGCCGTAGGATGTGCAGGCCCCGCCGAGGGCAAAGTCGTAGGCGCTGCCCTTGCCGTCGTCCGCTTCCCAAAGGGCAATCATCATTTTGAGGTCGCGGTGAAGTTGGTTCCACCAGCGCTCAATCATCCATTCAGGTCGATAGATGACAGCTTGCTGATGAGAAATCTTCGTCTTAAGAAGGCCAACTCCACGGATAATGGCACCTGCCACAGGGTATCCGTATTGTCTTGCCGCCATACAGTAGCCCGTAAACTGGGAATTAAGGTCCCACTGACTGTTCCAAGACTGGCCAAGCTGCGAGGAAGTTTTCTCATCGACGACCCACTGAAGGTCCACATCCTCCCCAAGCATATCGAATCGACCCGCATAGAGTATTGGATTGCCCGTTGTGGGATGCAAGACGTTAGTGGGGATTGCAAAAGAAAACTCGATACCTCGCTTCCCGTCTGCTGTGGTGACCGGTACAAGGCTTGAATGGTCAAGCGAATACTCGAAGAAATAGTCTTCGAAGGCTCGGAGCATATTGGCGCAGGACTTGTTGTGGTCAGTGTATCCGTGGATAACGTCGAAGTCGCCGTAGGCTTGGATGAGGGCGGCATGGCCGAGGGCAACTGCTTCGGTGGAAGATTTTCCATTTTCATAAAACTCCCGGCGGGTAGTTTCGAGAGCCTTGGCGAAACTCTTCCCGGCATGAAGGTGGATGTTGGGCACGTCAGGGGTTATGCGGACGATGGCCTGCCAGTAGTGCTTTTGGTGGCAGAGGGTGAAGCCCTCGCGGTAGGTGTTGTCGATGACCTCGGGGAAGGGGGCCTTGCCCCCCTCGAGAACGAGTTCAAGATTACTTTTCGGATTGTCCAAGGCCAATACCTCCTAATAGATTGTCGAGCTCAGCTTCTGCTTCTTCTTCGCTGAGTTTCTTCTTGCGTTTGGCGGGGGCCTTCGCCTTAGCCGCCATTGCACTGGCGCGGCCTTGGCGAATAGCCTTAATCCCGGCGGCGAGTTCCTCGGTGGAGACTTGCTCGCCGGCGAGTACGCGGCGGCGGAGGTCGTTAAGCTCCGCTACCCCCAGTACCGGCGCCTGGGGCATCGTCGTTAGAGTCGTTGTTGAGGTTTGTTCCATTGTTTAACATCCTTTCGATTTGTTCAAGACTTTGGCCGGAGTTCAGCAGCAGCTCGAAATCGGCGCGTTCCTTTGAACCCTCAGGAAAGCTTTCGAGGACGGACTGTACCAGCTGCCGGCGCGTGTTGGCTTTTTGCATATTAAGAATGTGGCGCTCAAAGCGTTTTTCCACTTCCAGGATACCTGCGTAGCGGACGAGGTCGACCTTGCCAACAATCCACTTGTAGGTGTAGGCGACGGAGGTGTCGATGTCAGCCTCCTCGTCGACGGAGATGACCTTGCCGAGGGTGTAGCCCCAGTCGTTGTAACTGGTTGGGATGACAACAAAATCATCCTTCGCGAGGTTGTCACTTTTCAGTGCCTTGAAGGTGTAAAGTTTGCCGCCCTCGGAGTAAGCAACCTGAACGGTCGTGTAGTCGTTTTGCATGAGGCTGAGTATGTGTGATGCTTTCATGGTGTAGCTCCTTAAGTTGTAGAGGTTCAGAGTTGGGACGGTCATTAATTTAATCATCGTCCCATTAAAATATTACGCGCCCGTATCCAGTTTGTCAAGCAATAACTTCGTGGCTTGGCTGTTGGCAGAATGAGCCAGGGGATAGTCGGCGGCGGAGTCGGCCAACGCGATACTGCGCTTTCACAGGGATGAGATGCATGGAGCGCTCAATGCCGATGTACCGCCAGCGCATATTCTCGCGGACGAAGAAGTGCCGTTCACGCGGACGGTTCCACAGGTCAAGTGCCTCTTTCAACACGGCATTGGCGATTGCTCCGTGCATCCGGTTGTCGCCCACGGCGAGGGGAAGCAGGGTCATCACCTGCCGCTTGGCCTCGGGGGAGGCGAAGTTGAAGTCGAAGTCGAACTGGAGAAACTGCACGAAGGCCGGGTCGGTCTTCCAGTTCATCAAGGTTAAAGGTTGTGTGCTCATATTATCCTCCAAAATGTTTTTTATGCAGCCGCTCGATAACCTCAATTTGCTTTTCGGTCAGCCGAGTTGTATCCTGCCCCTCGCGGGTTTGCCGAGCTACGCTGGAAACAAAGTCCGTTTCCCATGAGGTAAAGTCATCGAGTTCCAGCAAACCCATAAGCGACTTGATTTGTGTGCCGAGGCTGAGCATGTTAACAACCTCCGGTTACAGGGAAGGAAGTTACCCAGCGCATAGCGAGTACGAAAATCGGCCCGAGAATAGACATCAGCAGCATCATAACTACTATGAATTTTATAAACGCAATTGCACCCTTGTCCACGTTAGTACTTCTTTCCGTTGGCAGTTGCCCGGTGCTCAGCCGTATGGTCCTCACGACGTCGGTTGTATTTAAGCTTTTCAATCGTCGCCTTGGCGATGTCGATGTTGTAAGCTTCGGCGAGGTCGAGGATACGGATAAGGGCGTCAGCGAGTTCGACGTCACGCATGGGGAACTGTGGAAGGTGCGTATCATAGAGGTTCTTGCGGTCGCCTTCAAGCGCCTCGGATATTTCGCTGTGAATTAGCGCCAGCTTATTGCTGAAGCAGTAAGGGTTGCGCCGGATGTCGCGGCCATTGCTGTCGGTCCACCAGCGCAAGTTAAGGTGGTGGATGGTGCGGGGGATTTGGCGGAAGAACTCATACCATGACTCGATGAAGGAATTGAGTTGGTCGGAGGTGTCGTCAGCGGCAAACTGCATCTCATAGAAGAGCGAATGGTTGGGGTTGTCGGCTTGAAACTCCCCTTCTGGTAGCTCTCGCCACAGGCCGTCAGGATAACGCTGCATGTATACTGGCTTCTGGATTATCATTTTAAGTCCTTTCGTTGGTTGAGTTTTCTTTTACGGGTAAGTGCGCCCTTGCGCCCGGCCGCTTGCGCTTCCTCCGGGGTCCATCGGTGCTGCGAGCCGGAACTCATCCCGCCCTTCTTGCCGGCGGCGCGAGCCTCTTCGCTGGTGAAGCGGTGGGCAAGCCCAAGCGCGTGTGCCGACTTCCCACCTTTGCTGGCAATCTGTCGCTGCTTCTCGGGGTCCATCGAGGCGAAGCCCCGCTTACCCTTGGGCTTGGAGTTTATCATATATTTCTTCCCTTTGAGCATTCTCCAGAATGCGGATGTGGTATTGTTTCATGCGCTTGGCCATGGCGGCAAGTTCCGAGGGTGGGTAGAAGAAGCGCCGGTGACCTTTTGAGGTGTCAATGGCAATCTCCTCAAGGTCCGTGCGCACCTGCCAGCGGTAGCCGTAGCGGTCGCGCTCGTCGTGGTCACCTATGCGGATTTGGCCCATCCGCGAGTCCTCGCAGGTAATGTAAATGCTCCCCCACGCGGCGATGGTTTTTATTTCTGTCTTGATGCCGTAGGCCTCAAGGCGCTTGCGGAGTTCTTGCGCGATGGGGAGGTAGCGCTTGCGGTTGCGGATGTTAGGCATCGGGAGGGAGCTCCTTTTTGAAGGCGGCCTCAAGAGCTTCCTCGAAGGAAATCCCGTGATAGTTGCGGTCGCGCCCTGTAAAGGCTGTCCCGACTCGTACGCCCCAGTCTCGCGTAGCGTCGTCTTGATAGATTGATACCGTTTCCGCACTTCCGTCCTGCACGTAACCGCATAGGCGACGAAGGCCTTTTAACAGCTCCGCATCCTTCTCTGTCGCTGCGAGCGCCCATGCCACGCCGTGCCTAAATACATCCGCGAGCATGCTTGGCTTTCCTATGTCCCGCTCAAACCCATGCGCTATTAGCCCTTCACGTTCCAAGTCCGTCAATGGCTTACGATGCATGCTCATCACTTCCCCTCCAGTTCGCGGGAGACAACCTCTACCAACTTAGTCAGATTTACACCATCATCCGAGAAGGCTTCCTCCAACTTTGTCCTGCTTATCGTCACCATATCAGTGGGGCGCTTTCCATTACGTATTTCTTGCGCAAGTCCAGCCAAGTCAATCTCACACTCATTGTTTGCGACGAAGGCGGCTGCTCGATTCACGCTTTCCTCTATCCCTTGATTAAAGATGGCGTCAGCGGTGAGTGGTTGGGTGAAGAGGGGGGCGTCATACACCTCGTCTTGGCGTGTGCTCGCTGTCAGGATGTATTCGCTCTCGATGTGTTTGAACTCCAACTGCGCA
>NZ_DASPLO010000222.1:0-3604 GCF_035627495.1 Methylocaldum sp.
GTCGGCCAAAACATCCGGCTGTTGCTGGCCTTCCTGAGGGCTTTTTATGCCTGGCTGATGTCCGCGCTCAGAGAACTCATGGGGATATCACTACCGCCGGTCGCCCCGGTTGTTTGACGGGCCGCCTTGATGAAGGTCCTGTCCGGACTCAGTCGCCGACCTTCAGATACAAAATCGGATTCTTCAAAGCCGACTAAGTAAGCTTGGCCCCAGATCTCTTTCAACCGGCGTTTAGCCTCGCGGTTAATGTGGACCTCTCCCGATTGCTCAATAAGGACCATCGCAACCCGACCAGAATCCTCGATAACGGAGAACAAATATTCGTCATGATCTGCCAATAGCGATTGTTTGAACTCGTCAAGGTACTCGGCAAGCTCCTCTTCATAGAGTTCCTGGCTCATCTCCGCTTCGTAAATCAGCGCTTGTCTGAGTTGCTTTTGGATTTTCTTTACCGACATACGTCCTGCCAATCATTCGAATTTAATAATGAGTTGATTGCAACTTCACGTTACGAGCAATCAAAACGAAGATTCTATAAGAATGTCGTGCCTTATGGTGTTCTATGGCTTTGAGCGGATTATTGGTTGCATGCCTAGTTAGATGCAAAAGCAGTTCAGTGTCAGCTCAAAGAAGTTTTGGAAAGACAATGGTTCTGATACCTGAACACCCTCATACGAGCTGATGATTCCGTACCCATGTTGTGGATGCCGGCGCCAGCTTCATCCGATAACATCGACGCCAAATTTTTTCAGCCCACCTCAACGCCGGGGCGGTCCAATGCCGCTTGGCGAGAACCCCATCGCGCGGATCCACTATGGCGTCAACAGGGGCCGGGGATCGATGGGAACGCCCTGCCACCACTTCCGAATGTCGTCGACTCGCAGAATTCCGAAATGGAGATGCGGGGCGGCGGGAGAGGCATTTCCCGTGGTGCCGACATAGCCCAGTATCTGCCCCTGATGGAGCACGGCGCCTTCTTCAAGATGATCCGCATAGCGGTCCAGATGCCCGTATAACAATACGAAGCGATCGGAGGGATCAGCGGCATACACCATTAAGCCGCCGCGCCTGCTCAAGAACAGCTTGAGCAGGCGGCCATCCGCCGCCGACAAGACCGGGGTTCCCCTGGGCGCCGGAATATCCAAGGCTTCGTGGCGGCGCTCGCCGCGCGGATCGTTGAACGTATCCGGCAGTTGTGACGCCGAAACGCCCGCGATCGGCATACGGAGAATCGTCCTCAGCCAGTCCCGTTCGGCATCAGTGGGCGTGGCCGATTCGGAGCGGACCTCATCGATGGCCGCCAGGATCGATGCCGCACCGCTGTCAGAATACCGTTCGCCATCCATCGGCATCACGCCGCCCAGTAGGATTAACCCGGCGGCGAACGGCGCTACCCGACGAGTTCGAATCATGAGTCACCGCCTTTTCTCTCCCTCTTCCGCATCAGCTCGCGAGTTTCCCCTTTGCCGTGGCCGCCTGCCCCTGGCTTTTCCGAACCACCGTAAATCTTGTTTACGGTGGCCCAAGCACGATGTTCGGCTTCCTCCTCGGGTACTCCGCGGGATTCGTCGCCATCCCCGATGCGCTGGGCCCTTCGCGCTTCTACTTGCCGGTGTACCTTTCCTTGCTCCCTCTGGCCATGGCTGCTTTCCTCAGAGATGGTTGCTCAAAACCAACCCGGGCACGAGCGAAAGTAACGATGCCCAGTTAGATTCGCTCGCGAAGCGATCGTTTTATTCGGGGCTCTGGCGTCGGGGTCGATTTAAAGGCCAGCGGCCGGTGGGTTTGGCGGTGCAGCCAAATGGCTCGCCGATCGTGACCGACGATGCCCGCAGGAAAGTCATGCGGTCAGCGAACCCCTGCGCGGGAGGAAGCAGTGATAGGGACTCGACGAAGCTTGATGGCCGCAGGACTATTCCGGATGGGCACTGGAAATGCCCATGAGGCACAATGGAATCGAACGTCCGTTGCCATGTCTGAGGGAGCCGTACCATGAAAGGACAGTCCACTACCCGTCGCGAATTCATTAAACAACTGGCTTTGGGGGCCTTAGCCCTGGCGCTGCCCAATGGCTATGCGCGTTCGAGCCGGGAAGACAAGCGCCTGGGCGTAGCCCTTGTCGGCCTTGGACGTTACAGTACTGAACAGTTGGCGCCGGCCTTAGAACGAACGAAGCATTGTTACCTCGCAGGGATCGTAACCGGCACACCGTCAAAGATTGAGCTGTGGCAGAAGCGCTACGGGATTCCCGATCGCAATGTCTACAGCTATACCAATTTCGATCAGATCGCGAACAATCCCCACATCGACATGGTCTACGTCGTGCTCCCCAATTCCCTGCATGCGGAGTTTACGATGCGTGCCGCCAAGGCGGGCAAGCAGGTGTGGTGCGAAAAGCCGATGGCGTTGAATGTGAGTCAGTGCGAAGCCATGATCAACGCCTGCCGGGACAACCGAGTGTCGCTGGCGATCGGCTACCGCATGCAGCATGAGCCCAATACGCAAACCGTGATCCGCTACGGAAAAGAGCGCACGTATGGTCGGGTCAACTCGATCTCGGCCGCCGCTGGATTCTACGATAGCCGAACCGGCCACTGGCGACAGCAAAAAGCCATGGGGGGCGGGGCCATGTATGACATGGGCGTCTACTCGCTACAGGCGGCGCGCTATTGCAGCGGCGAAGAACCCGTGGCTGTGACGGCTCAGCAATCCACGAGTCGTCCCGAGATCTACCAAGAAGTGGACGAGACAATGACCTTTGAACTGGAATTTCCCAGCGGCCTCTTGGCTCATGGCAAGGCGAGCTTCGGCATGACCATGAACTCGCTCCGCGTGAACGCCGAGAAAGGCTGGTACGAGTTGGAACCCTTTCAAACTTACAGCGGTATTCAGGGCATCACCAGCGACGGTCGGCGGCTCAATGCCACCATTGATAACCAGCAGGCTAAACAGATGGACGACGATGCGCTCGCCATCCTGCAGCGGCAGCCCCTACTCGTGCCGGGCGAGGAAGGACTGCGGGATATTCGGGTCGTGGAGGCAGTGTATAGGTCTGCAAGGACCGGGCAAAGAGTGGTGATCTAACCCTGGGCCATTCGCCGATATACAGTTAAGAGGCGCCTAAGACTTGGCAATTAAAGAGAGAAGAAATCGGGCGGGTGGAAAACGAGGATAAGATTCAGACACCAACCCGCCGTGGACCAAACTAAGTCCCCCTGTCTTGGCGGTGCCCCTGAGTCCCTAGCAATGACAAATGGCTTAAGCCGTTGTGAACGTGACTTGATCTGACAAGGGTGTCCGAACTTCGGCTGTGTGCCCGTTCCGGTCATTCACTCAGGGTGCCCACGGCGACCGGTTTTCGGCCTCAACGGCCGCTCGTGCTTCGCCGTTGATTCTGCTCGAACGGCCGCTTTCGGGAGTGTCCTAGAACTGGCGCTGTCGGCCCATAGCCGACGGCTACCCTATTGGGTACCTCGAAAAACCGGTTTGAGACGGCGATATTCGACCCCGAGTGGGCCGTTGTTGAGTCGATATCAGGATACTGTTGTTATTTTGCCCCCAACCGAGGCATCGTTTCGGCCGGAGGTCGTCATCTTGTGCGAGT
>NZ_DASPLO010000223.1:0-2832 GCF_035627495.1 Methylocaldum sp.
GACCAGCGCCGCAGGCAGACTGCGCGAGCGCACCAGTGCCTCCAGTTGTTCGCGTTCAGCGGGTGTGATGACCAGTTCGGCTTTCGGGCGGCCGTTTTTCATTGGGTATCTCCTCAAATCTAAAGACACCCAGAAATTAAGAAAGATTTATGCTACGTATTAATGGGACAGGACACTAGGATGAACGTGACAATTCAATCCTACTCCCATAAGCATCACGCGGCGATCCGCGAGATCCTGAAGCGAATCGGGTGGGCAGAGCAGTACGTGCGGGCGGCGGAGAAGAACGCCGTGGCCTTTTCGCAGCAACCAGAAATCTATGGCGTATATGTCTCGTTGGTGGATGCGGCGGTCGTGGGGTTTGTTTATGTGCAGTTCCACGAGTGGAATAGCCTGGCGCAGATCCAGGGGTTGGCTGTTGACCCACGGTATCATCGGCAAGGCATCGCCTCGACGCTAATGGTGCGGGCCGAAGAGTACGCTAGGGAGAAGTGCGCGCGTGGGATTTACGTGGACACGCCAACGCTCAACCAAGGCGGGCGGAGCTTCTACGAGGCGGTGGGGTACAGATTCGGTTATGAGATGCCAAGGTACTACGAGGATGAGCTGGACGGCGTTACCTATCAGAAGTTCTTTGAACGTTGACGAGTGTTGCGTGGGCGTGGCCTAACAATTCGTTGCAGCCGACCGGCCCGAAGTGGGCCGGCGGCTGAACTCAAGTGTTGGGTCGTAATAGAGTCCTTTTCTCGCACTGGAAGTCAACCACGCACGATGGACAGAAATGGAAAAACATGTTATTTGGCGAAGCGACTGAGCGAGCCGTATAACTCTTGTTGATACGGCTCGCTCAGTCGCTTCGCCTCATTGGTGTTTCCCTTCCCGTCCTCGGCGTTGTGCCTTCCCATGCGACGGGTCTATTCCAACCCAACTAAGCGTTCGAGCGTACACGCTGGCAATGGAACATTTCAGGGTGGGTGTCTTGCGAATAAATGCTCGCGCCAATAACTTATGTCGATGCGGCGCGACGCTCAACTTAATACGTTAGATCCCGATAAGGAGGAATTACGCCTATGTGCCACCCAGTAGTTGTTGCTGCCATCTGGATGGTCGGCGCTTTGCTCTCATTTTCCGCAATGGCAGTTGCGGTGCGCGAACTTTCTGCGAACTTTGGCACGTTCCAGCTTCTTGCCATCCGCAGCTTCATCGGCTTGCTTGTTATCTCGGCCATACTCACTAGGGTAGGTTGGGCGCAGGTCTCGTTTCGGAACGTTAGAATACATCTCTGGCGGAACTTTGTTCACTTTTGTGGGCAGTTCGGTTGGTTCTATGCCATTGCGTTTATTCCGCTGGCGGCGGTGTTTGCCATTGAGTTCACCGTGCCGCTCTGGACGGTGGTGTTCGCGGCACTACTGCTGGGGGAGCGTATCTCCGCGAGTCGGGGGCTGGCGGTTGTTCTGGGCATCGTCGGTGTTTTGGTTATCCTTCGTCCCGGCTGGTCGGTTGTGCATCCGGCAGCACTTGTAATGCTGGCCGGTGCCTTTGCGTATGGATTGTCTCATACGCTGACCAAGAAGCTGGCGGGGCGAGATACACCGCTGTGCATTCTCTTTTACATGATGTTGATTCAGTTCCCTCTAGGTTTGGTGCCAGCGGTGTTTAATTGGGTTACCCCTATAGCAGCGCACTGGCCTTGGCTCATAGTGGTCGGCATTACCGGGCTCAGTGCGCACTACTGCATGGTACGGGCACTTTCCCTGGCGGATGCCTCGGTAGTGGTGCCCTTAGATTTCCTGCGCTTACCACTCATAGCGCTGGTTGGCTATGCGCTTTACAGTGAGCGTGTAGATGAGTTTTTGGTTTTGGGCGCGGGCTTGATACTGACAGGTAGCTTTATCAACCTGCATCGGGAGCGGAAGAAAATTGAGCCTCTGCAGCCCATTCCGCAGCCAACTGCCTGATTTTGCTCTAACGAGTGCGTCAAGCCGACAAGCCCTGCACGGCTACGCCGTTCCGGCCTTGCGGCTTACGCTGGCGTTAGCCCCCACAGTACCTCCGGTGATTCGGATGCGTATGAAGACAATAACGGCCGCCGCCCTTCGTATAAAGCGCCTCTGCCACTACCAACCGTTCGATAAACCGGAACGCTTAGCGCGCATGTTCACCGAGGGCACTATTTATTTCTCAAGGCCCCGAGACTTCAATGACCCTTGGGACTGCCGGCCGTGCTTTAGCAAATCAGGGCTGAAAGATCCCGAACACTACGAACGCACAGTCCGCTGGTTTGTCGACTGCGGTCGGAAGAACACGTCTTTGCCTGAGGCGGAACACTTGCGGCGGGAGCAAGAACTACGATCCAACCCGAAGTTGGTCGAGTGGATGATAGATCAGACGACATCTGAAATGGAGCAGGCAATTCCAAACCAATATCGGGTCTACTGTCTGAGCACCCATCCAGACTCGACGTTAATGTGGTCACATTACGCGGACTCATGCAAGGGGATATGTCTTGAATTCTCTGCTCAGAACGAACTGTTCTGCCGAGCCCTCCAAGTCGAATATGTCGGTGGCTATCCACTGTTCAGTGTTTCTGCTACCGACGATGATGCAAACCTACAACCGCTTTTGACAAAGTCAGAGGTCTGGGCTGTCAACGCCGACTGAAATCTGACCCACTTTGGTTTTGAATCGCCGAAGGGTACCTCGAAAAACCGGTTTGAGACGGCGATATTCGACCCCGAGTGGGCCGTTGTTGAGTCGATATCAGGATACTGTTGTTATTTTGCCCCCAACCGAGGCATCGTTTCGGCCGGAGGTCGTCATCTTGTGCGAGTC
>NZ_DASPLO010000224.1:0-42226 GCF_035627495.1 Methylocaldum sp.
CGAGAACCTTGGTCTCTGGCGCCACCGGCAAGCCCTTGCCGTCGTGTTCGATCCACTCGCTCACGACCCACCCCCCACCAGAACAGCCAGACCCCCAAGGGCGATGGCGATGAAGGCGATTGCGGCGAACCCCGGCAGCAGGACCACCACGCCGTAGCGGATGAACCGATGGCCCAACGCGTGGGTGAGATGCACGCAGTCCTCCAGCGCGGCGGGGAAGAACGACGCGGCGGCTTGAAGGTCACGCAGCCACGCGGGGCGGGGGCGGCGGTCGCCCATGAACTGGACGAGGGGGGTCATGCGCCTGCCCCGTAGCCGACGGACACCTTCCACGCCGGAACGCGTGCCCGCAGTTCGTCGCCGTAGTAGACCGCGAAGAACGGCTGGTAGTCGCCGACCCCGTGCTCCTTGTAGGCGACGATGGCCGTACAGCCGCAGGTGCCGACGCTGTGCGACGTTCCCTGCTCGTCGTCGTAGTAGATGCCGAGAACAGGGCGGGGGTCGTCATAGATCAGGCAGGGGTCAGTCATAGGTCTCAGTCCTTCTTGAGAAAGGGCCGCGAGATCATCACAAGGACCACGCAGGCGATTGAGATGGTCAGCATCAGGCGCGCTCGCAGCGCCAACCCTTCGTGGCGTGCAGCCGCCAGGCGCGGTCGCCGAAGCGCTCCGTGCGGATGATGTGGAAACCGGCTGGGCGAGCCCGCCCCCGCGCGCCGCGGTTCATCATGGCGTTCAGGCGGTAGCTAAGCTTGGACATGGTGTTGCTCCGAAATGGGCCGCCAGTGGCCCGCGATGATTTGCCGGGCGCGCCGCCGGGCGTTCGCCGCCTCGTGGTGCGGCACCGAGGGGGTGCAGGAGACGGGGATCAGCCACGTGGCCGCGTCGTTCCAGACGACCACCCGGTGATGATTGTGCGGCGCATGTTCGAAGGCGCAGTGGAAGCCGTGGGGCCCCACTTCAGCCGCTACTGCGGCCAGCGCCTCGCGTTCGTGCCGCTTCAGACGGATGATGCTCACGCAGCTTCTCCGTAGCTAGCAGCCAGCCAGCGGCAGGCTTCTTCCATTGCGTTGCTGAGGTCGGTCAGGGCGCGTTCCAGGAACTCCCGCTGTCCGTCCTTGGCTGTCGCCAGTTGGTCGGTGAGCGAGGCTTTCAGGGACGAAGGGCGGTCCACCGCGCGGTTGGGGGAGAGGCCGAAGCCGTTCTCAACGACCGTTCCTCCGCTGCTCCAGAACAGGAGCCTGCCTTTAGGGGGGAGGCGCATTACGCGACCTCCGCCGGGAAGTTGTCGCGGTCGATCACATGGGCCGTCATCTGAGCGTCTACGAAGGCGGCGGCGGCTTCCTTGGTGCCGTGAAGGCGAAGTCCGATCCGCACCCGGTCCTTGTTGGTCCAAGCCAGCGCGTAGCCAGCCTGTCCGTGGTCGCCGTAGACCGGGCTGATGGCGTAGTCGGTGCCGTCCTGGTCGAACGCAACGAGACCGCCGCAACCATCTTCGATCCAGCGGAGGCCCATCACGCACCCCCTTCAGCCATGAGGGCGGGGTCTTCTCCACGGGCCTTGGAGAGAGCGGCGCGGAGCATGTGCACCGGGTCGCCCTTCGACCAGTCGCCGTCCATGTTGCCGGTCAGGAGGCCCAGCGCGCACTCGGCAGCGTCGTACAGCTCTGGCGCGGCGGCTATCAGGCGGGCGTTGACTTCCTGCTCGTCGCAAGAGGCGAAGCCATCGGCCTCGTCGTGGGTCTGGAACAGCAGCACCGCCCCGCCGGCACCATCGAGCGCGTAGATGGACAAGTCGCCCTCGTCCACGTCCCAAGGCCCCGGCGTAAAGCTGACCTTGCCCATCACACCCCCTCCGCCACGGCGTCAGCCAGGGTCATCAGGTCGGGGGTTTCACCGCTGAACCACTCGTCATGGCGAGCGCAGTCCACACAGACGAACGCGCCGTTGCCCATGGAGTAGAGCTTGTCGGCAGGCTCGTGGGTCGGGCACCAGTCGCACTCGAACTCGGTGCGCTCCTGCGTGATGCCGAACTGGTCGAACCAGCTTTCGCCAAAGTCGTCGGCGGGCGGGGAGGGGAAGTGGTGGAGGGCGGTCATCAGCGGAGCCCCTGCTTCACGGCCCACGCGGCGCGGTGCTGTTCGTCGAGCGACACCGACGGTTCGCCCTCGAACTGCGCCGTGTAGGCGGCCTCGCAGCGGTTATCGAAGCATGACGGGCAGATGATCTCGCCGTAGGCCTCGAAGGCTTCCGCGTTGGCTTCGGCCAGGGACACGGCCTCGCCGCAGCCTTCGCAGAACCAGCTTTCGTCGGCCGGGAGAATGGGGGTGAGGGCGTTCATTGGACGTGGCCCCAGGTCCGGCGACCGCGCACGCTGCGAACGGCGCTCGACGTCACGCCCAGGGTGCGGGCAAGCGAGGCGGCGGAGTCTTCGCTTGCCCGAATGAGGCGCACGAGCGGCTCGGTCAATTTAGCGCGGGGGTGACCTTCGCCGAGCGCGACCGTGGTCGAGCCTCGTCCCTTGTCGTGCTGGTCCCGCATGTTCTGCGCGTGGGTCCCGAGCCACAGGTGGTCGGGGTTGACGCAGGCACGCACATCGCAGTGATGGCAGACGCACAGGCCCGCCGGGATAGCGCCCCGTGCCAGTTCGAACGCCACGCGGTGTGCTTGGCGCTTCTTGCTCTCGGTGCAGATCAGGCCATAGCCGGTCCGGGTGAGTTGCCCGGAGAAGAGCCAGCATCCGCCGTTCGTGTCGAACTCGGTCAGCGATGCGAGCTTCTCGGGAAGTGGTGGCCTTCGGGCCATGTCAGGTGCCTCCGTCTATGGGAGGCACTGTGCCTTAGCGGCACATCATCGTCAACCAGAAAAGTGCTGTTACGGCACTATCTCAGCGGGACTGCACCGCGCAGGTCCCGAGCGAGACGTACACGCTGTCCAGCAGAGTGGCGGCTTCTGAGTAGGTGGTGAGGTCGTCGGCGACCTTTGCGACGACCCCCCGGCCTGGCACGTCGATGGTCAGATAAGACCCGCTGCGGGTGATTGTGGCGTCGTATCCGTCGCAGCCCTTGGCGTCGCAGCGGAAGTACACCCCACCCTGTACGTTGAGGGCAGAGTAGCTGCCGCTGGTCGGGATGGCGCGACACTCGTGCTGCGGGCTGCACAGGTACTTCGTCACGGGCGTACAGACCACCAGGTCCTCCGCTCTCGCACGAGACGCCAGCGCAAGAACCGAGACGACAATCACCACGGCGATCCGTCGCCCTACATACTTGTGGCTTAGCATCCGGTGCATGGCTAGCCGCGCCTCGCCCTGTTGCGTTGGTACTCGATGAAGTCGGCCGCCTCGGCTCTCTCCGCGTCCGTCCAGCTCGACCACAGGGCGTCGAGGCTCTGGTCGCCGGGTGCGCGCGAGATGAGGTCCCACACATTGCAGCCGAACACCGTCGCGGCTGCGACGAGGAAGTCCTCGTCGTACGGGCGGTGCCCGTTTTCCACCTTGTTCACGTCGGTACGGCCCCAAGCCCGCGGCTTCTTCTGATCCTTGCGCAGCGGAAAGTTCGCGGCGGCATCGGTCATGAGCGAGGCCAGTTCCTGCTGAGACATTTCGCGACCTGTGCGCTCGGAGATCCGAGAGACGCGCCAATGGAAGATGAAGTGCGGCGGGCGTTGCATCGGCACAGTCTGCGCGGCGAACGCCCCGCGATCTGTACCTCTATCGGCACACAAGCCTTGACGAACAGAGTGCCGATGCGGCACACTGCCTTCGTGATGAACCTCTCCGACCGCATGAAGGACCTGGGCCTGACCGACGACGCGCTGGCGAGGGCGATAGATGTCTCGCGTCCTTATGTGACGCGGCTTCGCAACGGCACGCGCAAGCCTTCGATTGAGGTAGCGGCGAAGATCGAGCGCCTTACAGGACTGCCCGCCCGCTCATTCGCGAGTGAGGCATGACCTACACCGCCTGTTCCATGCGCGCGCACGCCTCGGCCTGCACCAGCACGGCGATGGCGGCCTCTATGGTCTCGGCCTCCGACGAGCGGATGGACGGCGAAGCGTTGAGGATTTGCAGCCGGTTCCGCAGGGCGTGCCGGGCGTTCTTGATGCGCTTGGGTTCGGCCGTGACGACGAAGGCGGTCACGATCACCTGTAGGACGGCGGGGCTCACTGGCAGCATTCAACTTCCCTCCACAGGGGAAATGAGCGGCCAATTCATCAAATGTTGCAATTGGGCGGAACGTCCGGAAACGGTTAAGGAATCGTGGCCGAAAGGCGGCAAACGCGCGATTTCCGTTACGGGATCGGCAACAGGCCCGGCTGAGCCCTGCAACTCGAACGGGAACCTTCACCGTAACGTGACAACGCGCCGCAGGAGCCGCGCCGCTTTCGCGCGTGAAGCCGTCCGTGGTCGCACGATTTTCCAACTCGTCAGGGTCTCCCCACCCCCCTCCACCCTGACGACAGCGAGCGGCGTGGCCTCGTCAGCCCGCCGCTCGCGCCCCTTTCGCCGCCTTCAGATACTTCGCGGCTGCCCGAACCAACGGGCCGTCGATCTCTCCCAGTCGCAGCGCCTGTTCCACCAGCCCTGCCGCGACCTGAATGCACTGTTCCGCCCGAACCTCCATCCGACTGTCTCCCGCCCGGTGAGGGCCGTTCCATGAGCAGCATCATGGAGCAGGCGATGTCGGATTTCTTGCCGCGCGATCGGCAAACTCTCGTGCAGGTCATTCAGGGCTGGGTGCGGGGTTCCGCCAAGGAAGTCGCGCGGGCGTGGGGCGTGGACCCCGCGACGGCCGAGAACGTCCGCAAGGGCGTGGTTTCAACGAAGACGCTGCAACGCGCGATGGCGGCCGAAGGTTGGCCCCTGGTGCTGGCGCTCGGCCATGCGGCGACCGGCAAGAGCTACGAAGAATGGTTGGAAGATGAACTCACCAAAGCACGGTCGGGCGCCGCCCGGCTCGAAGCCCTCGCTGAGCGCAGTCGTATCGCGCGAGGCCAAGATCCTCGCCCTGACCCTGCTGGGTCACAGCGCTCGTTTGCTCCGATGGATCGGCGAGGGAGCGGCGAGCGTCGAAGCGTGGGCGTTCGAGACGCTTAAGCACACGAAGAAACTGCGGGGCTGATCCCCGCCGGCCAAGGGCGTTGGCCGTAGAGAAGGAAGTCGGGGAATGAGCGACAACACGAACACGTCGTCCGGCGGCATTGGGCTGCTCGGCTCTCTGGGCCTGCTGCTCATCGGCCTCAAACTTGTCGGCGTCATCGACTGGCCGTGGTGGTGGGTGCTCCTGCCGCTCTACGGCCCGGTCGTCGCCGTGCTGTTCCTTGCGGTCGTCATCGTCGCGCTGGACCGGTGATGATCCTCTCCCTCTTCCACAAGATCACCGGCTCCTTCCGCTACGCCTCCTTCCAGAGGAAGTGCAAGCGAGAGCAGGACGCCGCCCGCAAGAAGCACCGCGCCGTCAAGCCGTGGCAGCAGATCCAGCAGGACCGGCTCCACGCGATGCTCCGGGGGGATTACCCGTGATCGCCCTGTCCCTCCCGTTCCCCCCATCCGCTAACCGCCTCTGGCGAGCCGTGAACGGCCGCAACATCAAGTCCGCGGTCTATCGCGTATGGGAAGCCGAGTGTGCGGGCTGCATCCTTGCCCAGCGCATCGGCAGGGCGATTGACGGCCGCTACGCCATCACCATCGACGCCGACCGGCCCGACCGCCGCAAGCGCGATCTCGGGAACCTGGAAAAAGCCGTGAGTGACGCGCTCGTGTCCTGCGGCCTGGTCCGCGACGACTCCGACGCTGACGAGATCACCATCCGCTGGAGCGAGCGAGAGCCCGGCAAGGGCGCCGCCGTCCACATCACCCTGACACCGAGGGACGCATGACCTTCGATTACGTCGCCAATGGCCGCAACGCCTCGGCGGCCTACGCCGAGTTCAAGCGCGGCTGGCCTGCGGTCCCGTCGTGCCCCCGCGAGCAGGACCGCCGGTTTCAGCGGGTCCTGGCCGCGCACTTCGCCGGCGTCGCCCCTGACCTGTCCGTTCGCCGCGCGCCGCCCGCCCGCGAGGTTGCGGAGGCGTGCCCTGCCGAACCGGTCCGGCGCTCCATCCCCCTGCCTAAGTGGCGCGTCATCCTCAGCGAGGTCGCCGCGAAGCATCGCATACCCGAGCGCGACATCATCGGCCCCTCCCGCAAGCGTCGGGAGACGACGGCCAGGTATGAAGTCTACTGGCGGCTGAACCACGAGCTTGGACTGTCCCTGCACGCCATCGGCCGCCGCATCGGTCAACGCGATCACTCGTCGGTCCATCACGGGCTCGTTCAGCACGAAGCGCGGATGCTTCGGGAAGGGCGGGCCGCCGCGTGAGCATCGCCCTGATGACGCAGGCATGGCGGCTGGACCTGTCCCCCACGGACAAGATGGTCCTGCTCGCCCTCGCGGACGCCGCCAACGACGATGGCGTGTGCTGGACCGCTCTACGCTCGAAGAACCCCGAGAAGCTGGACCTGCTGACCAAGTGCTCCCTGAGCGAGCGGGCCATTCAGGGGGCGATCAAGCGGCTGTGCGAGGCGGGCTACCTGACCCGCACGGAGCGGCCGGGGAAGGGCGTTCTCTACCATGTGGACCCCCGCAGCAAATGCGCCCCGCAGGACGTGCGCCCCGCAGGAAACGACGTGGACCCCCGCAGCTCCTGCGGGGAAACCGTAAGTAACCCTCATACCTCAGAAGCTATCGCTTCTTCGGACAGTGCGCGCGCGCATGATTTCCCGATTTTCTGGGAGGCCTATCCGCACAAGGTCGGCAAGGCGAAGGCGAAGGCCGAGTGGGACGCCGCCCGCAAAGCCTCGAAGCCCGAGAAGCGCCTGCCCAGCCTCGCCGCCGTGCTCGCTGCCGTCGAAGCCTACAAGCTCGCCAAGCCCGAGGACCGCGCGTGGTGCAACCCCTCGACCTGGCTGCACCAAGGCCGCTGGAACGACGAGCACACCACGACCCCCTCCGGCCAGCCTCCGCCGACAGGCCCCCGCACCGCTGTGAGCAACGACTTCCTTGCCGACCGTGACCGCATCCTGGAGCAGATCCAATGAACTACACCGGACGCTATTCAGGCCCCTTCGACATCACTGTACCGCTGGAGTTCTACGAGCGGGCGGTCGCGGTTCTCGGCAGCGAGGGCTCGGCGGACGCCTACCTGCATGGCGCCCGGCTCAAGGACGGCCGGCTGCTGCCCCGAACGCAGACGGCATGGGAGTTCCTGCGCAACCACGAGGGCTTCCGCAAGCTGCTGGTGCAGGAGCAGGTGGACCTGCTGAAGCCCCCGCCGTTCGTGTGGCAGGGCGGCCCCGGCCGGAACGAGTTCGCCCGGCGCGTGAGGGCGGCATGACCAACCCCACCCCCTCCCAGGACAAGGCACGGGACGGCTCGACACCCCGTAAGCCCCTCGCCGAGCGTATAGCCCAACGCGTCCGCACCCTCTCCCGTCTTGGGGTCAAGGTCGTGTCCGTCATTCCGGGGAGCGCGCTGTGATCATCGCAGGAACCCCAGCCGTTTGGGACGCCGAAGCCGAAGCCTGCAGCATGGGCGTGGCCGACTACGAGCGGGCCATGCGCGAGAAGCGGATCGACGCGGCGGTGCGGCTCGGGCTCATGGGCGTGATGCACTACGGCGTGGTGTTCCGCGAGTGGCTGAAGCGCGGCCAAGTCCCCGCCCTCTACGTCCATCGCATCCGCAAGGAGTTCTCCCGCAATGGCTAAGCCCCAAACGGCAGGCCAGCGGGAATGGCAAGTCTCCGCCTGCAAGGGCAAGGCCCGCTTCGCCAATGGAACCCTCGCCCATCGTGTCGCCAAGGAGCGCGCGAAGAAGAAGGGCGCGGTGATCGTCTACCACTGCCGCTGGTGCGGCCAGTACCACCACGGGAGGCCCCAGTGAACGCAGCCCTGAACATATGGCCGTGGCGCTCCCTCGGCGTCGATACGAGAATGCAGGCTGATTTCGTGGAGTGGTTCGGCCTGTCTTCCACCGAGGCCAGGATTCTCGAAGCGCTCTACCTCGCCAAGGGCTGGCTCACGCACAAGCAGCTCGCCCTCATCAGCAGGCCCGGAGGCGGATCGGTCGGCGCGGTGAAGAACCACATCGCCAACATTCGGGAAGCCCTCGACCGTGGAGGCATCGAACAGATGTCCGGCCTCGAAGGAACCCGCTGGTACGGCAACCGTCTCACGGAACGCGGCCTCACCGAATGCGATGCGGCGCTGAACTCCATGCACGGCCTTGTCGGGGAGTTCGACTGATGGCAGCGAGAGGCCGCCCAACCACATACACGCAGAAGGCAGCGGAGGAGATATGCGAGCGCCTGTCTAAAGGTGAGCCGCTGGCGTCGATCTGCCGTGATGAGCACATGCCCGCCGTTCGCACTGTCTCGGATTGGAAGAAGGCTCACGAGGCGTTTGCCGCCGACTTCGCACGCGCGCGCGAAGATGGTTTCGATGCCCTGGCGGCCGAGTGTCTGGCTATCGCAGATTGTACCGCGCACGACACGGTGCTTGTCGGGCCGGAGGATGCCCCGCGAGAGGCGGCCAACACGGAATGGATCAGCCGCTCGAAGCTGCGAGTGGAGACGCGCCTGAAGCTTCTCGCGAAGTGGGACCCGAAGCGCTACGGGGAGCGCCTGACGACGGAGATCAGCGGTCCCGATGGCGGCCCGATCCAGACCATCGTTGACCGCCCCCCCAACGAAACGCGCGAGGAATGGCTAGAGCGCCGGAACAGGGAGTTGGGCCATGTGGGCGCCGCAGCCGGGACCGCAGACTGAAGCGATCACGGCGACGTGGTGTGATGAACTGTTCTACGGCGGCGCGGCGGGCGGGGGGAAGTCAGACTTCCTGCTGGGCGACTACCTTCAGGACGTTCAGACCTACGGGCAGGCGTGGCGCGGCATCCTGTTCCGCCGCACCTTCCCCGAGCTAGAGGAGCTGCTGGCGCGCGCCCGAGAAATCTACCCGCAGACCGGCGCGACATGGAACGAGCAGAAGCGCACATGGTCGTGGCCGAACGGCGCGAACCTGAAGCTCAGGTACTGCGAGAGCGAGCGAGACGTGACCCGCTACCAGGGTCACCAGTACACATGGGTGGGCTGGGACGAGCTGACGCAGTGGGCGAACCTGTTCTGCTACCGCTACCTGCGCAGCCGCCTGCGCTCCGCTCACAGTGTGCCGACAAAGCGCATCAGGGCGGCGGCGAACCCCGGCGGCGCTGGCCACCTCGCGGTGAAGGCGTACTTCATCGACCCGGCGCCTATGGGCTATCAGCCGATACGGGACGCGGACACCGGCATGGAGCGCATGTTCGTGCCCGCGCTGCTGACCGACAACGCGGCGCTGCTGCGCAATGACCCGAACTACGCCGGTCGCCTTCGCGGCCTCGGCGGGCAGTTGGCGAAGGCCATGCTCGATGGCGACTGGAACGTACTGGAGGGCGCGTTCTTCGACTGCTGGAGCGCGAGCCGCCATGTGGTGCGACCGTTCGAGATCCCGGCGACGTGGGCGCGGTTCATGTCTGGGGACTGGGGCTCAGCCAAGCCGTTTAGCTTCGGCTGGTGGGCTATCGTGGACGACGCGTTCATAACCCCGTGCGGCGTCACCCTGCCAAGGGGCTGCATCGTGCGCTATCGCGAGTGGTATGGATCGACCGGCGAGCCGAACGAGGGGCTGAAGATCCCCGCCGAGCAGGTAGGTCGTGGCCTGGTTGAGCGCATGGGCGGGGTGTTCGCCCCTGATGGGAAGATCGCCACGCGCCCGACCGAGCGCCTGACATACGGCAGGCTGGACCCGGCGGCCTTCGCCTCGGACGGCGGCCCGTCCATTGCCGAGCGCCTGCACCGGGGCGCTGATCACGTCATCGCGTTCACTCGTGCGGACAATGCGCGGGTGTCGGGCCGGGGAGCGATGGGCGGTTGGGACCAGATGCGCGCCCGGCTGATGGGCGATGAGGACGGACTGCCGATGATCGCGACCTTCTCCACGTGCCTCGACAGCATCCGCACGATCCCGGCGCTTCAGCACGACCGCAACCGGCCCGAGGACGTGGACACGGACGGCGAGGACCACGCAGGCGACGACTGGCGCTATGCCTGCATGTCGCGGCCGTGGGCGAAGCAGCCGAAGCAGCCGGACAAGCCCAGGGATCGCTACGCCCGCAAGCCGCGCTCGGCGTCGGGATGGGCCGCGTGACAACCGCGCCCTGAACTACAAGCTGTTGCGCCCGCAAAGGCCGTGACCACAATGGCTGGCGATCCAAGGAGCAGCCATGCCGCGCGGTCGCCGTAAGCCCAAAATCGGTCCGGAAGACAAGGTGGTCGCCGTCACCGTGCAGGACGACGAGACGGGGATGCTGGTCTCGCAGTCCATCGACGCGTTCGCGCAGGCCGCTGTCGAGGTCGATGAGGCCGTGGTCGCCGCCCAGCCACAGGCTGGACCGGACGGCGCGCTCTACGACTGGACCCCGGTCACGGACGACCCGCACGTCTGGAGCGAGGACGAAACCCCGCTTGGGCTGGTCATCAGCGTCACGCGCTTGTCGCCCGGCGGCAACGTCGCGTTCTCCGAGGTGGTGAAGGGCGATGCTCCGGCCGCCCGCCTGCGTCTCGCCGCGCGGGTGTCCGCGTGAGCGTACCGATGGTGGTAGCGCTGGTAGGGACCGGATTCGTGTTCGGGCTCTTCGCCGCTCTGGTCGGCTGGCTCATGCGTGAGATGGCGAATAGCCCGCTGGGGTCGCCTCCGGGCCGCGCCCGCCGCGTGCCGCAGATCGACCCGTGGACCGGCCCGCATGGCTGATTACACCGAAACAGACGACACCGAACTCCTCGCCAAGTTCACCGACTGGGACAAGGCGCTGGACGGCCACTGGGGCAAGTGGCGCCGCGAAGCCCGCGAGATGTACCGCTTCGTCTCCGGCGAGCAGTGGTCCGCCGAGGATGAGGCCGAGCTGAAGGACAAGGGCCGTATCGCCCCCGTCTTCAACCGCGTCGGGCCGATGATCGACGCCGTGTCGGGCGCTGAGATCAGCAACCGCCAGCAGGTGCAGTACTTCCCCCGCGAGATCGGCGACAGCGGCGTGAACGAGGTGCTGTCCAAGGGTGCCGAGTACTTCCGCGACGAGTGCGATGCGGGCGTGGAGGAATCCGACGCCTTCCGGGACGCGCTGATCTGCGGCCTCGGCTGGACCGAAACGCGGGTGGACTACGAGGAGGACCCCGAGGGGAAGATCCTGGTGGACCGCATCGACCCGCTGGAGGTCCTGGCCGATCCCATCGCCCGCAAGCGCAACCTCGCCGACGCGCGATACGTCCGCTGGCGCAAGCCGTACTCTAAGTCCGAGTTCGAGGCCCTGTGGGGCAAGGACAAGTGGCCCGAGGGCAGGGAAGAGGCCCCGGTTCACCACACCGACCCGCGCGACGCCTACGAGGGCGACGATCAGGCGGACGCGAACGAGGTCTATGTCCGCTGCTACCAGTGGTACGACACCGAGACGGTCGTGCTGGTGGAGGACCCGGCCAATCCGGACGTTCCCCTGCGCGTGCCGGTGGACGAGTTCGACAAGCTGGAGGAGGAGGCCAAGGCCGAGGGCCGCGTGCTCAACTCCACCCGCGTGAAGCAGCGCCGCTACCGCAAGGCCGTGGTGGCGGGCGACACGATCCTCGAACAGGGCGCGCTTCCCGATGGGGAGTTCACCCTGAAGTGCATCACCGGCAAGCGGGACCGCAACCGCGGCGTCTGGTACGGGCTGGTGAAGCCCATGCAGGACCCGCAGAAGTGGGCCAACCAGTTCTTCAGCCAGCTTCTCGCCATCCTCGCCAGTTCGGCCAAGGGCGGCCTGATCGCCGAGCGGTCGGTCGTCGATGACGTGCGCACCTTCGAGCAGGACTGGGCCAAGCACGGCTCCATCAGTTGGGTGCAGGGCGGGGCGTTGCAGGCCGGGAGCATCCAGCCCAAGCCGCCCGCCGTGGTTCCCCCGCAGATCGTGCCGATGATGGAGTTCGCCATCGCCTCGATCCGCGACACGACCGGGGTCAACCAGGAAATGCTGGGGATGGTGGACCGGGACCAGGCCGGGGTTCTGGAGCATCAGCGCAAGCAGGCCGCCTACGGCATCCTCGCCGACTTCTTCGACAGCCTGCGCCGCTACCGCAAGCAGCAGGGCCGCCTGTTGCTGAAGCTGATGCGCTACCTCGACGGCCAACTGATCCGCATCGTCGGCGACAACGGGGACGCGCAGTACGTCCCCCTGTCCATGCAGCCGGAGACGGCGAAGTACGACGTGGTGGTGGACGAAGCCCCGGCCGGCCCGAACCAGAAGGAGCGGGTGTGGTCGATGATCATGCAGATGACCCCGCTCTTGAAGGATATGCCGCCGGAGCTGTGGGCGAAGATGGTCCGCTACTCGCCGCTGCCGACCGCGCTCGCGACGGACATCGCCAAATTCCTGTCCGAGCCGCCTGAGCCCGACCCTGCGGAAGAACAGATGCAGCAGCTCACCATCGCCGACGCGCAGGCGACCGTGGCCGAGAAGCAGGCGGGCGCCCAGCAGAAGCAGGCGCAGGCGAAACTGAACTTCTCCAAGGCCATCTCCGAGATCGGCCAGATGTACCTAGCCGGGATGCAGGGCCAACAGGCCGCTACGCCCGGCGATCCCCAGCAACAGTTCTAAGGGCGAACCATGAGCGATGCATACTTCACCGAGTCCGACGCTCCCGAAGTCGAGACCGAACAGCCTCCCGTGGATGACGCAGGTGCTGGCGGCGCTGATGACGCACCGCCTGCCGAGCAGGCCGAGCCCGAGAAGCCCCGAGGCGACCCCGCCATAGCCCTGAAGGCCGAGCGGGCAGCCCGTCGCGCCGAGAAGCGCGAGTACGAGCGCCGGTTCCAGGAGATGGAGGCCCGGCTTCAGCAGTACGCCGCGCCCAAGCCGGAAGCCCCGGCCAAGCCGATCAGCGTGCAGGACGATCCCATCGGCGCGCTGGAGCAGATTCACCAGCGGTTCGAGACGATCCAGCAGCAGCAGGCGCGCGAGGCGCAGGAGCGCGAGCAGGCCACGCGGTTCCAGCAGCAGGTGGCGCAGGTCGAGGCCACGTTGAGCGAGTACGAGGCCGAGTTCGCCGAGGACCATCCGGACTACCAGAAGGCCGCCGAGTACCTGACCGTCTCGCGTACGCAGGAATACCAGGCCATGGGCTACAGCCCGGCCGAGATCCAGCACGCCCTGCGGGTGGAGTACCTCGGCATCACGGACCGTGCGGTGAAGGCCAACAAGAACCCGGCGGAAGTGTTCTACAACCTCTCCAAGCAGCGGGGCTTCACGGCCGAGCAGCGTGCGCCGGGCGCCATCGACAAGATCAAGGCCGGCCAGCAGGCGAACGCCGGGCTGCAAGGCGGCGGTCGCGGCGGCAAGGAACTGACCATCGAGTACATCAACACGCTGGAGGGCGATGCCTTCGACAAGGCGTGGTCGCAGTTCCAGCAGCAGCAGCGACGAAGCGCCTGACCCCGAGCGGCCCCGGCCGCACCCATGCCCCCTGAGGCGAAGCGGCCCCCGGCGCACACCGGGGGTTTTGCTTAGCAACGCGGCCCTGAACCTAAGCCGCTGGCTTTCCGGCGGGCATCTGGCAGGCTCCAATCACCCCTTACGGGAGACGACTGATCCACGCACGGATCGCAGGGTTCCGCGAGCCCATGAGTCGCGAGGCGTAGGCCCCCACGGACGGGAGGCGAAGGCGAAAGCCATCCCCTTTTCAACCGTGAGAGACCAATGTCCGCTACCGAATACGGCGTAAACGCCCCGGAAGTCGTCAAGCTCTGGTCGAAGGCCCTTTACCGGGAGTCGATCAAGGAATCCTTCATCGGCCGCTTCATCGGCGACGGTCCGTCCGCGCTCATCCAGCGCAAGAACGACCTGAAGAAGTCCGCGGGCGACCGCATCCGCCTGACCCTGCGCATGAAGCTGACCGGCGCCGGCGTGCAGGGCGACGACACCCTCGAAGGCAACGAGGAGTCGCTGTCCACCTACACCGACGACATCCTGATCAACCAGCTTCGCCACGCCGTGCGCGTGAAGGGCAAGATGACGGAACAGCGCGTTCCGTGGTCGATCCGCGAGGAGTCCAAGGACGGCCTCAAGGACTGGTGGACCGAGCGCCATGAAGTCGCGTTCATGAACCAGATCGCCGGCAACGTCGCTCAGACCGACACGAAGTACACCGGCAACCAGGCGGCGCTGGCCGCGACCTCGATCCTGCGCGGCGGCGACGCCACCACGGACCAGGGCATCGACTCGTCCGACCTGTTCACCCTGACGCTGATCGACCGGGCCGTGACGACCGCCAAGCTGGCCTCTCCGGGCTTCCGCCCGCTGAAGATCGGCGGCAAGTCGAAGTACGTCTGCTTCCTGCACCCTTACCAGGTGGAGCAGATGCGGACCTCGACCACGACCGGCCAGTGGCTCGACATCCAGAAGGCCGCCATGCAGGGCGGCGACGTGTCCAACAACCCGATCTACTCGGGTGCGCTGGGCGAGTACAACGGCGTCATCCTGCACGAGAGCCAGTACCTGCCCAAGGGCGTCCACTCGACGGCCCTGACCGCCGTGGACAACACCCGCCGCGCCGTCTTCTGCGGCGCCCAGGCCGCGGCCATCGCCTTCGGCGGCGACAGCAACGGCGTGAATGACCCGGCGTGGCAGGAAGAGCTGTTCGACTACGGCAACCAGCTCGGCGTCAAGGCAGGCTTCATCTACGGCCTGAAGAAGACCCAGTTCAACAGCGCCGACTTCTCGTCGCTGGTCATCTCCACTTACACGGCCGGGTGATCGCCATGAGCAACGCACGTCAATACCACACGCAGCAGATCCACTACCTCCGCAAGGACTTCACCTACGCGGACGACGGGCTCTCGCTGACGGTCGGCACGATCCCGGCCGGCTCGGTCATCGTCAAGCCGATCTCGGGCGCGAACGTCTCGACCGCCTTCAACGCCGGCTCGACCAACGTCCTCGACATCGGCATCTCGGGCGACCTCGACCTCTACGCCACCGACCTGGCGCTGGGCTCCGCCGGCTACGTCCCCTGCGACGAGGCGGTGAGCTTCTACGTCTCGGCCGACACGACGATCCTCGCCACGGTCGATCTGACCGGCACCGCCGCCTCCGCGGGCGTCGGTCAGGTGGTGATCGCCTACATTCCGAACCTCTGACCGCCCTCAGAGCAAGGAAAACGGGGGCGGCTCGGGAGTTCGTATCCGGGCCGCCCTTCTTTTTGGGAGTGAGCGGTGTCCACGCTGGGTGAAGTCAAGGCGCGCATTGCCGACGAACTGAACCGCACCGATCTGGACAGCCAGATCGGTGCGGCGATCACCCGCGCCATCCGCACCCACGGGGCGAAGCGCTTCTGGTTCCTCGAAGCCCGGCAGACGCAGACCGTCACGGCCGAGGACGAGTACGTGAACCTCCCCTCCGGCACGCGCAACATCGACCTCATTCAGGTGCAGATCGGGGAGACCTGGTATCCGCTCTGCAAGGTGTCACTGGCCGCGATGGACGACCTGAAGGGCATGAACGTGTCCGAGGGCCAGCCGACCGACTACGCGGTGGAGAAGACGCGCCTGCGCCTCTACCCGACGCCGGATCAGGCCTACACGCTCAGCCTGATCGGCACCTTCGACCTGACGCTGGCGGATGACAGCGACACGAACGCGTGGACGACCGAGGCGGAAGACCTGATCGTCGCCACGGTCAAGAAGCACATCTGCCGCGACATCATCATCGACGAGACCCGCGCCATGCTCTGCCAGGGGGCGGAGACCGAGGCGCTGAACCTGCTTCAGGATGAGACCGTGCGGAGGCTTTCGACGGGTATCCGTCCGTGTCTCTGATCCGCGACCCGGCAGTCTCGAAGGCCATTCAGGACCTCTCGCGGCGCGTCCTGCTGCCCAAGGCCCCCAACAAGCTGGCGGAGTTCTCCGAGTACGCCGACCTTCCCTCGGCCGAACGCTACCGGGCCTGCGCCGCCTTCGTGAACGGCGTCATGGTCGTCTCGGACGGGAGCGCGTGGAAGACCGCGGGTCCGGCCCCGCTGGAGCTGTTCGGCGGCCAGACCTCGGCGGCGGTTCAGAAGGCGTGGGAAGCCCGCATTCCCTTCTTCTACCCGTCGCGCTCCACGCTCACCATCACCATGGACTTCTCCGACATCGTGGGGGAGGGGCCGACCCAGCGTCAGGCGCGCTGGCAGCGGCTGAAGGACTATCTCGACTGGTACGGCACGCGCTCGGGCGGCGGACCGGTCAAGCTCTGCTTCCCCGAGGGCATGACCACCATCGAGGGCGTGAGCCTGACGTGGACCGCGGAACAGGGCGAGCTGTACTGGGGCGCGGCGTCCGGCGCCACCTCGCGGGTCGTCAAGAACATCACCTACACCTCGCTCGGCTCCGGCCGCTGGCGGGCGCTGGTGGAGATGACCGCAGCCTTTTCGGTGCACAGCACGTGGTCGAAATCGATCACTGCCATCTCCCGCCTGTCCAACGTGGTCACCGCGACCATTGGCGCGCATGACCTGGTGGTCGGAGACGCCGTGTCCGTCACGGGCGTCAGCGGCTTCACGGGCAACTTCCAGATCACGGCCGTCACCGCGACCACGGTCAGCTGGGCGCAGACGGGCACGGACGGCAGCGGCTCGGCGCTGGGGACCATGACGCGAGCGCGCGTGCGGGTGGGCTACGTGCTGGGCCTCCAGAACATGTACGGCGACAACCACGCCCGCGCGCTGAACGGGGCCATCATCGTGACCAAGGTCGGCGCGGCCCGAACCACCTTCGAGGGCGAGTTCTGGTTCACCAAGGCCGTGGACGGCGTGATGGAGACCCTGACGAACCCGACCGTGGATACGGGCGTCGATTCCTCCACGAGCGACAACAACGTGGCCCGCTCGCGGGTGCAGGTTCCCTTCGCCTGCGTCGTCTCCAATGGCGGCTTCAACGGGACGACCACGGAGGGTGCGTTCTGCTTCCGCGACGGCGGCTATGCACGGCAGGAGTACCTCGGCGTCGGCTACTGGCCGCCCGTCGATACGCCCCCGGCCAACCCGGCGAACGGCAACGGCTGCACCATCTTCATCAAGGACAAGGGCTCGCGCTACGAGCTGGTCAACGACGACGTGATATGCGGCGGGCCTGAGCGGGTGATCCGCATCGGCGACGAGGGCAACCTGACCGCGCTGAACGCCTGCATCGGCGGCGGCGCGGCTGGGCAGGAAGTGCTGGTCCTTCAGGCCGGGGCGTCCACGCGACTGGTCCGCACGTCGCTGGGCATGGCCTTCGATGAGGTCGTGGCCTCGCTGGACGACTGCTACGTCAACATCGACCAGTGCTTCATCGCCTCGGGCTCGTCCGGAGTGGAGGCGTCGGGCTCCATCGCGATCCTGAAGGGCACGCGGATCAGCTTCTGCACCCGTGGGGCCTACGCGACGGCCGGCGCGCAGATGTTCCACAACGTCAACACCAAGATCTGGAACTGCGCCGTCTCGCTCGACGTGCTGTCCGCCTACCACTTCGGGGCCGTGACGCTGGGGACCGGGACCGAGGCCAACGGCTCGGACATGACGCCGAACGAGTACCAGGACGGGGGCGCGTGGATCGACGTTCCCGGAACCGACGTGATCGACAAGGGCGCGGTGTTCTCTCCCGAAGCCTCCGGCATCGACGAAGCGCAGCTTACCGGCACGTCGGGCCGCGTGGAGGTGCTGGGCACGACCGACCTCGCCATGGCCTGCACCTTCGACGTGCTGAACGGAACCACCCCCTCGGTCAGTGCGGTGTTCACGGGCACGAACGCGGCGGTCAACGCGCTGGAGAACGCGGTCGGCGTGGACGGCACCGGCACCAAGTGCACGTGGTCGGTCTACCACAAGACCCACACCATCACGGCGGCCGAACGCACCGACGACGTGATCACCTTCACGACCTCGGCCACCCACGGCATCGGCATCAGCGATACGGTCGTGGTGTCGGGCATGACGGACCCCTCCTTCGACGGCGAGTTCACCATCGAGGAGACCCCCTCCGCAACGACGTTCACGGTCCAGCAGGACGGTGACGACGAGCCGACCGGCGGAACGGGGTCCGTGGACGCCGGCAACTACCTGCGCGCCGTGAACGACAGCGCCGGTCCCCACGGCAAGTTCTTTCAGGTCCATCTCCGCTCCGGGCTGCGGCTCGGCATTGTTCATCCGGTGTAGCCATGCCCTCATCCGCCACGACCAGAAACCGCTTCGAAAAGCAGGCCGCAGGGGAGAACCTCAACACCTGGGGCGCTCCCAAGCTGAACACGGTGTTCGACCTGATCGACGCCTCGCTCGACGGCTGGACCAGCTTCGCGCTGTCCGGCACGAAAACGCTCACCTCCACCAACTACGCGTCGGACGAAAGCCGGGCGCGGTGTCTGAACGTGTCCTCGGGCACGGGCGGCACGGTGACGATCCCGGCCGTGGAGAAGGTCTATCTCGTCCGCAACGCGTCCTCCGGCGACGTGATCATCACCACGGGCGGCTCCACCAATGCCACGGTGAAGACCGGCGAGGTTCGCTGGGTGATCTCGGACGGCACCGACTGCCTGCTGGCGAAGTACACCGACCTTGGCGGGGACAAGCTGACCAACGTCGGCACGCCCACGGCGGACGCTGACGCCTGCACCAAGGCCTATGCGGACAACCTCGCGCTCTCGGCCGCCTCTGGCAACCTGCCGGGGCAGGAGGGCAACGCGGGTTACTTCCTGACCACCAACGGCACGTCCGCATCGTGGGCTGCGGCCATGGCGGCGACGAACAACCTGTCCGAACTGACCAACACGACCACGGCCCGGAGCAACCTCGGACTGGGCACGGCGGCGACGAAGAACACCGGCACGTCGGGCGCGAACGTCCCCCTGCTGAGCACGGTCAACACCTGGGGCGCCACGCAGGCCTTCGCCGCGCTTCAGGCGAGCGGGACGGCCACCTTCTCGGGTGCGGTCAGCAAGGGCTCGGGCGGGCACTTCCTCTACAACGGCTCGTCTTCCTACGCCTCGGGCAAGGTGACCTTCTCCACCTCGTCGGCCTCGGGCGGCTCGTCGGGCGACATCTGGTTCAAGTACACCGCATGACCACGCACCTGAACATAGGCGGGACGTGGAAGGACGTGACCGAGACGAAGGTCAACGTCGGCGGCTCGTGGAAGACGGTGGAGTCGATCTCCATCAACGTGGGCGGGACATGGAAGGTTGTCACCGGCCTCTCCGTCACGGTCACGCCCGACCCGGCCGAGGCCACGGCGGGCGGCGGCTTCGTCAGCGTCGAGGTGGAGGCCGTCATCTCGGGCGGCTCCGGCTCCTACACCTACCTGTGGGATGTGCTGACCGGGGGCGCGGCGTTCACCGGCGGCGGCGTCAACAATCCCAGCACCCTGCGCGAGTTCCTGACCTCCGGCAGCACCAGCGAGGGCACGGCGCAGGTCACCGTCACCGATACCGTCACCGGCGAAACCGCCATCGCCTCCTTCAGCTATTCCCTCACCGCCACATGAGAACGCCCCTTCAGCTCCCGCCCGGCCTGATCGGGGACGACACGACCTCCACGGCGGCCGGTCGCTACTACGACTCCGACAACGTGCGGTTCTGGCGCGAGCAGCCGCAGACGGACGGCGGGTGGGAACGCATCAGCACCACGGCGCTCTCCGGCGTCTGTCGCGGCGTCCTGATCTGGACCGACAACGACGGGGTTGTGAACATCGGCTTCGGCACCCACGCCTCGCTGGAAGTCTGGTACGGCGGCGAACTGGCCGTGATCACCCCCGCCGGGCTCTCTGACGGCGAGATCGACGCCACGGGGGGCGTGGGCTACGGCACGGGGACCTACTCCACCGGGGAGTACGGCGAGCCCTCGGTCGTGGACTACTACCCGCGCTCGTGGGCGCTGGCGACGTGGGGTGAGAACCTGCTGGCCTCCCCTCGCGGCGGCAAGCTCTACGTGTGGGAGAACGACACGGCCGAGGTGGCGACCGAGATCACCCAGGCTCCCGACCACTTCGACTACATGATCGTCACCCCGCAGCGGCAGGTCATGGGCTTCGGCGTCAACGAGGAGGTGTCTGGCGACTACAACCCCCTGTGCATCCGCTGGTGCGATCTGGAGGACTACACCGACTGGACCACCTCGGCCACGAACAACGCGGGCGAGGAAATCCTGTCCGGGGGCGGGCGTATCATCTCGGCCAAGGTGATCGGGCATCAGATCTTCATCTGGACCGACAACGGCCTGCATGTGGCGCAGTTCCTCGGCGATCCGGGCCAGACGTTCCAGTTCGACCAGGTGGGCTACAACTGCGGCCTGATCGGGCCGAACGCGGCGGTCGTCATCGGGCACACGGCCTACTGGATGGCGCCGGACGGCCAGTTCTACACCTGTTCGGTCGGAGGCGCGCCCACGCCCATGATCTGCCCTATCGGGGCCGAGGTGCGCGACAACCTCACGGCAGCGCAGAAGGACAAGGTGTACGCCTCATCGCTCTCCACCTACCAGGAAGTGCGCTGGGACTACCCGGACGAGCGCGACGGGGTGGAGTGCTCCCGCTACGTCCGCGTCAACACCATCGACGGGGCGTGGTCGCGAGGCCAGATGGTGCGCACGGCCATGACCGACGCCGGACCGGCCCCCCATCCCGTGGGCGTGGACTACGACGGCAACATCTACTGGCACGAGCGCGGCAACAGCGCGGACGGGGGCGTGTTCTCGGCCTCGGTCGAGACGGCCGACCAGTCCATCTCGGAAGACGAACTGGTGTTCCTGCGGGGCCTGTGGCCGGACTTCAAGGACCAGCAGGGCTCGGTGTCCGTCACCGTCATCACCCGCATGTACCCGCAGGGGCCGGAGACGGAACACGGCCCCTACATCTGCACGCCCGGCAAGGAGAAGGTGGACTTCCGCGCCACCGGCAAGATCGCGCGTGTGCGCTTTTCGTCCAACTCATCCCCTACGTTCTGGAGGCTCGGAAAGCCGGCCTTCGACGTGCAGCCCGCAGGACGCCGATGACCGAACCCGCCCCCCTCGCCGAACTCACGCCCGTCCCCCGCAAGACCAGCCCCGTGCTGGAGCAGCTTGAGCGGTGCAGGCCGTTCCTGGAGCCCGTGCTGGAGGCGACCCCGTGGGAAGAACTGTCCCGACAGGTCGCCAGCGGCCATGCGCAACTGTGGCCGGGGGAATCGGCGGCCATGGTCACGCGGGTGATCGGCGACACGCTGGAGGTCTGGCTGGGCGGCGGGGACCTGAAAGAGCTGTTACAGCTTCAGGATGGCGTTGCAGCCTTCGGAAGAAGCATGGGTTGCAGCCGCGCGACTATTGAAGGCCGCGCGGGATGGGGTAGAGTCCTCAAGACGAACGGCTGGGCGGCCTCGTTCGTGACCTACGAAAGGCCGCTCTAGTGGGTGACAAGAAGACCAAGACCAAGACCAACATGACCACTACCCCGGTCGTTCCGGGGTGGGTGCAACAGCCCATGCAGGATTACACCTCGGCTGTTTCGGGCATGATGGGGACGAACGCGCAGGATTTCGTCGCGCCCGCGTCGGATCTCCAGAACCAGGCGTTCGAAGGCGCGGCCAACCTCGGCGCGTGGCAGGGCAACCTGAACAGCGCGGCGGGCATCTACAACAACGTCGCGGGGGCTGGTGCGAACCAGATCGGCCAGACCCATCAGGCGACCGCCGCCGGCATCCTCGACAACGGGTGGGAGCAGTACGCCAACCCGTTCACGGACAGCGTGGTCGACACCACCCTTCAGGGCTTCGACCAGGACGCCGCGCGCCAGATGGCGGCGATGGAGGCGGAGCGCGCCCGTACCGGGGCGTTCGGCGGCTCTCGCTCGGCCATTACCCAGGCCATGCTTGCCGGGGAGCAGGGGCAGAACCGCGCATCCACGGAGGCCCAGCTTCGGGCGCAGGCCTACCGCGAGGCGATGGGGCTGGCGGGCTCCGACGCGGACCGGCGCCAGCAGACCGGCCTGTTCAACACCGGCGCGCTCAACACGACCGAGGGCCTGAACCTTCAGGCGCGTGACGCCTACGCCAACCGCCAGCTTTCGGCGGCGTCGGGCCTGAACAACGTCGCCAACTCCGAAGCGGCCAATGCGCGGGGCGATGTGGCGCTGCAAGGCGACCTCGGCAACGTGCAGCGCGAGATCGACGCGGCCATGCGCACGGCGGACTGGTCCAAGCTTCAGGCCATCGGGCAACTCTACGGCTACGCCAACCTGCCGATGTTCACCGGGTCCAATCAGAAGGGCACGACGACCACGCGTCAGTCACCCTCCGTGCTGGAGACCATCGGCCAGGTGGCGGGAACGGCGGCGTCTGTCGCGGGGCTGTTCTCCGACCGCCGCCTGAAGAAGGACGTGGAGACGGTGCGCTTGGAGCGGGGAGCGAACGGCGTCCGCCGCCGGGTCCGCTGGCGCTACCGCTGGGAGAACAACACGCCGAAGCATGAGGGCTACATCGCCCAGGAGCTTCAGCAGACCGACCCCCACGCCGTTGGCTCTGTCCTCGGCTACCTGACTGTCAATGAGGCCGCGCTGTGATCTTCCAGACCCTGAACAACCCCCAGCTCTTCGGCAAACAGCAGCAGACCGGCGTCATGGGCGGGCTGGACCCGGCCATCGTCAACCCGGTGCGCCCGCAGACGATGACACCCGAGGTGTCCCCGATGCCTCCGGGCATGGGCGGCTCCACCATGAGCGGCTTCGCCGGCCTCCCCCGCTGGGGCGGCTACGGCTGGGGCGATGCGCTCGGCGGCCGCGGTCCGGGCCAGCCGCACCGGCAGGGCCAGTTCTCCGACTTCGGCGGCCAGCGGTCGCGGGCGGACTTCGCGGGCCAGATCGACGGCCTCGGCAACCGCGCGGCTCAGATGGGCCAGCGCGATAGCTGGTTCCAGAACCGGGGCTTCAACCGGTGATCTCGCAATACCTCGCCAGCCTCGCGGGGATGTTCAACCCGCAGGACCCGGCGCGGCTGATGGCGGCGGGCGCTGCCCCGCCCATGCCGCCCATTCAGGATGCGCCGGGCGTCAGCTACGAATCCCTGCTGACCCCCCAGCAGGAGGGCGGCGGGGGCATCGGCGGTTTCCTGTCGCGCCTGCGCCAGAAGGCGACCACGCCCGACGCCAACGGCATGAACTTCGTTGATCGGCTGGGTCGGTTCGGGCGGGAGATCCAGGACATTGACGACGGCGGCAATCGCGCGCTGGCCTATGAGCAGATGCAGCAGCAGCGCGCCCTGATGCGCCAGAAGACCGACAAGGAGCGGGCGGAGGCGGAACAGCGCGCCCTGATGATGCAGGAGGCCGACCGGCTGGGGCTGGAGGGCCGCGAGAAGCTGATCTTCCTCGCCGATCCCGAGGCGTGGGCCAAGTCCCGCTCCACAGGGCTGGAAACCCGCACCGTGGGCCGCAGCGTCTACAACCCGGACACGGAGGCCTTCAACACCGCCCCGCTGGTGGAGAAGGTGGACGACCGCTTCGGCGTCGCCAACGTGACCCCGGACGGCGGGCTGGACGTGCGCTACAGCGCGCCCCGCGCTCCGACGTTCGAGGAACTGTCGCAGGACGCCGACCGCCGCCGGGAATCCCTGTCGCCACGTGAGCGCCTCGTGGAGGCCCCGCCCACGCCGGCCCCGGCGGCTGGCGGGCAACCTCGCGGGCTCCGCAACAACAACCCCGGCAACATCGAGGACGGCCCGTTCGCGCGCAGCCTGCCAGGCTACCTTGGACCCGAGCCGGGGGAGGGTCGGTTCGCTCGGTTCGAGACGATGGAGCATGGCGAGTCCGCCGCCGACCGGTTGCTGGCGTCCTACGGCCAGCGCGGCTTCAACACGCCCGCCAAGATCGTGGGGCGTTGGGCTCCCAAGCGCGAGAATGGCGCGGCGACGGACAACTACGCGGCCTATGTGGCGCAGCGGGTCGGCGTCGGGCTCAACGATCCGCTCAACCTGTCGGACCCGCAGGTGGCGCGTCGGGTGCGCCAAGCCATGCGGGAGTTCGAGAACGGCGAGCGCCCGCAGCAGGGCCAGCCGCAGGCGCAAAGCGGTGCGCGCGTACTGGCGGAGGGCGGTCCTGCGGAGCAGTGGCGCACCCTCTCGGAAGCCGAGGCCAAGCTGCGCGGTCTGGACCCCAAGCGCCCGTGGCAGATCAGTCCGGACGGCAAGGTGGACGCGCTCGGCGGCACGGACCGGCCCTACACGGACGGCGAGCGCAACGGGGCCATGCTCACCTATCGGGTGTTCGGGGCCAACGAGCGCATGAACGACCTCGCCCGCAACGGCGTGTTCAAGCCCTCCACCCCGACCGAGACGCTGTTCAACACCGACAAGAACGGCGTGCTGCGCATCATGGCCCGCAGCGACAACGACCGCATGTTCATTCAGGCGGCCAAGGAATGGCTCGCGCCCATCCTGCGCAAGGATACCGGCGCGGCCGTGACCGACACCGAAATGGCCCAGTACATGGACATGTTCATCCCCCGCTTCGAGGATGGGCCGGACGTGCTGTGGCAGAAGGCGCAGGCCCGCGACGACGCCATGCGCGCGCTCTACGGGGCCTCGCGCCGGGCCTACGACGCCGAATACGGGCCGCCCGCCAAGCCCCAGGTCCTCGCCCCGTCTCGGGCGAAGGGCGCGCAGGACGCCCCGCTCGAACTCCCGCCCGTGCAGAGCCGCGTGAAGGGCAAGGTGTACAACATCAAGGGCAGGAACTTCCGCTGGACCGGTAGCGGCTGGCAGGCGGTGAAGTGATGCCGAGGGAACTGTCTGACGACGAACTGCTGAAGGAACTCGGCCTGTCCGAGGGCGAGGACCTGCGCGTGAACGGGGAGACCTACACCGCGGGGCCTGCCAAGCGCGGGGAGGTGCAGGGCGGCGACTTGGGCGTGGCGCCCGGCGTGTGGGTGCGCCCGCCCGCGCAGGACTTCCGCCGCGAGCTCTCCGACGAGGAGGTGCGCCAGTTCCAGAACCTCGTGCCCGAGCCGCACGACCCCATGCAGGTGGAGGAGATCGACGCCGACAGCGCGCAGGGGATGCTGGTGGACGCCATGCGGGCGGTCCCGGCGGGGCTCGGCAAGGCATTCGCCATGACCGGCGACTCGCTCGGTCTGTCCAACCTCAACCCCGTGGAGTCGTGGCGCAGGGCGCAGAGCGCGGAAACGGAACTCGGCAACACGGGACTGGGCGACACCTACCGTGATCTCGGGCTGGACTACGACCCCAAGACCGTAGCCGGCAAGTACGCCAAGACCACGGCCGAGTTCGCGCCCAACGCCCTGATGCCGGGTGGAGCGGTCGCTCGCACGCTTTCGGTTGTCCTGCCGGGCCTCGCCTCGGAGGCGGCGGGACAGGCGACCGAAGGCACGCCGTTGGAGCCGTGGGCGCGCACCGGGGCCGCTATCGTCGGCGGCGGCCTTGCGGGCGCACGGGGCGGCGGCGCGCGGGTGCGCAACCCGCAGCAGGCGCTGGACGAGTCGATGCGCGGGCAGGGGCTGGACCCCGCCGGACTGTCCTCGGCTGCGCGCCAGAACGCTATCCGGCTGATCGAAAGCGGACGCACGCCCGACGAGGTGGCGGCCTTCGTCGCGTCCTCCGACACCCCCGTTCCGGTGCCGATGCGCCGGGGGGATATGACGCAGAACCCGACGCACCAGCTTGAAGAGAACATGGCCCTGCGCGGCGCCTACGGCGAGCGACCGGCGGCCGTGATGCAGGGGCAGGTGGCGCGACAGCAGCAGGCCCTGCGAGAGAATGTGGATGTCATCGCCGACAACCTCGCCGGGGGCAAGGCGCGGGAGTTGGGGGCGGGCGCCACCCCGGCCGCCGAGCGCCTGACAGCGATGCGCGACCGAGGCGAACAGTGGGTGTCTGCGAGCTACAAGTCAGCGCGGGAGGCGGATACCGGCGTGGCGCTTCCGGCCGACCAGGCTCCCGTGATCGGCCAGCGCCTTCACGAAGGGCTGATGGACTTCGACCTTCAGGGCGTTCCGCGGGTGCAGCGGGCGGTGCAGCGGTTCGACGACACCGTGAACCCGGTGCGCGTGCGCGAGGTGTTCGACGCGCGGGCGCAGCTCAACCAGCTTACCCAAAGCTCCGATACGGTCGAAGCGGCCGCCGCGCGGGCGGCGAAGAAGGCGCTGGACGGCTACATTGACGAGGCGCTGGAGAGCGGCCTGTTGCAGGGCGACGAGGCGTCCATCGCGGGCTGGCGCGGCGCGATCAAGAACCGCCGCAAGCTCGGCGAGCTGTTCGAGGGCGACGACCTCGTAGAGACGCTGACCGAGCGGGTTGCGCGCGGCGGCGAGCGGCGCGCGCTCAAGGTGGACCCGGAGGAAGCTGGCCGCGCGATCTTCGGCAAGGGGGCTCCCCATAGCCGCCCGAACCTCAACCGCGACCTTCAACGGCTTCGGGTGCTGCTGGACAGCCCCGAGGACTGGAACGCCCTGCGCGGCGAGCATTTCAAGCGCCTCATGCGCCCCGGCGACGGCGGGGTGGAGTCCGGCACGCGCCAGCTGTCAGGCGTGAAGATCCAGAAGGCGTGGGAGGACTTCCTGCGCGACGACCCGAACCTTGCCCGCACGCTCTACACCCCGGCGGAACAGTCGCAGATCACCAACTTCGTGCGGATAGCCGCGCGCATCACCTCCCCAGTGAAGGGGGGCGACAACTCGTCCAACTCGGCCGTGGCGATGCTGAAGCTGGTTCCGGCGGCCTTGAAGAACCTGCCGTTCATCGACTCGATGATCCGGGGGCTCACGCAGCAGGTGAAGGGCTCGGCGGTCATCCGCAGCATCGACGCGCCGCCGTCGAAGATGAAGCGCCCGCTGCGACCGCTACCGGCGGCGGGAGCGGCGGCTATTTCTCTGCGAAATGACGAAGAAGACCGATGAGCGCGATGATCGTCGCGCCGGCCATCGGCCGCCAGTCCCAGTGCCAGTTCCGCCACCAGGGCGTCGTGGACACGTCCCTGAACTTAACGTCGATGATCCGTTTTTCATCCATGCTACAACCAGTATGCAGCGGGCGGGCTGCGTCCTCAAGAGGATGCCATGAGCTACCCGCACGCTTTCCTTCCCCGAGGCGGTTACGCCGTCACTCCGTCCGACGCTGACGCCAACGCCGGAATCGGCTTCCGTGTGGGCGGGGCGGGCGATGTCGCCCTGACCTGCGCCGATGGTCAGGACCTCATCATTCCAGACCTTCTGGCGGGCGAGACGGTCGGCATCGAGTTCACGAAGGTGCTCAGCACCGGGACCACGGCGACCGACATCATCGCCTTCCGCCGATGAGCCTCGGACTTGGCCTTTCCCTGCGGAGCCGCGTTCCGGCGCGTATGCCGATAGACGCCGATGCGCAGACGGTGATGGATGCGTTCGACGTGTCCCCCTCGCTGGTGCGGGCGCAGCAGATCAGCCGCTTCGTGAGCCAACTGAAGGCTGCGGGCGTGTGGTCGAAGCTGGACGCACTGTTCGTGCTGGCGGCGCATGACGCGCAGGCCGCACGGGTGAACTGGAAGGACGTGGCGACGGTTGCGACGGAGCAGAACAGCCCAGCCTTCACCGCTGATCGGGGCTACACCTTCAACGGGACGAGCAACTACCTGGCCACGGGGTTCGTGCCCTCGACCGATTGCACGCAGGCGACGGGCACCGCCGGCTTCGTGGGGGTCTATGAGCGGGCCGACCTCGGGGCGGCGGGTTCGTCCGCCATCGGCGCGAACTCGTCTTCGACCATCAACATCGCCCTCAACCCACGCAATGCGAACCCCACGCCGGCCGCCGCGGGCATGTATAACCACGCCCTGTCCGGCGGGTCGGTCTCTGGTGTCACGGACAGCCGCGGGTTGACGGTATACCAGCGTAACGGCGCCGGCGGGGAGGTGTTCAAGCGCGGCGTTTCGATTGGAACGACCTCGCCAAGCTCGCCGGGGTCGGCGCTGGTCGCCATCCAAATTTACATCGGTTGCCGCAACAACGCGGGCGTGGCCGACCAATTCCGGCCCACGCCGCTGGGCGCCGCGGTCATCGGCGGGGTCTTGACACCCGCCGAACATCTCGCGCTGAGCAGAGCCAATCAGACCTATATGACATCGGTCGGCGCAGCGGTATAATCGCCGGGTGGACACCCTGCGCGCTCACATCGAAGAACACGCCCAATGGGATCGGCACCAGTTCCTCGCCTGTCGGGGCGTGGAAATCGACCCGAAGGACGTTGGACTGTTCCCCGGCGAGATCGGCCCTGAGACCATCGTCGCGGCGGATCATGTGGTGGACCTTCCGGCGGATGCTGTGCTGGTCGCCAAGCTGCCGCACGAAGAAGGGCTGGACGGCTTCAAGGTCGTCCGCCGCTCGCTGGTCCCCGGCGGCGTGGTCGTCACAGCGGTGAAGCTCGGTTAGGACGGGCGGGCCACTGGCGCGCGAGTCCGGCAAACTTGTGCGCGTGAGTGGATTCGGCTTTGTTGTCCGCCATGGCAAAGCCTGCGGCAAAATTCGTGTACTTCTTCTGCGATGAAAGCTCGTACGTCGATGACGAGTTCATGGCGGTTGCTGGCCTGGCTATTCCGGACTACGAGCTACAAGCCGTTACTGACGAACTCGCGGATATCAAGAAGCAGCTGGGCGGGCCGTCAGAGACGAAGTGGAATGCCGTGAAGTCGCGCCGTGATAGCGCCCACAAGGCGTTCGTGGATCATTTCCACGCTGGGGTCACCACAGGGCGCTTTCACTTCCACATCCGGTTCGCGCCGTTTGACAAATACGATCACCGGCTTAGCGGCCCGAAGCGGCGCGTAGACACGACAAGCAAGATGCACTTTCAGCTCCTGCTGCACCGCGCCCTGCGCTTTTACGGGCAGCGCTATAAGCTGCGGATCCGACCGGACAATGGCGACTGCACCGCGGCCCTGGTAAACCAGATCGACAGCCTTCATCAGTGGGGGAGCCACCACCACGCGGCCGCCACGGATTGCATCGACAGTATTGAACCCCGGGACTCGAAGCGGGAGTTGCTGCTTCAGCTCCTGGATGTGCCCCTCGGGGCGTTCACCGCGATACGAAACGACCGACAGCTCGTAGGGCCGAAACGCGAGCTGGCCGATTACGTCGCGGCGCGGTTCCCCGACAAAAACCTCAAGGGAAACACTCCGGCGAAGGAGATGCGGTTTTCGATATGGAACGCAATACCGAGCGGCGCTCCGAAGCGCGGCCCTTGGGGCTAGAACCCTAACGGGAACAGGTCTGGCGAAAGCCTGAATCTTCGCCCCAAGGACATCGGCAATCTAGTCGAATCCGCAGCGAAGCGCAAGGCGAGAACGAATCTGCGGTCCTGAGTCAACCCCCGAAGATCAGCAGAGCGGGGACGCGGCTAACGCTCCCCTGAACCTAAGCGGCACGACACGGCGGAACCGTTTGCTATCCTAGGGTTGCAGCGGGCGGGCTGCATCGAAGGATGCACGCCCAGCGATGACGCCTGAACACATCTCATTGATCATTGCAGGGTGCGCCATCCTCGGCGTGCTCCTTCACGCCATCGTCTACGCCCACAAGGAGGGCAAGAAGGAACAGCGCCTCCAGATCGTGGAGGACAAGATCGCCAAGCACGAGGTGAGCGAGTCCGCCCTTGCCGTGCTGGCCAACGAACTGAAGCACTTCGGAAGCTCCCTCGAACGCGTCGAGAAGGACACGAAGGAGCGGTTCGAGGCGATCATGCGCCAACTGGCGAACCGCCGGACCCCGGCGAAATGACCCTGCCCGAGTTCCCCACCAGCCGATACGGCCGGCGCTTCGTCTGGACCTGGCTGGCCTCTCCCGTGGTCGCCTTCATCTGGTGGCGGACGGCGGAGCAGGGCGGGGACCAGTGGCCGGTCGCGGCGGTGTTCTCGCTGCTGCTGTTCTGCATCTGGACCGTCCCCACGGCCGAGCAGATCGTCAACGTGGTCAAGGCGGCGAGCCTGTTCAAGTCCAACCCGCTGGACGCCTACGGCTTCGGCCCGACCCCAACCCCTACAGAAGACGCGGCTCGCCATGCCGCAGGAGGTGGTGAGTGAAGAACCTCGTCAACGCCAACCGGCTGGCAGGGGTGAACGCCCAGCTCGTCGCCGTGGTGATCGCCGCCTCGGGCAAGCTGCCGTTTCCGGTGTGCGTGGTCGAAGGCGTCCGCAGCAAGGCCCGCCAAGCCCAGCTCTACGCCCAAGGCCGCACCGCGCCGGGGAGGGTCGTCACCTGGACCCTGAAGTCCAAGCACATCGACGGGCTGGCCGTGGACCTGGCGCCCTACATCGACGGCAAGATCGACTGGAACGACCTGAAGAAGTTCGACGCCATCGCGCAGGCCATGTTCGCCGCTGCCGCCGAGCGGGGCGCGAAGATCCGCTGGGGCGCTGACTGGGACGCGGACGGCAAGTCGCGAGAGCGGGGCGAGTCCGACAGCCCGCATTTCGAGCTGGTGGGCCTGTGATGAGCAACTGGCACGACGACTGGAACGACGTGGGTCGGGGCGTCCTCGCCTTTGTCGGCTTCGTGATCTTCGCCATTGCGCTGGCCGGTGTTGCGGTCGGAGTCTGCATAGGGGCGGCGATATGGGCGTGATCCTCCGCATCCTCGCCGGGAAGTTCGGCGGCTTCATCCTCGGCGCTGTGGCGGCTGTCCTGCTGGGGCTGTTCGCCTCCCTGTGGGTGGTGAGCGCAGACCGGGACAAGTGGCGGGACGTGGCCGGAAAGAGGCTCGGCGAGCTTCAGCAGTGCCGGTCAAACGTCGCGGTTCTCGACGGTGCGTTGAGCCGCCAGAACACCGCCGTGGCCGCCCTCAAGGCTGATGCGGAGAAGCGCCAGAAGGCTTCAGCCGCCGCCCTGTCAGACGCCCGCCGGTCCGCCGATGGACTTCGCCAGGATGCCCAGCGGGTGCTTCAGGTCAGGCCGGGGGCGGATCAGTGCGCGTCAGCCGATGCGCTGATTATCGGTAGCCTTTCTCGATGATGCGAGCGCACGCCCGCAAGCGTTCCAACTCGTCCTTCATGACGGTGATCGTCTCCGGAGGGAGGTATGCCGGTGACGGCGGCCCCCACAAGTCGAACGTGGGACGCAAGCTGTCGCGGGCGTCATCGAGCAGCAGCCGCAGGCGCGAAATCTCCTCGCCTGCGATCTTCCAGTATTTGACCGGATCGGCGCGGATCGCCGCCTCATGGGTCTCCACGATGCCGAGAAGGCGGGCAAACGCCCGCGCCGCCTCGCGCTTTTCCCTGCCGAAATCGACCGGCTCCACGTTCGCTTCCATTCCCGGAGTCTAGCATGAAACCCTTGCCCCGCAAGGCGAAACTGCTACTATCAGCCGTCCTCGCATGGCCGCTTCTCACGGCAGGCATGTGCGCCTCGACCCCGCGCATTGAGGTGCGGGAGGTGCAGGTTCCCGTCCCGGTCCCGTGCGCCGTCGATCCCGGACCCGACCCGGTTTATGCGGATACCGACGAGGCCCTTCGCCAAGCCCCTGACCTGTTCGGAAGGGCCCAGCTTTTGGTAGCCGGTCGGCTTCAGCGCATGGCCCGTGAGCGTGAGCTGAAGGCCGCGAACGAGGGCTGCCGTTAATGGCCGCCCGCCCCCTGCCTGAAGAACGCCTGTTCCGCGCCAAGGAGATCATCGAGGACCTTCTGAGGCAGGGCTTTTCGCCTCCCGACTTGCCCGTAAGGGGCAACGGCGCGCACACCGAGGCCGCCGCCCGCCTGTCTGCGGAGTTCGGCAGCAGCGAGAAGACGTGCTGGAGCTGGCTGCGCGAGCTGGGTGTTCGCGGCCGGACAGACCCGCGGTTCGCCGTGGACTACACCCTGTTCCGCCCGCGCCAGTATCTGCATCGCCCGGCCGGCGCTCCGGTGATCCCGTTCCACGACCACCTTGCCGAGCCCGAGCCCGACGGCGACCCCATCCGCATCGCCGTGATCGGAGACGCCCACGATGCGCCGCACCTTCGGGACAAGTCGCGCTTCAGGTGGCTAGGTCAGTACATCGCAGAGCATGGCATTCCCCATGTCGTCCAGATTGGAGACTGGTGGACGCTGGACAGCTTCTCGTCACACACCGACCGAGCGACGTTCGAAGGTCTCGCCAAGCCTACGTTCGAGCAGGATCGCGAGAGCTTCCACGAGTCTCAGCACGCGTTCCGTCAGGGCCTTGCCGGTCACAAGCCCAAGCTCGATGAAACTCTCGGGAACCACGAACTGAGAGCTTGGCGCTACTCCAATTTCCACCCTGACGGCCTCAACTACGGTGACCTCATTGTCGAAGCCTTCAACCAATGGGGCTTCCGCGTCACGCCCTACGGCGAGTTCCGGTTCATCGGCGGCGTCGGGTTCATACACGCTCCGCTACAGCCTGCTTCAGACAAGCCCTACGGCGGCAAGACTGGCGGTCAGCGGGCCAGCAACGATTCCCTTTTCGATATTGTCCGCGGCGATGATCACCGCGTTACGATATCGGTAGGCGACAAGATCGGGCCGGTTCGGGCGCCGACCGTCTACAGCACGGGGACCGCTCTCCCGCCGGGCTTTATCGAGGGTTACGCGCGCAAGGGCGGCTCGTCGTGGCGCTCGGGCATCTGCGACCTGACCATCTGGGGCGGGGTGGTCCGGCAGTTCAACTTCACCGACATGCACCTGCTGCGGAGGCGCTACGGTGCCCTCGCTGCGTAGGTGGCTGGGCCGTGCGACGTGGTTTGCCGCCGGGGTCGTGTTCTGCTGGTTCGTGGTGTTTAACGGATGACGGCCCCCAAGCGCGACCATTAGACCGCTTGTCTCGTATGCAGCGTCGTGCGATTCTTCGACCGTGGAGCCGGTCATGTCCAAGCCCGATAAGCGGCGCGCAGATCAGCGCTCTTGGCTCGCTGGACTGCTGGTCATGATCGCCGTCGTAGTGGCGCACGTCGGCTTTGCGCGCGTGTCCGCAGGATGGACAATCGCCATCTCAACGGCAGTCCTCGTAGCGCTCGTGGTCTTTCTATGGCGTGCGGGGGGTCGGAAACAGCGGGACGGCGGGGGCAGGGGGTAACGGGTCCACTACCCGAACCACCCGGTGGCTCCCGGGTACGGCGAGCCATGCGCTGCCGTTAAACTCCTCACGATATGCGACCTCGATGGTCATCCGCACGCCTTCCGCGACGGTAATGGGCAGTGTTCCCGCGCGCAGAGCGGCCAAGAATTGGCGATCCTCCATTCGGGCGCTGAACTCAAGCCCGTCTCGGGCGAATGTCCACCGCCGAGGCTCCGGCACCATCGTGGCTCGAATGAGAACCACGTCCCACGTACCGCCTACCGGCCGGGTAGCCGGCGCATCCTCCATCGCCTCGTCGGCCCACACGCCGCTCCGTTCCGCAAACTGGTCGCGGGGGATGCTGTAGAGCGTGGCCCCATCGGGCCGCTGCACGTCGAAGCTCTCTATGGCGGGCTCACGATCCAGGATGCCGTAGAAGCGCATCTGCTGGCGCTGCAATTCCTGTGAGCCAGCTAGCAGGTCCCTGTTCGCTCTGAACACCGCCATCTGGTCCTCCGGGATGCGAGGGTCAGGCGTCAGCGCGTTGGTGACGGCCGCGGTCACAACCGACGTGCCGATGACGCCGGCCAGCGCGATGGCGGCCTTGCTGACGAGCGGATATTGGGACGCGCCATGAGCAACCTGCTGTGCCGCCCGCTCGACCCGTTGCAGGGAGAGCTTGAAGATGTCGCTTCCTTCGGCCACCCCCGCGAGCCCGACTCGCAGCTCGGCCTCGGGGTCGAGAGCGTCGGCGCCGGCCTTCATGAGGTCGATCCAGGCTAGCAGCGCGAGCGCTACTCCGCCTGCGTCAGGCACGCGGCCATCATAGATCTCGAACTTGAGAATAACATCCGCCTCGGCCACGTCAGCTCTCCCGCCCGTTGAGAGGCTACGCGCCACGGTCGAGCGCTGCAATACGCGCCGCCAAGCCCTACTTCCCACCCCTCCGGAAGTAGCTCCGCAAGCTGGCCCCGATCCTCACGTCCCGAGATCCACAGCGCCGGCACCTTGCGCCTCGCGCCCGGACTTCGGAGATAGGCGTATCACCCCCGAACTTCTCGATGGCCTCTTCCGGAGAGAACGTCACCACCCTCTCGCAGTTGGCGCACTTGAATTCGAGGTCGGTGTCTTCCTCGGCTAGCCAGGATATGCGGTCGGCCATCAAAGATGCTCGTAGGACCGGCCGCAGTAGCAGTTCATGCGAGGAACTTCGTAGCCGCTTCGAGCCGACGGTTGTTCGCCCGCAGCTCCCTGATGAGCGGCTTGTTGCGGTCCCGGAGCCGGAGCGCTTCGGCCTCGGCTAGCGCCCGCAGCTCAGGGCTGGCCAGCGTTGCGGCCAAGCGCTTGATGGCGGGGGCTTCCGCTATGAGCGGCAGATCCAGACCGCGATCACTCTGCTCCGCCATCTTCTCTCCTCATCCCCCCTTGATAGCAGCCTCTAGGGCAGAGCGCATGGCTCAGTCCCAACCGTAGTGCTTGGCGAGCGTGGCGCGGATGTCGTCCTTGGACCGGGTGTCCTTGCTGTCGAGCATCCCGTAGACGAACGAGACCATCTGGTCCCGGCGCTCAGCGGGCGTCATGACGTGGTGGCGGGCGCGCTCGATTAGTGCCTCAAGGCTATCGGCATCATGGGCGCTGCCCTTTGCCTGCTTCTCGCTCATGCCTCATCTCCCGTCCGCGTGTGGGGTGGTTCAGGCCCACGCAAGAGCTTTCGGATCACTTGAGCGGCTCGCCATTCGATCTCGCGCTTCCGGGACCACTGGTTGCCCGTCCGGCCGAGATCCCGGTTCTGCGCCTCCCTCGCCGTAGCGATGCGCTCAAGCTGATCGGCCATCTTCTCTGGATCGCTCATACCCGTCTCCTTGCCCCGTGGTGGGACGTTGTGTGGGACGTGCGAGGGCGGGGAGGGCTGAAACCCTTATCAAGCAAGGCTCTCAGAAAGAGAGCTGGCTCCGCGGGTAGGGTGCGACCCCCAACCTCAACCACCTTCACACGACCGCAAGAAGCCCTTGTCAGGCCCCGGTTTCTCAGCCTAATCCTATCACGTTCCCTCACGCGATTGCACGCAAAAGCGTGTTCGCCAGTGGGACGGAAAGTGGGACGATGGCCCGGCAGGTCAACAAGCTCTCGGCTCGGACGGTCCAGACCCTGAAAGAGCCCGGCCGCTACAGCGACGGTCAGGGGCTCTACCTGTTCGTGGACGAGAACCAGGCTAAACGCTGGCGCTTCCACTTTCAATGGCGCGGCAAGCGGCGGGAGATGGGGCTGGGCTCCGCGCTCAACGTCTCCCTCGCCGAGGCCCGCGAGGCCGCCGAACGCTGCCGCAAGATGGTGGCGCAGGGCGTGGACCCGATTGCCGCGCGCACCCGGCAGGCGGGCGTGCCGACCCTTGCCGACTTCGCCGAGTCCTACATCGCCGAGCGCGAGGCGGGGTGGCGCGGCAAGAACACCGCCAGCGGCTGGCGTCGGGCCTTCACCCTGCACGCCAAGGCCATCGGCGGGATAGCGGTTGACCGCATCGACACGGAAGCCGTGCTGAAGGTTCTCAAGCCGATCTGGAAGACGAAGGCCGAGACAGCGGGCAAGCTCCGCGACCGGCTGGAACAGGTTCTCGACGCGGCGGCCGTCAAGGGATACCGCACGGGGGAGAACCCGGCGCGCTGGCGCGGCCACCTCCAGCACATCCTCCCGAAGCGCGACAAGCTCACCCGCGGCCACATGGCGGCGATGCCCTATGCGGGCGTTCCGGCGTTCATGGCGTCCCTGACGGCGCGCGAAGGCTTCTCGGCTCGTGCGCTCGAATGGACGATCCTGACAGCCTCGCGGGAGGATATGACGCTGAGCGCCCGCTGGGGCGACATACAGGGCGAGGTGTGGGTGATCCCGGCGGCGCGCATGAAGTCGTTCAAGGACCATCGCGTCCCGCTGACCCCGCAATGCCTCGCCGTGCTGGATCTGGTGCGCCTGCATCCCAAGCCCGACGACTTCCTGTTCCCCGGTCCCAAGGGCAAGCTGTCCGACGCCGCCATGGACAAGCTGATGAAGGGGACGGGCTACACGGTTCACGGGTTCCGGTCCTCGTTCCGCGATTGGGCGGGCGACTGCACGGACCATCCCCGCGAGGTCGCGGAGGCCGCACTGGCGCACGCCGTGGGCGACGACGTGGAGCGGGCATACCGGCGCGGCGATGCGTTGGAGAAGCGCCGGCTGCTCATGCAGGCGTGGGCGGACTTCACGCGGCCGCCGGACCGCCCAGCAGCCCCCGAAGGCTCTCCGCAGGGATGAGCGTGCGCCCGCCCCACTTGACCTTCTTGAGCTTGCCGGATTGCAGGGCGCGCCAGACCGTCGCCTCGCTGACGCCTGCCGCCTCTGCGGCCTCGCGGACGTTATAGGCCAGCTTCTCACTCACGCGCTGTCCTCCTGGGTGATGGGTTGGGGCATCGAGCGGGCGCTGTAGTGCGGGCGGCTCTCAGCCTCGATGAATACGGACCAGCGCTCGTCGCCGCGGCGCACCAGCACCTCGCCAGACCCGGCCGACAGGTACGGATAATCGCCGCCCTCATCGTACTCCTCCACGAACCGCGCGGCGGCGGCCTCCTCGTCGTAGGCGTTAACGGGGGTCCAGCGGTCGTCGTCGCCGCCCATGGCGTCGGAGGCGCGGCACTCGTACATCGGATAGCAGGTGTGGCCGCGCCAACGGTACGTGTCGCAGGTGCGGCAGAAACGATAGTCGCTCATTCCCCCACCTCTCGGTCTGTCGCAGGCTCATTGGCGAGTGACGGGGAAGCGCCAGCGACCGGACTAAACTCTTGATTTCGCGGCTCCATGGTGGAGAGAAGGGAGCGGGCGACATCACGGAATCGCTGCCACTCGTGGTCGAACCACACCATCTCGCCGCCCTCGTTCGGCTCGCCGACAAGCGCCTCCAACCCCTCCCTTAGACGGGATACCTGGGCTTCTGCGGCTTCGGCTCGGGAGCGCTGGTAGTTCTCCAGTGCTCCGCAATTGCACGGCAACCCTTCGCCACTGGCGCGCTGAGTCCAACCCTCGCGTGTCGTCCCTTGTCCGTCGTCGCCCCATATCGTGCAGGCCGTCGAATGGCTATGTCCCTTCACACGGTGCGTTCGGTAGAAGCGGCTCAGGCGCTCAGCCCTCAGCCTCTCCACCTCTTCCAGCAGGGCGGGGATGTCTTGGTCGGCGCACTGAAGGATGCGGTCCTTGTCGTCTTTGGACTGGAACGACGTTTCCGCGAACACGGCGAGCCATCCCGCCCGCTCCCTGATCCCTTGAAGGTCAGCCATTGTCCCCTCCCGCAGCAGGAGTAGGGGAAGGGGTGGCGAGGGAGAGGCGGGCGTTTTCAGCGACTGCCCACGCATCATGTGCGGCAATCTCACGCTGCACTGTCGGATCGGTGTCGATCCAATGATCCAGCGCCGCGATGCTCTCCGGTGTCGGCTGAAGCAACCGACCCTGATTGTCAGGCTCACCGCCCGGGCAGTCGTACTCGCCCGTTTCGTCCTGTGAGGGGCGGCAAAGCGTTTCCGCCAAGGCGGCCGTCGCAGCCCCACAGCGCGGGCACGGCGCTGGCGCGTAGATCAGCGGCGGGGCGCTCATCGTCCCACCTCCCCACCATCACCACTGTCCAGCGCAGAGGGCTGGGCGGCGAGAGCCAGGGCGTGAAGTCCACGAGCTGCGCGCTCGACGTGCTGAACAGCATCGGCCGCCGGTCCCGCTTTCATGCCGTGGGCGATGGCGGAGGCGTAGAAGCCAGACGTGTAATCGAGCAGGGCGTTCAGATAGGCGTCGGGATGGCCGGGCGTCCTAGCGTTGTCCAGCGCAGAGGGCTGGCGGAGGGCGGAGAGGGTGGAGAGGGCGGCATCGACTTGGGCCAAGACGCGCCCGGCTGATGTAGGCCAGATGCATTCCTCGATAAGCTTGGCCGCCAAGACCCTCGCCTCGGTCAGCGCCTCTTCCACTTTCCTTGGTACGGGAGGGGGGAGAAGGGCGAGGATGGCGTCGGCGTCCCCAAGGCAGGGCTCGCGTTCCTCAGGCATTGTGGCGCGCCAGTTGGGCATGATGCGGCGGCCGTGGAAGCCTCGCAGTCGGTCGCGCTGTCGGTTCCACAGGGTCTCCGCCACCCTCTCCCGTAGTGTCTCGCCCCCGGCTTTGGGTTCGCTCCTGTCGGCTTCGCCGCCATGAGCCCCCGTAGGCGCTTCCTGTTGTTGTTCTGAGAGGGGGATGGTCATGCGCGCGGCTCCTTCAGCTTTTCCATAATCGCCAGCACACGGTCGGCGTGTCGCTGCGCGGCCTCGCGCTGCTCCTGGTCCGCCAGTTCCCGCGAACTTCTCAGCTCGTCGGCCGCGGCCTTGGCTTCGGCCTCAGTGATGCCGCGCGCCATGACGTTCTTGAGTCGAGTGCGCTTTTCCTCATGGCGCCCCTGAAAGAATGCCGTGTGGGCCGTGGTGCGAACCAAGCGCACGGCGGCGTGTCGCGGGTCTATCCAGCGATCATCACGAACGATGGCCCATTCGGCGGACTCACCCACGACCTTCTCCTTCCATAGCTTCAGCCCCTGACAGGGCGGTTGTTCCGCGGTACGCTGCGTAGTGTTCGGCAGCGGTCGCGTAGGCGTCCTTTCCCACGCGGTCCCAGAAGGCCCGTTCGGAGCCTCGGTGCTGTTCGTCGTGGTGCGCGCGGCAGAGCGGGTTGGCGTGGTGGTCGTGATTTTTTCGCGCGCCGCCGGGGTTCTGCCGGTCGGGGCCGTCGTTGTAGCGAATGTGCGCGGGGTCGATGGGGCCAGCACAGCCACCCAGATGCCGCGCCGCGCACGGCTGACGGCGCAGGTAGGCGAGATAGCCGTTGTCCCGCTCCCGGCCCCGGTGCTGCTTGCCGATGGCCTTGCGGGCTATCTTGCGGGCTTCCCGTGCAGGGGCGTTCTTCTTCGCCCGGAGGCGCTGGAACTCGGCCCGTTCGGAGGGGGTGAGGCTCATGCGGCGACCGCCTGACGTGAGGTGTGCGCGAGAAGCTGCTTGCCGATGTGGCGGGTGAAGGCGGGCGGGATGGCCTCGCTCATCTCCGCCAGCGTCATCCAGTCGATGCCCAGCGCCTCGGATGCCGCGGCCCTGTGTCCGCCCTCCCAAACGTCGCGGGTGCCCCGGCCGCCGGCCTTGGCCGCGCGCTTCCGAGCGTGTCCGCCGTAGACGCCGATCACGGGCGCGTCGTCGTGGTTGCAGTGCGGGGCCGACAGCGACACGTTGCTCTCGAACAGCCGGTGACGTTGGAGGCGACAGCCTTGCGCCCCCAAGCCGAACATCGAGCCGCACAGGGTGATGGGAGCGCGCATCGCCCATGCGGCGCCCTCGACGTTCTCAATCACCCACGGAAGGCCGGTTGCCTCCAGCAACGCACGCGTCTCGTCGATGAGCATGGGTGCGCCAACGGCCCCCGGCGCGTGGCGCATTTCGCTGTAGCCCTGACAGGGTGGCGAGGCATGGATCGCGTCGAACGAGCGCAGGAACCGCATGTCGAGCGTCAGCGCGTCGTGCTGGATGAAGGCGAACGGGTAGCGGGGTTGCGGGTTAAGATCGACGCCGACGACCTCGAACCCGGCCTGGTGGTAGCCCATGCCGGCGCCCCCGGCGCAGCAGAACAGGTCAAGGATGCGCATCACGCCGCCCTCTCTTCCGTATCGCTGAACACCACGGCGTTCTGAGCGCACATCACGCAGCCTCCCCGAGCATGGCGCGGGCTTCACGCTCCAGCGCCTCGCTCTCAAGGCCGGGGATGATGTGCTCAACGAGCAGCGCCTTGGCCTTGTCGAAGAAGGCTTGGAACGACTGCTGATCCATCTTGTCGAAGGCGATGGACCGGGTGACGTTGACCACCTCGCCGTTGCGCTGCTTCACCGGCGCGGCGTAGCCCAGCTTGCCCTTGACCCACTCGTGCAGGTCGTCGTCGGTGATGGGCTGGTCCAGGTTCTCCGCGACCAGTCCAAGCATGGACCAGTAGAGGCGTAGTTGCGGCACCGAGCGCGCCCGCGTCACACGGACGGCGAGCGGCTTGCCGACCGGCAGCTTCGACAGTTGGTCACTGTCAAGCGGCGCGACCGGCGCGAGGAACGACCCTCGCCGGACCATCTGCATGGGCGGGCGCTCCGACATCACCACACGCTGCGGTTCGAGATGAACGGAATGTCGTCCCCGATGTCGTCCAGCGAACCTCGGCTGTCGGCCACGCCCGCAGAACCTCCCTGACGAAAGTCGTCCATGGCGTCGCCGCCGCGGGGCTTGTCCTGCTTCAGCGAGTAGTAGGTGCCGCCGTTCTTGTCGGCCTTGCGCCACCCGGCGAAGTTCACGACCTGGCCATCGTTCAGGGTGATCGAGCCCTTGATGTCGGGGTGGTTATCGCCCTTCTTGTCGCGGTTCGGGAAGATCGTGCCGAGGCCCGGCTTGTTAACGAAGGTAGTCATGCGGCGGCCTTTTCGTTGGAGATTCCGAGTTCTTCGGCGCGAAGGTCGGCTTCGGCCCGAAGGATGGTGCGCCACGCCTTGGGCATGGTCGCGATGGCGGCGTTGTTCTCGCGGCACAGGTCTTTCCAGCCCTGCGTCGTGGGCACGTCGGAGAAGGCGTGGCGCAGCTCGTCAAACTTGAGGTTCAGGCCCTGCGCAGCCGCCTGACGGGCGGGGAGGCCGGGACCGGAGCAGCCCCACCAGTCCTTGCCGCCGGGCTCTCCGCAGCCGGTGTCACGGCCGCCGCCCAGCGGGACGGGCGCGGGCGTCGGCTGGGCGTGTCGTTGCACAGCCCCCTCGCCATCGTCGTCCACGGGCGCCACGCCGAGCATGGCCATCAGGGCGTAGCGCCGGCCGTAGGTGACGGCAGAGCCAGCGCCTTGGGCGTCGGCCTTGCTGAGCGGGATCTGAACCACGCTCTCGATCCACTCGCCGCTGGTGTGCAAGATGCGGGTGGTGACGGAGAGCGCCTTGCCGTCGAAGTCGCCCGGCCCCTGGATGACGCCGAGCCCGTGCTTGGCGAGGATGGGGCGGGTCGCCTCGGACACAGCCTCCAGCGAGGCGTAGTCGTTCTTGAAATGGGGGTTGCGCGCGTCCTTGCGCACACCACCAACCTCGGCAAGCGCGGCGACAAGGGCCGGCGCCAGAGCGATGATGCTTTCAGACTGTTGCACGGTTCTTCTCCACAGTTTTCCATTGCCGGCCCTTGGCCCCCATCTCTCGGAGGTTGGCCTTCTGAGTGCCGACGCTCAGGTGGTCGGGGTTGCAGCAGAGCGGCGTGTCGCAGCGGTGCATCACGACCGCTCCGTGATATCCGGGCACGTCGGGGAGGGGGCCGCGCGCGAGGGCGTAGGCGACGCGATGGGCGCGTTGATAGCGACCGAACACGTTGACGTTCCCGTAGCCGTGTCGGTCGGTAGAGCGAGACCAGAGCCAGCAGCCGGTGTTCGGCTCGAACTCCACCTTCGACCAGAACCGAGACGCGAAATCGGGGTGCTGGCGCAGCGTCCGTTCCGGCTTGTCGCCGCCAATGGCCCGCACCGCCGCCATGGCGATCTCGGGTGCGATGCTGTCGGACTGTTTCACGGGTTCCTCCGGGCGCGAGCGATGGCGCCGTAGTCGGTTGCGACCCTGAACAGGGCCGAGGCATAGGCGGGCTGGTAGGTGCGGACCTGCCGCGCGCGCTTCAGGAAGTGCAGGCGCAGGGCGGGCAGCTCGTCGTCGGGGATCCATTCGTGATCAGCGACGAGGGCAGGCCGAGCACTGGCAGCGCCGACAGGGGTTACGGCCGCAGGCCGGAACGAACCAAGACTACCGTCCATTGGATTCACCATGGGGAGGGGAGACGATGCGGTAGGCGACGATGTCGCAGCTGGGGCTGCCAGCGTTCGCGACCCAGTTGCTGTCGGTGGGATCGGGGTCGTCCCACCAGCCAGCACGATCGGGATCGCCCGTCTCTGTTCCGCCCCGCAGCCGCACGAGAACCTTGGTCTCTGGCGCCACCGGCAAGCCCTTGCCGTCGTGTTCGATCCACTCGCTCACGACCCACCCCCCACCAGAACAGCCAGACCCCCAAGGGCGATGGCGATGAAGGCGATTGCGGCGAACCCCGGCAGCAG
>NZ_DASPLO010000225.1:0-1210 GCF_035627495.1 Methylocaldum sp.
AGCTGCTTTCAGTCAACCTCCGGGGTTTTCCTCAACCCCGGAGGTTTTGCGTTAAAGCCTTCTTCCCCTAAAACTCATACGGTATTTTCATCCCTTTATCTAACAAAAACTTGATCATAACACTTTGTGAATCAAAAAAAGAGCTTACATAATTCACATCCGTTAAATCTCCATTTCTAACACCAAGCAGATCTCTCGCATTTGAAAACTCCCAATCACCAACACTGGATACCAAACCTGCCTTTACAGGATTTTCAAGAATATATTTTATTACCCATATGAAATATGCGTTGTCCTTAATTTCCTTACTCTTTGTCTTACCCTCAAACAAAGTTCCTGATCTTTGATATTTTTTGTTGATTGACTTAACATATGAATTCAAAAGAGATGATAAAAACTGTGAAATAGAAAAGTTGTTAGATGTCTGTTTGAGAAACATATGAAAATGATTTTGCATAAGGCAAAATGAGAGTATACTTATCTCAAACCTTCGACTGTATTCCTTCATTCTATCCAGGAAATAAGTATAATTTTCATGTTCAAAAAAGATGGATTCTTTGTTTGCCCCTCTGTTGTAAACATGATGGAAGCTGTTTTGATAGTAGTTGCGGGATTTATCCATAGTCCCCCCTGGATAATTTATAATCTATTAGAATTTGGGACAAATTAGAATATTCAACATTAAAAGTCAAAAGAAAAACCTCCAAGGTTCAGGAAAACCTTGGAGGTTCTCATGTGAAGTTGCCTTCAGTCAACCTCCGGGGTTTTCCTCAACCCCGGAGGTTTTGCCTTAAAAGCATATTTATCTATTTCACCTATGATCCATAATCCAGAAAGACCTCCAAGGTTGAGGAAAACCTTGGAGGTCATCCCGGCTTCCGATTTTTAATATTTAAATTTGTGATTGTGAAACCCTGAAACGCTATTTGAAAGATTTCCGTGATAGACCTTGGAGGTTTTTCTCAACCCCGAAGGTTTTGCCTTAAAAGCATATTTATCTATTTCACCTATGATCCATAATCCAGAAAAACCTCCAAGGTTCAGGAAAACCTTGGAGGTTCTCATGTGAAGCTGCTTTCAGTCAACCTCCGGGGTTTTCCTCAACCCCGGAGGTTTTGCGTTAAAGCCTTCTTCCCCTAAAACTCATACGGTATTTTCATCCCTTTATCTAACAAAAACTTGATCATAACACTTTGTGAATCAAAAAAAG
>NZ_DASPLO010000226.1:0-12889 GCF_035627495.1 Methylocaldum sp.
TTCAACCATCGGAGGCTGTTGGGGCCAATCGGCAACATACCGCCTGCCGACGCCGAAGCGGTTTATTACCGCCGACTCACCGCGTCCGCCATGGCGGCGTGACTCACACCCATGAGCCTCCGAGATTCCCGGGGCAGTTCATTTTCTCGTACGACCCGACCTTTTTTCCTGCTCCCGTCTAGGTCTTAACGAGAAAAGCTGTTAAAGAAGCTTAATCTGTCAATCAATTAAATTGAAGTAAAGGGAATTAGTAAGGGCGTAGATGTCAGGTCCCGCGTGATTATCTTCCACGCCGGAGCTGTGCTCTGTTCGAAGCGCGGAGCGTGCTCCGTAACGTGTTTGGCCGTCCCCCTCGAGGTACCCAACGGTGAATATTCGCTTGCACAAGAACGCCCGAACCACGCCCGCCGTGCGCCGAGAACTCCAACAGTCGATGCTGAGCGAGCGGGCCTTGGCCCAGAAACATGGCCTCGCCCGCACGACCGTGCGCAAGTGGCAAGGCCGCGCTTCGGTCGACGATGCCTCGCATCGGCCGCACACGCTGCACACTACCCTGACTCCGGCTCAGGAAGCCATCGTCGTCTATCTGCGCACTGCGCTGCTCTTGCCCTTGGACGATCTCCTGGCCGTGACCCGCGAGTTCCTCAATCCCGCCGTTTCGCGCTCGGGCCTCGACCGCTGCCTGCGCCGGCATGGCGTCGCCAACCTCAAGGCGCTGCACCCGACCCCGGACCAACCTGCCATCAAACCCTTCAAAGCTTATGCGCCCGGCTTTGTCCATGTCGATGTCAAATATCTCCCGGCTCTTGAAGGCGAACCGCGCCGTTACCTGTTTGTCGCCATCGATCGCGCTACCCGCTGGGTCTACGTCGCGCTCAAGAAAGACCGTACCGCCCACTCGGCGAAGGCGTTTCTCAAGGCCGTAAGTGAGGCCACTCCGTTTCGGATTACCAAGCTCCTCACCGACAACGGCTCGGAGTTCACCGACCGCTTCCTGAGCCGGGCCAAGCAGCCCTCCGGCACCCATCTCTTCGACCAAGCCTGCACCGCCGCGGCCATCGAGCACCGCCTGATTCCGCCTCGCCGTCCGCAAACCAACAGCATGGTCGAGCGCTTCAACGGGCGGATCGAGGAGGTTCTGCAAACTCATCGCTTCGACTCCGCGGCCGACTTGGAGATCACCTTGCTCCGCTACGTCGCACTGTACAACCATCAGATTCCTCAACGGGCCTTGGGACATCTCACCCCCATCCAGGCGCTTAAGAACTGGCAAACGTCACATCCCCATTTCTTTCACAAGAGGGTTTACAACCACACGGGACCCGACACGTAGAGAACCAATGAATTGTCCTTAAGCCGCACCTAGTTGATCAAGCAATCGGACGTGTACAAGAGATCGAGGCGCTGCGTAAGATCCAGGCCTCCTCCTATCTCGCCGCGTGGCTTTGTTGCGTTAATTTCCGACGGCAAGGTAGGCTAGTGATCCAGGGCGATGGGCCGCGGCGCGACAGGCGCTTCAGCAGTTTCTAGACGAACCGGTCCGGTGTGTCGCGGTGGGGCGGGAAGAAAGCGCTGCGGGCGGAAAGGCAAACGACCGTCGGGGCATTATTGCCCCACGAATATGGCGTCCCCAAGGGGGTTCGAACCCCTGTTGCCGCCGTGAGAGGGCGGAGTCCTAGGCCGCTAGACGATGGGGACGTAACGGAAGGGCTAATACATTACCGCGAGATGAAGATTTGATCAAACCAAATCTTTGTTCTCTTCACCTTGGGGCAACTATGTCGGTCTGCTTTTGGCCCCATGACAGGCGCATGGGGCCAAACTTGCAATACACTTCATTTGCCGAGCTATAGTAAAAAATCTACGGAACAGTACCTTCCGATCAGCTTTGTTCAATAACCTCGCGGGCTATGGCATCGGCCATATGTTGCGTACCGTAGGGCGAATTCTTATTCAGGTCGGGCGTCACGATCTTGCCCTCCCGGATTACCGCACGGACGGCTTGTTCGATTTTCCGGGCGGCATGAAGTTCTCCGATATGTTCAAGCATCATGGCGCCCGCCAAAATCATGGCCGTTGGATTGGCAATGCCTTTGTCGGCGATATCCGGCGCACTGCCATGAACGGCTTCGAACAACGCGGCATCGGTGCCAATATTCGCCCCCGCGGTCAATCCCAACCCGCCGATGAGTCCTGCCGCTAAGTCCGAGAGAATATCCCCGAACAAGTTGGTAGTGACAATCACGTCGAAAACATCAGGCTTCATGACCATTTGCATCGAGCAGGCGTCGACGATTTTGTCTTCGAACTCGATTTCCGGGTAAGCCTTGGCGATTTCACGGCCGATTTCCAAAAACAATCCCGATGTGCACTTGAGAATGTTGGCTTTGTGCACCAGCGTCACTTTTTTACGCTGGGTATTGCGGGCATATTGAAAAGCGTATTCGATAATCCGTTCAGAGCCTTTCTTGGTGATGACCGCGATGCTTTCGGCCGCTATTTTTTCCGCATCGACCTTGATGAAGTGCTCGATACCGGCGTATAGGCCCTCGGTATTCTCGCGAATCGTCACCAGGTTTACGTTTTGAAACGGCGTGGCGGTTCCCTCGAAGGAAATGGCCGGACGAATATTCGCATATAGGTTGAATGCCTGACGCAGGGTTACATTGACGCTCCGGTAGCCGCCGCCGATCGGCGTGGTGAGCGGGCCTTTGAAACAAAGTCGATTTTTCCGAATTGAATCGATCGTCGCATCGGGCAGGGGATTGGCATGCTTCTCAACGGCCGCCATACCGGCCAGTTGCCGTTCCCAGTGGATTTTTACGCCAGTGGCTTCGATCACGCTGACCGCCGCGTCGACGATAGATGGACCGATACCGTCCCCGGGAATGAGGGTAATCTGATGCATGCAGAGAATTCCTTGTTTATGGGTAATGAAACAATTTGCTTGGACGGATTATCCAACAGTAAACGATAAAGTTTAAGCAGATGAACACCCTGGTCCTGACGATGACGGCGATTTCGGAAGACCAAGGGAGAACTGGCAAAGATTTGCAGCGGTTGTGTCATGCCGGTTAGCCCGCAAGTCGGAGGGATCATCTGACGGAACAACCCGTTCCAGGCCCGGTAAAGAACTGGCCTTTCGAGCGCCAATAGTTTCTGATAAATTTACTAAGGTATTTAATCCACTTTAATGGGATAGTCGGTATGGACGTTATAGAACGCATCAAAAAACAGCTCGCCGAGAATCCGGTAATCCTTTACATGAAAGGCTCCCCTGACTTTCCTCAGTGCGGTTTTTCGGGACGGGCAGTCCAAATTTTGGAGCACTGCGGGGTCGAGTATGCTTATGTGAATATCTTCGAAGATCCGGACCTGCGGGAAGGACTGAAGGTATTTTCTCAGTGGCCCACATTTCCGCAGCTTTATATTAGTGGCGAGCTAATCGGGGGAAGCGACATCATGTTGGAACTGTTTGAAAACGGTGAGTTGCAGAAGCGGCTCGGCGAAGCGGCTCCGACTTCGGCCGATTCATCGGAATAAATCGTCCGAACCGCCGTTTTCGATCGTCACCAGGTCTTTCCAGCGATTTACGATCGTGCAGAACAGGCGCGCAGTCTGCTCGGCGTCATAGATCGCTGAGTGTGCTTCGTCGTTGTTCCACTCAAACCCCGCCGCTTGCACGGCCTTCGCCAGCACAGTCTGGCCGTAAACCAGACCACTTAAAGTGGCGGTGTCGAAGGTGCTGAATGGGTGAAAGGGATTCCGCTTGATTCCGCAGCGCGCCACCGCCGCATTCAAAAAACCGATGTCGAAGGCGGGATTGTGTCCGACCAGGATCGCCCGCGTACATTCGGTGCGTCTGACAGCGGCGCGAATAGGCTGAAAAATCTTCAAGAGCGCTTCTTTTTCGTCTAACGCCAACCGAAACGGGTGGTAGGGATCGATCTTGTTGAAACTCAGGGCCGCGGGGTCGATGCGTGCGCCTGGAAACGGCTTGATATGGCTGGAATGAGTCTCAAGGATGTGCAGGCGGCCATTGCTGTTCATATCCGGAATTACCACGGCAATTTCCAGCAATGCGTGATCCAGAGGGCTTAAGCCGGAGGTTTCAATATCGACGACGACCGGCAAATAGCCGCGAAAGCGGCGCGCCAAGCAAGTGGAGTCTTGGTTAGGCATTATTTGATTGCATTTTTTTCTCGACTAGGCTTTGTAAGCTCATTATATTTCTCCGTTAACTCGAATTTAAGTTCACGCCAGCTCGAAGCTTCGGCCCGGATATGCTAATTTTAAAAAAAAGCCTGATCGACTTCGAGAAAGGAACAAGAAAAAAATGAAAACAACTCGCCAGTTACATCGTTTGTTGCCGGTTTTTGGGCTCGCATTTATCGTGACTCTCACCGGCTGCGCGACCGCCACCAAGCATGATCCCCGCGACCCTTGGGAAGGGTGGAATCGCGGTGTTCAGAAATTCAACGATACCCTGGACGATTATTTCATGAAGCCCGTCAGCGAGGGCTATCAATGGATAACACCATCGTTCGTCGATAAAGGCGTCACAAATTTCTTCAGCAACGTCGATGACATTGGCGTAATCGCCAATGATCTCTTGCAGTTCAAGCTCCTTCAAACCGGACAGGACACCGGTCGATTTCTGGTCAATACGGTCTTAGGTGTAGGCGGATTTGTAGATGTAGCGTCCAAGCTCGACCTACCGAAACACAACGAAGATACGGATCAGACGCTGGGTGCCTGGGGCGTTCCATCGGGTCCCTATCTGGTACTGCCGTTCATTGGGCCGAGCACTCCCCGAGGCACCGTCGGCTTGGCCGGGGATGCAGTCGCCAATCCTTTCAACTGGATCAATCCGGCCGCCATTCCGTATGGAACGGGTACTCTAAGATTGATCGACACGCGCGCCGACCTATTGAGCGCCACCAAAATTATGGACGAAGCATCGATAGATCGTTACGAGTTTATTCGTAACGCTTACTTTCAGCAGCGCAACTACCTGATTCATGACGGCAATCCGCCTCTGGATGATGCGTATGAGCAGGAAATGGATCTTGAATTGGAGGGCTTGACACCATCCAACGGGAATACTGAAGGCAAGGAAAAACAGGAAGGCGAGCAGCCGTAGAAGCTTCGTCCGAAAAGTAGAAACCGGTGCCGGGACGTCCCGGCACCGGTTTTTTTCGCCCAAACTTATCTGGACCCTGAACCTCTCGCTCAAGCCGCCGCCACGATAAGTGGCACGAACATCTCCTCCGGACTTGTACCGCCGTGGACACCGATTTGCCGATATCGACGTTCGCCGGGAAGCCAATCCTTAATCACATAGTTCTCCTTCATGATCAGTGCGTAATCGCCGATGCGTTCGGCTAACCGCGGATGTGGCGCGCCTAAACCAAAGCAGCCGGACGCCAGTAAATCGCGGCTCGGGTGCAATTCAAGATAAGGGGTCAGGTTATCCTGCACATAACGTTCAAAACGGTGCGCGTCTCCGGATTTCACATAGCAATACGCTGCACGTCTTTCGCCGCATAACGGCAAGATCAGACATTCACTCAGATCCGGATGATCGTCCAGTTCGATGACCCGAGTAGCGCTGCTATCGATTTGTCCGTGGTCCGCCGCGATAACCAGCAAGGTATCGGTTCCTGGAATACTCTCGAGAAAAACTCCGAGGGCGCCGTCCAGTTCGGTCAGATGCTGTTCGGCTTCCGGGCTATCCAGTCCGTTCTCATGACCAATATGGTCGAGTTCCGGCCAGTACGCATAGATGAATTTGCGGCGCTTATCCTTCCGGAGAGTTTGCGCAATCACGGTGAAAAATTGCTCAAGCGTGTCGAAGGCCCGCAATTCAGCCCTTCCCTGGTGCGCCAGGTTGAAATCCGAATGGGCTATACGGCGCGGGGAAACGATATAGCTGGGCAGCGGGATGCGATTGAACATCGGCACATGGCCGAGCAGTCTTTCCATCTCGATGCCGCATTTCCCGACAGGCGTGCCGCCGTAACGGGGTGTGCCCGGCAATACAGCGAGCACGGTACCGAGTTCCTTGAAATACATGTGCCATCCGGTCAGACCATGCTGTTGTGGCGCCAGCCCCGTCAGGAAGCTTGTGATCGCCGTGGCGGTGGTGGATGGAAAGACGGAAGTCATGCGGCTCCGAAGGTGTTGCCGCAAAAGGCTTCCCTGGCCCCGCCGGGCCAAGAACTCATATCCCAACCCATCGACTACGACCAGAACAACGTTGCGGTAAGCGCTCACCTCCGCCGCCGGCAGGCTATCGAGGGGCGCGTAGCCGTTCGGTTCGCCACCAAGCCCCGTTATGAGCGAACTCAGCAGATTTACGATGCTGGTGCCCTGATAATCCGGTAACAGCATTCGAGCTTTATCCCCTAACAAGCCTCATCACCGGTATTGGCAACAGAAATGAAAAACCAACGGTGGTACCCACGAACATCGTTTATGCTGCACTCTTTAATCGCCTTTAGACGCTGATCAACACCATCGCAATCAGGCCCAGCACGATTCCGATTCCTTGCCTGACAGTAACCGACTCGTTCAAGAAAAAGCATGCCAGAACGATCGCAAGGATCGGATACAATGCCGTAGCCGTGGAGACCAGAGTGACCGGACCTTTAGTCATGGCGTAAAGATAAGCGAAAGCCCCCATCGCTCCGAAGATTCCGGTACCTAAAGCCAATACAACACCTCGTTGATCCGTCGCCGGTTTGAAAACAATGAGAGCCAGGACAACGATCGCTACAATGAGGCCGCCTGCGGCTTCGTAGATGATGGCGCTTTTGGGGTCGATGTAGCGCGTGGTGAGCTTCGGAAGAAACGCCCAGACACCCCAACAGATAAATGCCGTCGCCGCAGGCAAGAGCCAGTGAGGCATCAAGAAAATCCAAGAACTGCGAACGGCGTGCGGAGAAATTCCGAATACCCCCGGTACCGCCGAGCTAAAGCGCGATCCGTCGCACTATTGGATCCTTTTGGCCGGTCGAGAATCATCTTGATTCCGGCAAGCTATCGATAGCGCGTACATCATCCGGGTCGAGATGTATGCGCAAGGCGCGCATGCTATCCGCGATACTGGTCGGCTTGCTGGCTCCCGGAATAGGAATGATATGGTCGCCCTTGGCCAGCAGCCAGGCCAGGGCAATGCCGTAACGGGATGACTGGTGCTTTTCGGCCAGGCGCCCGAACAGTTCGCTCTGACCGAGGCGCACATGACCATAGTGTCCACCTACCGGACTATGAGGGATGTACGCGATGCCCTTGGAACGGCAAAAATCGATCAGGCCGTTCTCGAAATCCTGCTTTTCGAACGGGTTGCAACGGTTCTGCACGGAAACGATAGGCGCGCGTTCGAGAGCCGTCCGAAGAATGTCCAAACTGATGTTGGAAAGTCCGATATGCCTGATTTTGCCTTCATCCCGAAGCTTTATCAGCTCATTCAGTGATGGCAACAACCCGATATTGGCGTCAACGGCGTGAAGCTGGTACAAGGCGATGCAATCCGTTTTGAGGTCCTTGAGGCTCTGCTCGCAGGACTGCCGCAAGAATTTCGGATTACCCTCCACCACCCATTCACCGTTCGGGCGCCTGACGCCTCCCTTGGTTGTCAGGACAACTTGATCCCGTTTGCCCAGCCGATCCAGGACTTTGACGATGAGGCGTTCGTTATGCCCGATATCCGCATCATCCAGGCAATAGACGTTCGCGGTATCGATGAAATTGCCGCCCGCCGCCAGAAAGGTTTCGATGACTTGAAACGCTTGCGCCTCAGTCGGCCTGCCTTGGATGGACAAAGGCATGGCACCCAATCCGATGGCCGTAACGCGAATCCCGGTACCGTTGATCTCTCTTTGCATGAGTTTTCCCTCCTGGCTACGCGCGGAGCAGCAATTGCGACGGTCTCGGGGATCATAGCACTGTTTTACGGGTACACGCCGTGTTCCCGCAATCAAGCCTCGTCTCGCGCGTTATTCGGTATATAGCTTCAGGACGAGATCCTTGAACCAAGGCGGCCTCCGGATCACGATATAGATGCCGATCACGCTCGTAAGGGGAATCGGCCCCAAACCAATGACCGTCAGCAGAACCAATACTATGAGACATTTGACTTTGGTGCTCATGAAAAATCTCCCTTGTGCTAAGGGTGGTGGTTAACGCCGCAGCGCTCTTCAGTGCCCCGAGCGCTAAATGGCTGTTGGGAAAGTAGCTTGTTACGGCTTACGTTTACGCGGTTTTTGCGGGAGTGATAGAATGCGCCCACCACAAACGCCGCCCATGCGCCCCGCCTAATTCCGGATGCCCGCCAAACCCAACGAACAGTCGACCCGGTCCATTTCGCTCGAAATCAAATCGGGATCCATTACGCTGCCCATCTTGAAGCTCTTAAACGGCGACACCGGACTCGTTGCGCGCCAGCTTCGGGATAAGATCCGACAAGCACCGGAATTCTTCCGCAACGCCCCGGTGGTGATCGATCTCAGCGAGCTGCCGGACAGTTCTAACGTCGACTTTTTAGATTTGATAGACATCCTGCACGACCATCACCTGGTTCCGGTGGGTACACGCGGCGGAAGTCAGAAGCTGCAAACGGCGGCTCAAGACGCCAAGTTGGCCATACTCCCGGAGCACAAGCACGAAACCGGCACCGCCGGCCCTGTTCCGGCGCCCTCCGCCTCTGCGCCGAAGGCCCCGCCGCAGACAAAGGCCAAGATACCGAGCGGCAGCAAATTGATCGAACAGCCGGTTCGTTCCGGCCAGCGCATTTACGCCGCCGGCGCGGACCTGATCGTCCTGTCCCAGGTCAGTCCCGGAGCCGAGGTCATGGCCGACGGAAATATTCATATTTACGGTTCGCTCCGCGGACGCGCTCTGGCGGGGGTACAGGGAGACCTGGATGCACGGATTTTCTGTGCGGATCTGCAAGCGGAACTGATTGCCATCGGCGGACACTACAAAGTCAGCGAGAATCTGGACGAATCCGTGCGTGGCAAACCTGTGCAAATTTATTTGCGCGACAATTCCTTGATCATCGAAAACCTATAAAGCTTTTTTGAATCTGGAGAGCACGAGTGGCGAGAATTATCGTTGTGACTTCCGGAAAGGGCGGTGTCGGTAAAACGACCACCAGCGCCGCCATTTCCATGGGATTGGCGTTGAAAGGCCACCGCACCGCCGTTATCGACTTCGACATCGGGTTGCGCAACCTGGATCTTATCATGGGGTGTGAGAGACGCGTGGTCTACGACTTCGTGAACGTCATCAATCAGGAAGCCACCTTAAACCAGGCCCTGATCCGCGACAAACGTTGCGAGAATCTTCACATCCTGCCGGCTTCGCAGACCCGCGACAAAGATGCGCTGAGCCAAGACGGCGTCGAGCGGGTCTTGAACGAACTGTCCGAGACGTTCGAATACATCGTCTGCGATTCCCCCGCCGGCATCGAGCGCGGCGCGAACCTCGCCATGTATTTTGCCGACGACGCGATTGTCGTCACCAACCCCGAAGTCTCTTCGGTCCGCGACTCGGACCGCATGCTGGGCATCCTCGCCAGCAAGTCCCGCCGCGCCGAACAAGGGCTCGAACCCATTAAGGAATATCTCCTCCTGACCCGCTATTCCCCGCAACGGGTCAAACTAGGCGAAATGCTTAGCGTGGAAGACGTACAGGAAATTCTGTCCTTGCATTTGCTCGGCGTGATACCGGAATCCAAGGCGGTGCTCAGTGCATCCAACGCGGGAACACCCGTCATTCTTGACGACAAAAGCGACGCCGGCCAGGCGTATGGCGATGTAATACGCCGGTACTTGGGCGAGGATGTCCCCCACCGCTTCCTCGAAGAAGAAAAGAAAGGCTTGTTCGGTCGGCTGTTCAGGGTTTAATTATGGGACTCTTGGATTATTTTCGAAGTTCTCGGCCGTCGAGCGCGGCTATCGCCAAAGAGCGCCTGCAAATCTTGGTGGCGCACGAACGTTCCCAGCGCTCTCAACCCGACTATCTCGCCGCCATGCAAAAGGATTTGCTGGAGGTGATCCGCAAATACGTGGACGTGGATCAAAACGCCATTACGGTCTCTATGGAACAGGATGAAAACCGCGAGGTCCTAGAGCTCAATATCGTTCTGCCCGAAGACGACGAGCGCAGGCGAAGTCCGCGACGCTGAATCCACTTTTCGAAAGTGGAACGCTATGAGTGAAACCATCAGCGACACCGTCGGCACGGTGGCCGGCAAGGGAAGCTGATCGTGGAACGTAAGGGAAAAAACGAGCCTTTCGCTTTGGCGGAATAACGCCCTGGCAACAACCTTCCGGTTCCGGACAGCGGCGCTTAAGCAGCCTTGCACTCAAGCGCGGGCTTATATTGCCCGCTCATCGAATTCTGTAGCGCCGACAGCGCTCTCCACACCAGCGATCGATACGGATTTTGGACGTTTTCTCTAATAGCGGATCATTCGACGATGATACTTGAAACCTTGAGCGCGATGCGTGACCTGGGACGACTGCACGACATCACGTCCGTCCTAATACGCTATGGTTTCGGCGACATGGTCAAGCGCCTGGGACTGGAGCGGCTGCTGGAAAAGGCGGGACGGGCACTCAACTGGACGCGCTTCGAGGAACTGATTCGCCTCGATACTCCGCAGCGCGTACGCAAGGCCATGGAGGAGATGGGGCCGACCTTTATCAAGTTCGGCCAGATCCTCGCCACCCGCGTGGACTTATTTCCTCCGGACTGGATTGCGGAATTCGAGAAACTGCACGACCGGGTGCCGCCGCTTCCCTTCGAGCAACTGAGATCGCAGATCGAAGAGGATTTAAACGGTCCGGTACGCGAAGTGTTTGTCGAGTTCGACGAAACCCCTTTGGCCGCCGCCTCCATTGCCCAAGTTCACCGCGCCCGACTTCCCGACGGCCAGCAGGTGATCGTCAAGATTCGCCGCCCCGGAATCCGGCCGACCATCGAGGCGGATTTGCGCCTACTGGAGCGGTTGCTCGCCGTTGTCGAGTACGAATTCCCCGATATCCGCCGGTTCCATCCTCAGGAAGTACTCCGGCAATTCAAGATCTCGCTGCGCAACGAATTGGATCTGCTCACCGAGGGGCGGAACACCGAACGGGCCGCCAATAATTTCGCCGACGACCCCAATATCGTGATACCCAAGGTCCATTGGGAATACTGCGGCGAACGCATCAACGTCCAGGAATATATCGAAGGGATAGCGGGGCGAAATATCATCAAGGCCGTCGACGCCGCGGGACTCGATCCCAAGATTCTCGCCCAGCGCGGTGCGGACGCGGTGCTCAAGATGGTCTTGATCGACGGCTTTTTCCACGCCGATCCGCATCCCGGCAACTTCATTTTTCTTCCCGAAAATCGTCTGGCCTTCATCGATTTCGGCATGGTCGGTTCGCTGTCCGAATCACGACGGGACCAAGTGGTGGATATGCTCAATGCCATCGTGATTCGGGACGCCGCGACGATGGTGGACGTGCTGCTGGACTGGGCGGGAGACACTGTGCCCAATACCGAGCGTCTGATCGTCGAAGTGGGCATGTTCATCGACAAATATCACGGCGTCGCGCTCAAGCAACTCCGTTTGGGCGACATGCTCATGGAAATGACCAGCCTGATGCGAGACCACCGGCTTATTCTGCCGCCGGACCTGACCATGCTGTTCAAGACGTTGATTACGCTTGAAGGCACCGGGCGTCAGCTCGATCCCGATTTCGACATTGTCGCCCAGGCTTCTCCGCTATTGCAGCAGGCCACCCTGCTTCGGTACCACCCGGACACCCTGCTCAGGAAGGGCCGACGCAATCTCGCCAGCCTGATGTCGGTGCTGAGCGCCTTGCCGCAAGATGTCCGAAGGCTGATGAGGCTCCTTCGGAGCGGCGCCGTCAGAGTTCACGTGGACCTGAACCAACTGGACCGTTTCGGCATGCTGATGGACCGCGCCGCGAGCCGGCTGACCGTTGGGATGGTTACCGCTTCGCTCATCATCGGATCGTCGATCGTCATGACCGTCAGCGGCGGCCCGACCCTGTTCGGCCTGCCGGCCCTTGGCGTCCTGGGGTTTACGGCCGCCGGTATTGGCGGACTATGGGTGCTGATCTCGATTTGGAAAACTTCGTCCCGGGGGGAAAGGTAGTTTCGAACTGGTTTTCAGACTGCCGCCTGTTATCCCGCCGCCAAAGACAGCCTTTTTATTTCCCGCTGGGGACACTGCCTGCGTATGCAGGCAGGTCTTCTCTTTCCGAGGCTTATTGATGATGCGCCGGGCGCGGTGCAGCGGGAGCCACGGTCGTCGCGGCTTCTTTCTCGATTACGGTGCGGTCGTCGATCTTCAGCAGGGTAATGCCCTGATCCATGATGTAACGGCACTCGGCGCGTTTCGCCGAACCGACATTGTTCCAGATCAGCGTGACATACTTCACATGATCGCTGTCGGACTCGGACGGGCTATAAGGATGGGTGCCGACCTCGTTCTTTACCGCCTCGGTGCATTTGTCCAACGCCAGACTGCTAAGCAGGTTGGACGTTTGCAGGAAGGCGCCCTGTATTTTCTCTTGCGGAGTTTCCCGAGTGGTGCCGACGATGACGAAACCGACGGCCATGACAATCGCAAACCCGACTAAGCCCTTGACGACATTTGATTCCATAATTTCCTCTCTTTCAGTATGGTTGGATATGCAGGCGACTATAACAAAAAACTCGAAGTATTAGGTTCTGTTGACATTTCGGGAGCTCTCCGGCGATGTCGCTCGCCATTTACGAAATGGCGAACCGATTAGCAGTCACGGAGAATGAATGGCGTATCCTCTTTCCGATTTTGGCGGCTCAAAAACATGTATATATCGGC